>JANPMV010000109.1:0-62350 GCA_031427135.1 Cyanobacteria bacterium VAR_87_metabat_62 | reverse complement strand
TTGAGTTTTTTCTAATTCTTGTCTTACCCATTGATTGATCATTTTAACCTCATTACTGGGCGAGCGCCCGATTGCTTAACAGCACAGATGTTGATTTTTGTCAACTTTTTTGTTAAGAAAGATGTTTATAAAGCATAGCTTAAGAAGGGGGGCTAGGGGGGATCGGGCTTAACTGAACCGTATTGGAATATAAGGTGCTCTTCTGCCGTACACTAGCACCCGGAGTCCAGATTTAAATCAAAAATGTAGTTAAAGTAACTAAAAATTATTAAGCGCTATTTATGAAAAGTAATTTAACTTTTGATAAGTAAATAAATCGTGATAAATATTTAAGATTTGTAACTAAAGGAACATTTTTTAGCTGACAGAGCTAATACCGTAGAAAGATGTCTTTTTAGGCGGAAAGATCGAGAATCGGTTTGTAATTATCAAGCAACGGAAACCAGAAAAATGAATGCTTTATTCAACTGGATTTTCGCGCGATCGACTTGGTTGCCAAGTTTGAGCCGAGAATAGCAAATATTATTTTTGCTTATGCCTTGGTCGCACTTGTTTTATAGTCTGTGACTGGCAAACTTTACAGAGCCAAAATCTGCTTAAACGACTGCTGCTACCTCAGTAATTGGTAATCGGTGAAAATCTCATCCGTCCCTGTTACCTGTTAGATATTCCGAGCAGTTGCTTTCAGGTTCTAAAAGTTTAATTTGGGATGTTGGCGAATTACCGTTACTGTAAAATTATGGAGTGTTAAAAATGCTAAAACAAATGTGTTGGTTGCCTAGATTGGGAGGCAATGGAGAAAAGATATTGCACTTACGTACCGAAGCCCGTCAAGCGTGGCGGCCTTATACAGCTTTTCCACACTTCGCTACATCCGACTACCGGGAACCAGGTGGTTCTAAGGGATGGGCAACATTTCAGAAGCTGAAAACTCAAGGGTGGAATTTAATATCGACTGAAGAAGGGCAGCAGTCGTATTTTGACCAGCAGAAAAGTGCTTGAGAAACTAGAAACCTCAGCAAAAAAAGAAGAGGTGAAATCCTCTTCTTTTTTGTTTTGGACGCAGAAACAAACGAGTTTTTTTACCCTATACTTTGTTGAAGCGGTAAGTTATATCAATTCCGGTTGCATCGGAATTAATATCACCCGAAATCAGGACACGGCAGTGCCGTGTCCCTACAAAAAATCACGGTAGGGAAACGGCACTGCCGTGTCCTCGCTTGTCATTCCGGCGCAGCCGGAATTGATATTAGGCGATCGCCCTTTCTCTCTCTTTTGTAGTTGCTACCTTATCCAACACCGGCTGGCGAGTTTTCAAATTAAACCGGTATCCGTGGGGGAGGATGTGCAACTTGGCCCCGCAAATCGCCAAAGCCTCATCCTTCAACAGTCCCTCCATATTGTCGTGCAGTTTTTCCGACTCGTCGATCACAGTTACAGCGCTTTCGCCAATGACTTCAAACTCGTCACCGCTGACTAAAATAGCTGTATTTTCGTCAATACCAAATCCCAACACCGCCGGTTGCAGCAAGAGTGCCGAAACTAAGCGTCCCAGGCGGCCTCGCTGGGCGAAATGCTGGTCGATGACAACTCCCGGCAGGAAACCCATTCCCGGGCCCATTGCTACTGAATTAACGCGGGGGTTTGTCTCCGAGTCTCCTTCAATAATCATCATGTCTGGCATCATCGCCGCGCCGGCACTGGTACCACCAACGATCGCCCCTTCCGAGTAGCGTTTGTGCATAGCTGCGTCGAGTTTGGTGTCTTTCAAGCAAGTAATAATCCGCGCTTGCTCTCCGCCAGTAAAGAATATGCCAGTCGCTTGTTCGATCGCCTCTAAATAATCTGGATTGTTGGCATCTTCGGGTTTCTGGGTGTCAATAACTTGCACATCTTCAGCACCGAATCGCTCAAACACTCGGATGTAATTATCTCCGACTTCTCCTGGTAGGCTTGTCGCAGCCGTCATCACTACAATGCGGGCTTTAGTGCCTCCGGCGCACCGCAAGAATTCCCGCAGAATTTTGCAGTCCCCGTCTTTGTCTTCGGCGCCGCCAATAATTAGCAACTTGCCCTGATTTTTGCTGCCAGCCATAGGATCTGCACTCTGAATTGATTATATTTTACTAAAACATAACCTTTTTTTTCGCGAAAACTGCCAAAAGGTAGAGATTGATACAAAAAATTATTTGACTGTGAGCTATGGATGCACACAACTCAAGTAGAGGGGGTAGGCACGGGGGCACTACCCCTACAAAATGGTGTTTTTGCTAAACAAAACTTAACCCCCCCTAACAGAATAGAGGTGGGTCAAAAAATGAATTAAATTTATCAGGACTCAGGTGGGCGGGGTCATCAACTCGGTTTCTTGGTAGATACTTCGCCATCCTCCTTTTATTTTTCCAAGAAACCGGGTTTAGGAGCGTAAGTCCTCAGTTAGCCCGATCGCCCGTTAGTGCGATCGATCAAATTGCTCAATACTGTACGCGCTCGTTCTAAAGGCAAGTGTCTGGGTTTGCCATTCCAGACAATCTGATATTCGTTGCTGTTTTGACCGTCGCCGTACCCAGAAATCAGCTTCAGGTGAAAGGCTTCCTCAGCTAAGTGGTGAACTTGATCCCTGAGAGCAGTTTGTGCGATTTTCATAATTGGCTGCCTCTTAAATCCTTTTTCACAGTCATAAACAATTTAAGTAGGTGCTGTACCTCTCTAAAGTTATAGCTTTTTTTCGGAAGCAGGAAGAAAATAGGTAATAGTCATTGGTCATTGGTCATTAGTCATCAGTCATCAGTCAGATATTAAGCGAAGAAGGAAGATTTTTCCACTGTCCCGGTATGATAAAGGCAGAATTTGCTGGACTATTGGTCTCAACTGAGCAGTGATATCGTTTCCGGTTGCATCGGTGTTATTCAAACAGTCAACACTCAACACTCACGCCTGAAGATTGGGTCTGAAGCCTCCCCGTTTAGGGGGAAATCAAACAAAATGATTCATTGCTCCAATCCTCTTCTATCGACGGCTATGGGTAGCTGTCAACTGTCACAGGTCAACTGTCAACTGATGAACTGACGGTGGAACCGGAATTGATCTGAAATATCGGCGTTGCTGAATTTAGGTATGATGCACTCGTCATAGCAATCCCTGAAATGAGCGAGTAGGGGCAATTCATGAATTGCCAGTAGGGGCAATTCATGAATTGCCTACTAAATTTCGGAGGCAAATCATACTCCAAATCAGCAACGCCGAAATATCTATGCCCGCAGGTAGTATCCAATGTACCGACAAGAAAGTTACGATAAAAAGTTAGCTAAAAGGAGGTAGAAAATGCTGCAAGAAAAAAGCACCGAGACAGCCCGCGTCAATGCTCGAAAAACCGATGTTTTTGATGTTTTCAACTTCAAACACTATATCGGGCCCAACCCTTATTTGGAAACAGCGGCTTTAGTTTTCGATTTTGCGGTGACGGGCGCGAGTGAACAAGAGCCGATCGCACATTACCATGCAATTATTGGCGATCGCTATCCACAACTGCTGCACGAAACTTTCTCGAACCACGCCCAACTGTTCGGCCGTACCTGCTCAGAAGTAGCAAAACTCGACATGGGTTTGCACTTCCAGCACTGGAATGTCAAGCCGTTTTCTGAGTTTCACAGAATCAGCATAGAAGCACTTCACGCCCGCAGCGCCAGAGCCGTAGTTTACGCTGTTTGGGATTGGTTTGAAGCGATCGATCAAAATCAAGATTTCCCCTTAGAAGCACAAATTGGCGCGCTGCAAAATATGTTCCGCCAATCTGTTTATGGCGGCCCGACAGTTTATTCATTAATGCGATCGGCATCCCAAAAAGGCATTCCCACATTTTATTTGTGGGATGAAGGATTGATGCAATACGGTTACGGCAAAAAACTGGTACGCGGCTCTGCAACAACCTTCGATTCCGACAGCCATTTAGACTCAGATTTTACCACGCGCAAAGACGACTGCAAAGCTTTTCTCGCTACATTAGGCTTTCCAGTTCCCAAAGGCGATATCGTCTCCACAGAAAACGGAGCTCTGACAGTTGCGAGAGAAATTGGCTACCCAGTTGCTGTTAAACCAGTAGTCGGTCATAAAGGAATTGGTGTCACAGCAGATATCCGAGATGCTGAGGAATTGCAGGCGGCTTTTAAAAGAGCGGTGAAGGCAATTCCCGAAACAGCACCGGTGCGAGTAATTGTGGAAAACAGCATCAAAGGATCGGATTTTCGGCTGCTGTGCGTTGACGGCAAATTTGTTTCTGCAACTGAACGTCGGCCCGCTTGGGTAACAGGTGATGGCGACTCAACAATTCGCGAATTAATCCGCCGCGAAAACCGCAAACCCGAACGTTTGGATACGCCAACTTCGGCGATGAGCAAAATTCAGTCCGACGAAGCGATGGAAATGTATCTGGAAGAACAAGGGCTGTCGTTGGATAGTGTGCTAGAGGGCGATCGTACTGTTTCTCTGCGAAAAGTTGCCAATCTTTCCGCAGGCGGTGTCAGCATCGACGCTACCCGCACTATTCACCCGGATAACATTGTTTTGGCTCAAGATATTGCCCTGCATTTTCGGTTAACTTGTTTGGGAGTTGATGTCATAACAGAAACTCTCGCCAAATCTTGGAAAACAGGCAATTTTGGGATTCTCGAAATCAATGCCGCGCCGGGAATTTTTATGCACCTCAACCCGGCTGTCGGAGAAGGAGTTGATGTGCCTTCGCATATTATCGAAACTTTCTTTGACTCGGGAAAAGCAGCCAGAATTCCGATTATTACTTTTAACAGAATTTCGGTACACGAACTGCAAGAAACAATTGACCATATTCTTTTACAGCATCCCGATTGGACGATCGGTGCTGTTTGTCGTGCTGGACTTTTTGTCAACCGTTCTGAAAAAGTTTTGAATAAGAATTACAATCTTAACGTGCAAGGTTTGCTGCGGAATCCCAAGCTCGATTTGTTAATTGCTGAATATCCCGAAGATGTTTTGGAAGCTGAGGGGATGTTTTATCGGGGTAGCAATATGGTGGTGCTGGACAATCCGGGGGAAACTGAGATGATTTTGGTCAGAGAAAGCACTGATGACGATACTGTTGTGGTGAGAGAAGGAAATAGTATTTCTATTCGCCGCCAAGGGTTGATCGAACAGTATATTCTGGGCGATGGCGAACCCTTTACGCGGGTTTATTTGAAGGAAATAGGCACTGTTTTGTAAGCAAGGGACGGTAATGTTGACAGTTAGGTGCGCATTCCTACTGAGGTAAGGTGTGCATTGCAAACCCTAGAGTTGGCACAGGGCGCACCTAAATGCCAACAAACTAATATTTTCACGGCCACCGGCTTGATAAGGGGTGAGTGCTCTTGGTGCGATCGTAATTTTTGAGACAATCTGGTTTCTGCGGTGTCGATCGTGTTATCAAGGAATTTCACAAGTATTGAAACGAATCGCACTCCGGCGGGAGAAGCTGTGGGAAGATGAATGTTCCGAGCAATTGGTTTAATTCGCTGACGGAAAGTTTACTATCGCACCGTCGCTACATTCCAGCAGCGCTGACTCTTTGCATCAGTACAAGCTTGTCATTGGCAGCCGCGGCTGTTGTGTGGAATTGGGAAAACCAACGAATGCAAGCTGAATTTCATCAGCAAGCCGATCGCCTGAATGCCTCCTTGCAGCAAAGCATCAACAAAAATTTAGAATTTTTATACTCAATTCAAGCATTCTACAGCGCATCTACTGAAGTTAGCAGACAAGATTTTAAGCAATTCACTCAACCTACACTTTCGAGAAATTCTGCTATCTATTCTGTTAACTGGATTCAGCGCGTGCCGGCCGCTCAAAAATCCGCTTACGAATCGGCAATTCGAGCTGAAGGTTTTCCGGCCTTTCAAATTTACGAGCGAGATGCTGACAAAAAGCCGATCGAGGCAAAAGCGCGATCGGAATATTTTTCAATTACCTATAGAGAAGCCGTAGAAGTAGATACCAGAGCGCTCGGATTTGATATTGCTTCCAATCCCGAACGCAGAGTAGCTTTAGAAAAGTCGGTGAATACCGACAAAATAGCTGCTACTGGGAAGATTAAATTAGTCGTCAACGATCGACCCGGATTGCAAGTATTTCTGCCAGTACCCAGCGGCACAACTTCTCTAGATAACTCAGTCAACAACAGACAAAAAATCAGCGGAGTTATTGCGGGTGTGTTTCAGATTACCAATATGGTCAATTATTCTTTAGAATCCCTAAATTTAGACAACATTAATTTTTACCTCTACGACAACTCCGCTACAGGGAAAGAACGCTTTCTGGTGCGCTACGACTCACAAGCCAAGCAGTTGATAGATGACCCAAAACTGGAAAAGCCGGAGTTAACTAATCTCCGACTTTTTTGTCAAAATCCTAGTGCTTGCACTCGCCTATTTAACGTAGCAGACCGCCAGTGGATGCTGCTAGTTTTGCCTGGGAGTGGATACAACGGTCTGAGGACGCATCAGGGTTCGCTGGCAATTTGTGCGATCGGACTGCTGATGACTGGCAGCTTGACGATTTACCTATTGATGTCTCTAGAACGTACCGCAAAAATAGAGAAGCAAGTGTACGATCGCACAATTCAACTAAAAGAGCGCACCGCCGAACTAGAAACGGCACTGAAAAATTTACAGCAAGCTCAAATTAAACTAATCCAAACTGAAAAAATGTCCAGCTTGGGGCAGTTAGTGGCTGGAGTTGCCCACGAAATTAACAATCCTGTCAACTTCATCTCTGGCAACCTGATCCATGCAGGCGAATATACTAAAAACTTGCTGGAACTTGTCGAAATATACCAGCAGCAATATCCGAACCCAACGCCAGAAGTGCAAAAGAAACTAAAAGAGATTGATGTAGAGTTTATTAATGAAGACTTGCCTAAAATCCTAAAATCTATGAATGTGGGATCTGAACGCATCTGCCAGATAGTGCTTTCTCTGCGGAACTTTTCGCGATTGGATGAAGCTGAAATGAAGTCGGTTGACATTCACCAAGGCATTGACAGCACCTTGATGATTTTGGATAGTCGGCTGAAATCCAACGGTAATTTTACAGGCATTCAAGTCATTAAAGAATACGGGAAGTTGCCCTTAATCGAATGCTGGGCAGGACAGTTAAATCAGGTATTTATGAATGTGTTGAGCAATGCCATTGATGTTTTATCTGATGAGAAAAAGCCAAAAAAAGCTGCGGTCAACCATTCCTCTAGTTCAATATTTCTACCTACTATTCGGATTTCCACTGAACTTTTAAATTGCAATAGCGTACGCGTGCGAATCGCTGACAACGGATCGGGTATGACCGAGAATGTAAAAAAACGTTTGTTTGAACCATTTTTTACTACCAAGCCTGTAGGGAAAGGTACCGGATTGGGATTGTCGATCGGCTATCAAATAGTGGAAAAACATCAAGGTTCGCTCCGGTGCGTATCGGCTCTGGGAGAGGGAACTGAATTCTCGATTGAAGTACCGGTGCGACAACAGTCCGAGCAATCTGTTTCTAATGTTTGATCTGCGGTAGGTGTCAATTTCAGTTAGAGGATAAGGGAGGATTCTAATTTGTTCAAAAGCCTTTCTTTAGGAGGGCGATTCGGACAGATCGACGGAGGACACGGCAGTGCCGTTTCTGGCGCGGCGATTAATTTTATGGACACTCCAAAAGCCCATTAGTGTCAACTTAAGCCTAAAACTCTTGAGAAATCTCGTTTATATCCGAGTCTAGATCCCCCTAAATCCCCCTGAAGAAGGGGGACTTAAAGAGGCTTCCTGTCCCCCCCTTCTTAAGGGGGGCTAGGGGGGATCTGGATTTAATAGTCAAACAGCAATCTCTGACTGGATTTGACCTTAAGTTGACACCTATGGGCTCTCGGAGTGTCCTGATTTCTGCCTTGTGATGATTTCGGATAATATTAATTCCGATGCTAATCGATTCGATATTACCCGCAAGAAGCATTTATAATTTCCCCAAGGCTCGATTACCAATTACTAATTACAATGTCTTTAAAATCTATTAGCATTCCGCCAACAACCGATCGCAAACCTGTCGCTTTGATTGTCGCTTTGCACGGATGGGGTGCTAATGCGCGGGATTTGACTTCATTAGCACCGGCTTTCAATTTGCCGGATTATCAGTTTGTGTTTGCCGATGCCCCGTTTCCCCATCCCCACGTAACCGGCGGCAAAGCGTGGTATGACCTTCAAAGCAAAGATGCTCAGGGATTGGTAGAAAGCCGGCAATTGCTGAGGGATTTGTTGCTGTCTTTGGAAAGCAGCACGGGCGTACCTTTGTCTCGCACGATTTTAGGTGGCTTTTCTCAAGGCGGAGCGATGACTCTGGATGTGGGATTGACTTTGCCTCTAGCGGGTTTAATTTGTCTGAGCGGTTATTTGCACCCGATTTCGCCCGTTGCTGGGAGTGCTTTGCCACCTGTTTTAATCGTCCACGGTACTCAAGATACGATCGTGCCTGTTACTGCTGCTGTACGATCGCGCGACAGTTTGACGGCTTGGGGCTCTGCGGTGCAGTATCGAGAATTTAACATGGGACACGAGATTCTGCCCGAAGTTGTAGATGTAATGCGAAGTTTTGTTGTAGAAACTGTGTCGAAATGTGATTAAAGCTTTAGTATATAGTATGGCGGAAGTCTAGGGCAGGGGTAAAAAAATGAAAACTTTAACCAAAGCATCGCGCGATATTGCTGTACTTACTTCTCAGGATGTGGCAGAATTGGCTGTCCGTTTGGAAGTTGACGATTATACAGATCCTTTTGAGGGATTAAATGATTGGCATTTGTTGCGATCGCTTGCCTTTCAGCGGCCGGAGATGGTTGAACCTTATCTCCACCTTCTGGATATGGAAGCCTACGACGAAGCATAGGCTTAAAAATCTAGCTCTAAAAATTCGACTGAATTGAGGAAGAAGTTAGCAGCATATTTTGTTGCGGATTGAACAGATGAGTTATGGATTTTATCTATTTTCATCTCAACTTCTTTCTTGATTTTTTTTATGGCTGAAGGAAGAAGGAAGAAGGAAGAAGGAAGAAGGAATTAAGAGATGCGATCGGGCAATTATTGGCAATAGTTTCAGGAATTCATTAAATTCTCATAACCTCAAAGGTTGCTGTATTACCAAAAATCATGAAAGGCAGACGAATTTTAATCGGCGTTAGTGGCGGGATTGCAGCTTACAAAGTTTGCGAGGTTGTTTCAACTTTATCGAAAGCGGGATCTGAAGTTAAGGCTATTATAACTGATGCGGCCGGAGAGTTTGTAACGCCTTTGACTTTTGCTACTCTTTGCCGCCATCCTGCTTTTACGGACAAAGATTTTTGGCAATCAAATCACGGCCGCCCTTTGCACATTCAACTGGGAGAATGGGCGGAAGTTTTTGCGATCGCTCCTCTGACTGCTAATACTTTGGCTAAGTTGGCGGGGGGTTTTGCTGATAATTTGCTGACTAATACTGTCTTAGCTTCTAGTTGCCCAATTTTGCTGGCACCGGCGATGAATACGGATATGTGGGAACAGCCTGCGGTACAGCGAAATTGGCGGGAAGTGTTGACTTATCGGCGCTATCACGCTGCGAATCCGGGGGCGGGAATGCTGGCGTGCGATCGCGCGGGTGTCGGCCGGATGGCAGAACCGGGTGAGATTTTGGCGCACATCGAATCGCTTTTGCATACCAAGGGCGATCGGGATTTAGCGGGTAAGCGGGTGTTAATCAGTGCGGGAGGAACGCGGGAACACCTCGATCCGGTCAGGTTTATCGGCAATCCTTCCACGGGCAAAATGGGGATAGCTTTGGCGCAAGCAGCACTGCACCGAGGCGCGACAGTGACGCTGGTACACAGTATCATCGGTGAAGTGTCGTTGCCTGGTGTTAGGTCGATCGCCCTGACGAGTGCAGAAGAAATGCGACAGGCGATGCTGGAATGCTTTCACGATGCGGATTTGACGGTGATGGCTGCGGCGGTAGCAGATGTGAAGCCGACTGATTATCATAGTCAGAAATTGCCGAAGCGATCGCTCCCGAATTGTTTACCTTTGACACCGGTAGCGGATATTTTGGCAGAGTTGGGAAAATTGAAACAGCCATATCAAACAATCATCGGGTTTGCAGCACAAACTGGCGATATTGTCAAGCCGGCGTTGGAGAAATTGCGATCGAAGAAACTGGATGTAATTGCGGCAAACCCGATCGACAAAATAGGTGCAGGTTTCGGCAGCGATACCAATCAAGCAATATTGATTAATTCAGAAGGGAAGCAAGTAGAAATAGCACCTTGCAGCAAGCTAGAAATGGCTCACCGGTTGTTTGATTTTGCGATCGAGGGGTGAATGGTTGTACTTCCATGATTTTATTGCAGTCGATCGACAATTTCGATCGTAAGTGCGATCGCCCGTGTATTAAGCGGGCAAATCATACTTAAGATAGAGGCATTCGACTGACTTTAAGCTAAACTCTGTGGCAGGAAACTTTGATTAAAACAGGGCATTGTGAATGAACTTAAGATCGATCGCAAAAACCAATCTACTATTCGGTAGCCTGATAATTAGCCTCGGATTGCAAGCACTTCCAGCCGCAGCACAAGCCGTCACCGACGCACAAATTTCCGCCCTCGTAGAAGCGCTGCGACAAGCCGCACCGCCGCAAACCGCAAATGACGGAATGTACAGTCAGTGGCAAGTTTTACCGGGCAATATTTCCCGCTGGGCAAAATTCTGCACCAAACAAGATTTAACACCGCAACAATTTGAAGCCGACGCCACAAAAGCCAAATCAATTGTTACCTGTATCGTAGGCGATTTGCTGCGCGATGAATACAAAGCTAGCGGTAACAATGAAACAGCCGCAATCCGCCGCGCCGCTTGTTGGTGGATGACAGGAGAATCCGCAGCTTGCAAAAGTGGCGCAACTGCTACTTTTGCGGATAAAGTTGTTAGCGTTTACCAGCAGCAGCGGCCTAAAAAGTAAGTCGAAATTTTTGTTAACCGCAGATGCACGCGGGTTAACGCGTCATGAATTGCGATCGGTTTCATATCGTTTCCGGTTGCATCGGAATGATACCGAGGACACGGCAGTCCCGTGTCCCTACCTCATTAATTGTAGGGAAACGGCACTGCCGTATCCTCCGTTTATATCATTCCGATAAAGAGAGGATTTGATATCATTCCCCGATCGCCAATTCATCTTTTTTTAAAGTAACTCTTAGTCTAAATCCTAGCGCATCTAGTAACGCGATCAAAGTGTAAATTTCAGAAGCGCCACTTTCGGAAAGGATTTTATCTAGTTTCTCGTGATGTAGTTTAGCTTGATTTGAAAGATTGTTCGCCAGCAAACCTGCATCAATTACGTCTTGAATTTCCGCCCGCAGCAGTTGAGAATCCGGTGATTCTGCTTCTAAAGCCACACTCAGGTAAGCCGCAGCTTCTGCGGGGTTTTTTAGAGAGTCAATTAGTGCATTCAGCCAGCTATCACTGGTTTGTGTTATCACGTTCTTCATATTCTGCCCAATACTCCTTAGCCTTGAGGATGTCTCTATCTTGAGTGCTTTTATCGCCCCCGCAGAGGAGAAGCACAATTGTTAATCCGATTTGTCCGAAGTAGACGCGGTAGCCAGGCCCCCAGTCAATCCTAAGTTCAAAAACCCCTTCTCCTACCGAGCGATAATCTCCCAGATTACCAAGACTTACTCGTCTCAGCCTATCGTTAATTTTAGCTCTCGTATTGCGATCGCGCAGGGAATCTATCCACTCGGCAAAAGGAACTCTGCCATCACTTATAATATAACGCCGAATTTCCCTCGGTTGTACTTCCATGATTTTGGTTAAATATACATATTAGCCTGTGTAGGTTTGAATCTGCACCTGAATTACCGATTTTCCGCCTGACTTCTGATCAACTTTTGCACGCTCGCCAAAGCCCGATTTAATTCATAACTTTTTATTTCCGAATTCTGCAAAAAACCCTGCTGCTCTTCCTCAATCATCAACACATCCTGCCGCACCAAACCATCTAATAACTTTTGAGCCGCACCGAAACAGCTATCTTTGATAAATTTGCGAAACCAAACAGGCAATTTGTGCAGCCGCTCAAACGCATTTAATGAGGTAAAATGAATTAAATAAGCGCGAGTTTCTGTCTCGCTTACCGGACAAACTAAGCAGTAAATCTTAAAGTCGCTTCCCAAGGTTGAAACCCAGTGCGGGTAAACGTAACTCACCTCCAGCGGTTCCGGGTGCAGTCGGCGCAGAGATTTAAAAAATAACTGAGAAATTGACCAGATTTTATCTATTTTGTAATAACTTTGTGCTTGATAGCGAGCAGTTACTCGATGCTCGTCTTCTTCTAAACTATCTAATACCGGATTTGCCCAAGCTTGCCAATCATTGTGCAAATGTCCGTGGTACATATCCATCAAGTTTTCAACTAAGAATGAATAGTGCGCCTGACAGTCGATGACTGAAACAGTGGCAATATAATTGAGATGTTCCCACTCGGGCAAATCAAATAACTGTATTTTTTCGGCTTTGGTTTCGTCGCCGGGAAACAGCCAGATAAAGCCGTTTTGCTCCTTGACTGGATAGGAGCGAATTTTGCAGTTAGGTAGCTTTTGATTTTCTGCTAAATAATCGACTTCGGCGCATTCTCCCCTTGCATTTAACCGCCATCCGTGGTAAGCACATTCGATTAAATCGCCTTTAATTTGGCCGTGGCTGAGTTTAACTTGCCGGTGCGGACATCTATCTTCTAAAGCGTTGATTTTGCCTGCACTGTCGCGGAAAAGCACGATCGCCCGATGCCAGATTTTTGCAGCGACGGGCTCAGTTTTTACCTCCGTGCTGCGGGCGACTGCATACCAACGATCGAGATTAATCCCCAACTCGCGGGTGTGAGTTTTTTCTGCCCTTGCAGATACCGATTTTATCGCATTGTCTTGCATTACAAATATTCCCAGATTACGCCCATAAAACAACCCAATTTTACAAAATAACAGCCCGGAAAGTAACGACCGTAAATTTTTTTAAATCTCCCTTCTGACAAATACCTGTCGCTAGCTAAATGCTTCAACCAACTAGGCGACAATCGAAACTTTAATAATCTTGAAGCATTGCGAAATCCGTATTTGGAACAGTCGGGAATATAATCTCTCGCAGCACGTACTATATAGCCTATTGTACCAGGTGTTTCGACTTCCGAGACATTATCTAAAAAAACGACTTTACCGTGCCGATTTAATATTTTTTTAATTGAGAGGAGCGTGCTGGGGAGATGTTTTAGGTGGTGAAAAGTGGAGGCGCTCACGATTAAATCGAATTGGCGATCGAGTTCTAAGCTGCTGACATCCATCTGGATGTATTCAATGTTGGGTGCGGCGCGTTTTTGACGGGCTATATCTAGCATTTTTTCTGACAAATCGACCGCCACTACATTCTCGTAATATTTGGCTAATTCAAAAGCCAAAATTCCTGAACCGCAGCCAATATCTAATGCTGTAGCTTTGTTGGTAGATAGGTTTTTAGTAAAGAAATCGTTCTTGCTTTGCAAAGTAGCAGCGAAATCGTATTCAGTTGCAAAAGCATCAAACGGTACAGATTTATTGCGGATTTTCCAGTGACTCTTTAGCATCTATTATTGCTTTATACTCATTCAATATTTTAACCGCAGATGCACCCCGATCGACGCAGATATTTTTTTTGTTCGCAACCTCTGCTTTTTCTCCTGTGCGAAACCGCAGCCACAAACTGTAACCGATCTGAGTTGTTACTAATATTACCAACTCTCCTGAGCAAAGCGATCGCCCTTAATCCAATACGGTTCAGATAAGACCGATCCCCCCTAGCCCCCCTTTAAAAGGGGGGGAAAGGGGGGGTGAAAGTCCCCCTTCTTAAGGGGGATTTAGGGGGATCTCCGGGCAATTAACAGTGTTAACCCAAGCGTATTGACCCTTAATCCTGCGATCGGGGTGTTTGCAGTAAAAACTTTAGCCGTAAAAATCTCAGTGCTAAAGTCCTCACTGCAAACCTTAAATTTTCAGCACGCCTTCGGGATTCACGGTCAAGAGCGATCGCCTCTGCAAACCCTCCTGATATAAAATAGCATTAGCCGCCAACAAACCGCTGCTCACAGCTCTTTCCATTAAACCGCAAGGAAACGGCATTTTCACCCAATCTCCCGCAAACAAAAGATTAGGAACATCGCAGCAAGTCTCTGGTCTTTCCGCATAACTACCGGGCGGATAACCCGAGAAATTCTTTTGATTTACCAGTTCCCGGTGCAGCATATTTGCTGCTTTTAATTCCGGTACAATTTCGTACAATTCTTGCTCAAACGTAGCGAGTAAAACTTCCTGGTTCGGAAATTCCTTCTCCTTGTAACAGTAAGCGTGCAATTCCACAACACTGCCGCCAGTTTGTTTGTTCCACTCGATGAACTGATCTTGAATTTTATGGTAAAGCGTAATGCTGTCAGTCAGTTTGTAGCCGGAAAGCGAACTGAAATTGCTGTGTTCCCAAGGAAATTCGCGATCGAACCAAAAACGGCCTACCGCAAACGGATCGGCTATTTTCAAGCTCTCAATCCGGCTTTGCACCTGCGGATTCACCTCACCGCTAGCCAAACTAAACAAATGGTGCATCCCCGGAACATCCGCCGCCAAAACATAGTAATCAGCCTTCAATATTTCTCCCGCATTCTGCGGCTGCGAATTGTCAGCGACTGCGGCTAACTGTACCTCATCTGTTTTTTTATCAACTACCTTAAATCGAGGCAAATCCCGCTGAGCTGGCCCGCTGATAACTCGCCCTTCGGCATCAAAAACTGCCCCGTGACAAGGACAGTGAAATTGACCGTCCTCTTGTTTTTTAACTGTGCAACCTTGGTGAGTGCAGCTCAGAGAAATTGCTTCTTTCCCCGACGGTGCGGCGGCAAATACGCTGTCCCCAGCTCCGAAATATTCCGTAGAGTTGCTGTCAGTTAACAGCACGTTTCGCTTCACCCAAAAAGGTACTTTACTCTGCACGTCTCCTGACTGATAACTCAGAGAATCAATCTGGCCGTTCTCCCAGTGAATGTTACTAACGGCGACATCTGTTAATATTTTTCCACCTTTGCTTTCAATAGCTCTAGCAATAGGCTGCACCAAACTGGTTCCCATATCTTGCCGCGTGCCGTTGAATGCCAAACCTTCCGGATTTCCGAAGAAATAAAAGTGGAAAAATTGCATTAATTCTCCCACGCTCAATTCGTCGGGAGCGTTGAGGCTGGATTTGGCAAAAGGCAGAAAATACAAGTCGTAAAGCCCGCGCGGAAATTCACCTTTTACCCAGTCAGCAACTGATATGTTGTCGAGTCTAGCGAAACTTTTTTGTGTTTGAAAACCGCCGATTTCTCGAAACACTTGCCAGTGAGCGGGTTTTGTGAGATTGATTCCCCACTTGAGCCGGTTGGGAGAAGATATCGCCAAGTCAACTATGTTCCAGGGAAAAGCTGAATGGTTGGGACGGAAAACTTCTGGTTGGTATTTGCCGTCTCGAAACACAACGGCGTAGGATTCTAAAGATACAAAGTTATCGGTAATTTTTAGTTCTTCAACCACACTTTTGAGGTTGTAATATTGTGGGAAAAAACCGTGGAAACCGTGTTCCATCATGAAGGTTTCGTTCCCGACTTGTATCGGCCAACTAGCAATTTTGCCGCCTAGTTGGGGCGATTTGTCGAGCAGCGTGACGGCGAAACCGCGCTGGGAGAGTTCGTAAGCACAGGCGAGCCCGGCCAAGCCTGCACCCACAACTGCAACGGTTTTGCGGTTATTCAGCATTCGCGGCAAGTCTAGGGAATCTTGCACAAAAACGGCGGGCTCTGGCTTGGAAAATCGAGAGTAACCCAGCATTCCGCCGGCGGCACCGACTCCGAGGAATTTGAGGGCGGTTCGTCGAGAAACTGGTTGCGATATCGGTGGATTGGTTTGTTCACTCATCAGCGGTACGCGGTAACGGGCTTTGAATAGAAGGAGACCATAAGGCATACATCATAGACCGAAATCATGCTATGTGAAGAAATACTAAGACGCATCCTCTCGAAAAGGAGCCCAATCGCACTCGATCGAGTAATCTCGAACACAATCTGTCTAAGGTATGATGTTTCTTGGGCTAATGCAAAGTAAAGTTACGCCCGCTACGCGAAAATCCAACTGTAAAATTCTATACTTATTAACCGTGACAGTTAAACTATTCTGGAAATTGCGCCGCCGGGAGTTTCTGAAAGCTTTTGCGATCGGCTTAGCAGCCCCTTTTTTCTATAACACCGCAGCACATTCTCAAGACTATTCAAATTCTGAAAAAAGTGCTATCGCCACCAATCCCACAGCCCGAGAAAACCAAAAACCCGGCACCGCAGACTGGGAGTTAGAAAATCCGGCTATCAAGGGAGAAATCGAAGGTTACGCTTCTTTGACCAGCGTCAATATCGGCGGCGAAATTAAACTATTTGTCAATACTAAAGAACCGAATTATACCGTAGAAATATTCCGCACCGGATGGTACAACGGACTCGGCGGCCGGCGGATAAATGACCCAATTACGCGCAAGGGAATCAGACAGCCTCCGCCGAGAGAAGATGAAGCATCGGGACTAATAGAATGTGATTGGAAAGACCCGTATATTTTGCGAATTGATCGTGCTGATGACTGGACAAGCGGCATTTATTTAGCCAAACTAACCGCTAGCCGAACCGGAAAGCAAAGTTATATCATCTTTGTAGTCCGGGATGACGATCGCAAATCCGACATTTTATTTCAATCCAGCGTCACCACTTATCAAGCCTACAACAATTGGGGCTACAAATCTCTTTACCGCTGGAACAGTCGTGCCAAACAAGCCTACAAAGTTTCTTTTAATCGGCCCTACGCCATGAGTCCCAACCGCAAAGCTGCTTACGGTATAGGTGCGGGGGAATTTCTGACAAACTTTCAGCCAAAAAGGAGAACTTCGAGCGCTGGTTGGGAGTGTAATATGGTCAGGTGGCTGGAAAAAGAAGGCTACGATGTTACCTATGCCACCAATATCGACACCCATTTTAACTCCCGATTGCTGTTGTCTCACAAAGCATTTTTGTCCGTTGGACACGACGAATATTGGTCGCGAGATATGCGTAGAAATATAGAAGCAGCTAGAGATGAAGGCGTTAGTCTCGGATTTTTTGGTGCTAATATTTGCTATTGGCAGATTCGCTTAGAACCCAGCCGGATTAATGGCGACGTAAACCGAACTGTAGTTGCTTATAAAGAAATGGCAGATTTAGACCCTCTGGGCGGATTTAAAGCAGAATTTGACGCTGTTAATTTGCCGATAGAAATAGCGGCGGGCGGGCAATTAAACTACGGCATCGGCAAACCAGAACGCCCTCAAATAGCCACAAGTAATTATCAATCCCCAGAACTTTATTCTTTAGTCACAACTCGCTGGCGCGATCGCACTGTCGGTAGTCCTGAAGATGCTTTGATCGGAGTCATGTATGAAACATTTCAAGTTAATGCTGATATTGTGATTGATGAAAGCGCCCCCGATTGGCTGCTAGAAAAAACTGGGTTAAAAAACGGTGACAAGTTGCCGGGATTGTTGGGTTACGAAGTCGATCGAATGTTTGGGAATGCTCCTAAAAATATAGTTCGGCTCGCTCATTCGACCTACCCGTACGGTGGCGGCACTCGGTATGCTGACATGACGGTTTATACAGCAAATTCGGGGGCGACAGTATTCGCGACTGGTTCGATGCAGTGGGCGTGGGGATTGGACGATTACAATGCGCCACAATTGCGATCGCCTTTGGTAAATCCCGGAGCTCAGCAGATAACGCGAAATGTTTTGGCAAAGCTGTTAAATTGTGGTGATTAGTCAGTTGTTAATTGTTATTGGTTATTTGTAAGATGAATACGAGCAGGTGGAAAATTTGGTGTTTATTGGTAGGATTGACGGCTTTTTTGTGTTGTTTACAAGTACCTGTTTCTGCTATAATTCAAGCCAACGGCAAAACTGAAATATTCCGCCGCCAACTTGTCGCCGCCCAAAATCTCCAATCAGCGGGACTTTACCGCCAAGCTTGCAATACTTTACTCCCAGTTTTAGATTTGGCTAACTTTGATTGTGTCAACTTAATTGACAACCAGTTATCTCCGACAGAAACAGCAATTATTGAAAAGTTGCCAAACACTGAAATCACCGCATCTGGGTTGAGAATTTTAGGCGATGTATTGCGACTGACTGGTGCTTTGAAAAATTCACAAATCATCTTAAATCGCAGTTTAGTCGCCGCCCAAAAATTGCAACTCGATTCTGCTGTTAGTGGTGCATATCTCAGTTTAGGAAACACTCAGCGCGCTTTCGGGAAGCGGCAAGCAGATATTAAGCAGGATGCTGGAGCTAATTATGAGAAAGCTTTAGATTTTTACGAAAGGGCGATCGCCTCTTCTGGGCAAACCGAACAGTTACAAGCTAAATTAAATAAACTGAGCCTGCTGGTGAGCAATCTCCCCAACTCAGATATCGGCAATTTGTGGCAAGAAATTAAGTCAAAAATTGATAATTTGCCCGCCAGTACACAATCGATTTACGATCGCATCAACTTTGCCGAAAGTCTCGGTTGCTTGACAGTGCAAGTCATTGATCCCCACATCGATACGATGAAATGGCCTTTCCCGCCCGCAGTCAACCGCTGCGCTGTCCAATCCCCGCGCAAAAATGTCGAACCACCAGCATTAATTTATGTTGCTCAACTCTTGGCAACCGCCGCTAATGATGCTAATAAATTAGGCAATTTGCGGGCAGAATCCTATGCGAAAGGGAGTCTCGGCGAGTTGTACGAAATAACCGGGCAAATATCCGAGGCCAGACAATTAACCGATCGAGCTTTGGGCATTGCACAGTCGATCCAAGCAGCGGATCTTGCCTATAAATGGCAGTGGCAATTGGGAAGATTGACGGTGAAAAGCAAGGGAGATGCAAAAAGTGCGATCGCTGCGTATCAAGCATCAGTTCAAACCCTCCAATCGCTGCGAAAAGATTTAATTGCCGTCAATCCCGACGTGCAGTTTTCCTTCCGAGACAACGCCGAACCAGTTTACCGCGAACTCGTAGATTTACTCTTGACAACCGAGGGAAACACTCAACCAAATGCGGTAAATCTCGAACAAGCAATCAAACAAATAGACGCGCTGCAACTAGCAGAAATCGAAAACTTTCTGCGGTGTAGTGTTTCACTTTCATTGCCAATCGATCGTATAGCTAACAAGCAAGCTGCCTTGATTTATCCAATTATTCTAGAAAACAGAATAGCAATCATTCTTCAAGTTTACGGACAGCCGCTGGCATATTACGAAACTCCCGTTTCTAGAAAAACCCTAGAAACTGCAATCCACAACTTGCAATCAAACTTGAGAGAACGAGGAAAAACCCCCAAGGTAATAGCTGAATCGCAGAAACTATACAAATGGTTGATTGAGCCACTAGAACCGCAACTCAAGCAAAACCCTCAAATTGAAACATTAGTATTTGTCCTGGATGGGAATCTGCGGAACATACCGATGACAGTGCTTTACAACGCGAAAACCGAGAAGTATTTAGTAGAAGATAAATATGCGATCGGCATTTCACCCAGCCTCGAACTTTTTGCACCTCAACCGCTAGCAAAAAAACTAAAAGTCTTCGTCGGCGGCATCGGTGAACCGCAAAACATTGACGGTAAAAACTTTGAAACTATCCATAAACTCAGAGAAGAATTAGAGGGTATTGCCAATAAAATTCCGGCAAATAAACCTTTGCTAGACACAAATTTTACCAAAGCCAACATTCAAAATTACCTGCAAACAGGCAACTTTTCAGCAGTGCATCTCAAGACTCACGGCGAATTCAGTTCCGATCCCGATGAAACTTATATTGTCGCTTACAAACAACTCCTCAAAGGTCAAGATATCGCCAACTTAATCGAAACTAAAAATGAAGATCGATCGAATAACATTGAACTGCTAGTTTTGAGCGCTTGTCAAACAGCAGCAGGAGACAACCGAGCAGTTTTAGGACTTGCGGGAATTGCCATTCGTGCGGGTGCTCGCAGCACTTTGTCTACCTTGTGGGAAGCCCGGGATGCACCGAATACGGAACTGATGTTAAAGTTTTATGATGAACTATCAAAACCCGGAATGACGAGGGCAAAAGCGCTGCATATTGCACAGCAATCGCTGTTTGAAAGATATCCTGCGCCTAATATTTGGGGCACGTATATTTTGGTTGGTAATTGGTTGTGATATCTATTCCGGCTGCGCCGGAATAGATATAGAGGAGACGGCAGTGCCGTTTACCAACCGTGATTAATTTTTGGGAAACGGCACTGCCGTCTCCTGATTTAGGTTAGTAATACGTTTAGTCCTTATTTATCAAAACCGAGCCTACTAACGGTTCTTTACTTAACTCTTTTTGCCCAATAGATTCTAACAGTTTATTCCAATCATTTTTCAATTTTTCATTTTGTGGCGAAGTTAACAATACATTGCCCAAACGAGTCAATGAATCGTACCAAATATCAGGCGAGGCTGCATTAATTAAGCGCTCTCTTTCCGCCGTCATTTCCACCCGCTTTACCGATCCATCTACAATCAAATCTGCATTAGAAGTTCTACTTTTAGTACAGTAGATTCTTAAGAACCAACGGTAAATTTTACTCTCTTCTAAACCAGATTCTGAGGATAAAGGCATAGTAATGCTAACGATTCCAGGAGTTTGAGATAACTGAAAAGTTGTCTCATAAATCACAGTTTTCTCGTCTTGACTCAAGACTACAAATTCTCCCCTTTTTATGTCTTCGCGAATGTAGGGAATGTAAAACCAAAAAGTAGGACTTGCAGAAGTTGTTAATCCTAGGTTGTTCGGAGGGATTAAAGCTGTTAGCGGCTGCTTAGTTTTTTGGCAAGATGAGTTTGATGGGTCGAGTCCACCTCCTGGTGTAGTGTTAGGATCTGGAGGTGTTTGAGTTGTTTTGGATATTTGTTGTATGGGAGAATACGTCCAATTTGTAATCGGCAATCCAGACTCGTAGCGTAGCGGGGCGTAAGCCATCGCCCAAATTAAAGCCAACACTAACTGCAATTGCATTTTATACATAAAACCACTCTTTTCTCCCAGTCCGCGGAGGCGGACTTTGTTTGTGTAGACGCGGTTTCAACCGCCGAGGTTTCGTTTGTAGAGACGCGATTTCAACTACTGAGAATACTTAAGATCGATCGTACATAAACAAAATACCACCCGTCGCCACTAAAGCCAAAACTGAAGGAACCAAAGGCATCCAACCGCCGAAAGCCATAATTGCCATACAGCCTTGATACACCACAAAGATTGTAGCAGCACCTGCGATCGTTAAGATTAAGGGCGATCGTCCGCGCCCGATCGACAATCCGCCCGTCACAGCCACCAACCACACAAAAATACCATCTCCCCACTGTATCCCCTGCCATTGAGGCAAAACCCACAATAGCGGTCTTTTGTCAATGACAGCACTGAGAATTTGACTCACCATATGAGCGTGAATCCACACTCCCGGCATTTTACCATAAATAGTATCAAAAGACTCTCTCGAAGCTTCCGAAGTGTGGCCGATCAAGACAATTTTATCCTTGACTAAATCAGAGGTTACTTTCCCTGACAATACTTCTTCAAGCGTCACTTTTAAAGCAGGTTTGGAGTTAGCGCGGTAGTTGAGTAATACTTGATTGACTGACCCCTTTAAATCTTGATAACCTGCTGTACGATTCGCCAATCTCGGGAAAGTAACTGCACCAATTCGCCACTCTTCATTTTGAGTTGTCTCTGATTTTATGCCTTGTTTTTCCAAAAACCGCAAAGCCAACAGCAAGCTGAAGCTGTTGGGACTTTTACAATTATTAGTGAAATCAGAAAGTTTGGGCTGATACGATAGAGATTGGCGACGAATGCTGTTACCTTTTTCGTTTCCCTGTTCATCCTTGGATAGATTGCTAAAACTAACTTGATTTGTTAATTGATTTTCGGAAAACTCCGGCGGTGGATCGAAATTTTTATCCTTTGTGGAACTGTAGCTGCATATAGTAATAATGTTAGGATTGTTATCGAACAGGGAAATTAATTTTTGCCGTCCCGGTTCTCTTGCCGAATTGCGGTGCATATTCAAACCAATTGCTAAAGGTTTCAACTGCTGCAATTTGTCGATGGCTACCGCTAAAGTACCATCGGTTTGAGGATAACCGTACTTGCCAGCATCCTTGTCTGGGACTTCCACAACCAACAGCCGATTGTCGATTAATTCTGGTTCGCGCTGTCTCATTAGCCGATCGAGCATTAACAATTCTTGCGGCTCCAGCACCCCCAGAGAGCGCGCTCCCATCACAGCCAGACTGCACCCCGCACTCGCCAAAACCACCGCTCGCAACCGCGAAAAACCCTTAACCTGCGGTCTTTTCGGAGTAACAACCGCAGTCAAAACCTCCGCAACAACAGGCGAATTAGGCTCAAGCAAAAAATCATTCCAAACAGGGGGAACCGCCGCCGGATGCTGCCAAATTATCGGCAACCAACTAGCACAAGGAAATCGATCCTCAAAACCCTCCAACCGATGCCGCGCTTCCCTCGCCGCTGCATACAAAGACTTACCATCCACAAACTCTTTCAGAAAACACTTTAAAAATTCTTGAGCTACAAAATCCGGCACTAACTCCCGCATCAAAATCATTTGCGGAATCATCTGAAAATCATCTAAATTTCTCGCCAAACCCAATCCATCACAGCAGTTAAAAATTGCCAATTGCAAACCATTATTTACCGCTTTTCTCAAACCGTACCACAACTCATCAATAGTCAAACAGTCCGTCTGATTAATATAAATTTTTCCAGTATCATTCTCAGTCTCACCATGTCCCGCAAAAAATATAATATCCCAAGCTTCTTCCCAAAGTCTATCGTTAATTTCGTCCCGTTTCGGTTCTACTAAAAATCTGACATCAGCATTAGACAAATTTTCCAAAATTTTCCTGTCTTTGGTGACATTAATTCCAGTGCTGTTTCCCAGAATCGCTAAAATCTTCACCCGAGATTTGCGAATCGGTTTTCGCGGAATTTCTGATTTTACATAATTTAATTGACTCAGGGAAGGTTCAGCCTTCGGAAATCTTTTTGTAAACAAATTCCACCGATTCCAAGGCAGTTTTTGTAAGTGCTTGTCATCCGTACAAATCAGCACTCTTGCCTCTTCATCTCTATTTAAACTATCGCCAATCAGCCTGTCAACCTTGGCAAACTCAGGAGAATTCAGCCAATCATTCATCATCTGAGCTAGTTTTTCTCCAGATTCTTTGCAATCATTTAGAGAAGGCCTACTGCTAATCTTTTTAGGTTTAATCCGAAAAGACAATCCTGTAATCACCGATTTCACAGCAGTATTTTTTTTAGTATCTGGCTGCAAAAACGGGTAGATTAGATGCACCAAATTTTGCTGGCGACGGCGGGAATGCGATCCCAAAGCTCGATATTTTTCTCGCCAATGTTCTTCTTCAAAAGCTGCTAATTGTGAATTTGGAGGCAAGTTTTCGCTTCCCGTAAAATCCGTAGACGGAAATTGATTGTTTTCCCCAATTTTCAAAGTGCAGCGAAAACCTTGTTCGCAATCTCCGTCTAATTTCAAAACAATTAACTTATCCATAACTTACACCCCCAAATTGATAGCTGACGATTAGATCAAAAAGTTTTCAGTCACGCTGACATCGCCTAAAGCCAACTTGACGGTAAAATGTTCCCCCGGTTCTCCGCTTAACTCAAATAGCAGATTTTCGGTTTTATTTGCTCTAGCCTGCATCAGAGTTTCACCTTCATCATCTAGCACCATTAACTGCAAATCGTTAGGCAAGTTTTTTTGACCATTTGTGGGATAAACCTCTACGGAAATATCGATATCTGGTGCATCAGTTGTCATCAATTCCACAAATAAAGCCACTTGCTCTTTTCCCCGCTCCAAGCTGAGCAATTTGCCTCGCTTGATTGGCCGATTTCCAGTGACTGAAGCAGTCATTCCTAAAACTTGGGGGCTGCGGAAAGCAAACTGCAATTCTGGTTCAGACTCGAACAGGTTTTGGACTGTGTGCCAACCTGTATCAAAAACATTTTGCAACCAGTGACTGAGATTTACAGGCTTGAGTTCGTCTAAGTATTCTAGCATTTGGTCGAGGGATTTTAACTCGCTCACTGCAACTTTTTCTGTTTGGGTTGTTGGTACAAATCCCAGCAACTTCACCTCTTGGAGTGATTCAGTCATCTCTACTGCAATGTAACCAATTCTGTCCGATCGCACTTCTGCCGGAATCGAGACCAAATCTTCACCGGGGCCTAACCACCGACACTCCAATTTGCCGATATCTTTGACATCCAAATCCGCAACATCCATGAATTTCTGGACTACAGGATTCCAAATACCGCTGGCGGCCAAATCTGTCTCTATTTCCAAACACTGAAAGTAAAAATCGACGCAGTGTACGGCCAAAGCATTCAGGTAAACTTGTTTGGCTTTTTTGGGGTCGTTTTGTTGCTGGGAGAGGGTTTGAGCGCTGCGCCGTGCTGCTGGGGCGATCGGAATTGTCAAACCAAAATCAACTTCTGTGTTATTCATAATCCATCTCTGCTTTTGAGTTTTCCATATCCTATAAGTATTCCCTGAATCGGGGCGTAAATTTCTCCAAAGACCTCCGATAAAAACTGCTCAAATTTGAGACACTTACTCCTAAATCTTTGGATGTCTGCTGCCAACATACATCTTCTACCACTCTTTTCACAAGCAATAATTGAAAATTGACGTGCGGGTACTTTGTCATCGCTTCGCTTTTAAAAGCATCGTCCGGGTCTTCTTGAATCATCTCGATCAAAGCTTCTTCAATTCGATAGGAGTCAGGTTCAGCTTGCTGTTGTAGTTTGTTGAAGATTAAGTTCATATTTCCATAGTATAAAGGTTTTAAATCCTTTACACCTATAACTTTAGGTGTAGCTTCTTGAAAACATTTAATCATCAAAAAGTTTACCCATTGGCTGACTTTTTTCTCGGGTCGGTAATTGTGAACTTCCTTGCAGATCCGCAACATCAAATCCTGTTTTGCTTCGACAAGAATCTCCTGATAATCATCGTAGGAAAAACTCCGATTTTTGGGAATATTAATGATTTTATACTTTTCCAGCTCCATGAATAATTTGGTAACAGCTTTTTGTCGCTCTACAGTTTTAGGCGGGTGATTTTTAGCAGCTATAGCTAGCTGTTTAAGCCGATCGTCAATTTCACCGTTACTAGACATATCTTGTTCCAAGGATACTCAGAAAAATTGTCTTCAACCAGCTATGCAAGTCGCGGAATCCGCTAATTCTCTCGGCGCGAGATTGGCTGGTGCGACCCCTCCGGGAGATCGATCGCATCCTCCTGCATAGCCCTCTATTCCTCTATCTGTCTGGATCTGGGATTTTTATGCAAAATCGCTGCATAATTTACAAAAGTTTATATTATAGATGTCAGGACACTCCAAAAGCCCATTAGTGTCAACTTAACGTTAAACCCAGTCAGAGACGGCGGTTTGACTATTAAGGCCAGATCCCCCCTAGCCCCCCTTAAGAAGGGGGGGACATGAAGCACTCAAAGTCCCCCTTCTTAAGGGGGATTTAGGGGGATCTAGCAGTGGTCTAAAAACGAGATTTCTCAAGGCTTTCAGCTTAAGTTGACACCTGTGGGCTTTTGGAGTGTCCCTACAAACCGCGAATTTGTTGGCGTTGGGATTTCGGCGATGCTTATGGCGCACCCTACAGCAGATATTTGGGGTTTGTATTGAATGCTATGATCGGGCGGCTCGCCAGCACAGTCGAACATTCCCACCTACATCCAAACTTTTCCCAACTGCTGCTTGCCAACTGCGCCATTTACCGCCCCAAAACCATGCACCACCAATCCCCGCAGCACCGCCCAAAACACGCGATTCAGAAAAAAATTAAAACAGCGATTTTTTACTGTTTGACAGCAATATTTTTCTGCTGGAGCACTGCAAACCTCGCTACAATTGCCCAAAATACAGGCCAGGGCGGGCTGAACGGGCAAGAAATGAGAAATTTGCTCGATCGGGGAAACCTCACCGAAGCCGTCACCAGAATCGAACTAGACTGGGAAGAAGACTATCAAAAATACTTTAAACAAGACTTTGGGGCCCGCGCCAAAACGGCCGCAGAAATATCAAAAACTCTCTCCCGTCTAGCAACTCAAACCAAGAAAAAACCAGCTTTAATTTACGCCATCCCGCGCACAGACCAACTAGAATTAATCTTAATATTGCCCGATCGCCCGCCAATCCTCCGCAGCATCCCGTCAGCCAAAAAAGAGAATTTGCTGTCAGTAGTTAAAGAATTCAACAGCGAAATCACCAACCCCAGAAAAATCAACACCACCAGCTATCTAGAACCAGCCCAAAAACTTTACCAATGGATAATTGCCCCCCTAGAAACAGATTTGCAAACAGCAAAAATTGAAACCTTGCTGTTCTGCGTGGGCGAAGGTTTGCGAACCGTACCGCTAGCAGCAATGCACGACGGACAGCAATTTCTGATCCAAAAATATAGCCTCTCCCGCATCCCCGCCTTCAAACTCACAGACAGTAATTATACTGACCTCAAAAATACCCAAGTCCTAGCAATGGGAGCTTCAAATTTCTCAGAAACGGCGAACAAAGAACCGCTGCCGGCAGTGCCGTTAGAATTGAGCGCGATCGCCCGACAGTGGCCCGGTCAATCTTTTATCAACGAAGATTTCACCATAGTAAACCTGCAATCCCAGCGACTGCAACAAAGATATGGAATCATCCACCTCGCCACCCATGCCGAATTCCGCCCCAAAGCCGCAGAGAACTCCTACATTCAATTTTGGGACACCCAACTTACACTCAATCAAATGAGAGATTTGAAATGGAACAATCCGCCCCTTGAACTGTTAGTATTAAGCGCTTGTAGAACGGCATTGGGAGACCCAGAAGCAGAACTCGGATTTGCCGGTTTAGCGCTGCAATCGGGAGCAAAATCAGCCCTCGCCAGCCTGTGGTACGTCAGCGATGCGGGGACTCTGGCGTTGATGACAGAATTTTACCAGCAATTAAAAAACAGCACGCCCAAAGACCCTCCAACCATTAAAGCTGAAGCGATGCGGCGATCGCAAATTGCTGCAATTGAAGGCAAACTGACGATCGAAAACCGTCAACTGCGAAGTTCCAGGGGCGAAACTCCCTTGCCCTCGTCCATCCCCAAACTCGACAGCAAAGATTTATCCCACCCGTACTATTGGGCAGCTTTCAGCATTATCGGCAGTCCTTGGTAAATTATGACTGAAAATGGCTAAGTTAAAATAACGTTATCCATCCTCTAATGCAACCATTCTCCGATCGCATATGACCGAAGCCGCCACTATCAACACTCAACTCATCGATACCCTCACCGAAATTATCCTGGCTCTTACCGAGGAAGAGCGCCACATCCTGATCCATAAACTTCTAACTCCAAATCAAACTTCAGATATTACAAAGGTCGATCGAGAAACCCTGAAGCAGGAAATCGCGATCGGCGCCGGGCAGCTTCAGACAGGACAATATACAGAGTACGATGACTCTTGTCTGCCGAATCTTCTGGTGACAATAAAACAACGCGGGCAACAACGCCTAAAACAGGAGTAAGTACCTGTGAATCGTTATCGCCTTTCCCAGCAAGCCGAAAAAGATTTAGAAGATCGCAGCTATTTTATCTCAAATCAATGCTGGCGCTGCCTGCTCACGGATGGCGATTTGCCAGTTTTTTTATGAACCTACAAATTGTACCGATCGTATCGGTTTGGATTCCCCATACAATGCCACCTAAAGGAATGGCAAAGATAACTCCTACCAACAAATGAAAGACTATAGGAGAGAAACTGGTGACAAGATAACTAAGAGATTCAGGCTTAGGGGATTCCCGAAATTGCGCTGGAAAAAGCTGAGTCAAGATGGTCTTAGCAGGTTCGTTAGCCACTTGAGAAGAAATTCCGCTGACGGCTAAACCCGTACTGGCAACAGTAATTAATAGCTCTAATCTTTGTTGGCGTTTTTGAGCAGTTGATTCGGCAGTGCGATCGCTTTCGGCTTGTTCTGTTTCTACCACACCTCGAATTGTATCAACCATCTGCCCAAATAAATCTTGACCTGGAGAAAGGTAGTCGAGATCGATTTGAATTTGAGCCTGCCATTGGTTGCAGGTGCGATCGAGAAAATCTTGCCAAAATTTTGGAACATCGCCAATGGTCTTGATTTTCTCTAGGCAAGTTTCGTAGTTTTTAGTGTTAGTAGTAATTGCGGTGTGGTGTGTTTTGATGTCTCCCAGGCAGCGATTATAATCAACATCATCTAATGGCAATTTTGTCAATAGGTTTTTGAGGGTTTCTAGGCGGGTTATTGGGTCAGCAATTTGGGTGGGAAACTCTCGCATTTGTTGCTCTAGTTTGGCGTAGAGTTCTTTTGCTTGCGGATACCTTTCCCTAGCTTGGTGATTGATATAGAGGATTTTATGGCGACATAACATCAAATCTCGCAGCCAGTCGTAGGCTTGTCCTGCCCATGTTAGCGTGTCGGCTTGACTATTATTCAACGATATTAGAATTTGACATTGTTTCGCCGGATTTTTGGGGTCGTCGGGGTCGATTGTTTGGTATTCAAATAACAAACTGCCCAAGAGTTTGTCTTTACCCACTTCAATTCGATTTAAATTGGTTCCTGCTAGCAATGCTACTGCAATTTTTTCAGCAAGTTCCTGACTATTTTCGCTGGCATCTACTTCTCCATAAATCCAGATTGTTTGTCCGAGAGAGGCTTGTATTGAGGTGGGTAATAAGCTAGCGGGTTTGAACAGTTGCAGTTGGGGTACGTCAATTGAAATCTGGGGCGATTGTGGGGACAAACTGAGGTCAACGGCGTAGGTATCGTGGAGTCGGAAAGGCTGAAGATTGCCTTGGATTTTGAAGCCTTCTGTGGTGGGAAAACTGCCCAAATCGATGCTACTACCAGAATCGCTCAGCCATTCCGTTTGTCGTTCTTGTTCGCGCTGGGGTTCGTAGTTACCATTTTGGTAACAAATCAGCTTTGAATGTAAATTATTTAAACCAGAAAACGGTAGAGTTACTGTACCTAATTTGGCTAGATTTTCCCACAAAAGGTTGGCATTGGCATCAACTTCATTGGGAGCATCGGTGAGAGTATGGCGCAGGTGAAAGGCATAGAGGCTGATGGTGAAGTTTTTCACTGTTTTTGGGGTGTGAGGAATTAAAAATCAAAAAAATATAGTTTCTTAGGATCATCAAATCGAGCGCTGGTTTTTTATCGATCTGCCGGAAAATCAATCTTCAAGCTAATAGCGAAAGTCGGTTAAGAATTAAGATATTGCACCAATTTCAACATGGGGGTTATTCGTGGGGGAGGGCGGGTTTATCTAACCTGTTTGCTTCGTTTTTGGTCTTTGGCGAACCCGCCCCTACAGGTATTATTGAGAATGATGCAATATCTTGGTTAAAAACCGACTGTAACACCAATAAATAATCGATAGTTCTTCAGTCCACAAAGCGTGGACTTTCGCTACTCGCTGTGGGATTTAAATCCCTGGCGGACGTTTGGGCTGGCGAGCTAATCCCTGGCGCGCTAATATAGATTTCATGGGTTTGGTTGAGGAATGAAACCCAACCTACAATTTTACCAATCTGATGGTGAAAATTTTCATGGTTGTTGTGGCTGGGTTGGTGGAGAATTCAATAAGGGAGAGTTCTTTTTAATCGCATTTTCCAGCATTTCTTTGGAAGATTCACTAGGCTGACTGGGTGGAGTAGAAGATTTGGTATTACCAATCCCTAAAGTTCCGTTCAAGTTAATAGAAAGTTGAGCTGCTAGTTCTTTTCGCCGCTGCCGATAAGCTTCTCGAATCTGACTGCGAGATTCTGCTTGCAACCAATTTTGAAGTGTTTCGGAAATTTCCTCTGCATCTTCTGGGAGATTACTCGCTAATTGATTTAACTCATCCCAATCTGGGAGTGGAATCAAACCAGGCTTGGATTCTAGGACGTAAATAAAAGCGTTGATGCTATTTTTATAGACAGACATTAACTACACTCCTTTTCCTATGGTACAAAAAGCTGCCCAATAATAAGGCTGCTCGAACGGTTTTACAGTTGGTCGCTTTTCGGCTGGAGTTTGATTGAAGCGTTCAATCAGCACTTCTTGCCAATCTTCACTTAGTTGCGAGTTACCAAGCCAAGTTAGAAATCCTTGTACGGTTGTATCCCGCAACCAGCGTTGGGCGGTATTGAGCGCTAAGGCGATATTAGTTTGTTGCTGGAGTTCTTCATAGAATTTAATCATCAAGAAGGCAGTGGCAACACTACTGACAGTCCAGAGGCTACTGACGACATTGGTACTGCCAGCTAATAAAAAACCATTGGGTAAGCCAATGTATTCATCGCTCATGTTATCGAAATCGATTAAACCTGTTTCGCAGGCAGAAAGGGTGACGAGGCGACAGGTTTTGAGGTCAAAGTGTTCGATAATTTCTGCTAAAGTTAGGGTTTCATCGGCTAACTGTAACCCAGAATCTAGAGGAGAATTAAAGTTGAAGTAACCGTGACAGAAGAAAAAGGCGCTGTGAGATGCTAGCAGTTTTTCGTGAATGGTTGTGGTATTTGTGTTTTCATCGATATTCAGGATTGCTGATTTTTTGGCTTGGGATTGCTTCAGAATACAAGGAGAATCGGGAAACTGTTTTTTGATGGCTGCGACAGAACCTAAATCTTGTTCGTATAAGTCTTCTGTGGGGGTTTGAATGGCAAACAGGCGTTCAAATTTAGGGCGTTGCTGTTGTTGCAATTGTTGGAGAAGTTGGCAACTGGGGGCGTAGCGAACACCATTGTTAAAGCAATCTAGCAGATAGGGATGGCTGGGAGGCGGGCTGGATTTTTGATGGAAGTGCTGCCAGATTTCTGGACTGACTGGCAAACTATGGAGGGGTAATAGGTGCAAGTAGAGATGGGGAATAAAAATTAATTGGTTAATTGTGCCGGGGAGTTGAGCGAGAATCTCGTTAATATGCAAAATTTCAGCTAAGTCTTGCAGGCCCAAATCTAAGCTATCTTGCCATTGATTTTGCAGGTCTTTTTGTTCTGCTGATTCGGGATCTGCTTGTTTGATTGCGATGTAGGTTTGTAGATATTCGTCGATCCAATTCTCTAAATTCTCTAGAGCGAGTTGGGAGGATTTCCAAATAATAGAGTTGTCGTGGGTGATGATGAAGGCGCGGAAACAATCATCAAAGATATACCATTGGATAATGGCGGTGTTACCGTCTAGGAGAGCTTGGATTTGGTGAAAGCGGATGGGTTCAAATGGGTAAAGTTCGTTGTACCGCTGACGCAGTTGGTTGATGTGGGTGTAGTCGGGTTGGGAATCGGTGGCGAGGCGACGGTTTTCGGTGGCAATTTCCCGTCGTAGTTGTTGCATTTCTTGGCGCTGCTGTGGGGGAATTTTACCTTTAGGATAAAGGTTGTTGGTGGCAAGGAGTTCGACTAAGTTGCGGGTTTTGCTTCTGTCGCTGTATTCAATGGCTTGGTCATTAAAACCTAATTCCAGGCAGGTTTGTATCATACGACGATACAGCCGATTCCATTCTTCCGCTTGCTTGCGTTTGCTTTCATCGCCCGAAACAATTTCACCGCGTAAAGATTCCACTGTTTCGATGGCTTGGACAAAGGTATCGTAAGCGGCAAGAAACTGCTTTTCATTGTAGTAAAGCAGACCCAAGTTGGCTAAAGTTTCCGCATTGTCTTGAGGAAAAGCATCACGGGTTTTTATAGTGAGTGCGACATGATAAGCAGCGATCGCTTTTTCAATATTGTCAGTCTTTTCTCCCAATATTCTGTCACTGTAAGCATTACCTAGATTATTTTGCGTCATTGCCCAATCAACAGGAAAAGCTTCGCGAGTGTAAATATTGAGTGCGGCATGATAAGCAGCGATCGCCTGTTCAATATTGTTTGCCTTTTCTCCCAATATCCTGTCACTGTAAGCAGCACCGAGATTATGTTGCGTCATTGCCCAATTAACAGGAAAAGCTTCGCGGGTTTTTATAGTGAGCGCCTCATGATAAGCAGCGATCGCATTTTCAATATTGTCAGCTTTTTCCCCCAATATTCTTTCATTGTAAGCAGTCCCCAGGTTATTTTGCGTCATTGCCCATTCAACAGGAAAAGTATCACAAGTTGTTATAGTGAGTGCCGCATTGAAAGCAGCGATCGCATTTTCAATATTGTCAGCTTTTTCTCCCAATATCCTGTTACTGTAAGCATTACCCAGATTATTTTGTGTCATTGCCCAATTAACAGGAAAAGCTTCGCAGGTTGTAACAGTCAGTGCCGCATGATAAGCAGCGATTGCCTGTTCAATATTGTCAGCCTTTTCTCCTAATATCCTGTCCGTGTAAGCAGCACCCAGATTATTTTGTGCCCCTGCCCAATTAACAGGAAAAGCCTCGCGGGTTCTAACAGTGAGTGCCGCATTGAAAGCCGCGATCGCATTTTCAATATTGCCAGCCTTTTCTCCCAATATCCTGTACAAGTAAGCATTACCCAGATTATTTTGCGTCGTTGCCCATTCAACAGGAAAAGCTTCGCGGGTTCTAATAGTGAGTGCCTCATGATAAGCAGCGAGCGCCTGTTCAATATTGTCAGCCTTTTCTCCTAATATTCTGTAAAAGTAAGCATTACCCAGATTATATTGCGTCATTGCCCAATCAACAGGAAAAGCTTCGCGGGTTGTTATAGTGAGTGCGATTTCATAGCCAGTAATCGCTATTTCCATATTGCTGGCTTGTTTCCCGAAGGGGAATTGCTGAATCAGAATGCTAAAATTGACAATATCTACTACAATAGATTGTACTGTATCTGCTTGTACTTCTTCCAAGGTTGCACTTATCAAATCGCACAATATTTCTGCTAAAATTAGATTCAGTTTATCTGTGTTAGCTGCCAGCAAGGGGTAAACAACCTGAGCGTCGCCGTTACTTTCTCGCGTTGCTTGCAGCACTTGTAATAAAAATTGCCAATAAATCTGAAAATTCGACTCGCTGAGAGATTCTAAGTTCTGTTCTTCATTCACTTCTGGTGACAAATTAAACGCTTCTACCAGTTGATTTCCCAGATTTATCAACCAATTTGCTGTATTTTCCTGTCCCTCCTGCCAATACATTTGGGCTGCTGTTTTCAGCACCTGCAAAAAGCCAGCATCGAGTAATTCTTGGTTTGCTCTTAAAATTTCTGGTTCTTCCCAACTCTGACAATCCAGCAGTTGTTGGATGAGGTTGAGATAGGCTTCCTGGCGTTCTTGGTTCATCGGGGGGCTGGTATTGATCGATACGTTTCTACTGTGACTACAGTGGCATTACTTTATTTTACAGACAAATCATAAGAAACCAGCCCGCGTCATGGTATAAGTGCTGAATGTTCTGGTATGGTGAAGCTGAGATAAGTTTAACTAAGTTTTCTATCTTCAGTAGTGATAAACTGTACAACATAAAGTAATTCAATACCTGTAGCCACCTAAAAACCAGCCACCGCCTACCTTTAAGCAACAAAGCGGAGGTCTTCAAGGGGAAATAAAGATGAAAAAATTAGAATTTTTGCTGCAGAAAGAAGGCGATCGCGCCTGGTTGCCCCTAGAAACCCCCGACGTGGAAATTCTAGAAGGCAAATATCGCGTCGTTGCTCGCATCCAGCACCCCAACACCGAGATCGAAATTCGGATCGCCCACACATCCTTCGACGAAGTGGCCCCCCAGCGGAAAGTCCAAAGTCGATCGGCGCGCACCAATCCCGAAGGATTAGTCGTGATCATTCCCTACACACGTCTCAAACCGGGAATGTGGGAACTCTCCTGCTTGCCAGATCCGGGATCGACACCAGCAAAACCTTGGCAGTACAGCGTTCAGTTAGAAGTATTACCCGCAGAATCGGAAACATCCGAACTAAGTGGCCCGATCGACCAAACCGAACCCACAACATCCGCGTCAGCCACCGAAAGCCCAGATTCTGCCGATCGCCCGCCCCAACAAATCGCAGCAGCAGTCGATCGCACCGCAGCCCAACTCCCAACCTTAACAACACCGCAGCAGCCCAGCATCTACAAATTTCCGAGTCCCCCAGCCCCTGCGGTCAAACCCGGGGTTAAACTCGAACTCATGCTCGATCGAGAAACCTTCGTGACTCAACCCGGTCTCCCCTTAACCATTTCCGGCAAAATCGACATTCCCCAACCACCCAAAAACACCCGAAAAACAGCAACTCTCATCCCGGAATCCGAAGCGCTAGAACTAAAACAACTCATCGGTTCAGCACAACTGCAAATCTACCTACGCGATCCCCAAACCTCAAAAATTCTCGCCCAAATCCAGCAGCCGATGCCAGAACAAGCTCCCCCCTGCATCTTTGCCTGCGTTACATACATCTCAACCGAGTGCAAAAGCCGCCTAATTTTAGGAGAAGCAATACTCAGCAGCGGCGGCGTCACCCTAGCCACCAAACTATTCACAATTACAGCCCGTTTAGAGCATCTTCTAGAAGAAATTAAAGACAATTTTATCGAAGAAAAGCATCAAGCCGAACCCTCCTGGGCCGGATCAATAGCGCCTCGGAGAGTCACAAATCTATCCTTCCTCAAGCTAGTAGAAAAATCCTTAGACCCTCAATCTCCCGCCGAATCGCCAACCAACGAGCCCTTACCCCCTCAACTGAATTCCCGCCAAACCCCAAGTGCCCGCGGGCTAGATTTGCCCGCATTCGGTAACAAACTGCCCGACAGCAGCCGATCGCAACTGCTCTCAAGCATCTCCAATGCACCTCAAACTGCCGCAGGGGCGATGGCTTACGCCCCGCTTCGCTACGACCCACAAACCAAACCCTTAGACCTCCCAAATGCCCCTCAAACAGCAGAAATCGGAGCGATCGACCAAAAACCAGAAAACAGCGCCGAACCAGAAAAACCAGCCCCAGAAACTGCGCCAGCACCCTCAAAAAAGGCATTTCAAACCTTAAACGTCCAGAATAGATTTTGGTCGCGGCTCAGTTCCTTAGCCAGCAACAGCGAATCCCCCGATTGGCTCAAAGCAACCACCCTTTCCCCCACTCCAAAAGCCGCCGCAGATAGCAGCGAAGCAATTACCGTTGTGGAAGAAAGCAGCCCAATCCAGCCGCCACCCAAAAGCATCGACACAATTTCCCAACTCAAATCGAGTAGCCCGGAAGCCCGAGAATTTGTCGTTTTTGACGAACCGCCTGCGCCGAAAAAAGTTGCTCAAAAAACCACAACTGTCGAAGCAGAATCAACTCCCCCAACTCCCTACGTTTTGTCAGAAGACGAGTTAGTACCGATGCCCATTCTGGAATTGCCACGCGCCGAAATCCTCGCGGGCACCTCCGTAAAAGTACAAGTGCAACTGCCGGAATTAATGCCCCGGATTTATGTGAAAATTTGGGTGTTCGATCGGCAAACCTACCTAATTCTCGACGGCCCGCGCTGGATCACCGAATTCAAAGCTAACGGATTGGGAAACGTGCGAGCAAATATCGAATTAGAGATTCCCTACGGCTGCATGGAAGTCGAATTTGAGGCGATCGCCGTCGAAATGCAAACTCAGCGGGAAAGCCACAAAATAAGCGTTCACCGCCAAGTTTTGCCCCCATCCGGCCCAATTTTACCCCTCGATGGTTGAATTGTCGATTTTGATCGAGAAATCAGGACACGGCAGAGAAATCAGGACACGGCAGTGCCGTGTCCCTACAATTAATCAGGCGTAGGGAAACGGCACTGCCGTGTCCTCTATATCTGATATCAAATTTGGTAGCATCGGAATTAATATTACCCGAAATCAGGACACGGCAGTGCCGTGTCCCTACAATTAAGTCGGGTAGGGAAACGGCACTGCCGTGTCCTCGCTTGTCATTCCGGTGCAGCCGGAATGATCTAAGTCTTAAAAATTTCTACTTAGTTTCCCGCCAACTGGCGAAACTTCTTCTTAAACTTATTCTTATACACGTAGATCGATCGCTGCCAATCCTCAACTTGCAGCGACATATCGGCCGCCAAACCCGTGCGGTTCCAAACATCCTCCTGACACTTGCGGCGGCAAAAATTCATCGGTTCCGAGTAAACTTTAGAAGTAGATAAAGTCGGCTTCGGCCCGCACCAGTGAATCACAGTCGCCTCAGTTCGATCGCCCGCAGGCCCGCTTGATTCCACCGGAAACCGCTTTCTCAGCAAATCCTGGTCAAAATCCGGCACCAACAACTGCATATCCACATTCTGCACCCGCAGGCGATTTTCCCCGGCCGCCCGGAAAATCATAAAGTTCAAAAACCCCATTTCTCCGTACTTAAATATCCCCGGATTTGCCGCCGTAAAATCTAAAATTTCTATGTATTCTTCCAAGCTAAAAACACCACGTTTAGCAAAAAAAGTACCCGTACAGAAATAGTTCGATCGCGATTGAGACCACTTAAACTTCGGAAAATGTCGTTCAACGCCCGGAATGTCAAAGAAAAATTCCGAAACATCCGCATCCGAGTAATCATAACAAGGCTGATCTACAATAAAATCAAATTCTTGAAAATTAGCCAACTTCAGAACATCGCCCCAGACGATCGTATCCGCATCCAAAACCATAAAATTTGACCAAGGACTTTCCCAGAAAGCAATCATTTTAGTTTTTCCCCAACCAAAACTTCTTTTTCTGAGAACCTCTTCAGAAACCGTTGTGCGATCGATCACTCGCACCCCATAAGACTTTTCCAAAGCACTCACCGAAAACGTGCCATCAATCAACAGACAAATCGGCACATCTCCCAGGAAATATCTGATGCTAGCACAACAACCCTTCGCAAACAGATAATCCTGGTCGCAGCAGGCAATAATAATACCAAAATCTTCCATAAACCCTCACTCTTTTACTAACTTACCTACCCACAGCGTTTCAGTATTTTGTTCTGACAGCAGCTCTATTTTCGAGTTTTGCATTTTCGCCAGCTTAGCACTAAATTTCTGCGATCGCCCGTACACAAAAACATCACTAAAACCGCTAGGAATCTTGGGTATAGTTGGTCTATCAAACAACTGAGCCTGACGGCGCGCTTCCGGGTCAAGCAACACCAATTGCAGTCGCACTTTCGGTTCTAACAAATGACTCATTGACAGTATATTTCCCAGACTGACTTCCGAGATATCACTGACAACCAGGGGCTGCAAAGCCCGATCGATCCTGCGAGCAATTGCGGGATTTTCCCGGCCCCATTCCTTAGTCCACCAAGTCTCAGCTTGAGAACTAACAGCATTCGACACCACCCCGCCCGTTAACAGTACCACTGTCAGAACTTTCCACACTTGCCGTTTCGAGCTTGGCACGCCCAGCGCGCTAATTTTGGTCGCTAACAGGTAAGCAACAGCGATTTGCATCCCCAAATAAGTCGGAAATAGGTAGCGAGCTTTAGTCGATCGGATTCCTCCCAATATAACATCCGGCAGCACCACTGCCAGTGCTGTCACCGCCATCATCGTCAACACAAACAGCCAAACCTGTTTGCTCGTCTCAGAACACAGAAAATAAACTGCATACCCTACGATTGCCACTAAAATTAAAGTAGCGGCAGCCAAGGCAATAAGATATATCGGTCTCGCATTAGAAGTTAGCCCAAAATCCCAAAAAACGCGACCGATATTTCCGGCCCAATTATTAACTAAAGATAGCCTATTAATTTCGAGAGCTGACCAATTTGTTGCCCCGCCTGCTGCCCTTTTATTTACCATTAAAATTCCCATCCAAGGCAGAAATGCTAGCAACGATACGGCCGTTGCAATCAAGTAACTAACTACCTTTTTATTCAACGTAAAACCTTGAGTCCCTACTAGATAAATTCCGTGTCCGAACGCAACTAACAGACTAAATAAATGAGTATAAATTCCCAGAATATTTGCTACTGCGTAAATGCTCCAACTGATCTTAGTTTGCAGCCGCATTGCTCGCACTAAAGACGCACAAGAAAGCAAAATCAGCGCCGGCCACAAACTATAGGGACGCGCTTCTTGAGCATACAGCACGTGCAAGGGAGAAACTGCTAGCAATCCCACGGCTATCCACGCCACTTCCGGCGGTGCAAACAATTCTCGGCACAGCCAGTACAGCCCAGGAAACGCTAACAAACTCATCCAAGCTGAGAAACTTCTCGTCGCAGCCGGAGAATCACCGAATAGTTTTGCCCAACACTTGACTGCCAGAAAATACAGTGGTGGCAGTTGAGGTTCTTCAATTGCCAAACTTTTAACAGTATCGCCAAAATTTTTTGTCGGATTGAGGCGCTGATATTTCATCAAATCTTTGGCCGCTACTAACTGACTGCTGCTTATTTCCTGAAGCACTTCTGTTTGCGTGTATCCCGAAATCCGCAGGGAAGTAAATACTTCATCGTACCAATAAAATTTTTTGTCGATGTTCACAAATCGAAAGAACAATCCTAGTATTAATAAAACAACTACTAAACACTGGAGTTTTTTGTTCATTTAAACTTACACAGGGTCTCAAAAAATATAGATGAGGCATCTCGATCTAAGATACCACATCAATGTCGAGTCTATTGTCAAATCTACAGTTTAATTTTGCTTGCCATTCAATAACTTCCGCGATTTACTGGCGCTGTTAGCAAATTACGACAGTCCTGGGTACACTCTTTCGTCTCATAAACCAGTTTTTTTTTAAGTTCGATCGGCTACAAGCTTTGTATTTGCCTCCAACCCGGTTGATGCGTCCAGGAATGCTGGAGAATCAATGGATACTTGGGCAGTAGCATCAATCACATCGAAAAGGTGATTTGAGAGACAAAGGCTATCTCCAAAAAATAATCTCCTGTGAAACGCGATCGCAGCGACACAACAAAGCTGTAATTTCTGATAACAGATATTTAGTCGGTTGTCGCTGCCAGACCACGAAAAATTGTGTTAAGATATCGCCAAGTAAAACCCGGCGATAGGGCAAAAAATGACGATCGCCTGCGGTAAGTCGCGATTACTGGGAGCATCAGAAAACCCAAATTAGTCAAGCCTGAAATTGGGCCCAGATCGGGTGCATCGATCGGCCTTTAGCCCTCAGTTCCCCACTCCATGCGGGAAAATAGCCCGTTCCGGGTCACGAGGTTTAAAGTTAGGTTAAAAAGCTTGACATAATAGGAGCAAAAGCTGTATAAGGGATGCGACAAGCATCTACAACCCTACCTACAACTGTTTGTTAAGTCTGGCGTAACCGAGGACACCGAGCAGTTGTCAGTTTGAGGCAAATTGTGGGAGGACCCATACAGCGAGTTGTCGATCGCCTACCATCGACCAATTCAAGCAAGTCTGGCGATCGAGAGATGAAACTAGCAGGTGATGGTATAATCAACTGTAATGTCATGTGGGCTTGACCTGAATTGATGCTCTTGCCGTAGAAGGATCAGTCCCCTACGTTAAAGCAGGAACCAGACACGCCTACTGTGAATCAACAGTTATGGATAGGTTCTATTTTGACAGTTATTGTCAACAGGCAAGAAACCACAAAAATGAACAGTTGGGAATTGCTGATCGAGTTGAATTAGAGTGTGAAGGTGTGAGGAAAATGAACAGAACTTTTTGGAATTTACTGCTAGTATCCCCGGCAATTCTGGGTCTATCATCAGTCGTCAGTCCCACTGCGATCGCCGCAGAAGCTACCGCAACCGCTGAAGCCAACGGGCTAGCTACAACTCAGTCATCTGAGTCAAAAATTGCAGAAATAGTTACAGAAATAGTTGCAGAACCAGTTGCAGCAGCCCCTGCTGCCCCAGAAAAACTGGCTCTAAACAGCAGCGCCCCTGCGGCCGTTACCCCCGTCGCCAACACCGCAGACACTGAAAAACTGGCTTCAATCGAACCAGACACCAGCGCGGCAGCACTGCAAACAACAGCTAGCGCTCCTGCCAGCACAGCAGCAGCGACTGAACCTCTGGCAGCAGTAAGCACAGCCGAACCGTCGCCCCAAGCCTCAAACTTGGTAGCGCCAAGCAGCCAGACAGAAACCGCTGCGAAAATTCAAGTGCCAGCAGTCGCCAACACCCCAGCGACTAAGGTAGAAATTGCTCAGACAGCACCCGCTGGCATGGGCGGCCCGATCGTCCCAGCAGCTCCCCAAGCCCTACCGACAGAACAGTCTGGAGCCATGTCCCAGGTGACATCGGTATCCCAGCTCTCCGACGTGCGGCCGACCGACTGGGCATTCCAAGCTCTGCAATCCCTAGTAGAACGCTACGGTTGTATCGCAGGGTATCCCGACGGAACCTACCGTGGCAACCGCGCCCTGACTCGCTACGAATTTGCAGCCGGCGTCAACGCCTGCTTAGACCAAGTAACTAAGCTAATTAGCTCTTCAACCTCTACCTTCGTCACCAAAGACGACTTAGCTATCCTGCAACGCCTGCAAGAAGAATTTGCAGCCGAACTCGCTACCCTGCGCGGACGAGTAGACGGTTTAGAAGCCCGCACCGCAGAACTAGAAGCCAACCAGTTCTCCACCACCACCAAACTGGCTGGAGAAGTGATTTTTGCCGTCAGCGACACCTACGGAGATGCAGTTGGCACTCACGACGACAAAACAGTCACCAACTTCGGCTACCGAGTGCGGTTGAACTTAAACACCAGCTTCACCGGTCGAGACTTGCTCAGAACCCGCTTGCAAGCCCTCAACGTCGCCAACTACTCAGCAACAACTGCTACGGGCACCAACATGGCTCGCCTAGCGTTTGATGGGAATGATAACAGCAATTTCACACTAGACGAGCTGTACTATCGTTTCCCGATCGGTGGCGCTACAGTCTTTGTGGGCCCTAAAGGACTTGACCTAGATGAAATTGCAGACGTAATTACTCCCTTTAACTCTACGGGTACTGGTTCAATTTCCAGATTTGGAGTTCGCAACCCGGCCGTATTCCGTGGTTCCCAGGGAGCTGGCGCAAGTGTGACTTACAACTTCGGCAACATCCGAGCTACCGCAGGCTATCTCGCCGGCGACAGCGATGCTCCCAACCCCGCAAACGGTAGGGGCGTTTTCGACGGTTCTTTCAGCGCTCTGGGTCAGATCGGCTTTTTTAGCAAGCCGTTTGATTTGGGCCTGACTTACACCAGGAAATACGATCGGGCTGGTGCTGTTGGCATCATGGGCGGTACCGGCAGTTCCTTGGCTAACCGGCCCTTCGGTCAATCAGCCACTGGAGCTGATAACTTTGGTGTCCAAGTTAACTTCAAACCCAGCAGCCGCTTTCAGATTGGCGGTTGGTACGGTTACACCAAGGCTGAACAACTGCGGAGATCCAACAACGAGGCTACCATCCAAAATGGTGCGATCACCCTGGCTTTGTCAGACTTTGGTCGTAAAGGCAACCTCCTCGGTTTTGTCTTCGGTGTACCGCCAAAAGTTACCGAAAGCGATCTCGCCAGAAACCGCAACACCTCTTATCACTTAGAGGGTTTCTATCGCTTCCAAGTCAATGACTTTATTTCGGTGACACCGGGCGTTTATGTGATTATGAATCCCGAGCACAACAACAAAAACGACGATATCTGGGTCGGACTCCTCCGTACTACCTTTAGTTTCTAAGGTTTCCTGATATCTAGTTAAAAGTAAAAGCGGCAGGTGACTGTCGCTTTTACTTTTAAGCATCGGAATGATACGGAGGACACGGCAGTGCCGTGTCCCTACCCCATTAATTGTAGGGACACGGCACTGCCGTGTCCTCCGTTTCTATCATTCCGGCGCAGCCGGAATTGATATAAGTTGTAAGTTTTTAGTGTCCCTACCCCATTAATTGTAGGGACACGGCACTGCCGTGTCCTCCGTTTCTATCATTCCGGCGCAGCCGGAATTGATATAAGTTGTAAGTTTTTAGTCATTAACAGTCAGCAGTCAACTGCCAACAGTTAACAGTCAACAAATTAGGAATTTTGGCGGCAAATCCCGAATACGGAGGTGTAGCCGTGCAGAAAGGTGCTGCCGCCGACGGGGCCGATTTCGCCGTTGCAGAAAAAGCCGCTCAGGGGGATGTTTTTGATGTATCGGCCGAACAGTCGCGAGTCAAAGTTTGACTGACCATAAAGCCCTTCACCGCGCCCCAGACAAGAGAACATCAAGGCGCCGGCGCTGGATGTACCGCTGTACTCGGCGGCCCGCTGATAACGATCGAGCAGCATTTCTAGGTCTTCTGCGGAGGTGCGGGCGTCCCGCAGGTGAAATTGGATGCGCTGTCCGGGACGGACTCGATCGCCGATCGCAATTGCCCCCACTTTCGGATCTACTCCCAACAGATTGCGGATTAAAAAATCTCCCGGCTCTAATGTCAGCTTGAATTCATCGCTGACTAACCCTACAAATAACGAGTGCTGCGCTAATTCTCGGTCTGATTCGCTCAAAGTTTGAACTAATTCTCGCAGGGCCTCTAAGGGCGATCGCTCGATGCCCCCGCTGCCGATATCGTCGGTTTGTTCTTCGAGTTTCAGCAAAATATTCCGCTCTCCTTCCGTCACCCGATACGGATGCCCGATCGGTCTACAACCTTGCGCGACGATCGTTTCCAAAACTATATTGCCACTCAAAGCCACTCCCACCGTCCCTTCTCGGTAAAGCTGATAGTTGCAAAACAGCGCCGCGCCCCTGCCCGCACCGTCCCCGCCAGCCAGTCCCCCTACCTTCGGCGCACCCGGATAGGCATAATCTAGCCCTTGCAGCAAATCGTTAATTTTTGCGGAAAAGGGGTCTGCCAAGATGATAAACTGCGGTTCTTCCTCGGCTGGCACGCCCAAGAGATCCACCCAAGTATCCGGGGGACTGTCTAAGTCCGGCAGTTCTTCTGCACCAACGTGAAAAGTTCTGACATTCACTCCTGGTAAGCGGGCCAGACTCAGGCTGACTGCCGGAGTTCCCTCGACTTCTTGGGTGAGGCCGCCCCGGTTCGTGCCGATGACTCCTCCCCCGCCGCAGCCCAGAATCGCTGGGACTGGCAGCAGTTCTTGGAGTAAAGGCATCAGCCGAGAATACTCGCTGGCAAAGGCAGACGAGATAAATATCAGCGCCAAGTCGGCGGGCCCTTCTAAGTCGCGATCGGCTTGTTCTACAACTTCTTTCAGGGCAGATTCCAAGGACGGACGGGTTGATAAAGCACTGACCCATTGCATTTGGTTTTGCTTGTCCATAAGGCGAACTTCTTTATAAAACTATCTTTATACATTAGGCTAACCGGAACTGGCCGCTGGCCTTCTCGGTATTCTTGGGCGATCGACTCCCCCCAGCAGACCGTTGTTGTGTTAACATAAGTTAACACGGGTGTCGTATAAATCTATTAACTGTTAAATGCCGTCTTCAGCTAAATCTTAAAAGATAAAGCTCAATACAGTTTGACACATCAACCTCGTGTAAGGTTTTTAACAAAAGTAAGGTCGGCTAGATCTGCAGAAAAGCCTGTAGACTCTTCCCCCGCCGACACGCTAAAGTAAAGCAGGAAGCGGAGACGGCTGCTCCAACCGCAGTTATGGATGGGTTCATTCAGGCGCAGCAGCAACAGCAGCGCATCTTAAGCTACTATTAGCTGGGTCGCCAGACCGAAACTGCAAACCCAACACAAACTAACATCCAAAAAGAAAACCTTTCTTAATCAATCAATAAGGTGAATATGACAACAACACCCCCGGGCAACATCCAAGAAAAAATTGAAGAAGAACTAGAAAGCGCTCGTACCGTCTGTGACGTGAAGGGCGCAACCTCTGGGGAATGTGCGGCTGCGTGGGACGCAGTTGAAGAACTGCAAGCAGAAGCTTCCCACCAAAAGCAAGTCAAACCTAAAAATTCCTTTGAAAAATATTGCGACGACAATCCTGACGCTGCTGAGTGCCGCATCTACGACGAATAAACGAGCAATCTAGCTCTACGCCTTCGCTCCCGCGCCGAAATCTATCTTTTGGCGCGGGAGAATTTTATGGTTGAGCCTTCAGGTAAGGGCGAGATTTGCCAGCGTTTCCTGTTTGAAGTACCTTTGAAAGCGCCAAAGTGAATTTGGCAATCATTGCAGCAGCAACTGGAACATTAAGAGCGTGTTCCAATTGCTGATTTTTTAGCATTTTTATAGTAAAATTTGTCACAAATAAGTGAGTATATTTTCCCCAAGATGTTGAGTCTTTTATTGGCAGCCACCGGGCCTTGGTTTCAACCGCTAGTCTGGATGGATTACCGGTTGTCTGTGTTATTAACAATTTCGATCCCGCTGGTAGTGCTGATTTGGGCTGTTTTTGCTTCCTCTGAGGCGATCGTCCGTTTGTTGATGATTTATTGGCGGGTGGCGAGTTTGCTGGCAATTACACTTTACCTGATGATGGCTGCGCTGCCTGTGAGCTTTGTGTCGTCGGTGATGGGGAGGGCCTTGATTCCTGCTAGTCTGTGGTTTTGGCAGGATTTAAACGAAGAAATTGCCGATCGACCTTCCTCGTCTTTGAAACTTGCCTTTACAGCTTGGCGGTGGGCGATTACTGTTTACAGCGGTTTGGGTGCGATCGCTCAAATTCCCTTCTTAAGCTGTGCCTTTAAATCTCAAATTCAGGTAATTGACGAACCTTTTTGTCGTGTTTGGTTTGACCCGCCTTGGCTATACAAACAGATGTTTCACGCTACAGCAAACCCTCAATTTTTGGGATTGTTGGGTCTGATCGGTTTAGCGATTTATGTACTTTCCTTGTCATACTTTGTGCTAATCCGACTGGGAAAACAGGGGAGGTCAGCTACCGGAAATTAAGTTGATTTTAATTAAGTATTTGATATCAATTCCGGTGGCATCGGAATGAATATAACCCGAAATCAGGACACGGCACTGCCGTGTCCCTACAATCGATCGCGGTAGGGAAACGGCACTGCCGTGTCCTCTATATCATTCCGGCGCCGCCGGAATTGATATGACTCCTAAATTCCCGCTAAATTCTTCAACAAAAAACTCTAAAATTCCCGATCAAAAACACGAAGCGCATCTACTAAAGAATCAAACTAACCAGAGGATAGCTGACGTGAAATTAAGGTTATCCGTAGTTGGACACTCTACATTTTAAACAGAGTAGGGCGTGCAGTGTGCGCCCTATTTCTCCGTCCAAGCTTCCACCCCAGACCAACCATCCGGCGCTCCGTACATTCTATACTTGCGAGAACGTTTGAAATACAGCATTGCTACCCGATCGTCAGGATTGATTTGTAAAATATTCTGAAATACTTTTTGGGCGGCAACAAAATTCTGAATATATTATGACTGAGATTAGGTTGAAAGAACGGGATAAACAGATAAAAAATTCTGCCGTCAGCTTGATGCTACTTTTACTACTTTTCATCCACAGCTTCTATCCCAGACCATCCTTCTGACACTCCATACATTCGATTTCTCAGAGAGCGCTGGTAATAGGTTGCGGCTAACTTATCTTGAGGATTTGTTTCGCAAATCTTCTTAAATATTTTTTGCGCTTTACTAAAATTTTGCTCGAAGTAAAGTTCTAGACCTTTTTCAAATGCAGCAGCAGTTTCCTGTTTGAGTTCAATGCTGTGTTCTGTTTCTGCATCATAAATTTCAAACACCGACACGACCGATTTTTTACCTTTTACGATGACTCGATCGACAAATCGACACAGATATTGTTTGCGATCGCCCAAACGATCTAAAATTGACTCAGTAACTAGGATTCCTGAACCGTAAACCTTAGTCAATCCTTCCAAACGAGACGCGAGATTCACCGCATCAGCAATCACTGTACTTTCCATCCGTTCTTGCTCGCCAATCGTACCCAACATTAAAGTACCAGCGTGCAAACCGATGCCGATCGCGATCGGTGGGTGATTGCTCCGTTGTCGTTGCTGGTTGTAAATAATAACTTGTTTTTGCATTTCCACCGCCGCCCGAACAGCATCGTCGGCAGACTCAGGAAATAGCGCCATAATCGCATCGCCAATATATTTATCGATGAAACCTCGGTGAGCGCGAATTACAGGACTCACTCGGCTGAGGTAGCTGTTGATAAAACTAAAGTTTTCTTGGGGAGTCATCGCTTCGGAGATAGCCGTAAAGGAGCGAATGTCAGAAAATAAAACAGTCATTTCTTTCTGAATTTGATCGCCTAGTTGGACATCAACAATACTTTCGTGTCCCAAAATTCGCAGAAAGTCCTGGGGGACAAATCTACCGTAAGCTACATTAATTTTTGCCAGACGGATGTGAGTTTTGATTCTGGCTAGGAGTTCATTTTTGACAAACGGTTTAGTTAAAAAATCATTGGCTCCTGCATTGAAACCTTGCACTAAGTCAGATACTTGATTTTTGGCGGTTAGCATCACAATTGGCACTTCGATAGCCGTGTATCTTTCCCGGATTTTCTCGCAAACTTCGTAACCAGTCATCCGCGGCATCATGAGATCCAGTAAGATTAGATCTGGCTTGTAGCCTCTGTCTAGAAGGGCTAAAGCTTCTTTACCGCAGCTAGCTTCGGCGAGCGCATAATTTTCGAGCAGTAAATTGTTAGCCAATACCTGAATATTCACAGGTTCGTCATCTACAATCAAGATTTTCACCAGACTGTTTTCTTGTAGTTCTTTATCATCAATCAAACTGTTATTATTAAAACTTGGTGTGACAGTTTCATGAGTTATTAGCTTGCACTCGTTGGTTCTTGAAACTAAAGACGGCCGAACCGTTGATGACAACTGATTGCGCTCGACACACTGATTGTGAGAGATTGGCAAACTCAAGGTAAACTGGGAACCACTACCTACTTTTGAAGATACTTGAATTTCGCCGCCGTGCAGCTCTACCAACTGCTTTGTAACTGCCAAACCTAAACCAGTTCCTCCGTATTCTCTAGCAGTGGAACCGTCTGCTTGTTCAAAAGATTTAAAAATTCTTTCTAATTTATCTTCAGCAATGCCAATCCCGGTATCGGATACCGTAATTTGCAGTTTTGACCTGAGTATTAAAGATTGAAGCTGGCTTGTTACTGAACTTTCTTTGTCGCCCAACTGTGGCGATTCCAAGCCGATCGCATTCGCAGAAATTTCTACAGTACCAGTGTCGGTAAATTTAATCGCATTTCCGATTAAGTTATAAAAAATTTGTTGCACCCGATTCTCATCGGCATCCACCAAGGGAATATCGGAAGTGACTGAATTGATCAACTGCAAATTTTTTGTACCAATTAGAGGTTGAGAAAGAGTCACCACGATATCGACAATTTCTCGGATGCCGACTGGCTTGATTTGCAGTTCAATATTTTTGTGTCTCAGTTGGGAAAAATCGAGAATATCGTTGATGAGATTGGACAGTCTTCTGCCGCTAGAGGCAATAATTTCTAGGTTGGAAATAGTCGATGCTGGTAATTGTCCTGTAGCACCGTCGATCAAAGATTCAGTTAAACCGATAATCCCGTTCAGCGGGGTGCGGAGTTCGTGAGATGTGTTGGCTAAAAATTCGTCTTTGAGTTTGTCAAGTCTCTGCAATTTCGCATTTTGATGCTCTAGTTTTGTGAAAGATACTTGCAATTGACCGGCCATGCTGTTGAAAGCATTAGCTAATTTTCCCAGTTCGTTAGATGCGGCAATATTTACCCGAGTTTCCAACATTCCGCTAGTCATTTTAGTAGCTGCGGATGTTAGGGCTTTCAAAGGATTTGCGATCGATCGAGCAAAAGCCATTCCCAAGCCCACCGCGGCGAGGGCGCTGGCGAGGGTAACTGCACCCATAACGTACAGGAGCGATCGCACCGGAGCGTAAGCTTCCGCTGTCGGTAGCTCTACAACCACCATCCACTGCACCCTGCGGACGATCGCACCAGTGCCCATTACTTCTTCCCCGCGCCAGCCTCGATAAACGATCGGAGATTGAATCCCCGAAGCCAAAGCTAATTTCGATAACTCTCGCACAAACGATCGCCCTTTCAAGTCTTGCAGTAAATACGGATTAATCTTGCTTCCCGTTTCCGAAATCAGCACTGAGCGGTGGTCGAGAACGTAGGTGTAACCCGTTTTTCCAACTTGCGTTCTGGCGGCAATTTGAGTTAAAAAATTGAGACTGACTCTGGCAAACAATACTCCAGCAATTTGATTTTTACTGTCGCGAACAGGCACGGCTAAATTAACAACATTAACCGCTGTTTTCATATCTACATCTACGGGACTAACATAATTTTGAGTCTGCCCAAAAGTCTCCCAAAATATAGGTGCATCTGCCGAAATACCTGCTAAACTCAAGCTAGAGATAGAAAAAGATTCGTAAGGCGACATCGCCTGTACGACTTGACCTTTACTGTTAAAGATTCCGACAACTTCGTAGGCGCTATTGCTATTGACCAATCCTTCGAGAATGCTGCGTTGAGTTTCAGCATTAAATTCTGTTAAACCGCGCAGTTCTGACAAGTAATTGAGTTGGCGCTGCAAGTTATCCAGATAAGCGCTAATTTGCGATGCCGCAGCTTGCGATCGCTCGTACTGAAGCTGTTTTGTCTGTTCTATTTGTCCCCGAAAGCTGAGGTAAGCTAAGGTACTTCCGGCCATCAATACGCTTGCCACAACAATCGAGACAAAACCGTAACGCAGTTGATTGGCAATTGATGACATTTGATTTTGCCAGTTAACAGTTTGAACTCAGTCTATAGGATACACCAAATTTCATTTTTCAGACTTGTGCAATCGCCACCATTAATCGAGCGTTACCTTTGCCTAAGTTCTGGTTTTATATATCTAATTTTTGTTTCCAGATAACATCTTCAATCCAAAGGCGATCGGGAAGCAGTCCCAACCGAAAGAAAATTTCAGCAATCCGCTGCTGTTCTTCAACAGCCCTGTCTTGAATTGGCAGCAAATCGAAGCGGCGGCTTTTCGTTAACATGATAGCTGTGGTTATTTTCATTTCCGTTCGCTCCGCGAGCAGTTTTGCTGCTGGCTCGGGATTCTTAGTTATCCAAATAGCCATCTGTCGCGTTTCTCCCATCACTATTTTAACAATATCGGGAAAGTCACTAGCAAAAGAGCGACTTGCCAAATAAAAGTTTCTGTCATTGATTAGCCCGTCGCTGTCCGTCAAGAAATGAACAGGCATAGTTGCCTGTAACTGGGCTAAAAAGGGCTGCCAAATCGCCCAAGCATCAACCTCGCCCCTCACAAATGCTTCCTGAGCTTTTGCAGGCGGCAAATCGACTAATTCTGCGTCTTTTAACTGCAAGCCGGCTTGGGTTAACGCCCGAATCAACAAGTAATGACCTGATGTTTTCCGAGTTGCTGCTATTTTCTTGCCTTTGAGATCCGCCAGAGTCCGAATCGGAGAATCTTGAGGAACTATGATGCCAATGCTTCCGGGTAAAGGTGAATCATTAGCAATATAAACAAAAGGTACGCCGTCTGATTGGGCAAAAATTGGCGGCGCAATTCCTGTATAACCCAGATCGATTTTTCCTTTTCCTATTGCTTCTAAAATTGCCGGCCCTGCGACAAATTTCGTCCATTCTACAGACCACCCCATTTCTGCTAAACGGGTTTCCAAAGAGCCTTTAGCTTTGAGATAAAACATCGCTCCTAAACGATGATGGCCGATTCTGACAACTTTTGTTAAGCTTGAAGGAAGTTTTTCTGTTGGTGATGTATGTTGAGTTATTAGTTCCGATTTACAACTTCCCAGGACTATACTCAAGCAAAAACTTAGAATAAATATCAGTGAAAATACCCAGGAAAAATGTCGTATAATCTGATTGGTAATTGAAACTAACGACAATTTAACCCTTGTCTGTTTGTTGCTCATAAAATGCCAGGTAAGTAGGTTTTACCAGAGTGATATCTTCTGTTAGAATTTTTTGGGTTTCTTGCTGTGATAAAATGTCGAATTAAAAATAAATATTGGGCGGGTTGTCCCTGAAATTAGCCTCAAAATTAAGCTATATTATAGCTGATTTCTGTAAAGTGATATGTGTTATGGCTGACTCTATTGCTCGCCGGTTGGAAGAATACACGATCGCCCGATCGCACGAAGTTTTAATCGTGAAGGCCGAAATTGACGGCGAATTCGATGAAATTGCGATTTTTAAAGGCTTTTCTAGCTCTTTGGTACGATCGACCGCTTTCGATCCAGATGTGCCTGTTTTGCCGGAGACAGCAAAGATTGTTAGTGTTGATCGGCTTTATAGCCCCTACAACCCAAATAACCCCCGCTATATTCAGCAGGGGCTATCTTTGGAAACAATGCGATCGCTATTGTCCGAGGCCGGAGTTTAGCTCTGGCAGTAGGGACAAAACCATGTTTATAGGTGTCAACTTAAGCCTGAAACTATCTCTAAATCCGGGTTGTAGCCGAGTCTAGATCCCCCTAAATCCCCCTTAAGAAGGGGGACTTTGAGTGCTTCCTGTCCCCCCCTTCTTAAGGGGGGCTAGGGGGGATCGAGACTTGGATACAAACCAGAGATACAAAAGCTCTATCCCTACCCGCGATCGCTAAAGCGTGCCGCCGGCAGCCATGAAACGAGCTCTCGTACGTTTGATTGCTTGCTTAGCTTGAATTTGCTCTTGCAAAGTGCCGCTATCGGCCTTTGCCAAACGAGTTTGTGCTTCGGTGTAAGCAACACGAGCAGCTTCTTTATCAATGGTTTCGCCTTTTTCGGCACCGTTGACAAGAATAGTAACTTTGTTTTCTTGAATTTCTGCAAAGCCGCCCATCAGAGCGATAGACACCCATTCCTTACCAGGACGGACGCGCATCACTCCTGTATCCAAAGCTGTCAACATCGGAGCGTGACCGCTCAAGATACCCAATTGGCCTGTGGTGCTCGGCAGAATTACTTCTTCAGCATTAGAATCCCAAACAGTTTTGTCTGGGGCAACTACGCGCACAGTTAATGTCATAAATAGTGAATTGGGAATTGGGAATTGGGAATTGGGAATTGGGAATTGGGCATTGGGAATTGGGAATTGGGCATTGGGAATTGGGCATTGGGCATTGGGCATTGGTTCTTTGTTAGTTTCAATAACCAATTACCAATTACCAATTGCCAATTACCAATTACCCATTACCCATTCCCTACTTTCTACTTAGCGTCAGCCTTCATTTTTTCAGCTTTGGCGATCGCCTCGTTAATATCGCCGACGAGATAGAACGCTTGTTCTGGTAAATCGTCAAGTTCACCACCGAGAATCATTTGGAAACCCTTAATCGTATCTGCCAGCTTGACATATTTACCAGGAGCACCAGTAAATACTTCCGCCACAAAGAACGGCTGCGATAAGAACCGTTCAATTTTGCGAGCACGAGAAACGGTTAAGCGGTCATCTTCGGACAACTCATCCAAGCCCAAAATTGCAATAATGTCTTGCAATTCCTTGTAGCGTTGCAGAGTTGACTGCACTTCACGAGCAACACCGTAGTGTTCTTCACCGACGACGCTAACTTGCAACATCGTAGACGTAGAATCCAACGGGTCAACCGCAGGATAAATACCCTTCGCAGCCAAACCGCGAGAGAGTACAGTTGTAGCGTCCAAGTGAGCAAAAGTCGTCGCTGGTGCGGGGTCAGTCAAGTCATCCGCAGGCACGTAGACAGCTTGAACCGAAGTAATCGAACCTTCGGTAGTAGAGGTAATGCGCTCTTGCAAGTCGCCCATGTCCGTACCGAGAGTCGGCTGATATCCCACAGCCGAAGGCATCCGACCCAACAGAGCCGATACCTCAGAACCCGCTTGTACGAACCGGAAGATGTTGTCAATGAACAAAAGCACGTCTTGTTTGCTGACATCGCGGAAGTATTCGGCCATCGCCAGAGCCGACAGGCCCACGCGCATCCGAGCACCAGGTGGCTCGTTCATTTGACCGTAAACCAGAGCAATTTTTGATTTGCTGCGGTCTTCTTCGTTAATAACCCCGGACTCGATCATTTCCTTGTAGAGGTCATTACCTTCGCGGGTGCGCTCGCCCACACCACCAAACACGGATACACCACCGTGAGCTTTGGCGATGTTGTTCACGAGTTCCATCATAATGACGGTTTTGCCAACGCCAGCGCCGCCGAACAAACCGATTTTGCCTCCACGGCGATATGGTGCCAGGAGGTCAATCACTTTGATCCCAGTTTCAAACACCGAAGGCTTGGTTTCCAGTTCGGTGAAAGCCGGCGGGTTGCGGTGGATGGGCATACTTTCGGAAGTATCGACTGGGCCGAGGTTGTCTACGGGTTCGCCGATGACATTAAAAATCCGGCCGAGAGTTGGGATGCCGACGGGAACTTGGATCGATCGCCCGGTGTCCACTACTTCCATACCGCGTACCAAACCGTCGGTGGTACTCATGGAAACTGCACGCACTTGGCTGTCTCCGAGCAGTTGCTGAACTTCGCAGGTAACGGCAATTTCTTGACCTGCTTCGTTTTTGCCGGAAATCGTGAGAGCGTTATAGATTTGGGGCAGTTTGCCGCCTGGGAATTTTACGTCTACAACTGGCCCGATGATTTGGGTGATGTAGCCTACGTTCGTTTTTACTGCGGTCGATACCATAAATAGTGCCTTTGTTAGGATGCTATTTTTCCCGTTGTGGAAAAAGTCTTAACATTTAGAAATGCTATTTTTCAGAGTACCACTGAACAGGCTCACTATTTAGATTTGTATGGAGTGATTAAGACTCATTTTTCTGGTTGCTGCGATCGCTTTTTTTTCGATCGAGCCGCAGCCAAAGCCCCGAGCCCCAGCATAGTGCCGAATACTGTGACTGGTTCGGGGACTAACTCAGCCGACACGGGGGATTCTGGAACGGCGCGCACTTCCTGAGCCGTCAGGCTAAAGTTTTGAAACTCAACATCATCTCCTTTTCCGCCATCGTCAAAGGAAATGTTTGTACCCTTAGTGAGTTGGGCTGTTGTCACAGATTGAAACTGCTCTGGGCCCTTGCCACCGTTGACACTGCCAAATGGAGCTGTGGAGTCCTTGTTTAGGCTGAAGTCGCCAAAGACGGCCTGCTGGCATCCAGTCGTCATACAGTCAGTTCTGCGGAACTTACTTTCGGCAGCAAACCAGGCGCTGCTGTTCATAAAGGTGCTGCTGGAGACATATTGCTCGAAGGGCTTGCCACTGCCGAGGTCGCTCCAGAGTAGGAGGGCGTAAGTTTCGTCCTGAAGAAAGGTGAAAGTTTGCTTGCTGGAGCCATTGTTGGAGGTGACAGAGTTGCCGAAGGTTCCTTGCCAGTTTTTGTCGGAGCCGTTATCTGAGACTTTAGTTTCCTTAAACAGATTGGATATGTTGCTGTAGCCCGCGTTTTTTGGCAGGGCTTGGGCTACCCACAAGCTGGACTGGTATGCTCCCTGAGATTGATCGAATGTAAAGTTTATACTTGTATCTTCCTTGAACTGGATGCCGCTCGTGCCAAACATGAAAGCTCGGACGGGGGTGCAGATGCTGAGCAAGATTGTGGTTGCCAAGCTGGCGACTGTAAAAGATGTTTTTTTGACTAACGTTAAGGTAGTCATAACCCTGATTCCTCCAATATTGTTAGGTAGTAAGGCGGGAAATGCCATGTTGCCGTGACGGGAATAGACGATCGCGATGCGCGATCTGAACGGACGATCGTCAAAGCTGCAAAAGAAACTCTACAGAAGTGACTCTACAAACCGATATCACCTAGGTGTGTCATGAGAGTAAATGAGTGCTTGTTGTTCTAGGACTTTTCACTGACACCTACAGTGCCACACTCTAATCTGTAACAGCAAGATTTTTACCCAGTCTAGATTTCCAAGTTACTACATTTATTTGTCTCGGTAAGGGTCTCAATCTGACTGCAAGACTTGCAAATATTAGGTTTAATCAAAAATACATAAAATTTTTTACTCAATTTTTATGAAGTTTTGGTAAAGATAATCAAAAAATTATAAAGTTTCTGAGATCAATTTGGCTGTTGGGCAAGTTACTCCTACTAGCGGGCTTGCCAGTGCCGATCGCAGGGATGCCCAGATGATCCGGCGGCTGCGAGTAGGGATTTGAGGAGTAATTTGCCACTCTAAGTAGGGCCTCAGTCCCTACTTAGAGTGGCGATCGATACTTACGCATTTTTAACTAAGTATTATCAGTCAGTTGCCCCCCGGCTACCCACAGCCAACAGTTCCCAGCAGCGAACCACCGTCAACACTTAACCCTAATTCTCGCTTAGTTCTGGGATCTGTCCCGTCGCCCGATCGACTTTTTGAAGGTAACGACATACAGAAAACAGTCTGGGGAATCGAACAAATCAGGAATCAATAATTTGGAGAATACGTGGGGGTAAAAGTCAACCTCCCAGACCCAAAAATCATGATTTCGACATTCCACCAACAAACTTTAAGAAATATCGAACAGCAAACCAGCCAGCGGTCTGGTATTATCTAGATAATTTCGCGAGTCGAACAATTAGAACTAATCTTAGTTCCTCCCGTGGGGCAGCCGATTCACTACAGCGTCCCCGAAGCCAACAGAGCAGCTCTTTTCCCCACCCACAACAAAACCAAGATTTTTCTCATCCTTACTACTGGAGCAGTTTCATCCTAATCGGAAGTCCTTGGTAAGCTGCGATACTTTAGCTCGTGTTGAATAAAATTAACCATTCTCGGTTTGTAGTGAGGAATGCAAGTCCGAGGGAATTTTACGAGGACTGGCATTCCTCATTACCAACAGGTTTTATGATATGCAATTAATTAAATTTGAGATTTAAAATAGAACCCCGCAGATAAATCTGGGGGCTTGAACTAACGTCCAAACTTTTTTTCTCACCGCGACTCGTGTCGGGGGATTGTATCCGTCTTTCGGTCAAAGCGAGTCAACAATCATCTTTAACCAACAGACGCTCTATCTAGAGTTGAGCTGTCTCGGATTTGCGGCCGCAGTTCCGTAATTGACTCGACAACCGATGTTGAACAAACTCGAACTGCACTCCAGAGGGACAATTTGCTGGTCGAGGAGGGCGCTGCAACTGACATACTCGTCGTTATTAGTATCTCTTACCATACATTCGATCGGGTTAGCACCCGATCGCCCCGACCAACTCTTCATGCCGACCACTGCAATGATATGCTGCCAGTAGAAAGCAAACAGCAACACTGCCAACAATACAGCAACCGCTAATCCTGCTTTCAACTTCCAACTATTTAGGACGTTTCCCAAACTGTTTTTCACGTTTTCCACCGCCGAAATAGAACTTTCGGTGGTTGTTTCTGGAGTAGTCAAGTTTGTTTGTGTTTGTTCTGCTGGAATTTCCGACATAATATATCTCCTATGATGGCTGGGATTTGCCGAAGCTGGCAGTTGCGAAGGAACTGCAAACTCTATCAAATTTTAGCAAAACTAGCCAGTCTCGACAACCGATTCGGGCCGCACGGTCAGCGAAGTATGTACATTGACCAAGTGCGATCCAGATTTCTATGCCTTTTGAGGTATTGCGGAATTTGCGACCGGATATTTTGCACCGAAAAGATTAAACTGGTTGGCGATGCCCTTTGAAAACTGCCCAAGTGAATCAGCTTTTTTTTTTAACCGCAGAGGCCGCAGAGAAAGATTAAACAGAGATACAGCAGATTGCAGGTTTATGAGGTACATCTAATATCCTCGTAGGGACACGGCACTGCCGTGTCCCTACAAGAACTCACCAATCTTTTATGGTTTGGATAGCAGTTGTAATAATTCAGCTTCCGAAAGCAGTTCGATTCCCAAAGATTGCGCCTTTTCTAACTTTGAACCGGCATCTTCTCCCACAACCACATAATCAGTTTTAGCACTCACAGAATTAGTGACTTTTCCTCCTGCTTTTTGAATCAAATCTTTTGCTTCGTCTCGTTTGAGAGCGGGCAAAGTTCCGGTTATTACAAAGGTTTTGCCAGCAATCTGTAAATTTTGCTCAGCTGGATTATGAGTTTTAACTTCTGACTGCAACTGCAATCCCGCCGTTTTTAAGCGTGAAATTAAACTTTGATTTGCCGGAACTCGAAACCACTGAGAAACCGATTGAGCAATTTCCGGCCCGATGCCGTAAACGCCCTCAATTCCTGCCCCCGATACCGCTGCTAAGTCTTCTACATTTGCAAACCTTTCTGTCAGCAATTGCGCGTTGACTGCGCCGACGTGGCGGATGCCCAAGCCGTAAAGTACGCGGGAATAAGGTTGATTTTTCGATTGGGCGATCGCACTTACCAACTTTTCGGCCAACTTCTTGCCCATCCGTTCCAAACCCATCAATCTTTCTGCAGTCAAATCGTACAAATCCGCCGCAGAATTGAGCAGATTGCTATCAACCATCTGCTGCACCAACTTTTCTCCAACACCGTTAATATCGAGAGCATCCCGGCTGCAAAAATGAATCAGGGAACCCCTCAAAATCGCCGGACAAGACGTATTGATGCAGCGGGTAACGGCTTCTCCTTTTTCCCGAACTACAGGTTGTCCGCATTCGGGACAACAGCTAGGCATTTGAAAAAGTTGAGCATTTTGGGGGCGAAGTTCCGGCAAAACTCGCACAACTTCTGGTATGATTTCCCCAGCTTTTCGGACAATTACAGTATCGCCAATGTGGAGATTTAGCTCGAAAAGTCGATCGCCATTATGCAGCGAAGCCCGCGAAACCGTCGTCCCCGCCAACTGCACCGGTTTCAGTTCCGCTACAGGAGTCAGAGCCCCGGTTCTGCCTACCTGTACGGTGACAGCTTCTACAATTGTAGGGACTTCTTGCGCCGGATACTTAAGGGCGATCGCCCAACGCGGGAACCGTTGAGTAAAACCCAACTGTTTTTGCAGCAAAACCGAATTAATCTTAACAACAACCCCATCCGTCATATAAGGCAAATTTCGCCGTTCAGTATCCCAAAATTCATAATACTCCCGCACCTCATCCAAAGAATAGCAAATCTTGCGATTCGGATTCACCTTAAATCCCATCGTTCGCAACAATTCCAACGAATCCCACTGCGTATTTTGCTCATTTCCAGAGGGCGGGCACGGGGGCACCGCCCCTACGGGTTCCTGAAAATGCAGAGTATAAGCAAAGAAATCTAACCGTCGTTTATCCACAACTTTAGAATCCAATTGTCGCAGCGTACCCGCCGCCGCATTGCGAGGATTAGCAAACAATTGTTCCCCAGCTTTTTCGCGTTCCCGATTAATTTCCTCAAACACAGCTAAGGACAAGAAAGCCTCTCCCCGCACTTCTACAATCGGCGGCGGATTATCTAAATTAAGCTTCAGAGGAATCGAGCGAATTGTCTTGACATTTTGAGTAATTTCCTCTCCACTAACGCCATCTCCCCGCGTCGCCCCGCGAACTAAAACCCCATTTTCATAGGTTAACGCTAAAGCAGAACCGTCAATTTTCAACTCACAAACATAGGAAACCCCCCCCTGCCCCCCCTTGGTAAGGGGGGGAGTAATTTCCCCGTTTTCGTCATTGCTAAGGCGAGATGTTATTCCATCTTGTCCCCCCCCTTGATAAGGGGGGGTTAGGGGGGGTGCAATTCCCCCTTGATCAGGGGGGGTTAGGGGGGGTGCATTTCGCAGCCAGCGTTCCTGCCATTTAGCAAATTCCTCAAAATTAAAAGCATTTTCCAAACTGTAGAGAGGGATATTGTGTTTAACGCTAAAAAATTGAGTAGCAGGCTGTTCTCCCACCCGCTGAGTCGGACTTTCCGCAGTAATTAACTCAGGATAATCAGATTCTAATTCTTGTAATTGGCGATAAAGGCGATCGTACACCTCGTCTGGAATAATCGGCGCATCGAGAACATAATAAGCATAGCTAGCTTGCTGTAGCTGCTGCCTCAACTGTTGAATTTGCTGCTGAATCTCTGCTGCCATATCGATTTTAGATTTGAGATTTTAGATTCTAAATCTCGATTTTAGCTCAAAAAAAAGGAGCCAGCAACCTCTCTGCTGCCAGATTGATTTGAGATTTGAGATTTGCTCTTATATCCGAGGGAACGACATAATAAAATTGGTTCGTAGTGAGGACTTCAGTCCTCAGATTTTTTTGATGACTGAAGTTTTGACTACCAACATGATAACGGTTATTTTACGATATCTGATATTAGATTATCAAGCTCAATTTTAACCAAAAAAACGAGCCATAAACTAGGAAATCAAAACTGATCCTAATTATGACTCGCATTTCTAGCTACTGAATTAGGTGGGCAGAATCATCACAAATTTAGATCGGAAAATTCGCTAAATTTCTTGTTATCCCCGGACATAGAAGGTTGAAGATCACGCTCTTTTTCACCGTTCAAGTTGCCATTGGCGCGGGATTTGATTAATTCTTGAGCGTTCGGCTTTGTGAAAGCGAGCGGTTCAGCGTGTTCTACCTGAAACACGTTAGCGTAGAGGTTAGCAATAATCTGTTTGCCTCCCTGAGTCAATTCCAAGTAGTTCAAAGCTGCTGGAATATAGGGGAAAACTCCGTTCCAATAAAACTTGGCATAATTTTGCCGCAAGTCTCCCGGAGACTTGTAACCCAAAATTTTATTAGTACCAACTTCCTCAAACTCGTAGAACAGAGCACTTATTTTTCGCAGGTAATTGGGGTCGCTCAACTGACCGATCAAATCTGCGGCTCTGGCGAGTCCAGAATAATTGTTTCTGTCTTGATGAGTTTCGCTAGCAGGAACTGGGAAGCGAGTCAGTTCAATATTGCGCTTGATTTGTTCGGCATCAATTAATGTGTGGCCGCCGAAGCGTTCGTCAATGACGAGTTTTCCTCGATCGACATGATAAGGAGTTAAGCTGGCGGAAGTTGCGCCGATCGGCACAGAAACCATGCCTCCGTCAATACCCGTAGCGTAGAGTCCTACAGCTTCTTGGTCTTGACGGCAAACACCTTTGACGTAGCCGATATCGTGGCACAGCAGGGAGATCAGGTAGTGCAGCCAATCTTCCGGCGACACTCCCCCTTCGCGAATATGCTTTCCCCGGAGAATCTCTTGTCCCACCAAGGCCACGAGCATTGTGTGTTCCACATTGTGGTAGAGAGCATCGCAGTTAGCGATATTTTCCAGAGCCATAGTCCCCGCCCAGGCGATAATTTCAGGGTAGTCAGGCTTGTACTTGCCGTAGGTGCGGCGGTAGCCAGCTTGCAGCTCTTGCACAAAAGCGTCAATCAGGATAGCAGTTGCATTGAACATCATAAATTCTCTCACTCAGACTGTAGTTACAAACTCGATCGCAAATATCTTGCATAGCTGAAAAAATAATCAATGGGCATGACCGCAGGTTTGACCCCCTCGGCGTAGAATTTTAAATTTCAGCTAGTCTTGTCAGGTCAGAAAATTGCTCTTTTGGCTATGCTTCCCACGATAACCTAATTTCCGAAGCAACAGAGCGATTTGTGGGTATTAAATGTTGGCGAAACAATTTATATCGTTTCACCGACTAATTATTAAAAGTCCTAGGTTTGAAAGTTATGAACTGTGTGTTTCCGAGTCTCTCCACTGCTGCCCTTCGCACTCGGCGGTCGATCGCCCCAAAATACCTAGGATTGTTTGCATTCACGGCTGTTTGCACCGCCGCGCCTGCTTTTGGAGCCGAGCGAATTTACGTAACTTACGGGCCGCTAGAAGAATCAGTTCCCATCGAATCCCTGGCACTCTTTGCCAAAGAAGGCAAAATAGACTCAAACTTGGACGGATTCGCTCAGTACGCCAAAAAAGAACAGCTAGCCCAGATTCGCAGCGCCCTGCAAGCCAAAGCTGAAATCAGAGCTGTGACGATCGCCCAATTTCTCTACACGCCCCAAGGAGAAGTGCTGCTGGAACGCTTGGGCCGAGTAATTCAAACCAAAGCCAGACAGCCGGGATTTTACGCGATCCGAGCAGCTCTAATTTTAGCCGCCGCCGATCCAGAAGGCTTGACAATTGTCAACGTGCTGCGGAAATTCCCCACTTACGGCATCAGGATTGACATCGCCCGCGGCTTGGGTATCGCCAACGAGCTGACGACGCTAGTCAACCGTTCCAATCGGGCGATCGCCGGCATCGCCCAATTGTCCGAAACAGAAGCATCAGAACCGTTCATTCCCAGCGGCGAAATGCTACAGCCCCAGCTACCTGGCCCCTACACTTGGAAAAAATCATCGGTAACTCTGACGAGTCCAAATCGCGATCGTACGTTTGGGATCGACATTTATCTACCAAATGGCAGCCCCAGACCGGCTCCTGTCATCGTAATTTCCCACGGTTTGGGTTCCGATCGCACTTCCTTCCAGTATCTAGCCAAACACTTAGCCTCCTACGGCTTTGCCGTCGCTGTCCCGGAACACCCAGGGAGCAATGCCCAACAAATCCAAGACTTAGTAACAGGCAGAGCTAGAGACTTATCAGAACCAGCAGAATTTGTCAACCGTCCCCTCGACATCAAAGATTTGCTCGATTATTTAACCACTCTGACTACAACTAACCCAGCCTACCGAGGACAACTAGACTTGCAGCGAGTCGGCGTCATCGGTCAATCTTTCGGTGGCTATACAGCTTTAACCTTAGCTGGCGCAGGGATAAATTTTGCACAGCTAGACAAAGACTGTCAGTTAGAAAACGAAACTTGGAACATCTCGCTGCTGTTGCAGTGTCGGGCCCGCGGGCTACAGCGCAAGGAGTACAATTTCACTGACGGGCGCGTCAAAGCTGCGATCGCCATCAACCCGATCGCCAGCAGCATTTTGGGAGAAACAAACCTCAGCAAAATCCAAATTCCAGTCATGATCGTTACAGGTAGTGCCGATACAGTCGCCCCTGCTCTGCTCGAACAAATTCAACCTTTCACTTGGCTGACATCGCCGAACAAGTATTTGGTAATGATGAAAAACGGCACTCACTTCTCGACGATCGAGCAATCCCCTCAAAGCGTCTTTCTGCCACCGACTGCGGCGATCGGGCCGGAACCAGCTTTAGCCCGCCGTTACGTCAACGGACTCAGCGTAGCTTTCATGGAAAGCTATTTGAACGGCAAATCAAATTTCCGCCCGTATTTGGAGCCATCCTACGCTCTCACCATCTCCCGAGACACTCTCGGACTGAGAATTTTGCGATCGCTCACCGCGCAGCAACTCCAGCAGTTCAGTTCTGCACCAGTTCGCAGCCCGATCGCTCCACTTTCTCCCCCTCCGATCGCTCCTGTTCGTTAGGTGTAAGGTGCACCGCGATCGCCCCCTGTCACCTGTTCTCGCCCGCGAAGTCAGATTTATCAGCTTTCCTGATGACTCTCATCAGTTCTACTGTCGCTAGACCCCTTTACAAACGTTAACGATACCGTTAATAATAGAAACATCATCCGAACATTGACAACCAAATACAGCAATCATAAACACATGACAGCAACTTTACAGCAGCGCGAAAGCGCCAATCTGTGGGACCAGTTTTGTAACTGGGTCACCAGCACCGACAACCGCATTTATGTAGGTTGGTTCGGCGTCTTGATGATTCCTACCTTGCTAACTGCCACCATCTGCTACGTCATCGCCTTCATTGGTGCACCCCCAGTAGACATCGACGGCATCCGCGAACCAGTTGCTGGTTCCTTGATGTTCGGAAACAACATCATCACAGGTGCTGTTGTTCCTTCTTCAAATGCGATCGGCTTGCACTTCTACCCAATCTGGGAAGCTGCTTCCTTAGATGAGTGGTTGTACAACGGCGGCCCTTACCAATTGGTAATTTTTCACTTCCTGATCGGCATTTTCTGCTACATGGGTCGTGAATGGGAACTGTCTTACCGCTTAGGTATGCGTCCTTGGATTTGCGTAGCATACTCTGCACCAGTTGCAGCCGCTACCGCAGTATTCTTGATTTACCCGATCGGTCAAGGTTCATTCTCCGACGGTATGCCCTTGGGTATCTCCGGCACATTCAACTTCATGATCGTGTTCCAAGCCGAGCACAACATCCTGATGCACCCCTTCCATATGTTGGGAGTTGCCGGTGTCTTCGGTGGTAGCTTGTTCTCCGCCATGCACGGTTCTTTAGTTACCTCTTCTTTGGTTCGCGAAACCACTGAAACCGAATCGCAAAACTACGGTTACAAATTCGGTCAAGAAGAAGAAACCTACAACATCGTTGCAGCCCACGGCTACTTCGGTCGTTTGATTTTCCAATACGC
>JANPMV010000108.1:0-35243 GCA_031427135.1 Cyanobacteria bacterium VAR_87_metabat_62 | reverse complement strand
AATCGAGATCGTTATCAATAGTTTTAACTTATTGATAATGGGTGACGGAAATCAAGGATTAAAAAAATAAATTTCCGTTTTTTTTGGGTCAATTGATTTCCAACTCGACTTGTGTGTACACCGTAGCCTTCTTAAGGGGGGGACAAGAGTCCGATCAAAGTCCCCCTTCTTAAGGGGGATTTAGGGGGATCTGGACTATGGTAAAAACGACATTTATCAAGGCTTTCAGGCGATTGTTGACACCAATGGGCAGTGCCGTTTCCCTACAATTAATCAGGGTAGGGAAACGGCACTGCCGTCTCCTCGCTTGTCATTCCGGTGCAGCCGGAAACGATATGATATCGCTCACAGCGGTCGATCGACCTTGATGATTTCAGCTAACGAGGAAAAATGGCCAACTCGGTATCGGGGTCAAACAAATGAATTTTGTCATGGGCGATCGCCAGCCAAAGCTCCTCGCCCACACGGATCGATCGCTCAGGAGGAACCCTCACCTGCATCCGCACAGCCGGAGCATCCGTCAAACAGACCCGTAAATAAGTTTCGTGTCCCAAAGCCTCCACAATTTCCACTTGTACCGACAGATTTTTCGTAGCAGGAGGGTGAATGCTCAGATGTTCCGGCCGAATCCCCAAAATCAGTCCTCGCCCGTCATATTGTTGTAGATTTTTCGCCCAAATATCAGGCAAAGTAAAGCGAAACTGCGGGTGAGAAATCAACAGCGGCGCTGTAAACTGCACAGGCAAAAAATTCATCGGCGGAGAACCAATAAACTCAGCAACAAACAGATTAGCCGGCTTATTGTAAAGCTCTAGAGGTTGAGCTACTTGCTGAAGCTGGCCTGCATTCATAATCGCAATGCGATCGCCCATAGTCATCGCCTCAGTTTGGTCGTGAGTCACATAAATAGTTGTAGTACCCAACTGTCGCTGTAACTGCACAATTTGCGATCTCGTTTGGGCCCTCAATTTCGCATCAAGATTCGATAGCGGTTCATCCATCAAAAACACTTCAGGATTTCGAGCCATCGCCCTACCCAAAGCTACCCGCTGCTTTTGCCCTCCCGAAAGCTGTTTCGGCAAGCGATTTAAAAGAGCTTCTATTTGCAATAATTGAGCCACCTTCAAGACTCGTTCTCCTACCGCCTTTTCCCGCTCGGACAAATAGCGCAAACCAGGAGGCAACTTGCGAGTTGCTCCTACCCAAAAATCCTCAAATAAACGATCAACTCGCTCCTTATTGAAAGTATGAGAAGCTAAATAATTAAGAACGTTTTCTACCTTATTTCTTATTTCTTCTGGCTTCTCAACTTTTCCTTCTTCTCCTTGTCTATTCTCGCTGCTAGCTTCTACTTTCTTCCTTCTGGCTTCTACTTTATTCCCTCTTCCTGATTCCCTCTTCCCTCTTCCTTCTTCCTTCCCCCCTTGGGGGGGGTTGGGGGGGGTTCTTCTTCCTTCTTCCTTCTTCTCCCTTTGGGAGCGGCGCAATCCAAAAGCGAGATTATCGTAAACTGTTAAGTGAGGATAGAGAGCATAATTTTGAAATACCATAGCGATATCTCGGTCTTTAGGAGGCAAATCATTAACCAACCGATCGCCAACCCAGATATTGCCCGCTGTCAAAACTTCCAAACCGGCGATCGATCGCAGCAGAGTGCTTTTTCCGCAGCCAGAAGGCCCCACCAGCACCATAAATTCCCCGTCTTCGACAGTTAGGTTGATCCGCCGCAAAACCGTGTTAGACGTTGAGCCAGAGACCTCCGGCGAGACAATTTCTGCCTCGCTATTTGTCGCTTTTTCCTGTTCTCCTTGGCGGAGTGGAAAACTTTTGTAGATATTTTCTAATACAACTTGCGCCATCAAACAATTTTAAATTTGGGAATTGGGAATTGGGAATTGGGAATTGGGAATTGGGAATTGGGAATTGGGAATTGGTAATTGGGAATTGGGAATTGGGGATTGGGAATTGGGAATTGGTAATTGGGAATTGGGAATTGGGAATTGGTAATTGGTAATTGGGATATTTAAGGAAGGAGGAAGTTCGGCAACGAGCAGTGTACAGGACTTAAATGATTTAACGGATCGATGTTAAAGTCAGAAGTCAGATTAATGCCCAATGCCCAATCCCCAATCCCCAATGACTATTGACTACTGATAACTTTGATAATTTTCTCACCCGGATTGAGGTCAAAAACTCGATCGCCCGCAGCATCTTTCCCCCAAAAAGCTATAGCATCAGTAGCCGAGCGCAGCCAGCGGCCGCTGGTAGTAAAAAGTTTGACATCCGTACCCGGAACAGCCCGCAGCAAGCCAACCAAAGCATCAGTCGGCTCCGCGAAGCGAAAAGCTTGAGTGCCAATTTCGCCGCGGTTAGTAAGTCTGACAGAGCCCGCAGGCATCCGTTTAGCCCAACCCAACTCCGAAAATAGCATCAGACTGTCGTCCGGGTCGAAAGTGACGCAACCCACCAACTGTTCCTGCTTCCGCAACCTAGTTACTTGAGAACCCTGGGCGGTGCGGCCCATTGGCGGCAGTTGTTCGTCATCGACATCAAACCGGAGGACTCGGCCTCCCGAAGTTGCAACAGCCACTTGCTCGCCAACTTTGCTCAGACTCGCGCAGCGCAGCCGATCGTCCTCCTTGAGTTTAACCACAGTAATCCCACGATTCGTCAAATCAGCAAATTCCTGCATCGGTAAGCGCTTAATTTTTCCTTGCTGAGTCAGAGTTACTAAATCTGCCGCTTCCGAATTTTCCGGCAAAATAAAGTGTGCGACTGTGATCTCCGAAAAAGCACGACCAGCACTTTCTTTCGTAGCACTCGGCGACAACAAACCGACAATCGGCGTTCCCCGGTCTTTTGGGCTGCTGCTGGGAATATCCGCCACTTTCAGCGGGTAAGCTTTGCCGTTAGGAGTTAAGACGACCAAAGTGCGATCGGTCTTCGTCAGATTTGCCGTAACAATAAAATCTTCATTTTTTTCTAAAGATGAAACCGATTTTTCACGACTTTTCGAGCGCGGACGTTCCCCAGCCGGTACGCGCCGCACGTACTGCTTGTGCGAAAATTCAACAACAGTTTCCTCAACCTCTGCAACGGGCAATAAGTTAGGTGAAACCATTGCCGCCGACAACTGTTTCACCCCAGAATTTTTCTTACCAGAAAATTGTGATTCGGCATTTGCTGCGCCTCCTGCGCCCTTGGCGAATTTAGTGCGACGGGGGTCAGCGTACTTGCGTTTGAGCGATCGAAATTCCTTCTTCAAAGCCTTCAAAAGTTCACGCCTGTCGCTCAACAACCGCTGTAATTCTTGAATATTTCCCGTCAATTCATCCAACTCAGACTGCAAATTTTGCCTTTCCATACCAGTCAGCCGGCGCATCGGCATCGCCAAAATTGCATCAGCTTGACTTTCGCTCAAATTGAGGCGAACTTGGAAAGTTTGCTTAGCAGTAGTCCCGTCAGGAGAATTTCTGAGAATGTCGATCGCAGTATCGAGATTTGTCAAAGCCAACATTAAGCCTTGAAGAATGTGACAGCGACGCCCTGCCGCCTGCAACTCGTAATTGTAGCGGCGGGTAAGAGTTAGTTCCCGAAAATCCAGAAATTCTTGCAACAACTGTCTAAGCGTCAACTGTCGGGGTTGACCGTTGACAATTGCCAGCAAAATCGCCCCAAAATTTGTTTGTAGGTCAGTTTGTTGATAAAGACGAGCTAGAACCGCTTCTGGAGTAAATTCCCGCTTCAGTTCAATTACAACTCGAATGCCTTCGCGATCGCTCTCATCCCGCAAATCAGAAATACCATCGAGGCGGCCAGCATTGACCAACTCCGCCACCTTTTCAATCCAACCAGCCTTATTTACCTGAAACGGAAACTCCGTCACCACGATCGCCGTTTTAGTGCGTATCTTGCGATTACCAGGCACTTCTTCCACCCCAGCCACACCCCTGACTGCAATGCTGCCTTTACCCTTAGTGTAGGCGTCAATAATGCCCTCTGTAGCAACGATTTCGCCTCCGGTCGGAAAATCCGGGCCTGGAATCAGTTCCATCAACTTCTCATCCGAGAGTTCGGGATTTTCGATCAAAGCAATTAAACCATCTACCACCTCGCCCAAATTGTGGGGCGGGATATTAGTTGCCATCCCCACAGCAATGCCAGTACAGCCGTTGAGTAACAGAAATGGCAACTGAGCAGGTAGCGCCGTCGGTTCTTGCTGCGAACTGTCAAAGTTATCAGCAAAATCAACAGTTGCGTCGCCGACTTGGGTTAGCATGGCTTCGTGGGCGATCGGTGCCAGCCTAGTCTCCGTGTAGCGCATAGCAGCCGCCGGGTCATTGTCCACCGAACCGAAATTGCCATGACCCGCCAGTAAAGGATAGCGGCTCGAAAACTCCTGAACCATACGCACCAGAGCATCGTAAACCGATTGGTCGCCGTGAGGGTGATATTTTCCCAAAACATCTCCAACAACCCGAGCACACTTGCGGTAAGGTCTGTCTGGCGTCAAACCTAGTTCGTGCATCGCGTACAAAATTCGACGGTGAACTGGTTTTAAACCGTCGCGGACATCAGGCAAAGCTCGCCCGACGATCACACTCATGGCATATTCGAGGTACGATTGCTGCATCTCAGCGTGCAGAGGCGTAGAAATTACTTGCCCGGAAAGTAGGTTGAGTTGTTTAGCCATGAGTCCTTGTGTCCGTTAATTCCTGAGTGAAGACAGCCTCTGTCAATAATCCCGAGGTGGCCTGTCTCTCCTTTAAAAGCGTTTGCCCTTCAGCGAACCGAAAGTTCGACAAAACCGCGAGCGTGAGAGGATAAAAATAAACTTAATTTGCCAAAGCAGAATCAGAGTGCCGAAGACGGGGAACACTTGCCTCTTACTCTCCACTCTTACCCTAACCTCTATGTTGCCGACCTTTGCGCTTACCTGTCTATTTACTGCCCGATCGCGCGCAGGTTGATTCACAGTTTGCTTTTTCTTATAATCGCTCACAAATGCCGATCCTTAAGAATTCAGCAGTCAAAAGCTCTCCTCGCCAGCGGAAGAGTCGGCCCGCCGGCTTGATGAACGAAAGCGTCGATCTTTTAAGCCCTCTCCAAAACAGAGAATTGAGAATCCTCAACAATCCCAGCTATATTCGCTACTCCGAACGCGAAGGCCGGAGTATGTGAATAAACATTGCTTTATTCTAAGACCAGGAAAGAAAATAATTGTCACTTATTCCCGACTCTCTCGTCAGAGGCTTGACCGAAAGAGACGATACTAGACACCTGCTACGGGGAATATTGAGACTCTCGCCCGTGTCAGGTCTAGTTCTAAAAAAAACAACTAAACTGTCTGTGTGTAGTAGTCTAAATGATGGTAATGGATGCTTCTAGGCATCTACACCTTCTCACAGTTAGTGGCTCAAGGATATACATACGGGTTTTGCAGGGTTCCCGGCTGATGGCGCTAAAAACTCTGCATTTTTGACGGGGAATGTATTTCCCCTGCCGTGTTCCTCTTTGGACTAAAGTCGCAAAGTTTCTATACTTCCCATATTTATTTATGAAAACCGTTCTGATTGTAGAGGACGATTTGGTTAATGCTCGGGTTTTTTCCAAAATTCTGACTAAGCGGGGGGGCTTAGCCGTGAAGCACACGGAAAATGTTGAAGAGGTGATGCAGATTGCTGCTGCTGGAGGAGCTGATTTGATTTTAATGGATGTGTCTCTTTCGCGCAGCGTTTACCAGGGAAAAGCTGTTGACGGCATCAAGATTACTCAACTGCTTAAAGCTGACCCACAAACGGCATCGCTACCGATTATTTTGGTGACTGCTCACGCGATGGCCGGTGATAGAGAAACTTTTCTGGATCAAAGCGGTGCAGACGGTTACATCTCTAAACCTGTGGTAGACCATCAAGAGTTTGTCGATCAGATCAAGGCTTTACTTCCTGACTGAGTAAACCATCAGTGTGATATCAATTCCGGTTGCACCGTCAGGTTCGATTCACAGTCAACAGTCAACAATCATCATGAATTCGCTCCAGAAAAGCATAAGGTGAAAAAAATATTTTTTTTCACCTTATGCTCTCAAGGGTGTGGGTTGCGAGGAACCAAGAAATAGCCATGCCGGCAGTTGTCAAAGCCGGCGTGCTCCAACCTCAAAACATGAGATTAGTCTTCGTCCTCGTCGAAGTCATAACCGATATCATCATCCTCATCGGCGATCGCCCCCAAGGAATCATCATCAGTCTCAGCGACAAAATCCTCCTCCTCAACCTCAACTTCCTCAAAATCGTCATCGGCCTCAACTTCAGATTCGCGCCCGACATCAAAAGTGCTCTCGATCGTATAAGCACGGCGAGCAGAGCGATCGTCCAACACCACATCCTCCTGCAAATCGTGGATGTCATCATCAAAAACAGCACCATCAAGAGCCGAATCCGAAGTACCCTGCTCCTCAAAGGCATTGAACCCAGTACCCGCAGGAATCAAGCGGCCAATGATCACATTCTCCTTGAGGCCGCGTAACCAGTCAGACTTACCCTCGATCGCAGCCTCAGTCAGCACCCGCGTAGTCTCCTGGAACGAAGCAGCCGAAATAAAGCTGTCAGTATTCAGCGAAGCCTTAGTAATCCCCAGTAGCACCGGAGTATAATCCGCCGGCGCCCCACCAGTGATTGACATCGCCTCATTCACCTGCTCCACCTGTCGCAGTTCCACCAACTCACCCGGGAGCATGGTAGTATCGCCCCCATCCTCCATCCTGACCTTATTAGTCATCTGCCGGACAATCACCTCAATGTGCTTGTCAGAAATATCCACGCCCTGAGACTGATAGACAGACTGCACCTCATTCACCAAGAAAGTCTGCACCTGCTGGAAACTCTCCAAAGCGGCCTCAAAAGTAGGCTGGCGCTCCTTCAGGACATGGAAAAACACTTCCAGAATCTCGTGAGGGTTGGCGGGCCCGTCGGTCAAAGCTTCGGCGACACCCACCCGCTGTCCGTCAGAAACGATCGGATTCTGACCCGGTAACAGCGGATACTGCTCAATCCGGCCATCATCCTCAACCACCGCCAACTCGACAACATCATCATCAGTAGCAACCTGAGCCGTCCCCGGCCGCTTCGCCAAAATACAAGCCTCTTTTGGCTTCCGTCCTTCCAGAAGTTCTTCGATCCGTGGCAAACCCTGAATGATATCCCCAGTTTTTGCACGCTCGAACACCAGAATGACTAGGTTGTCGCCCCGCTGCACCAAATCCCCGTCGTCTACGTGCAGCACCGCACCCCCCGAAACCCGGTAAGGACGAGCCACCCGCAGCACAACACGAGCAGATTCCCCATCAGAGGCAGGTACAACTTTTACAACTTGGCCCGACTCTTCGAGGACAACTCCGGGAGCTACTTCGGTACCAGCTACCAACAGTTGACCAGGGCTGACATCGGGAGTACCGGCCACGGCGATCGAAACAGAGTCGGCATCCCGCATCACCAGCAGGCGACGCACCGGTTCATTCAGTCCCTCGCGGATGCCCCGGACGATGCCGGCTTCCTTGCAGAGAATTTCGGTGCGGGCTACGACTGCCCCAGGGGCGATCGACTGTCCATCCTCAACCAACAGGCGCGTATGAGTGCTGCCCTGAGTCGGATCGGCTGACACATCCCGCCGAATTACTAGCGACTCCAAAATCACTAACTGCAAGCGGAAAATCCTTGACGGTACCGACTCCTCACTATCCTCTCGCAGCGCCAACTCTTGCGACGCTACAACCGCATCAGACAAACCCCAAGCCGGGCCCGAACCATCAGCCCCAAAAGCTAGGGTATCTCCGTCATCTGGCAGCAGCTCGATATCCGCCGCCAGTTGGGGAGCCCCGGAACCAATTTCCAAAATAAGCTGAGTCCGCAGCAGTTCCAGTCCCTCGACAGACTTGACGCGCTCCCCATCCTTATAGGGCAGCCGTTGCACCGCCTTCAGGGAGATCGACTCATTCAGCGCCGTCTGAGAAGGTATGGGCGGCTTGTCGGGCACTGGAAATTCCACCACAGGCCGCAGCAACAAAGCCGGGCCTTCGGGAGTTTCGATATATTCCGCGTAGCCCAACTCAGGAGCAATCAAGCCCGGGAAAATCTCTTGACCCGCGCTGACAACTTGACCTTCGCCGAAGGTTAGCGGCGGACGGTCAACCGCGTGGAGCGTTCCCGGCTTGATGACAATCTCCCGCAAGATGTCATTTTTCTGAGTGACTTCTACCGCCCCGCTGGTTTGGCAGAAAATATCTTTGACTACTTCGGTACCAGCTTCGACGTACTGGCCGTCTTCCACCAGCAGCAGGGAAATGTCTTTGTTGACTTCGTGGCATTCTTCGGGTATCCACAGCAGCGTGCCGCCTTTGACCACTTCGTAGCCGAGTTTGGCCTTGCCGCGCTTGTGGACTTCGACCCCAGCGTATCTTACTATTCCACCGGTGGCGGTGCGGTAGCTGTCATCCAGCAATTCCGCTACTACTTCCCCGTTGATGACCTTGCTTCCGGGAGCTGTCTTCAGGGAAAACCGCTGGTTGGATGCTGTTTCGATGATGTAGTGGTCGCGGCCGCCCGCGCTTTCGGCCCGGACAACTGCTTGGTCGAGGAGCACTTGAGCTGTGATGATTTCGATTTCTCGCTCGTCGGCGATGCGGACTACGCCGCCGTGTTCGGAGACGAGTTTGGTTTCGGCGATGACGCTGTTTGCTGCGATCCGATCGCCATTTTTCACCGCCGGTTCGGCACCAGGTAGCAAATTATACACCTCACCACTGAGAATCCAAATCAGCCCACCCCTGCTCGCTGTGCGGGTTGTGTTACCTTGGCGATCGGTTTTTTCTTCGGGCACCAAGTCGGCAAATTTGGCTTCTCCGGCTAAGTCGGAGGCTACGTCCGTGGTGACTTTTTCGGTTGTTTTGCGGGCGGCGCGTCCGACGATCGGCACTTCTGCCAAAACTTGACCCGTTCCGGCGCGCTGTCCGTCTTTGACCATGATGGTGGAACCTTGGGCGATCGCCAGTTCAATCTTCAGTTTTTGATTTTTGGCACCGGATTTCCCTTCTTCAAAGCCGTCGCCCTCAAATACGAGTTTGCCGTTGTTTTCTGCTACGAGTGCTTCTTCGCCGTGTCTGGTGCGGAAGGAGCGAGTCCGCAAGTTCTTGAACTTTGCCACGCCCGGGAACGGTGCGCGTTCTTGTTTTGCGACTTCCCCGGTGAACACGCCGCCGGTGTGGAAAGTACGCATCGTGAGTTGGGTTCCTGGTTCCCCGATCGACTGAGCGGCAATAATCCCGATCGCCTCTCCCATGTCTACCATTTTCAAGTGGGCGAGACTCCAGCCGTAGCAGCACTGACACACCGACCGCGTAGATTCGCAAGTCAGGGGCGATCGCAAATACACTTCTGCCACCTCGGCGATCCCAATTTCCCCCGCCAGTTCCTCTGTAATCGGCTGGTTTCGCACCGCTTTTTCGTTCTTAAAGGCTACTATTTCCCCTGTTTTGGGGTGGAGCACATCTCGGGCAAAAACGCGCCCCAGCAGCCTGTCTTTCAGAGGAATCAGCACCGTCGCCCCGTCGGTCATCGGCCGCACCCGAATCCCTCGCTGAGTGCCACAGTCTACTTCGCGCACGATTACGTCTTGGGATACGTCCACTAAACGGCGCGTAAGATAGCCCGAGTCTGCCGTGCGTAGGGCAGTATCGACCAAGCCCTTGCGCGCTCCGTAGGACGAAATAATGTACTCAGTAACAGTGAGTCCTTCACGGAAATTGGTTTTAATTGGCAAGTCGATGATTTCTCCCTGCGGGTCAGCCATCAGCCCCCGCATCCCCACCAACTGCCGTACCTGGGAGATATTCCCTCTTGCTCCCGAAAAAGCCATCATGTAGACCGAGTTGAGGGGGTCTGTGGCCCGAAAGTTCTTGACTACTTCGTCTTTTAGGTCTTCCGATGTGCTGTTCCAGGTGTCGATTACTTTTTGGAAGCGTTCGACTTCGGTGATTTCGCCTCTGGTGTATTTCTGCTCTGTGATGCGGATTTCTTCTTCTGCTGCATCTAGGAGCGCTCGTTTGGAGGGAGGCACTTTCAGGTCGTCTACGCTGATCGAGACCCCGGCAATGGTTGCGTAGCGAAAACCCAAGTCTTTGAGTTTGTCGGCCATTTGCGCCGTCCGTGCCGTTCCGTACTGCATGAACGACCAAGATATTAATTTTTTGAGCTGACCTTTGTCAACAACTCGATTGCGAAAAACAATTTCCTTATTTTCTGTCATTTTTCTGCTGTCCTTTATTAGTTCACTGTTCGCTGTTCACTGTTCACTGTTAGCTGTTGGCTGTTGAGTGTTGCCGATCCATCCGATCGCAGTCAACCGTCAACAGCTTTCCCGTCAACAACATCCCTAGTTGTTAATTACCGATTCGATCGTTTGGTGATAGATAATTCTGCCTGGAGTAGTGCGAATGAACTGAGTGATCAACTTGCCGTCTGAGTCTTCTCTCACACGGCGGAACTTGTATTCTTTCGTCACTACTTTACCGTCTGCCGATCGCTCCACCTTCAGCGGTTCTCCCTCGGGTTCGATGTTTTCTATAGCGCCTTGGAACCTCACCCACACGTATGAGTGCAAATTAATCACTCCCTGTTCGTAAGCCACAACAGCGTCGGTAAGGTTGGAGAAATAGTGACCTGCTCCTTTTTGAGCGTCAAGATTCTCGGCTGTCAAATAATAGCAACCGAGCACCATATCTTGAGAAGGAGTGACGATCGGTCTTCCCGTTGCTGGCGACATAATATTATTAGAAGCCAGCATCAGCAAGCGCGCTTCCGCCTGAGATTCCAGAGACAAAGGCACGTGAACCGCCATTTGGTCGCCGTCAAAGTCAGCGTTAAAAGCCGGACAAACCAGCGGGTGAAGCTGAATCGCCCTCCCGTCCACCAAAATCGGCTCAAAAGCTTGAATCCCCAAACGGTGCAGCGTCGGCGCCCGGTTCAACATGACTGGGTGCCCTTCAATTACCTCCTGAAGCACATCCCAAACACTAGGATCGTTGCGCTGAATCAGTTTTTTCGCAGCTTTGATGTTGTTGACCAATCCTTGGCGAATTAAGCGGTGGATCACAAAAGGCTGGAAAAGTTCGATCGCCATTTCCCTCGGCAAACCGCACTGATGAATCTTCAGTTTCGGCCCCACCACAATTACCGATCGCCCAGAGTAGTCAACCCGTTTCCCGAGCAAGTTTTGCCGGAAGCGGCCTTGTTTCCCTTCAATAATGTCCGACAGCGACTTCAGCGGGCGGTTGTTTGCGCCTACGACTGTTCGGCCTCGTCGTCCGTTGTCAATCAGCGCATCCACAGCTTCTTGCAGCATCCGCTTTTCGTTACGGATAATAATCTCCGGCGCCAGAATTTCTTGCAGTCTCGCCAAGCGGTTATTGCGGTTGATAACTCTCCGATAAAGGTCATTAAGGTCACTCGTTGCAAAACGCCCGCCGTCTAGCTGAACCATCGGCCGCAAATCCGGCGGAATCACCGGAATCACATTGAGCACCATCCAATCGGGATGAGAACCCGTAGCGATGAAATTGTCAATTACCCGCAAGCGTTTAATTAACTTCGCCCGTTTTTGACCTTTCGCATTGGCAATATCCTCCCGCAACTTTTCCGCTTCGCTTTCTAGCGGAATGTTTTGCAGCAAAACTTGCAAAGCTTCAGCACCTATGCCTACTTCTACGCCCGTAAGCGTCGAATCTTCGCTGTAAAGTTCGTCTTCTATTTCCAGCCAAGCATCTTCTGTCAGCAATTGCTTGTATTGCAGCTTCTCTGCATTACCTGCATTCAGCACAACATAGGCGTTGAAATAAACGATTTGTTCGACATCTCGCAGGGGCATATCTAACAGAATTGCCATGTAACTGGGGATGCCTTTGAGATACCAAACGTGAGCTACTGGAGCTGCTAATTTGATAAAGCCCATGCGATGACGGCGGACGCGAGATTCTGTTACTTCAACACCGCATCTTTCGCAAACAATGCCTCTATGGCGAACTCGTTTGTACTTCCCGCAATGACATTCCCAATCTTTTGCCGGCCCAAAAATGCGCTCGCAAAACAAGCCATCCATCTCAGGTTTTAATGTCCTATAATTTATCGTTTCTGGTTTTATGATTTCGCCCACTGTCTGACCATTGGGTAAAGTTCTTTCTCCCCATTGTCGAATTCTTTCTGGTGAAGCTAACCCTATTTTGACGTAATCAAAGCGTTGTTCTATCTTAGCCATTGTGACTCCAGTTGACAATTTACAGTCGATTATTGGTGGTGATTAATTTTTTTCGTGGCTAGTTTTGCAACTTCAAATCAATATTATTCTCCTTTATATGTGACATTATTTTTAATATCATGAATGATACTTCTAGATACCCCAAATTCCTGAGCTATTTTGGGAATGGATTCTCCAGCTTGAATTCGTATTCTGATTTCAAGAGCTTGAGCAAAAGTAAGTTTGCGATCGAGATATCCACCCATACGAGGGGCTGGAACCTCTTCGCCTTCTGCCTTCCAAGTGATGTGATACTTAATACAATGTATGGTATGACTGCCAACACTATATTCCTGTGCTACATCCTTCATCCTCTCTCCTGCTGCTAGCTTTTGCCGAATTTCTCGCACCTTTTCCCAGTTTAATTTGGCGTTGGAAAGGGGATGACTTTTGCCTTGAGTACGTCCTTTCTGGGAAGCATCCAATAAATTTTGAGTGCGAGTACCACCCCAAAGGTGTTCTGGGTTAATACAACTGGGATTGTCGCAGGTATGACAAGCGTCGATTGAAGTCGGAATTTCACATCCTAATTTCTCTGCTAAAACAGCACGAGTAACTGATTTTGATTTCCCATTTTTCAAGTATCTGCCATAACCTGAAGCATCTTTTGCACCTTGAAAAATTATGCAGCGGTTGTCTTGAATTTCTCCTAAAAAACCGGGGGCGACTGTAGTGAAGTTATCGGGAATATTTGCCTTAAGTATCTTAGTAATAGTGTCATGATCTACTCCATACTCTTTTGCTAGGTGGTTCTTGATGGTTCCAGATAAATATTTAGTCTGAATTTCCCGCAGTTGTTCGATCGACAGTTTACCAATACCCGGAATACTTTTGCGTCGGGGAGTTTTGCGATCGCGTTCCATCATCTGCCCGGTATTCTCAGCAGCAGTACCTACGACTAGATGTGCCGGGTTGATGCAGCTTCGATTGTCACAGGTGTGGCAAGCAAAATTACCGGAATCGATGAATCCTGGTATTTTTGATTCGAGGACTAATCGGTGGACTAAAACCGTTTTGCCATCGACCCACTTGCGCCCGTAACCGTTGCCAAACTTACTTCCTTGCCAATTAATACAGCCCGTCACCGGATCGAGTTCTCCTTCAATTCCTGGGACAACTGTTACAATAATCATGTCAGCGTCTCTCTCTTTTAGAGCGTTGATTCGCCTCAACAGTGGTACGAACACTGCTGAGGCATTTTAATTTGAAAGTGTCGATCAAAGATTAAAGAATTGAATGTTGCCAAAAAATCTTTAATTTTCAATCTTCAACCCCTAATCCTCATCTTCGTCGCGAGAAAGCGATTCGTAAGTAGGCCTGGAGGGCGATCGCTTGCCCCCAACATCCGCCATCAAATCCACCTCAACGTGTTCGCTGCCCTCGTCGGACGTATTCACCTTGTGCACGGCAATATCCAAGCACAAAGACTGCAACTCCCGCATGAGCACCTTGAAAGATTCTGGAGTACCGGGGCGCGGAATGGCTTTACCTTTGACGATCGCATTTAACGCTTCATTCCGCCCCTGCATATCATCCGACTTCACAGTCAGCAGTTCTTGCAAAGTGTAAGCGCAGCCAAAGGCTTCCAGAGCCCAAACTTCCATTTCTCCGAACCGTTGTCCACCCTGCTGCGCTTTGCCGCCTAGAGGCTGCTGCGTTACCAAGGAGTAAGGGCCGGTGCTACGGGCGTGGATTTTGTCATCTACCAAGTGGACGAGTTTGAGCATATAAGCGATGCCGACTGTGACAGGTCGATCGAACGGTTCGCCAGTTCTGCCATCGTAGACAATAGTCTTACCCGGATGCTTTTCATTAAACACCCACGGCTTACCAGTTTTCTCCCGCGCCTCCTGCAACTTGCCGTGAACAGTTTCGCGAGACTTTTCAGCCCCGTGCATTTCGTCGAAAGGAACCATTTTGAACCGCATCGACAGATTTTCGCCGGCCCAGCCCAGCAAACACTCGAAGATTTGACCGACGTTCATCCGTGACGGTACGCCCAACGGATTCAGCACAATATCAACCGGAGTTCCATCGGGCAAATAAGGCATATCCTCCATCGGTAGAATCCGGGACACAATACCCTTATTACCGTGGCGGCCGGCCATTTTGTCACCGACTTGAATCTTCCGTTTTTGAGCTACGTAGACGCGGACGACCATATTTGCGCCCGGGGGGAGTTCGTCGCCTTGTTCGCGAGTGAACACCCGCACGTCCACCACGCGGCCCTTTTCGCCGTTAGGAACGCGAAGGGAGTTATCGCGCACGTCACGAGCTTTTTCACCAAAAATTGCCCGCAGCAGTTTTTCTTCCGGCGGTTGGTCGGATTCGCCTTTGGGAGTGACTTTACCCACCAAAATGTCGCTAGCTTCCACCCAAGCACCCTTGCGGATGATGCCCTGTTCGTCTAGCTGGCGCAGCGCGTCTTCGCCGACGTTAGGAATTTCGCGAGTGATTTCTTCGGGGCCGAGTTTGGTTTGGCGGGCTTCGATTTCGTATTTTTCAATGTGGATCGAAGTGTAAACATCTTCGTACACCAAGCGCTCGCTGATCAGCATCGCGTCTTCGTAGTTGTAGCCTTCCCAGGGCATATAAGCTACGAGGATATTGTGGCCCAGAGCCAGTTCTGCCCCTTCGGTGGAGGAACCGTCAGCGAGGACTTGACCGGCAACAACTCGATCGCCCTCATAAATCAAAGGACGCTGGTTTAAGCAAGTATCCTGGTTAGAACGCTGATATTTTTGCAGTTCGTGTTCGATACAGCCAGCATATTTTTGCTTCCAAACCGAGGGCTGTTTGAACTTGAGTTCGTCATATTCCCGAATCAAGAAATGTTCTTCGCTGGAAGTCGATTCGGCATCTACAGCCATCGGTTTGACAATAATCCGAGTAGCGTCGATGTAAATCACCTCGCCGTCAATCCGAGAAACTACAACCATCCCGGAATCTCGTGCGGCCTGAGCTTCCAGCCCTGTACCCACAAGCGGTCGTTCGGGTTTGAGCAGTGGGACTGCTTGGCGCTGCATATTCGATCCCATCAGAGCTCGGTTAGCGTCATCGTGTTCCAGGAAGGGAATTAGCGATGTCGCGACGGAGACGATTTGGACTGGCGAAATCGCCATGTAGTCCACCTGCATCGGCGTAGTCGTCGTGAATTCTTGGCGGTAGCGGACGGCTACGGTTTCGCCCAAGAGGTTGTTGTTTTCGTCGAGGCTAATGTCCCCTGGCGCAACCCGCAAATCATCTTCTTCATCGGCTGTCATGTAAACGGGAGCTTTATCGCGGAGCACCTGTCCTTTTTCTACTGGATAAAAAGGAGTTTCAATGAAGCCGTAGGAGTTGACTCGGGCGTGAGTCGCCAGAGAACCGATTAGACCGGCGTTGGGGCCTTCTGGTGTTTCGATCGGGCAAATCCGGCCATAGTGGGATGGGTGAATGTCTCGCACCGCAAACCCGGCGCGTTCCCGTGTCAAACCTCCAGGCCCAAGGGCGGAAAGTCTACGTTTGTGTGTCAGTTCTGCTAGAGGATTGGTTTGATCCATGAACTGGGATAGCTGGGAAGAACCGAAGAATTCCTTGATTGCTGCTACCAGCGGTTTGGGGTTGACCAGAGAAGCTGGGCTCAAGGAGTCGGCATCGGAGACTGTCATCCGTTCGCGGATAATCCGTTCTAGGCGGTTGAGTCCGACTCGGACTTGGTTTTGCAGCAGTTCTCCGACACTGCGGACGCGACGGTTGCCTAAGTGGTCGATGTCGTCGGTTGAGCCGATGTCGAATTCGAGGTTAATTAAATAGTCGATCGCCGTCAAGATATCTTGCGATGTCAACACCCGCGTCGTATCTGGGATAGACAGGTGCAACTTCTTATTCAATTTGTAGCGACCAACCCGACCCAAATCATAGCGTTTGGGGTCAAAGAAACGGGAGTTAAGCAGTTGTTCGCCCCCTGCTACGGTGGGGGGTTCACCCGGACGGAGTTTGCGGTACAGCTCCATCAGAGCTTCTTCTTCGCCGAACTGTCCTTCTTTCTCGATCGTTTTCTGGAAGTATTCGGGATGGCGTAGGGAGTCGTAAATTTCGCCGTCTGTGAGCCCCAGAGCTTTTAGCAGCACCTGAGCGCTGAGTTTGCGGGTTTTGTCGATTCTGACCCAGACTAAATCGTTTTTGTCTGTTTCAAATTTCAGCCATGCGCCACGGTTGGGGATTAGAGATGCGTTGTAGGAACGGCGACCGTTTTTGTCGGTTTCTGATTTGTAGTAGACGCCTGGGGAACGCACGATTTGATTAACGATTACTCGTTCGGCCCCGTTGATGATGAAAGTGCCGCGCTCGGTCATCAACGGCAAATCGCCGATGAAAACCTCTTGTTCTTTGATTTCCCCGGTTTCTTTGTTAATCAGGCGGGTAGGAACGTACATTTGCACTGAATAAGTGCTGTCCCGCCGTTTTGCTTCGTCTACATCGTATTTTGGGCGTTTTAATTTAAAGTCTTTGCCCATGAAGTGCAGTTCCAGTTTACCCGTGTAATCTGTAATCGGGGAGAAGCTGTCTAGTTCTTCGATCAGTCCGGCTTCTAGAAACCAGCGAAAACTTGCCCGCTGGATTTCGATCAGGTCGGGCAAGGTGAAGGCAAATTCTGTGTAATCTTTAGTGGTCATGGGTGTCCTTTTTTCCGCAGTGGCTCTAGCTTTTTACATGGCGCCAAGGCTTGGCTTTTTTACCTTGTTGCGTTTTTTTGATGAATTGTGTGAGAGAATTTATATGATGTTTTCGATCGCCTGCCAATTGCTGCAACGGTTATTTGTGCTGGTTGCTTGCAGTAGTTTTTTGCGGATTTTGGATTCTATCGAGATGCTTTTAGCTCCGATCTCTTGGTGTCCCAGGGCAAATTCCCTCGACATTTGACTCCTAAAATTGACTTGACAGCTATTGCCCAATTGCTGAGGTTCCAAGTTTATTCTGATGTGTAAGTTTGAGGTATTGCTTGATTCTTTTAGCCTGCCCCGAAGGTTAGCGTGTTCGGGTTATGTTGGCGTCAATGGTGAGCCAACGCTCGATCGGTCTGTTCTTTTAATTATAGGACGCAAATCCGATCGCAGGCAACGCCCAAAAAAACTGAAATAAAGGATGAATCCGGTTTTTAGGGCAGTATCTAGATGGGATTATCTCTATCGCTTGCCTCTAATTCGATTGGTTTTCGTCGTTTCTGGGTTCTAGCTCTAGTGAAAAGCCGAATAGGTGACAGGCATTTTCGGTTGTCTGCTGAGACAAAGTTAAGAGAGAAACTCCTCTCAATTTAGCAACTTGCTCGGCCACGTGGTAGACGTAAGCTGGTTCGTTGCGTTTTCCCCGCTGGGGTACGGGGGCTAGAAAAGGGCAATCTGTCTCGACTAGGATGCGATCGCTATTTACCATACAAGCTGATTCTTGTATTTGCAAGGCTTTTTTAAAGGTGACAGTTCCGCTAAAACTAATGTAAAAACCCAGGTCTAAAAACCACTGGGTTTCTTCGGGCGTCCCTCCCCAGCAGTGCATCACGCCACGTACCGGGCCGCGTGTTTGCCAAAAGTTCCGCAGCATTTCGGCCATTGGGGCGGCGGCGTCGCGACAGTGGATAATGACTGGTTTGTCAAGTTGCTGGGCGATTTCAAGCTGTGCCTCAAATACTTTAAATTGGAGTTCAGGGTCATCACCTTTATGAAAGTCTAGTCCGGTTTCGCCGATCGCCACTACCCTGTCATCAGAACTTGCCAATTCCCTAATCCGGCTCGCAGTCTCGTTGTTCCACTTGCCGGCATCTAGGGGATGGAGTCCAACGGCAAATGAGACTTCGGGAAACTGATTAGCAATTGCTTGAATTCCGGCAAACTCTTCTGGCTCTACACAAGAATGAACCAGCCGAACTACACCAGCTTCGCGCCAGCGTTCTCGAATGGCTTCTAACTCAGATTTGTAGGTTTCAAAGTTGATATGAACGTGAGTGTCGATGAGCTGCATGGGGGAAGCAGAGTAGATTTGATCCGAGAGCGTCCGAGTTGGTGATAGATAGGCTCAGAGGAGAGTCGGTGAGTGGGACAGGAAGAGAAGAAAGAAAAATCTTCCCTTTTCCTGATTCCTGCTGCGTTCCAACTTCTTCCCTCAACATCCATCAAATGCGTTAAATCCGTACACAATCCGTTGCCGAATTTCCTTCTGCTTTAGGCTGCTGTTGTTGCTTCGTGCGGTTTGAGTATTCTCGCCAAGCGGGACTTCTTGTGATTACCGTTGTTGCGGTGGAGTACGCCTTTTTTGACAGCTTTGTCAATTTTGCTATAAGCCTCAGACATTCGCTGCTGGACTTCTTGCATTAATTCAGGGCTGGGAGCTGCGGCATACTTATCAACGGCTACGAAATACTTCTTCATCAGGGTTTTGACCGCTGACTTGTAAGATTTGTTGTACAAGCGGTTGCGTTCGGCGATTTTGACTCGTTTGACTGCGGACTTAATATTTGCCATAGTTCTGTTGATGGAAGTAGGTATTCATTGATACTCCCTAGTCTCAAGATAGTCTCAAGACACGGGATTTTGAAGCACAACCTTTTCGGGGTCTATCCACAAAAAGCTTGATTTTTAAAGGCTGAGTCAGGGAGCAACTACCACTCGCTCAGATTGAGCTGAGTTTTTGGCTACTTTTAGGCGACGATCGCCCACTAATTTTTGATTGACTCATTTAACAGCCTATTTTTTACCTCTGACGATACCCAAAGGTATGACACGGGTGTTACGGAGGCGTGTTGCGGGGTTTCCACCCTCACGAGTTAAAGTCACGGTTTCTGGCGCGCAACTTTCAACTATACAATATTTTGGCGTTTTTTTATAAAAAAATTATCAGGTGTCGGAAAAAACAATATAGCATCTATTCTGCTCAAAATCCGATTCCCGGAAAAATCCAAGTTAAGCTATAACAAAGAGTACGGGTTATTTGGGCTTCGGCAAGAAGCACTTACCGAAGACAGAAGGCAAAAGGCAAAGGCAGCCGGAGCAGAAGGCAGAAGGCAGAATCAAAATTCTTCCCCTCTGAAATCAGAACCTTTGGGATCGAACCATCTTCCTGGCCTCCCGGCCGGCGGGAGCGGGAAATTCAAGAGAGCAGGTTGTAACTTGTCCTCAGTGTTGCAAAATCCTCGACAGAGATTTCTTCAACGCTGCACTAAAGCCTTTGAAAATGCCGCGAGTCTCGCGGTTTGAGCTTGTGGACTGGTGGTGACCTACTTCTGGCGGATATCCCCACAAAAATCCCTAATTGTCAAGTAAATGTTAGTGAATTTTATAGACGGCATTCCTAATCTCCATGCTGCGAATTATTACTCAGTGGGTTGAAGCACAAGCTGAACTGCGACGGATCTGCGATCGCACCCATGACGAACTCGTCGTTCACAAAGAAGCCACCGTGCGGGAAGTGCTGCAAGCTGTCAAGCGCAAAGGCGATAAGGCCCTGCTGCACTACACCGCTGAATTTGACCGCATCACCCTAAATGCGGAAGAATTGCGGGTGAGTGGCGCCGAATTGGATGCTGCTTACCAGCAAGTGTCGAAAGAATTATTAAATGCAATCCGCACAGCTTGCAGACAGGTAGAGGCGTTTCACCGACAGCGCGTCCCGAAGTCTTGGGTGCAGTTTGGTGATGACGAGATTGTTTTGGGCAAACGCTACACTCCGGTCGATCGAGCGGGAATTTACATTCCCGGCGGTCAGGCATCCTATCCCAGCTCGGTCATCATGAATGCGGTGCCTGCGAAGGTCGCCAAGGTTCCGAGACTGGTGATGTGTACTCCCCCCGGACAAGAGAAAAAAATGAATCCTGCGGTGCTGGTAGCGGCTCAGGAAGCGGGAGTTGATGAGATTTATCGGGTAGGTGGGGCCCAGGCGATCGCAGCTTTGGCCTACGGTACGGAAACAATTCCGAAGGTGGATTTAATTACTGGGCCGGGGAATATTTACGTCACGCTGGCGAAAAAACTGGTTTACGGGACTGTGGGCATCGATTCTCTGGCGGGCCCGTCGGAGGTGCTGATTATTGCTGATGGTAAGGCTAATCCCGTACACGTAGCTGCGGATATGTTGGCTCAAGCCGAGCACGATTCGATGGCGTCGGCGATTTTGCTGACGGCGGATTCGGTGCTGGCGAGAAAAGTCGTGGCTGAGGTAGACAAACAGTTGGCGAATCACCCGCGCCGGACTTTGACGGAAAAGGCGATCGCCAATTACGGTTTAGTCGTAGTAGTTGAGTCTCTGAAGGCGGCGGCGGAACTCTCTAACGAGTTTGCTCCCGAACACTTGGAATTGCAAGTGGCAGATCCCTGGGCTTTGCTCGACCAAATTCGGCACGCTGGGGCGATTTTCTTAGGCTACTCCACACCGGAAGCCGTGGGTGATTATTTGGCTGGCCCGAATCACACTTTGCCGACTTCTGGAGCTCCCCGCTATGCGTCGCCACTTTGTGTCGAAACTTTTATGAAGCATTCGAGTTTGATTGATTATTCGCCGACTGCACTGAAAAAGGTGGCTAAGGCGATTAATGTTTTGGCGGAAGCTGAGGGTTTGCCTTCTCATGCTGATTCGGTGCGGCTGCGGACTGAAAATCTGGGGGATGGAGAATTTTAGGTTCTAGTTGGTAGATGTTAGGTGAGTGGTAAATGTAAAAGGCGATCGGGTTTATATCCCCGACTTGTTAAATGAGTCGGGGAGCTGGGATATTTTTTGGGTGAGATACCTAATTGTTTAATCCTGGTCTTAAGGAGTAATATATCAAAACTTTCAGAAGTTTTATTCAAGAATAAATAATCAATAAAAAAGTGAAATATAACATGAGCATTACCCAAAGCCCTGAAACAAAGCTGATGGAAAAGATCCGTAGTTTGCCACCCGATAAAATGACGGTATTAGAAGATTTTATCGACTTCCTATTAACGCGAAGTGAAGCTCGTGTTATCGTGTATACTGCAACCAAACTCTCAGAAGCAGCTTTTGCAAAAATTTGGGATAACCCAGAGGACGCTGAGTATGACGAGTTATAATTTTGGTGATGTGGTTTTAGTTCCGTTTCCTTTTACCGATCAAACTACAAATAAAAAACGTCCAGCAGTTGTGATTAGTTCTGATATTTATAATGCAGAATATCCCGATCGCATTCTGATGGGTATAACGAGTCAAGTTAGCAGTAGTCCGAAAGTAGGTGATATAATCATTGCAGATTGGCGATCGGCTGGGCTTTTAAAAGCCTCTATGATTAAGCCAGTTATTACGAAAATTGAGAAACAACTGATACAGAAAAAACTGGGAATGCTTCAAGATATAGATATCGAGTCTTTGAAAGAGGAATTGATTGGAATTATAGGTAATAATTGAGCGATCGCCCTTCTGAATTGTTAGAAAGGGCGATCGATCTTTTGATGAATTATGGGCGAGATCCTTCCCGATCCTCTGAAAATGCTATCCTATAGCTTAGCATTCGGATTAGAGCGAATATTTTGCTGTTGCTGCATCTGCCTCTCTGGTACATCTGTTTGCCAGAAAAGTTTTTGTTTTTCAAAGTTATAAAGTACAGGAATGGCAACAAATAATGCGAGCAAGAACCCGGCAGTATGCAGAATTCGGTCATATTGTTCTTTAGTCATTTTTTTTACCTATGAGATGTTTTTGAACGATCGAGTTTAAAGTACGGGTTCTTTCCTTGGGATATAAGTTGGCTGTTGTGCTGGTTGTGTCCTCACAAATTGAGTAAAAAACATCCCAGCAACAGCGAAAATTCCTAAGCTGACTAAACCGATTAACGTTTTTTTGATTACTGGTGAATTGAGCCAAGGCAAACCTGGAGGAGGGGAAACAATTGTCGGCAATGTTGACGATGCTACTAGAGGCGCGATCGCACTTAAAGCTTCATCTGCTGACTGGTAGCGCTCTTTCCATTGGCACCGCACCATTTTATCTAAAATATCTGCTAATTTTGGGCTGACTGATACTCGTTCCCTCCACACAACTTCTAGGGTATTCGGATCTTTTGGCAACAGGTGAGGAAATACCCCCGTCAGTGCTTGGATAGCCGTCATTCCGACTGCATAGACATCGCTGCACAACTTGGGATGCCCATTTTCTTGTTCGCTGGGCATATATCCCTCAGTGCCAATGGTAACTGTGTGCGGTTGCCCTTGAGAATATTGTAGTTTGCTGCCGATTTCTTTGACAGCCCCAAAGTCAATCAAGACAATTCTACCATCGGCATCGCGCCTCATTAGATTAGAGGGCTTGATATCCCGGTGGATGGTATTTTGTTGATGGACAAATCGCAAGACATCTAAAATATCATACAACAATTGAATGACTTCATTTTCATTGAACTGAACTCCCTGCGCTCCCATTTGGTGAGGGGGGTTGAATTCGTGACTCAAATCGTGTCCCGCAATCAACTCTTGGACGAGATAGAATTCTTGATTTTCATCGAAGTGGGCGAATAGCTGCGGAATGCGATCGTGGATACCTAACTTGTACAGAATTTGAGACTCTCTGTCAAACAGGCCTTTGGCAGTTTGCAGGAATGATGGTTCATTGGACTGGGGCTTGAATCTCTTGACTACACGCGGGGGCTTGTCGGGTAGATGTTCCTCCCGTGCTAAGTAAGTCTCGCCAAATGCACCGTGACCCAATGAGCTGATTATGTAGTAATGTCCACCAATAATTTTGCCAATAATCATTTTGTTGTGATAATATTTTTTTATAATTATCACACACTCGGATTGGATTCGGCGTACTTCTCTAAACCGTCTGGGAAGCAGCTTCATTAAAACTCAATAACTGCAATATTAGGCAATGACTACAAAATCGTTTCGGTTGATTCCGCAAATTATGGCTGCTGTTTTCACCCTGTTTGGGATGGTCGCCTGTTCGACGACGACGGCTTCGGCTCCCGATACCTCGACTCAAGTCAGTGAACCGCCGACAATCTTTAAGTGTGTTCAGCAAGGAAATGGCTGGGCGACAATCGCTAAAAGAGGATCTTTGACTGTTTCTCCTCTAATTACCTGGGATACAAAAGAATTTGGGGAAGAATTTACACCTGAACAACGCTGTAAAAAAGTGTCTCCCAAATTAACGCAATTTGTTGCTGATAATGGGGGGAAGTTGGGCTACTTGAAATTAATAGTTGGCCCCCTGAACAATCGGAAAGTTGTTTGTGTAGTCAATGACGGACAAAAAATCTGTGATGCCGAAAATTTACTGTTTACCCTGAATCAGAAAAACTCTAAAAATCATGAAGAAGTGTTGAAGAAGATATTCAGAGTAGGTGATGGTGATGCCACTAATGTTACCATCGAAGAAAATGGTGAATCATTTTCTATTTTGTTGGAAAATTCAGTAGAACCTAAGCTTGGTACTAAATTCAAAGAACCAAAGATGTAACTTGTAGGAGCGAAGCATTTGGGAAAATAATTACTTGATAACCCACAAATCTATCGTCCGAATGCTTCGCCCTCGCTACATATTTATTTGGGAATCGATAAAATACATAATTTTGATGTAACCAAATTTGAAATAATTAAACCAGGAAAAAGCTGATGATATTGCGTAGAGTGTCAACTTTTATCGCCCTTGGGCTATTAGTTGGTGGGTGTGAAATTTTGCCACAAGTTTTTGACTTGTCGGATGAACAAGTAAAGACAGCAGCTAAAGAAATAACTGTTATAATCGATGATTGCGGTTCGGCTGGTTCGGGGGTGATTTTCAAAAAAGATGGCAATACTTATTCTGTACTGACCGCACATCATGTGGTTAAGAAAGCAAAGGGAAATTGTGTCATCCTGAAATCAGATAACACTCGATACAAAGCATCAGTATCGGAAGCAATAGTACCTGTAGCTGGTGTGGATTTGGCCGTGTTGACGTTTCAAAGTGACAAAAACCATAAGTTGGCAAAGTTGGGAGACTCGGACAAAGCTACTGATTATACAAAGGTTTATGTTGCTGGAGCTCCTGAACCTAGCCAAGCAATACCGAACCGCATTATACGTGTAGAAGATGGGAAGATTGATAATCGAAAGTTACAAACAAATGGTTATGATTTGATTTATACTAATAAGACACTGCGGGGGATGAGTGGTGGGCCCGTGCTTAATCAAAAAGGTGAAGTGATTGGCATTCATGGACAGGGAGATCAGGACAAGGGTATTAAAACTGGGCTAAATTTGGGGATTCCTATTAATACTTACTCTGCTGCTTTATACGTAGGGTGGGGCAATTCCAAGTATACCCAAGGGAAATATAAAGAGGCGATAGAAGATTATAATAAAGCGATCGACCTTAATCGCAATTATGCTGAGGCTTACCTCGTTCGGGGTTATGCAAATTTTTACATTAATAAAAAACAGGCGATCGCAGATATTGACCAAGCTATTAAGCTTTATGAAGCTATGATTTCTGACCAAGCTATTAAAATAAATCGATTATATGGTGATGCGTACAGGGTGCGGGGTCATAGCAAGTATGATATAGGGCAAACAAAAGAGGCGATCGTAGATTATGACCAAGCTATTAAGCTTTATGAAGCTATGATTTCTGACCAAGCTATTAAGATGAATGTAGGTTATGCTAGTGCATACATGGGGCGAGGTTCTAGCAAGTATGATTTAGGGCAAAAAAAAGAGGCGATCGCAGATTATGAAAAAGCCGCTGAATTGTACAAGCAACAAGGAAAAACCAGTGATTACCAAGATACTGTTATCAAGATTAAAATATTATCAGCACAGTAGCGATAAGCTGAGATAGGACTTACGCAAAAACACCCAATTTCTCAGAAAATACCTAAGTTCAACAGCGAAAAACCTAAGAACAAATCCGATTTATCATCTTGATGACTCACCAACTGCTCAAAAGTATCAATCGGAATCGCCCAACTCAAAGCTTCCATCTTCCGAAAAACCTCCTGAGTAGGCACACTCCCATCCGCCAACTTAAACACATCAATTCCCCCCAAAGGATATTTCGATTTGCCATTAATCCCCACCAACTTACCAGAAATATCCAATACAGGCCCGCCACTCATGCCCTCAGCAATATCATTAGTGTAACCAAGTTGGTATCCACTCTCAAGGGATTGAGCGGGCAACATTCCCACTTTCCCACTCGTTAACTTAAAAGCTTTTAGCCCCCAATTCCGAGTCTTCTCTATAGACTCTGAATTAATCCAATGCCAATTCGGAAAACCCGCAGCATAAACCCCATCTCCCACCGATAGCTTATTTGAGTTTCCGATTTCCGCAACTCGATAGGATTGAGAAGTGGTAAACTGCACTAAAGCTAAATCTACTTTACCAAACTGAGACGAACGAAGCCATTTAGCGATATGCGTCCGTCCGTCGGCTGTCAATACTTGATAAGTTTTGTCCTGATTATCAGCTACCACATGATTGTTAGTCAAAACAGTATAAGTTTGGTTTTGATGCTGAATAATTACGCCGGAACCGGACACAGAATCAGATAGAATTCTGACAGTGACAAGATTGGCAATTTCTGAAACTTGCTGGTTAACTGGTTCGGAGATAGCAGGATGTGTCGTTGAAAAATGTTCGGGTGTTTCTCGATATAAACTATTTAATGTGGCAGTTAATAGTAGTAACATTGGTATGAATTCCCACCAATTTACAGGTTTTGCTGGTTCGTATTTCATGTTTCCAGTCAGTGTCAATAACCGCGTTAAATCCGCAGTCCGGCAAGGGTTGAAACCCCTGCCTCAAAGCGAAAGTCCTCTGAAGAGGACTGAAGAACTCATGAGTCCTCTTTAGAGGACTTTCGCTATTAGACAGGGGTTTTTAACCCCTGGCGGACTTCGAGTTTAATGCACTTGTTTCCCCTACTTCCCCTTGCCCTTCGTCACAAACTCCCGCAGCCGCAGCAAACTAGCGGTTTGTCCCAAATTCAGCGGTAGCAGCGACACTCCCTCCAAGCGAGACTGCACCCAACCATCGCCCCAATACCACTCGTGAAATCCGTCAATTCCCTGACTCAATAGCAGCCGCAGACAATTTGACTCAGCAATATCAACGTGATGCTGAACAGCCACCGGGCCCAGCCAACTCGTAAACGTCAAACCTTGAGTAAATTCTTCGGGTAAGCCACTGGAGAACTGTTGCGGCCACAGCCATTGCTGCAATTGGCTCGATCGCACCAAGCTATCTCTAATCGCAGTTTCCGAAGCTTCAAGCTCAATCCGCAGGTTGCTTTGTTGAAAATTACCGAACATAAGAATTTTAGATATAAGTGCAGGTAACTTAAATGTAACTGATTGCAGTGATTCCAACCTGTTCCGGGCGGGCAAGATGCCCACCCCACAAGCAGAAAATTCCTGTGTTGTGGAACAGGCCGGAAAGCCTGTTACTTGATTCCGGGCGGGCTAGAAGCCCACCCCACAGGTGAAAAATCCATTTTTTGTGGAACAGGCCGGAAAGCCTGTTGCTGAAAATACTGAAAATAGTGCATGATGTTCGATCGCACATCAACGTCCATCCCCGTTCCAAAGCACTGAAAAATTTAATAAGTTCGATCGAATTTACCCTCCAAAACCCAACTTTCGTATCCAATTGTTAAGCTCTGTTGCATTTCGTTTAAATCTCCCCTTCTCACCCCACGGCATCGAAACTCCGTGATACCATCACATCTGAGTAAAGACTTATAGAAAAAAACTGGGGAGAAAAACTTTGACACTAAGGGTTGCAGTAGTAGGTTCAGGCCCCGCGGGTTCTTCCGCCGCCGAAACACTCGTAAAAGCAGGCATCGAAACATACCTATTCGAGCGCAAATTAGACTACGCCAAACCCTGTGGTGGGGCAATTCCCCTGTGCATGGTGCAGGAATTTGACTTGCCGCAAAGCATTATAGACCGCCAAGTCAGAAAAATGAAAATGATTTCCCCCTCCAATGTAGAGGTGGACATCAATATTGAAAACGCCCACGAATACATCGGTATGTGCCGCCGGGAAGTGCTCGATGGCTTTATGCGCGATCGGGCGGCTTCCCTAGGTGCCAAACTAATTAATGGTACCGTTCACACATTAGAGATTCCCGGCAACAATAAAGACCCCTACATTCTCCACTATGCCGATCACTCCAACGGCGCGGCAATGGGAATTCAGAAAACTCTGAAAGTGGATTTGGTAATTGGGGCTGACGGTGCTAACTCCCGTGTGGCAAAGGCGATCGATGCTGGTGATTACAATTATGCGATCGCCTTCCAAGAACGCATCCGCCTGCCGGAAGATAAAATGGCTTATTACCACAACTTAGCCGAAATGTACGTCGGCGATGACGTATCTACCGACTTCTACGCTTGGGTGTTCCCCAAATACGACCACGTAGCCGTTGGTACTGGCACGATGAAAGTCAATCAAGCCAGTATCAAAAAGCTGCAAGCAGGTGTCCGCGCCCGCGCTGCCAAAAGACTCATGGGCGGTGAGATCATCAAAGTGGAAGCTCACCCGATCCCTGAACATCCGCGTCCGCGCCGGGTTGTGGGCCGAGTTGCTCTCGTCGGCGATGCCGCCGGTTATGTTACCAAGTCTTCGGGCGAAGGTATCTATTTTGCTGCGAAGTCTGGCCGGATGTGCGCCGAAACGATCGTGGAAATTTCTCAGCAGGGTACACGGATTCCGACTGAACAGGAAATCAAGCTTTATCTGAAGCGTTGGGATAAAGCCTACGGAATTACTTACAAAGTGCTTGACATTTTGCAGCGGGTGTTCTACCGTTCTGATGCTACTCGTGAAGCTTTTGTGGAAATGTGTGCCGATCGCGATGTGCAGAGACTTACATTCGATAGCTACTTGTATAAGACTGTAGTACCGGCAAATCCTTTCGTACAGATGAAGATTACTGCCAAAACGATTGGTAGTCTGTTGCGCGGCAATGCTTTAGCGCCTTAACTGTTAACTCAGTTTGTATAAAAAAGCGGGCAGTTTTCAGGCTGCTCGCTTTTTTTGGAGTTCAGATTAACGAACCGCGAAGGCGCTAAGGGCGCGAAGGAAGAGGAAGAAGAATTGTTAGTTTAAGCTCAATTGCACTAAGGTATCCGGTGCGAGGAAGTGGGAAATGTGGTAAGCTCGCTCTTCTGTTTTTAGCAGGATTTTTTCGTAGAGGTAGCGCGTAGCTCGATCGCCCAAACTTTCGGCTTGTCCTGCTTGACGGCGCAGTAAACCGATAATAGCTTGCTCCGCAATCAAATCGTGTTCCAGCATTTGGCGGCAGGAATATACGCCGTCTGCTTCTGGGTCGAAACAACACAACTCAGCTAATTTGCTGAAGCTGGCTGCTGGTATGCCGCCCAATCCGTTCAAGCGTTCGCCCAATTCGTGGACGCTATCTTGAGCTTCTCCGTAGCTTTCTTGAAAGAATTGGTGCAACGAGTAGAATTCTGCTCCTTCCACTACAAAATGATGTTTTTGATATTGCAGGTAAAGGGCCTGAAAACTCGCCAACAGTGAATTCATTCCTTCACAAATCGGTGCTGTGACGGAATGTTCTAACAAAATTGGGTTTTCAGCTATGTGACCAAATGGTCTCAATGCACTCTGAATCTGGGCCATTAGTGTTCTCCTATCAATAGGCAGCTTTTGTTGCCAATAAACTCACTCTAGCACCCTAGATTTACCAGTCAAGCAGGGTCTGCCTCGATAGTGGCAGACTTTGTACAATAGCAAAATTTTTTCCAAAACCTATTGAGAATTATTAGCAGTTGTGTTATGCTTTAAAAAGATGCTCGTTCTGAATGCTTCCTGAAAATAGAACAGATAAAGAGCAAAAACTAATGCAAATGATTATTGTTGCTATAAAAAATGAATCCAGCAGATCCAGAATTGGCAGTTTGTGAGATTGTCCAAGTCAGTTGGCTAGACAGGTGGCAAGTTTACAGACGCTTGCAAGAACTAGAGATTCCCTGCTGGTGTGGAGTTGACCAACCTTTGCGAACCCAAATCAACACTGTTAAGCAAGCTGCTCAGCTAATCAGCGTGTTGAGACAAGTCAGCGCTTCTAGGGCTGAATTGGTGCAGTGGCTGGAGTGCTGCTGGCAAATAAGCTAAAATCAGTCATTTTCTGAGAATTTTCACAACACAGTCAACAAAGGAGCCACAATCATGTATACCCCTTGCAAGCAAGTTTCAGAGTTTAGCTTAGAGGGAGAAATCCTGAGCCTGATTATTGAAGATGGTTATAAATTAAAGTATTTGCGAATTTGCAGCGATCATGGCATAGAATTCTTGGTCAAGCTGTGTAAGGAATTGCGGGAATCTCTATCGTTGGTTTTGAAACCTGGTTTGAGGGTTCAGGTTGCAGGGGAGAAACAGCTCAATTTGAAAAATGGCAAATTAAAACTTAAAGCCTACAGCCTGAAACTCTCTGGTAGCAACAGCGATCGAGCATCGCAACTGCTAGAGTTGGCAAATGCACCTGTTGCGTTTGTGACATCGCTTGGCGCGACGATCGACAATAACTCTATTTTATCTCATGCAACAGCAGCTCAAACTGTAAAAGCTCCGGCAAAAACCCAAACCAAAATATTAGTATGTCAAAAATCCGACTGCCAGAAGCGGGGCGGCGCAGCAGTATGTAAAGCTTTAGAAAATGCTTTGAATTCGCGGGGCTTAGAAGGGCAAGTGACAGTTCAGGGAACCGGATGTCTCAAACAGTGTAAAGCCGGGCCAAATATAGTGGTGATGCCAGACAAAACTCGCTACAGCCGCATTGCACTGGCAGAAATTCCTGCAATTATTGACAAACATTTTGTGGCAGTTAAATAGTGGCAGAAATCATTAGTTATTAGTTATTAGTTATGGGTTATTAGTTATTGGTTATTAGTTATTAAAAAAACTACTAACTACTAACGATGCCCAATGCCCATTTGAGGCCATTTTCCCAAAAAAAGGCGAAAAATGACAAAAACTATGGCTTAGGGGCTTCCTTCTAGAGAATATATAGGGATAGACTGTATCTGAGACCCTGTGAGTATTGGGATAAAAAGCCATGTCAGAAGCTGATCTTCGAGCCAATCAGCATCAACCGCACCCTGCTGTTCGATCCGATAATGAACCATTGCAGTCAAATTTTGCTGCTGCTGGGGGTTTTGAGCCGATCGCCCCCCATGCGACAGACCGAGCCGCAAAGGTTCTCGAACCGCCAGAAGAAGACTGGCAAACAGTCGATTTTCCCAACGCGATCAGCCCAGATGCAATTCCCACACAACCTGAAACAAAAAATTCGCAATCTCAGACACAGCCTACCGAGACGAGTTCGCCCCCGATTTTAGACAATTTCAAAAATCTGCTGGGGAATGCCGAACAGGCTAAGGGCAAAGGATCGACCCCAGTCACCCTTATGCAAGCGTTGCACGAATGCAACCGCGACCTTTTGCAGCGCATTTCCCAGCTAGAAACAGCTCTCGAAGAGTCCCAAAAAACCTTGCAGAATCGTGAAGCTTTGCTAGAACAACGGACTGGTGCACTCGAAAACACTCAAGAACAATTGACGCGGCTGTTTGGCAAAGTGGAAATTTCCCATCACACCCTTCAGGGTCAAGAAATTTTTGTCGAGAGTTTAAGTAGTCAGTTAGCCAGCAGCCAAGCCAGGTTAGCGGCTGTTGAGCGAGAGTGTGCGTCTACTGTGCAGCGGTACAACGAGCAGTTTCACCAGCTAGTAGCAACAGAAAATGTTTGTAGGGAATTGCGATCACGCTTGCACCGCCAGCAGCGCCATACCCTGCAATTCAAAGCTGCTTTGGAAAGAAGTCTGGAGATGCCGCACATCAAGTCGCCGATTGTCGAGCCGCCTGACAATGCCGAAGATGCCGCCAACGCACAATTAGAATCCTTGCTCGCGGCGGTCAAAAGCTCTCAGGTGCCGCTGCCGCCAGCCTTCAACGCTTCCCCTGTCAAACCTTGGTCGGAGCCCGAAGAACATCCAGAGGTAGCGTCTGCTTCCGAGGCGATCGACCATGAATCCACAGCTAATCTGGAACTCAACAAATTAGCCCACGCATCCGGCATTCAATTGCAGGAGAGCGAAACCTACCGGACTCAGGAGCCGGAAACAAAGCCGCCCCTTGCGGTTGCGGAACCTCAACTGCCGGTGCCCGAGTCTGAACCGCAAACTGGTGCTGTCACATTAGGGAGTCAAGAATTGGCGAAGGCTTTTCAAATTTTGAATTCAGTTGAAACCTTTGGGATTCAAGAAGTGCGATCGACTCGGGCCAAATCTACAGCAGTCCCACAACCCGACTGGCTGACCTCTATTGCCAGTCCGCTGCAGCCTTCTAAAAAACGTCGATCGCTAGCTGAAATTGAATTGCCGAGTTTTCGGTGAAATCAAGTACCAAACTGTAACCCGCAACTGATGGAATCGCTAGTTGGTAATTGGGAATTGGTAATTAGTAATTACTCAGATTTACCAATTACCAAAAAGACTATTTTCTCCCCTTTCCCATGCCGTAAGTGAAAGCATAACTGGTAGCCAACAGCCACAGCCAAACACCTGGATATCGGGGTTCCAACCAAGGCTGTATTCTGCGGGCGAAGCTGGGTAGCCATCCGAACAGCCAACTTGCCAAAGCCAGCAGAGTAAAACTCAAGTAACTTCCCAGCCAGCGCCAAATATCCCTGAAGGTGACAAAATCTAAAATCCACAGCAGCAGAGAAGGGTTTTTTCCGGCTGCTTGAATCGCCAGTCGATTGAAAGTTAGCCAGTCAATTCTGTCTTTAATAAAAGTTTCGGCTACGTCGAGTTCTTCTTCTGCCAAAATACCGAAAAAGGTATTGAGAATTGAATTAATCCTTTGGGGCGGCAAAGTCCTCCCAGTGGGAACCATCATCCCTTTAGAAAACAGCCAAGTTACTGAAACATTGCTCTGGTAAGCGCGAATTTGGTTGAGGTGATTTGCAGTCAACAAATTGTGCTTTAAAGCTGTATCCAAAAGGTCAGTTAAGCGGAAAAGATTGCGAACGAGGGAGCCGAAACCGGTGAAAACTAAGGGAGATTGCAGGGATGCTGCGTCGCCGATCGAGATCAGGCGATCGACCGCCACGGCTCGATCGCTGCTGTTGCTGCTGAAATGCCCAGGAATATAACCAAAAGTCGGTTTTTTCCACACCAATTTATCCAGATCGCAGCGACGATATTCAGGCAAAATTGTGAAAAAATCCTCGTACAATTCCAGCAAAGAACCGGGATTCTCGGGATGTACTTGGTGGTAGTGAAAGAGATAAACTGTCAGTTCTTCCCCGGCACCGGGAAACAACTCCCAAAGGAGCTGTCGTCCGCGAGAAATGTCGCCGTGACTGTAGAGAACGTCCCCGTACTCGGAATCCCAAACTCCCGGCTCAAATCCTCCGTCGATGGCTGCTCCCACTGTCGGGCAAACGCTATCAAAAGCCCGCCCGCCGTTCAATTGCCAAGCGATGGGAGAAGCCGAACCCATTGCGTCCACCAGCAGCCGTCCCAATGCAGTGCGATCGGCTTTTGTCGGCAAGTGGCAGCCCTGAACTACTACTTTTTCTGCTTCAACATCGGCTCGAACAAACTCAGTTTCGTCCCAGATTTCTCCCCCAGCTTCTGTCAGCTTAACTCCCGCCAAATACAGCAGTTTCTCGCCGTCCAAAGCTACATTTAGTACCTTCGGCGTGTGCAGAACTGGCGATCGAGCCACGGTTGGATTATTAGCATCAAAAAATTTGTTGTAACCATCTTTGTATTCTCGGGCAATCAAAGTTTCGATTTCCGCAGCAGTAAATAAACCCAAATCAATTAAGCTTTGAATTTCATCCCGCGAAATATTCCACTCACGATTCATCCGCCCGAAAGGCATTCGTTCCACCAGCAGCACTCGGTAGCCCAATCTCGCCATGACTGCGGCGTGAATCACTCCCAAGGCCCCGCCGATATAAATTAAGTCATAAACAGCCGACTCAGAATCAGACTCCAAGATAGTGCCTTCTGACTTCTCCCCTCTTCCAACTTCGGTCTTCCTTCCCGGCGTTACATCCGTTAAATCCGTTACAGAATCCGTTGCCGAACTTCCTTCTTCCTTCAAAAACACTACTTGTTTTGGCGTTTTAGGATTGCGAGTGCCTTCGCGCCAGCGCTGCTCCCACCAGTAGACACGGGTGAGGTCGTATTCGCCTTTAGGCATTTTTTTGAAGTATTTGACGGTCAGCGGGTAATAGGGGGCAAGAGCGTCAAAAATTGACTGTTTGGAGAGGTCTATGACAGGGGGTTCGGGGTAGCGATCTGGAAACTTGTTTTTCACAGCCAGATTGAGAGTTTGCAGGAACTTTCTTTCTCCTGCGGGCGCGTCTTCTAGACGAAAGACTTTTAAATAAGTCGTGCGCTGGACTGACCAGACAAAGACCGAAAGTTCTGCCCGGGAGTTGGGGTTTCCTGAATTGGTGTCAGCAAATGCGGGTTTTGGATTAGCATTTTGAGTTCCAGACAACACAACCTCGGCTGCTGTTGCGTTTGAAACCAGGCGAAAACCGTCGGGAGTAATAATTTTTGCTCCGATTCCCGGGTCGAATTCGTCCTGCAACCAGGTACAGACGGCTGCTGTATCCGGTGTTGGGACTTCTAGATAAAGAATTTCTTGCATGATTGGGCTCTGTATTCTGAATAAATTAATAAAGATGGGGGAGTTGACAAGGGAGCAAAGTGCGCTATACTCCCGAATACTTATTTAGTTTTAAATAAGTTTACAATGTTCTCAGATTTTTAGGTTTTCGATCGCTCTTGCTCTCGGTTAGCCCAGGGCGGCTGAATATCTACTCTCTTCGGTATGCACTCTCGTCAGGAACTCAGGGAATCAACGCCACTGAGCTTGTAAGAAACTGCAAGCTGTTCTGACCAGACCCCTTTCACTCTTGAGACGTCCCCCACCGGTCACGACACTCCTTGAATGCGACGCTAGTTTTGGGCTCTGTCATCTGCGATTAAACAGTTTTAAAGTCACTCTTTACAGTGTTGCAGGTCTAAAAAGCCTTTATAACCAGGTCGAAGCGAACACATTCGACTGCGCTCAGTGCAGCGCATTACCCCGAAAGGGAGGCTCCACAAGAGCAAACATTATGCGATCGCGAGTTGCAAGGTTTGAGGCGGTAACTGTCCTGTCGAAAGTGCATTACAAAAGTACACCTGATCGAACAACTCGCCCGGCGGTAATGGATACAGAAAGATTAAAGGCGGTTGAAACCGCCCGTGTCGTTTCCCTCTTAGGTCTAAAGACTCGCTTGTTTCCCACTTACCGAGTGTTTTTGATGAATTATCCCATTCCTACGAATCCTCAAGAAATGATTGCTTTGCGACAGCAGCCGCTGAATGAAGAATTGGTGGCGTCGGCGATCGCGGGTGTGATTCAAATAGCCCGATCGCGATCCCAGTCTTTGGATGAGCTAAAGGCTGAGGTGCTCGCCGACGATAACCTGCTCGATTTGGCTCAAAGGCGCTGGCTGAGTGAGATTGTGGCTGAAGCTTGGGGAAATTTGCCTTAGATTCACCGATTATCGAGTAAATTTTTGAAATCGGCTTCTTGTTTCACAGGTTAGCTGCATCGATTAAATATTTTAAGATGCCAATAATTTTACTGATATTATCAATAAAATAATCATTTAAATCAACTTCCATAATTTGATTGCTAAGTCGTAAAAATTTCCAGTTTGTCCCGGTTGTGACCACCCCATATATTGCGGAAATATTATTGTTAGAGTCGATAGGGGCATTTCTACCCCTACCTCTCCTTCAGAACCGGACGTGAAACTTTCGCTTCATCCGGCTCCTTGATATCTTCATCCTTTGATAAGGATACAATTCAAAACGGGTGTTATACTGATTCTTGATTA
>JANPMV010000107.1:0-90593 GCA_031427135.1 Cyanobacteria bacterium VAR_87_metabat_62 | reverse complement strand
TACCCCAAATTCTGTTTCGGTGAGGCGAGTAGGGGAAATTAATGATTGGCCTGTACGGCAAATTCATTAATTGCCCCTACATTTCGGAGGCAAATCATACTCCTTTCTCAGCAACGCCGTTTACATCGACGGGGCGCTAGCGAATTTGCGACAGCAAAATTCCTAAAAACGAGATTAGTTGCGGCTGTGTCTTGACAAGCGAATTTCTTGATGGTACAAGCCGCCGAATTTATCCGTGGGGTCGCCTCTAAAATCTAAAATCTAAAATCGATTGACGATCGCCCTTTCCTAAAACCTGTTTTAATCAAAGAGTGATCGCTACCAATTAATTACGGTTAAAAATGTTACCTTTGCCAACTCTCGCTCGGCTCATCGCGTAGCAAGTAGGGTGCGTCGCCATCTATAATCTGCAAGTTATATCTAATATCTCGTAGCGACGCACCCTACGGATTAACTGATGGCAAGTAGGGTGCTACCCCAGAATAACAAAAATTATCAAAGTTTGTTATTTAACATTTTTGGCCGTGGGAAGATGGCGCGAACGTACGATCGCGCCCGTGAAGTCGGAAATCTCAACAACCGACCCCAAATAAAAATTGGAAAGTCACACGATCGATCGATCGATCGATCGATCGATCGATCGATCGTCTATAATACGCAACCTAGATATATCCGCAGTTGATGGTTAATTGTTCGTTTGATGGCAAAATATATGGCAATATATATACACGATAATACGCAGCCAGCAAGATATCTGCTATAAAACATGACTCCTAAAAAATCTTCCAAGAAACCTCAACCCAAAGCTGATATCAAAGCAGTTGACGGAAAGCAACCCAACAATCAAAACGACTTATTTCCGGTTGTGGGAATTGGAGCCTCGGCTGGTGGATTGGAAGCCTTTATGCAACTGCTGAATCATTTGCCGATCGATACGGGCATGGCATTTGTGATGATTCAGCATATGTTGGCGGCTCAGGAAAGTATGTTGAGCGTGATTCTGAGTCGATCGACCGAAATGCAGGTGCATGAGGTGACAGACGGGATGGCTGTAGCACCAAATCAAATCTACGTCATCCCCCCGAATGCCAGCATGACCATCGATCGAGGAGTGCTAAATCTAACACCTCGTGGCAGAGGACGCGGGATGTTTATGTCCGTGGATAATTTTCTGCTTTCCCTCGCCGCAGAAAGGGGGAACAAAGCCATCGCCGTTGTTCTGTCGGGGGGCGACGGCGACGGTGCCCAAGGATTAGAAGCGATTAAGGCCGCCGGTGGTATTACTTTTGCCCAATCAGAAGACTCGGCACAAGTTAGCAGTATGCCGAACACGGCGGTGGCTACGGGTCAGGTAGACTTTATCTTGACACCGGAAAAAATTGCCCAAAAAATAGCCGAAATCGGCCGTCATCCCTACATTGCCGATCGACCTCATCCAAATTCGGCCAACAGCGAAGATGCGATCGAAAATAAAGACGCCCTCGCCAGGATCTACAGTTTGCTGTGCGTGGCTACGGGAGTTGACTTCACTCACTACAAACAAACCACCTTGAAGCGGCGGATGCACCGACGGATGTTGCTGCACAAGCTGGAACTGATCGAAGATTATGCCGCATATCTCCAACACAATCCAGCAGAAGTAACGGCGTTGTATCACGATGTCTTAATTCACGTCACCAGCTTTTTTCGCGATTCCGAAAGCTTTGAAGCCCTAAGCAGCAAGGCTTTTCCCGAAATCGTCAAAGATAAATCGCCGCAAACACCGATCCGAATTTGGATCGCCGGCTGTGCGACGGGGGAGGAAGCTTATTCGATCGCCATCTGCTTGCTAGAGTTTTTAGCCGATCGAGCGACTAATCTGCGGATTCAGATTTATGCCACAGATATCAGCGAAAGTGCGATCGTCCACGCCCGCAGCGGTTTCTACACTCCCAGCCAAGTCGCGGATGTTTCACCCGAACGTTTGCACCGGTTCTTCGTTCAAGTCGAGGGCGGATATCAAATCGGTAAGCCCGTGCGCGAACTCTGCGTTTTTGCCATACAAAACCTGATTAGCGATCCGCCGTTTTCCCGAATGGATTTGATTACCTGTCGGAATGTGCTGATCTATCTGGGAACCCCGTTGCAGAAAAAATTGCTGCCAATCTTCCATTATGGGCTGAATCCCACGGGCTTTTTGCTGTTAGGCACTTCAGAAACGATCGGGGATTTTGCAGAATTGTTTACGCTATTCGACAAAAAGCACAAGCTTTATGCGAAAAAACTGCTGTCCCATCGGCTCAACATTGATTTAACTGCCAGCCACTATCCTCTGACAGCGATCGGCCCTTCACCATTGGTAACGGAAACTTGCAATGACATGGAAATGGAGGAAGAGGTTGATCGCATTGTGTTGAATCACTATGCCCCTGTCGGCGTCGCGATCGACAGCGCCAGCGATATTCTACAATTTCGAGGACAGACGAGTGCCTACCTAGAACCGTCACCGGGTAGGGCGAGTTTGAACTTGCTGAAAATGGCAAAAAAAGGATTGCGCGTCGAACTACGCACGGCTATTCAACAGGCAAAAAATCAGAAATTGCCGATCGAACGAACTGGCTTGCAAATTACAGATACAGAAGGCAATCTGATTCGGCGGGTCAAAATTAATGTGATTCCATTCCCACCAAGCGCTGCGAGTAAAGACTATTTTTTAGTGCTGTTTCAAGACGAGCCGCTGATACCTGCGCTAGCCGAAACAGCGGACTATGGTAATATTAATTCCGAGCCGCAGAAGGATGAAAGTCTGGAGATTGCGAAGCTTCACCAGGAACTAAAAATCACAAAAGAACACCTCGAATCGATCGTCGAAGAGCATCAAGCCGCCAACCAAGATTTGAGAGCCGCCAACGAGGAGATTTTGTCGAGCAACGAAGAGTTGCAAAGCATGAATGAGGAACTGGAAACCGCGAAAGAAGAGATTCAGGCAAGCAATGAAGAACTGAACACGATTAATGACGAATTGCAGCGGCGCAATGTTGAATCAACTCATGTCAGCAACGATTTACAGAACCTGCTGGGCAGCATCAATATTCCAATCCTGATGCTGGGAGGCGACCTGCGAATCCGCCGGTTTACTCCCGCAGTCGAAGGCATCTTCAGCTTGATTTCTACCGATGTCGGGCGGTCTTTGAGCGACATCACTCACAAGTTGATCGTGCCGGACTTAGAGCAACAGATTTTAGAAGTGATCCGCACGCTCAAATTCAAATTTCAGGAAGTTCAAGATCGAGACGGTTATTGGTACGATTTGCAGATTCGACCCTATCGGACGATCGACAACAAAATTGACGGGGCTGTGCTGGTGTTGGTGGATATCAACGAACTCAAACAAAGCGCCCAGCATTTGATGGAATCGAAAAACTACGCCGAAACGATCGTGGAAACCGTGGCGCAACCGCTGCTAGTGCTGGATCTCAACCTGCGGGCGATTACGGCAAACCAGGCTTTCTACCAGACGTTTCAGGTGATGCCCATCCAAACAGAGCACCGATCGATCTTCGCTCTCGGTAACGGACAGTGGAATATTCCCGGCTTGCGATCGATCCTAGAAGCAATTCTGGCAGGAAATGCCGAGCTTCAAAAATTAGAGGTCGAGCATGACTTCGAGCAGATCGGGCATCGAATCATGGTGCTGTGGGCGCGCAAAATGCCTCCGATCGGCGATACACAGATGATTCTGCTGGCGATCGAGGATATTACGGAGCAAAAACGGTTAGAGACACAACGCAGCCTGCTGATGCAAGAACAATCCGCTCGTGCGGCCGCAGAGCAGGCCAACCGTGCCAAAGATCAGTTTTTGTCCATCCTCTCTCACGAACTGCGGACGCCGCTGAATGCGATGATTGGCTGGGCACAGTTGTTGCAGATGAAAAAATTTGACGACGATCAAATCGAAGAAGGGCTAAAAACGATCGAGCGCAGCGCCAAAGCACAAAACCAGCTCATCGAAGACATCTTAGACGTTTCCCGGATTGTCACAGGCCAGTTTCGGCTCGACGCTTATCTAATTGAGCTGAATCCAGTGGTGGAAAATGCGATCGAAGTCGTTCGCCTCTCCGCAGAAGCCAAAAATATTCAACTAAAATCCAGCGTCACTCCTTTAACCCCAAAAGTGTTGGGCGATCCAAACCGCTTGCAACAGGTGCTGTGGAATCTACTTTCAAACGCGATTAAATTCACCCCAGCCGGAGGCAGAGTTGACATCACACTCTCCTGCACAACAGACGGCATGGCTCAAATCCAAATTAGCGATACCGGCAAAGGGATTCACCCCGACTTTCTCCCCCACGTGTTCGAGCGCTTCCGTCAAGCGGATAGCAGCTACTCTCGAACAGACTCTGGGTTGGGGCTAGGGCTCTCGATAGTCCGCCATTTGGTAGAACTCCACGGCGGTACTGTTGATGCAGAAAGTTCAGGTGAGGAACAAGGAGCCACGTTTACCGTGAGGTTGCCACTACCAACAGGTACGGCAGAAAGTTCGACACTGAGTGTTTTAGAAGCAGTAGATTGGGTAAACGATCCCGCACTGCCGACTGACATTCCATCATTGGCGGGTGTACGAGTTCTGATTGTGGATGACGAATCAGATATGCGTCAGTTATTCACCACAATCTTGGAGCAGTATGGAGTTGAAGCTGGCGCGGCCGCCTCGGCAACTGAGGCTTTGTCAATGTTGACGGCAAATCCCCAGAAATATGATGTACTTTTGTCTGATATTGGAATGCCGGAAGTAAACGGTTATGCGCTAATTCGGCAGATTCGGAAACTGAGTGCCGAGGATGGGGGACAAATTCCGGCTGCCGCGCTCACGGCCTATGCTAGAGATGACGATCGAAAAGAGGCGATCGCCGCCGGTTTTCAGATTCATGTCGCTAAGCCGATCGAGTCAGTTCAATTGGCTGCGATCGTGGCCGCTTTGGTCGATCGGGTTTAGATATTGCCCGCCGTAGGGAAACTAAAAGCATTGATAAATATCGCTTTTATTCGAGTCCCGGGGGGCCCGGGCCCCCCCCAAAACAAGGAGGGGGACAAGAGCATTTCTCAAAGTCCCCCTTCCCCCTTGGGGGGGCTAGGGGGGGTGGGGATTTAGGGGGATCGAGACTTGGATATAAGCCAGAGTCTAAAATGAATTTAGTCTTAAGCTGACCATGTGCCAGCCCACCAGTCCGCCAGGGAATGAATTCCCTGTCTAATAGCGAAAGTCCTCGGTCGAGGACTGAAAAACTCATCAGTCCTCGACCGAGGACTTTCGCTTTGAGGCGGGGGTTTCAACCCCTGCCGGACTGCGGGTTTAACGTGATTACCCGATCGGCAATTCGATCGCAAATTCCGTCCCCTCACCCAACACAGAACAGCAAGTCAAACTACCGCCGTGTATTTCTTCAACTATCCGGCGACTAATCGACAAACCCAACCCCGTCCCTTGACCAACTAATTTTGTAGTGAACAAGTGGTCAAAAATATGCCCTTTTACTTCTTCTGAAATTCCCTTACCATTATCTTTGATTTTGATTGCCACACTTTGCCCGTCTTTAGTTAATTCTGTAGTGATAGTAATTATATTAGGAGCCGCTTCAATATCATCATAACTGCGTCCACAATTGCACTCATTCAAAGCATCGATCGCATTTGAGAGAACATTCATAAAAACCTGATTCAGTTGTCCCAAATAGCATTTTACCGGGGGAATCTCTCCATATTCCTTAAGAACTTGAATTGTAGGACGATTCTCTTGAGCTTTTAAGCGGTGCTGCAAGATCATCAGCGTGCTGTCAATGCCGTCGCAGATATTAGCCGAGACTTTCACCGCCGTATCGGCGCGGGAGAAGGTGCGGAGGGAAGTGCTGATATTTCGCAGGCGATCGCATCCCATCTCCATAGATGATAACATCTTGGCCGTATCTTTCAACACATATTCTAAATCAATCTCTTCTGCGTGTAATTCAATATTTCCCCCCTGATTTGGGCATTCTTTCTGATAAAGCCGCAAGTGGTCAACGATGTCTTTTAGCGCCAAACTCAACTCCTTGGTATTGCCATAAATAAAACCGACAGGATTGTTGATTTCGTGAGCGACACCAGCCACTAAATTGCCCAAAGCAGACATTTTTTCGCTTTGGATTAACTGAAGCTGCGATTGCTTGACTTGCGTCAAAGCAGCAGTTAGTTCCGCCGTGCGATCGGCCACCCGCTGTTCTAATTCTTTATTCATATTTCGCAGTTTCACGTGAGTATTGACGCGGGCCAAAACCTCCGTTTCTTCAAAAGGTTTAGTGATATAATCAACAGCACCTAGCTGAAATCCTTTCACCTTATCTGCGGTATCCGATAAAGCCGTCATAAAAATTACAGGAATATCCTTTGTAGCCTCGGATGCTTTGAGGCGGCGGCAGGTTTCAAAGCCGTTAATTCCCGGCATCATCACATCGAGTAAAATTAAACTCGGCTGCGTATACTGAACTTGCTTGAGAGCTCGATCGCCATCAATGGCGATCGCCACCTCATAACCCGCATCCGTCAGCGCCTCGGAGATCACATCCAGATTTGCCGGCGTATCGTCTACCACTAAAATTAACTCAGCTTCTGACATAAATTTTTACCCTATTAGTTCAGATACTGCTGGATCAAATCCTCGATCTTATCAGCTTGAAAGCTCTTTGCCAATTGCAGAATTTGCTGTATAAATTGAGTATAACCTTTGTCAAGTTGTTCAATTCGCTTAACTTCTTCAGTAAGTTTTTTCAAGCGCCCTTGCTGCGCTAATGCGAGCAACAAAGCTAAATCTTCGCGTGCTGGAACCGCCATTGCTAAAGTCTGAATCACTGAATTAGATACAGTCTTCGGCGCTAGTCCCACAGAAGTTTCTGTTGGTAATTTCGGGTCGTATTTCCATTTTATGTGCAAATGTTTTTCCAAGATTGAAAATAACTCATCAAGCTGCACCGGCTTAGGCAGAAAATCATCACCGCCAGCCTCCAAACTCTTTTGTCTGTCCATCTCGTAAACAGAAGCCGACGAAACAATTGACGGCACATCTTTGAAAGTTTCGGAATTCCGCAACTGCCGCAGCATTTCAAAACCATCCATCACAGGCATCAACAAATCAGAGAGGATCAAATCCGGCTTAATTTTAGCAGCCTTAGCTAAGCCATCCTCGCCATTTTCAGCTTCAACTACTACAAAACCAAGTGGTTCAAGGAGGCTAACAATCACCGATCGGTTCTGCCAGTTGTCATCGACGACGAGAATTGTTTTCGGAGTGCCATGATAGCCAAAAATCTGCTTTCCCGCAGCAGCGACGGCTGCATTTACCCAGTCAGCAGCCAAGGGAACACTGACGGTAAAAGCGAAGGTGCTACCAACGCCAAAATGACTTTTTACTTCTATTTTACTGCTCATTAAATTAACAATTTTGGTGCTAATTGCCAATCCGAGTCCGGTTCCTTCTGTTTGGCGGTTGGTATCTCCTACTTGTTCAAAAGGTACAAAGATTTTTGACAGCGAATCTGGACTCATCCCAACGCCTGTATCTTCAATTTGGAAGCGAATCGATCGATTTGGGATTGCAGATTGGGAATCCGGCGATGACTCGCATTGCATTACCTCAACTTTGAAAGTGACGCTACCTTTGTCTGTAAACTTGACGGCATTTCCGAGCAAATTAATTAATACTTGGCGCAAGCGTTTTTCATCGGCTTCTATGCCTTCGGGAAGTTGAGCGTCTGGGAGATAAATCAAGTCAATTTGTTTTTGTTCCGTGCGAATGCGAACAATTTCAACAATGCTTTGCAAGAAAGAGGGGAAATGAAAAGCTTTCGGGTGCAAATCTAATTTACCTGCTTCGATTTTTGATAGATCGAGAATATCATTAATCAGAGTCAAAAGATGGGAGCCGCACTGATGAATAATGCTAACACCATTGCGCTCTTTTTCTCCCCAAGATTGGGAACGGTTCATGATTTGAGCGTAGCCTAAAATGCCGTTGAGGGGAGTGCGGAGTTCGTGGCTCATATTGGCGAGAAAGTCGCTTTTTGATTGGTTAGCATTATCAGCGGCTACTTTAGCTTCTTGCAGTTGGGCGGTGCGTTTTTCGACTCGCTGTTCTAACTCGTTATTAAGTTTTTTGAGCTTGGCTGCTGACTGTTTGTTTTCGTTGATTACCGCCGATAAAACAAAGGTGGTAACTGCGACAACACCGATAAAAGATTGCAGTAGAAATAGCGATTCGTTGAGGGAAGGCCTGACAAATGAACCCAAACCGCGAGATGTGCCAAAAATTGCGATCGCCGAAATAATCACTACCAGCAGGGTCGATTCCCGCGATCCGAATCGAAATGCCGACCAAATCAGCAGCGGAATCATCATGTACTCAATGGGATACTTTTGCCAAAAGGCGATGTTGCCGATCGCAACCAGCAATAGCAGCAAAAGTCCAAATTCGGCAATTTGCGGAGGCCGAAGTTTTTCGGACTGCTTTGGTTTTTGAGCCCAGGCGAGGATTGCTGGCGTCACAATTAGCGTACCAGCAATAACTGACGTAAACCAACTCCGCCAAACTTCTGGGTAAGCACTCCAGGGACTAATTCCTTTTACACATAGTACAGTAGTGGCTAAAGTAGTACCGATAATAGGACTGGGTATTGACAAAACGAAAAATCTTAAAACATCCTGAGAGCGCTCTAGTAGATGGCGGTATTTCACGAAGCGATTAATTAGAAAACTTGCTACTAGCAGATCGACGGTATTCGCGAAAGCATTTAAACTGCTTGTCATCAAGTCGTCTGGGTAAAACATCATAAGATTTACCACTACATTGGTCAGAAATAGAACAGGTAAAATCCGCCAGCCCAGCAGTAAGAAAACAGCTAAAAAAAGACCGGATGACGGCCATATTGCTGATAAACCACTTTCATAAGATACCCAGAGAGAAATTTGAGAAAGACCGAAGTGAAGCGGAGGAATTATTAATGATGCTATCAGTATATTTCGAGCCGGCAGGAATGGGAATTTTGCCTTTACTGTCTTTTTTTTTTCTAGCTGTCCTAATAATTTTTTCATTAAAGTCAAAATTTAAACAATATTCTCTAAGGATACTCCCGATTTAGGTTGGTTTGCAGTGATGCCGATCGCACGAATGGTAAAATCAAGATATGCCATCTCCGAGTAATTACCGACTAGCAATTTGTCTATGACTCTCCAATTAAGCGAAAAAGCCAAAGAATTAATCCCGAAAGCCCGAATTGTCAGTTTAGCCACCTGGAAAAGTTCGTACTCTCCCGCAGAAATCCAACTGTTTCAGGCTGCTGACGACGCAGGCCGCCCGAATCGCCGATGAAGATTTGCAACAACTTGATTTATCGGAACCAACATCGGTTAATACTGCCAAGTTTCTGCGCGATAATGCAGCCGATATCTTACTGACACATTGTACACTTTTTATAAACAGGCTCTCCGGCCTGTTCCACAAAGACTAAATTTTCTTGTGGAACAGGCCGGAGAGCCTGTTACTGACGCAAGTATGGCGGGCATTGTGCACCATACAATTAATCGGAAATAAACCGCAACTTGCAACCCTAATTCTCCCGCGCATAAAACCCTAAATGATTGGAAATTGGACGTTCCTGCATCGGGATTTTATTCTGAATCGGAGCGTTCAACAGTTTCGCTCCTGACGGCGATGCTGCTGCCAAAGTTACCGAGCCGCCGCCGTCCAAATTCAGCACTGTATCGGCTCCCAACTCCATAGCAATCTGCGTTGTTTCGCCCGATGTTAGTCCTTCGCTGTACATCCTCTGCTTGCCGTCTACCACAATTAACCACAGCTTTTCGCCTGGGTCGTCGATCGCCGCAACTGTACGGGGATAAGGTTTATCTTGTTTGCTTTTTTCCTGACTTTGTGCTAGGATTTTGCCATTTTTTACAAGTATCGTATCTCCCGCAACTCCGTAGGCTGTTCCCGCAGGACAAGTGCCGTTTTCGATGATTTGAGCGCGGTTTTTGGCATCAAAACAAAGGGCGGGAAAGTCTGGATCTGGTTGGGAATAAGCTTTACTTTTGGAAATCGCGTGTCCGACATTATTTACTCGATCGCCACTGCGGGGATAGTAGTCCCAAGGTGCTTCCTCGATACAGGTGTAAAAAAAATTGGCGTTGACTGCTAACTGCAATTTAAATTCTTTGAGAAATTCCGTAGCGGTGCGGGCGTTGGTTTCTGTTAAATCGGCTGTTGGGGCTCCGGGAGTGACAAAAATTCCGATTCCTGGGGCTTTGAGATCGATGCTAACAATGTGAATGACGTTGGGACGAGGATTTGAGCGAAATTCCCTGCGGTAGGCTATTCCTTGAAAGAGCGATCGGGCTTCGTTTGTTTGGGCTGGACGCGAAAAGTAGGGAATGTTGTAGAGTACGATCGGTGTGAGTAATATTCCAAAACTGAGGATATGCCAAATTTTATTGATGTTGGGGCGATCGGTTAGTTTCATTTTGTGAAGGAGATTTTTTTAACGAACCGCGAAGGCGCGAAGGAAGAGAAGGAAGACAAGAGAGTATCTTTACATTTGGGGAAATATGAATTATTCGGATTGTCATAATTTTAGCAATCAAGTCTTGCGAAATCGATCGTTCCAAGGACAAGTTCTTAATGGTGCTGATTTCGGTGGTGCGGATGTTCGTGGGTGCAATTTTAGAAATGCTCAGTTGCAGGGTGCGAATTTTGTAGGGGCGAAAATCGGGCTTTCTGGGCGACAGATTGCTGTTTTGAGTGCTGGGGCGATCGCGATTTGTTTGGTTTTGACCGATGTTCTGACTCGACTGATTTTGGGCACCCAAGGACAAATACCGGAGTCTCGCAGTTGGTCTTTTGTGCTGTTGCTATACGGGGTTTTGAGCGTTGCTGGCTTGGCTGGGGCGATCGCCTGCAAGTACCCGAAAACCTCGAAAGCGGGTAGATTGGCGGGAACAATTTCTGCTATTCTATCGGGGGCTTTGTTAGGATTTTTCTATGCTGGTACTGCAACTAATAACAATTCTCAGGCTGCTCTTGCTGGAATGGCGATCGGCGGAGTGTTAATGTTTTTTGTGAGTTCCCGGATTCGCGGTCAATTTGCTAAAGTGGCGATCGTAGCGGCGGGAAGTATTGCGACTTATGCAGCAGCTTTTTTGTTTTCTGCAACGGCTAGCGCTTTTCTGAGCACTCAGAAACCTTTTTGGGGTACGTGTTTCGGTTTGTTGTCGCTGCTGTATATTTGGTTTTCGTTTGTGTCTTTTTCTGCTATTGTTCGAGAGATTGCCAATACTGAGGGAACTTTGTTCAGAGGTGCAAATCTTACTGATGCTAAGTTCGATGTCAATTCGCTCAATCTAAAGTCTCAAATCCCATGAATGATATTAAAACAATCGACCTTTCCATTCACTTGATATAAGTAACCGGATACTCAGGATTTTCAGGATTCGGAATTAATCGCTGATTTTTACAATCCACCAAAAAATCCAACTTTTCCAAAACAACCTGACCAATCAACACCTCATCACCAGTTACTAAAGCATCCTCAATCGTCTTGCGCCCCTCACATTCAATAATCAGAGGGCCTGTTACTCCCACTGCTTCTTGGCGTCCGTCAGCATATTTAACCAACTGCTGGCTCAAAATTCGTAAACCTAACTGCTGTACTATTGTTGAGGGAATTACTAGGTTAACCGCACCTGTATCTACCAGCCCTTCAGTTTCACACTCGCGCAACAGCCGAGGTGCAAGCATCCCCCGACGCACTAACTCGTCATCTACTGCATTGGTCAGCTTAACCTGAGTGCGAACTGCCCCCATTGCCTTAACTCCATCTAGTTCTAGTTTATTTAATTCTTGCATATCAAATTACCTTTTAATCTTTTCCTATTCACATTATAGGGATTCTGCTAACTAATCCGCGATCGCCCTTAATTTACACTCAAAAATAGAAAAACGATCGCCCGTGAATTTTCTTTTGAAAACTCACGGGCGATCGCTATAATTAAAACGTTTATCTCATAGGAGATATTTTTTTTGCAAGCTGTTATTTTTTCCTAAACAGCTTGTTTAACGGAGAGGGAGGGATTCGAACCCTCGTTAAGTTGCCCTAAACAGACTTTCCAGGTCTGCGCCTTCAACCGCTCGGCCACCTCTCCAGGGCTAAATTAATTCATTCAGCCACAGCTAAACTAGCTTAGCAGAACAAATCAGATTTGGGAAGGGGGTAACGGTATAAATTTGCTGTTTAATATGAGTAGGGTGTCTTGCTCTTCGGGGTGAATTCTCCTCCCGGTGTCGCAAACCCATTCATATAAAGGATTTGGCTTCCCAAAGCCCAATTCCATAATCTAAAATCTAAAATCTAAAATTCCATGACTCGCTCTTACACAATTAAAATTCATAACAGACAAACGGGCGATAGCCACACAGTGCGAGTACCCGAAGACCGCTACATCCTCCAAAGCGCCGAAAACCAAGGAGTAGAATTACCTTTTTCCTGCCGCAACGGTGCTTGTACCGCCTGTGCGGTGCGCGTCAAGTCTGGGGAATTGCACCAGCCAGAAGCAATGGGACTTTCGGTAGAACTGCAAAAAGAGGGTTATGCGCTGCTGTGCGTCAGCTATCCCCGTTCCAACATGGAAGTAGAGACACAAGACGAAGACGAAGTGTACGAACAGCAATTCGGCCGCTACTTCGCCAAGGGTAAAGTTAGATTCGGTTTACCGTTAGAAGAGGAATAATGTCAAATCCGGTGAGATTCGGAATTATACCCGAGTAGGGCAGTTCGATCGCTCTTCGGGGACAGCACTACACTCAGAAAATGTTTATTCCGAAACTGAAAAGTTTTATTTTCTCTCGCTCCACTAGGCTTCGCCCAATTCCCAATTCCCAATTCCCAATTCCCAATTCCCAACTACCAATTATTCATGCTTTATCGGTTATTCGCGATCGCCCTTTGTCTGTTGCTAGCTAGCTGCCAAAAACCAGAAATGCCTCAAGGTACGATCGCCAAAGTAGAAAGGGCGATCAGCGGACAAACAATCGAAGTTATCAGTACAGCCGACAAAATCGCCTTATTAGAACAAATCAGGCTGATTGGTATTGATGCGCCGGATTTAAAACAGCAACCTTGGGGAGAAGCAGCCAAACAAAAACTCGAACAGCTAATTGGAGGAAAACAAGTATTGTTAGAATCAGACATCGAAGCAAAAGACCAGTTCGATCGCAAACTAGCTTACTTGTGGCAAGATAAAATTCTGCTCAACGAACAGCTAGTCAAAGAAGGTTATGCTTTAGCATCAGTGCGATCGGGCAACACCAAATATCAACAGCGGCTGATCGACGCTCAAGAATGGGCGAGACTCATGGGTAAAGGGCTGTGGAATCCAGAACGAGCTTTGCGCCAAACCCCCGCAGAATTTCGCCAACAAAATCAGAAATAGTCATTGGGAATTGGGAATTGGGCATTGGGCATTGGGAATTGGGCATTGTTGACTGTTAACTGTTGACTGTTGACTGTTAACGGGTTGAGTGATGACAACTGATAACTCAATACGGTTCACTTAAGACAGATCCCCCCTAACCCCCCCTTAAAAAAGGGGGGGACAAGGGGGGGTGAAAGTCCCCCTTCCCCCTTGGGGGGGCTAGGGGGGGTGGGGGATTTAGGGGGATATCCGGCGCCTAAATAGTGTTAAGTGAACCGTATTGATTAACAACTAACAACTAATAAATGATTGAAAATCAACTGCAAAACTACTTAGAAATAGCCACTGAAGCAGCCCTAGCCGCCGGTTCTGTGCTGCAATCTTTCTGCGGAAAACTAGAAAATATTCAAGAAAAAGGCCGATCGGGCGATTTAGTCACAGAAGCCGACAAAGCCTCAGAAGTCGTCATCTTAGAAATTCTGCGGCGCCACGTACCCGATCATGGCATCCTCGCCGAAGAATCTGGCAAATTAGGAAATGCTAGCAGCAAATACCTGTGGGCGATCGACCCTTTGGACGGTACAACCAATTACGCTCACCAATATCCTTTCTGGGCGGTGTCGATCGGACTTTTAATCGACGGGATACCACAAATTGGCGTAATTTACGACCCCTTACATAACGAATTGTTTCGGGCAGGGAAAGGATTGGGAGCAACCTGCAACGGTCGGCCGATCGCAGTTTCGCAAAGTTCAGAATTGAGAACCAGTTTGTTAGTGACCGGCTTTGCGTACGATCGGCGGGAAACAACCGACAATAATTATGCGGAATTCTGTCACCTCACCCACCTTACCCAAGGCGTGCGACGCAGCGGTTCGGCATCCCTAGACCTCGCACACCTGGCGATCGGGCGATCGGACGGATACTGGGAACGGGGACTAGCCCCTTGGGACGTAGCAGCCGGCGTAGTCATCGTCTCCGAAGCCGGAGGTCAAGTTACAGCTTATGACGGGAGTGCATTTGCGATCGACTCAGGTCGCGTTTTGGCCACAAATGGCAGAATACACAGCGAACTCAGCGGTGCACTGCTTTCTGTTCCTCCCTTATCTTCCTGGATGTAGCGCGCCCTCCCCAAGGGCTAAGGGATAGTACGGGGGTCATAACCCCTTGACTCAGGCTACATTAAAGAATAGTCAAAAGCCAGGAAAGGAAGAGTAAAAGTTATGTCTTTTGAAATGACAAAAGGGCTGTTCAAGTACGACTTTACAGATCAGCACGCAATTTTGGGAGTTCCCTTAGACGCCGAGTTTAGCGACATTCGCAAGCGTTACATGAGAATCGCCCGCCGCTTGCATTCGGATACTTGCTCTTTTGAAGACCAAGCCGATAAAGATTGGGCCAACCAATTTTTGTCAAAAGTAGTCAATCCGGCATACAACAAATTCTCCAAGGAAAGCGATCGCAAAGAATACAACCTGCTAGTAACCGCGATCGGCAAGCGCGTCGCTAAAGAACAAGCGAAAATGCACATCGAAAGTGAAGCAGCCAAACAATTAGCTACGGCTAAAGATTTGGAAGAAGCTTACAAAACAGCAGTTAACAAACTCGCTCTCAAGCAGTACGAATCAGTTAAGGAAACCGAAGATGCGATCGCGCAAATTAGCGAACTTAACATGGTTTACCTGCTGCGAAAAGAGCGCCTTGTAATCGGTTCGACAACTCCAACCCCAACCCCAACCCCAACTCCAACTCCAACTCCAACTCCAACCCCAACCCCAACCCCAAACCCAGACGAAGACTCGCTGCCCAATCGATCTTGCCGCCGAGCTCAAGGATTCATGGACAGCAAAAATTATGCTAAAGCAAGTTTGGAGTTGAAAGAAGCCCTGAAGCGGGAACCGAAACACAGCAAAGCCCACGCTCTGTTAGCCATGTGTTACTTCCAACAAAATCAAGCCACAATGGCCAAACTTCAGGTGCAAAAAGCTTTGGCATCAAATCCAGAAGAACCGACGGCTTTGGAGGTCAAGAAAAAGCTGGAACAGCTAGCAGCAACGGGTGCAAAAGACAAGAAAAATGAAGGCAAACTGGGCGCATTTTTGGGAGGTTTGTTTGGCGGCAAAAAGAAATAATGAGTAGTTTAGTGAGGAGTATTTAATTATGAGTTTTGAATAAAAAAAACATTCAAAACTCATAATTGATAACTTTCAATTTTTCAAATGACAACTAATAACTAACAAGTGACAGCCCGACAGGGATAGACACAGATACAGGGATTAATGTTTTTTACTTTCTCCTACTGACAAAAGTCAACTGACAACAGTCAACAGTCAACAGTCAACAGTCAACAGTCAACTAACTTATGGTTTACCAACCCCCATCAGGTGCAAGAGATTTATTACCCCTTGATGTTGCTCAAAAAACTTCGATCGAACGGCGCTTGCAGCAGGTGTTTCACCGCTGGGGCTATCACCGGATTATTACTTCTACCCTAGAAAGGCTGGAGACTTTGATGGCTGGGGGCGCGATCGACCGATCGACCTTAATTCAACTCCAAGACGCTGAGGATGGAGAACTCGGCTTGCGGCCGGAATTGACAGCATCCATCGCCCGCGCGGCTGCAATGCGGATGTCCGGGACTCGCTGGCAGCCCCAGCGCCTCTACTACAACGCTAACGTGTTCCGCAAAGGCCCAGATACTGGCACCGGCGGGCAACAGGAGTTCTATCAAGCTGGGGTAGAGCTCCTCGGCGCGGGCGGGACGGTTGCGGATGCCGAAGTGCTGCTGCTGCTGTCGGAGTGCTTGCAGAGCTTAGAAATTGATGACTGGCACTTGGTTTTGGGAGAAGCGGGCTTGACTGCAACATTGCTAGAACCATTTCCGCCAAATGTGCGCCAAAAAGTTCGCGGGGCGATCGCCAATCTCGATCGCATCGCCTTAGAAACTTTGCCGCTGTCAAAGGAATTGCGATCAAGAGCACTGCTGTTATTTGACTTGCGGGGCCGCCCAGAAGATGTATTGCCGATCGTTGCCAAACTAGATTTAGATTTGCCGCAGCAAGCCGCGTTAAACAATCTCAAATGTGCGATCGAATTACTGCACAAATGTCAAGCAAAAATCCCCAATCTAAAATCTAAAATTCACCTTGATTTGAGTTTGATTCAAACATTTGACTACTACACTGGAATTGTGTTTGAAGTTGTCAGCAGCAGCAAGACGGGACAGCGAGTTTTGGGACAAGGGGGACGCTACGACCAACTATTGGGACTGTTCGACCCCCAAGGGCAAAATTCCCCCGGCATCGGGTTTTCTCTGAATATTGAAGATTTGCACCAAATTTTGTTGACAGAGGGTCAATTGCCCACGGAGACACCAGCTAGCGAATGGTTGGTTGTGCCTGAAACTCCTGAAGCTGCCGCCGCCGCCTTTGATTATGCCCGCAAACTCCGAGAGTCTAGTCACCTAGTTCGGGTAGAAGTAGATTTGGAGAGTCGCGAGACTGTGGAGGCGGCCCGGGAATACGCGCGCGATCGACGAATTGCTCAAATTGCTTGGGTAAATGCCGAAGGATTCCCGACAATTGAAACGGTAAATTAGTCAATTAATAGTTGCTACAGAACACCCAGCTCCCCGACTTCTTATAGAAGCCGGGGATCTAACAAACATTCTACAAAAAACTTAATAAAACTGATTTTTTATCCTAAATCCATTGCTGTAATGGCGTTTTTCCATACAAAAACCAGGTTTCTGCATCCCAGAGTAGGATCCTCTATCGGTTTTAGTTCGTGGTAGCATTGTGAGCGTTAGTTTCCAGTTGAAGAGTAAAACTAAAAAATGCTGTTTAACTCCACAATGTTTTTAGGATTCCTGGTAGTTGTGGTGTATGTGTATTACTTACTGACACCGCATTACCGACGTTGGTTTTTGCTATTGGCTAGCTACTCTTTTTATTGGGCTTGGAGCGTACCATACTCAATTTTAATGGTTTGCTATACCCTGCTGGCTTATAAAACAGCTCGAATCATCGAGTCATCGAATAAACCGAAAAACCGAACTACTGCTTTAATTACTTTTTTGGTTGTAGTTATTAGCACTTTGTTTGTGTTCAAGTACGCAAACTTCTTCTTAGATTCGGGATACTCGCTGTTCGGATTTCGCCTTTGGCCTCAACTAAATCTCCTATTACCTTTGGGTATTTCTTTTTACACGTTTTCAACGATTAGCTACATAGTCGATGTCTACAAGGGCGTTACCAAGGCTAAAGAGTCAATTCTCGATGTCGGGCTGTACGTGATTTTTTTCCCTAGTCTGCTAGCTGGACCGATCGTCCGCGCCGAAGTTCTCATGCCCCAGTTTGCCTGTAATGCCTCGGTAGACTGGATGGTGATTCGCAGCGGTATTGCTCAGATTGTCTGGGGAATGCTAAAAAAAGTTTATGTAGCTGATTCGATCGCACCAATAGCCAACGAAGTTTTCGCCAGTCCAGAAAATGTTTCCGCGCTAGGGCTCGTGCTGGGTACATTGGCTTATACCGTTCAAGTCTACTGCGACTTTTCGGGTTATTCAGATATTGCGATCGGGTCGGCTCGTCTATTGGGAATTGAACTGCCGAAAAATTTTGAGAAACCTTATTTAGCCTACAGCATTACTGATTTTTGGCGACGGTGGCACATTTCCCTATCAAATTGGTTGCGCGACTACCTCTACATTCCTCTAGGCGGGAATCGGGGCGGCAATCTCCGCACTTACGCGAACCTAATGATTACGATGCTGCTGGGAGGCCTGTGGCACGGTGCTGGATGGAACTGGGTTGTTTGGGGAGGTTTGCAAGGAGCAATGCTCTCGATTGAACGAGCAACTAAACTTTCATCTAAGCCAACTTCTAAAATGAACTATGTAATCCGCTGGCTGATTACCTTGTTTCTAATATGTACTTCTTGGATATTCTTCCGGGCATCGAATTTGGACAGTGCCATTGTAGTATTGCAGCGGATATTGACCTTTGCTGACGGGCGGATACCTATTGACTATCGGCCGCTGTTCTACATGGCAACAATTCTGCTAGTTGAGTGGTGGGATTTGAAGCAAAAATGGATGAGTTGGACACAAAACCACCCAAATTCGCTCAAGTGGATTACTTATGCAATGGCGATCGCGCTAATGTTTACCTTCGCCGGCGCCTCAAGTTCAAATTTCCTTTACTTCCAGTTCTAAGCGGCTTGAAAAATTATGAGTCAGATATTTAATGACAAAGCGCTTGCCAACTTAAAAACCACAGTTCGCTACATTGCTGTAGATTTGTCGAAAGTATTGTTGGCAATTGTATTATTAGAAGCACTCCTGCAAGTTATTGCTCCTGAGTATACCAATAATATTTGGGATCGGGAATTCACAGGCGGTCATCCCATCGCCGTTAGCAGTCCCGGCAATCGTGGCCCTATGGTGCCGATTGAAAAAGCTCCAGGCGAATTGCGAATCCTGGCAATGGGAGATTCCACCACCTTCGGTACTGGGATTGCTGCTGAAGATACTTGGCCAGCTCAGCTAGCAACTATTTTTCAGAAAAACGGTGCTAAGGCAACCTACATCAATGGCGGTCACGAGGGTTATACACTCAAGGACATCAACACGGTTTACCGCAACCTGTGGTCTCAGTACCAGCCAGATTTAGTGGTACTGGCGGTAGACAACGACTTGGTCTCGATGACCTGGATCCGCCGCGATGACAAATCAGTCACTGCAAACCCCTATCTGCAGCCAATTGCCAAATCCAAGCTGGCGGATCTGAAAAACCAGCTCAAAATCTTCGCTACCCCGTCTTGGCTGAACATCAACGCCCAAAAATGCTTGTACTTCCTGGGTTTGGCAAACAACAACCTGAAAGCGGATGCTCCTTTGGGCGCAGCCCTAGCCTTTGGTTGGCAGCAGGCTGATTTGCCTCCCGATCTCGCCGAACGTGCTTGGAAGCAATTCGAGACTTATTTGAGTGTACTCAGGGACTCTGTTGCTGCTGACGGCCGCTCTTTGGCTGTAGTTTACGTGCCTAATCGCTTTATGGCTTTTGACGGTTTTTCTGATAACGAACGTCAAGTACCAAGAGGGCGGCTAACTATTGATGCGGGTAAGCGACTTGGGGAAATTAGTAAGTCTCTTGGTTTACCCTATGTCGATTCTACTGAAGGAGTTCGCCGCGGGCGATCGCAAATTGCTCAACAAGAAAGTCGTTTTGCTGCCATGTATATTAAATTTGATAACACTCACCTTGACAAAGACGGTAACAAAGCTGTGGCTGAAGATTTGTTCGGGCTGCTAGGCAAATCGAATCAACCTCGATAACGTCGGTTTTCAATGTTAAATTAGAAGAAAAACTGAGGCTTTAGATTCCACTGCAAGTGAAAAGTTATTCCTAGTTCGTCCACCAAATTTGAAGAATTGAGAACACTGTGCCACATACTATCGTTACGAATATTTACGAGGGAGTTGCTGATTGCGTCGGCGCTTGTCCGGTTGCTTGCATTCACCCGGCTCCCGGCAAATTTAAACAGTGCGGTTGTAGTATTGCAGCGGATATTGACCTTTGCTGACGGGCGGATACCTATTGACTATCGGCCGCTGTTCTACATGGCAACAATTCTGCTAGTTGAATGGTCAGATTTGAAGCAAAAATGGATGAGTTGGACACAACACCACCCAAATTCGCTCAAGTGGATTGCTTGTGCAATGGCGATCGCGCTGATGTTTACCTTCGCCGGTGCCTCAAGTTCAAATTTCCTTTACTTCCAGTTCTAATCGGCTTTTAAAATTATGAGTCAGATATTTAATGACAAAGCGGTTGCCAATTTTAAAACCACAGTTCGCTGCATTGCTGTCGATTTGTCCAAGGTATTGTTAGCAGTTGTATTATTAGAAGCACTCCTGCAAGTTATTGCTTCTGATTATACTAATAATGTTTTCGATCGCGAATTCACTGGTGGTCATCCGATCGCCGTCAGCAGTCCCGGAAATCGCGGCCCAGTCATCCCGATTAAAAAAGCTCCAGGCGAGTTACGAATCCTGGGTTTTGGAGACTCCACAACCTTCGGTACTGGGATTGCTGCTGAACATACTTGGCCAGCGCAACTAGCAACTGTTTTTCAGAAAAACGGCACTAAGGCAAATTATATAAATGGCGCTCTAGAGGGTTATTCCCTCAAGGAAATCAACTCTGTTTACCGTAACTTGTGGTCTCAGTATCAGCCAGATTTAGTAGTGCTGGCAGTAGACAACAACTTGATCTCGATGACGTGGTTTCGGCGCGATGACATATCAGTGACTGTAAACCCCTATCTGGAACCAATTGCCAAATCCAAGCTAGCAGATGTGAAAAACCATTTGAAAATCTTAGCTACCCCGTCTTGGCTGAAAATCAACTCCCAAAAAGCCTTGTACTTACTGGGTTTGGCAAACAACAATCTCAAACCGGATGTTCCTTTGGGCGCAACTCTAGCCTTGGGTTGGCAGCAGGCTGATTTGCCTCCCGATTTGGCGGATCGTGCTTGGAAGCAATTCGAGAGCGATTTGAGTATACTCCGGGACTCTGTGGCTGCTGATGGTCGCTCTTTGGCTGTAGTTTACTTGCCTAATCGCTTTATGGCTTTTGACGGTTTTTCTGATAACGAACAGCAAGTACCAAGAGGGCGGCTGACTATTGATGCGGGTAAGCGACTTGGGGAAATTAGTAAGTCTCTTGGTTTACCCTATGTCGATTCTACTGAAGGAGTTCGCCGCGGGCGATCGCAAATTGCTCAAAAAGAAGGTCGTTTTGCGCCAATGTATATTAAATTTGATAACACTCACCTTGACAAAGACGGTCACAAAGCTGTGGCGGAAGATTTGTTTGGACTGCTTGGTAAATCAAAGCAAGTTCCATAAAGTATGTCTTCAGTGTTAAATTAAAAGAAAAACGGATTCGTCTGCCAAATCTGAAGAATTGAGAACACTGTGTCACATACTATCGTTACGAATATTTGCGAAGGGATTGCTGATTGCGTCGGCGCTTGTCCGGTGGCTTGCATCCAACCAGGCCCCGGCAAAAATGTCAAGGGTACGGATTGGTTTTGGATTGATTTTGATACCTGCATTGACTGCGGTATTTGTTTGCAGGTGTGTCCTGTCGAAGGTGCTATCCTTGCCGATGAGCGGCCTGAGTTACAAGAAACTCCGGCTTGATTGAATTAACTCTTTTCTTCCTTTGTGTCTTTCGCGTCTTCGCGGTTTATTGAATTTCTATAGGAACTTTTTTTGTGAACCGCAGAGGGCGCAGAGAACACAGAGAAGAAAGTAAGAAAGATTAAAAAATGTAATATTTAGATATCTTAAGTGCAGGTAACTAATTATGCTACTCTTAGATCCAAAAACTCTCGTTCCAGCCACTGAACAGCGCGTCATCCTATATGATGTGACTTGGGAACAATATGTGCAACTTTCCGATATGTTTGTCGATGATTTTCCCAGAATGACCTACTTGGAAGGAACATTAGAAATTATCATGACGACTTCGCCCGAACATGAAAGGCTCAAAACAATTATTGCCCGGTTGATAGAAACCTATGCAGTAGAAAGACTAATTAATCTCAACGGTTACGGAAGTGCTACATTTCGCCGCGAAGCTGTCAAACGGGGTGCCCAAGCGGATGAATGTTACTGCTTGGGTGCACTGGCAGAAATCCCGGATATTGCGATCGAAATTGCTTTAACTAGCGGCGGTGTTGACAAACTAGAAGTGTATCGCGGTTTGCAAGTTCCTGAAGTCTGGTTTTGGGTAAACGATCAGTTTTCTGTTTACCACTTGCGAGAGTCTGGTTATGAGTTAATTTCGAGGAGTAAATTTTTGCCCGAGTTAGATTTATCTGTATTGAATCAATATGTCGGATATATAAATCAGACTGAAGCTATAATTGCTTATAAAACTGTATTGCAAACAAATCAAGTGTGAATTCCTTCTCTTCTCTTCCTTAGCGCCCTAGCGCTGACGCGCGGCTTCGCCTAAAGCGCCTTCGCGGTTCGTTAAAAAAGCCGTGAAGCGTAGCTATCCCGAAGGGAATCGCACTTTACAATAAAATCTACAATAAAATTCTATGCAGCCGATCGCACTTTCCGACTTTCACCTATTATCCATCCGCACCCACGCCGAAAACACATACCCCGAAGAATGCTGCGGTTTATTGTTAGGTACAATCACTGACGATGTTAAAACTTTAGTAGAAGTTTGGCCGACTGACAATGCTTGGAGTGCCCAAGCCCAGGAGAATTGGCCTGAACAAACAGGATTGACAGAAAGACGCAGATATGCTATTAAGCCAGAAGATATGTTGCGGGCGATGAAACAGGGGCGCGATCGCAATTTAGAAATTATTGGCATCTATCATTCTCACCCGGATTGTCCCGCTGTGCCCTCGGAGTGCGATCGGACAATGGCCTGGGCCCAATACTCTTACATCATAGTATCCGTGCGGCAAGGCTGTTCAGAAGACCTCCGCAGTTGGAGTCTTGACGCAGACGGGAACTTTCAAGCAGAGGAAATTCTCGCAGTGGAACCGACTCAGATTAAGAAATAATTAGTAAAAATAACAAACACGCAAAAAGGCGAAAGATTCAGATAGGATATAATTCAAAATCGGCACTATAACAGAATATCATGCTAAATCCTAATCTGGACGAGATCCAGCTCAACAAACAAGAATACGAACGCTACTCTCGCCACCTCATCCTGCCAGAAGTTGGATTGGAAGGCCAGAAGCGTCTCAAAGCTGCCAGCGTGCTCTGCATCGGTACGGGAGGACTCGGTTCGCCGCTGTTGCTTTATTTAGCAGCCGCCGGTGTTGGCCGTATTGGGATTGTAGACGACGATGTTGTAGATCATTCCAATTTGCAGCGGCAGGTGATTCACGGCACTTCTTGGGTTGGGAAACCGAAGATTGAATCTGCTAAAAATCGGATTTTAGAAATTAATCCTTTTTGTCAAGTTGACCTGTATGAAACTCGTATTAGTTCCAAAAATGCGATCGAAATAGCAACACCCTACGACATCGTAATCGACGGTACCGACAACTTCCCGACTCGTTATTTGATGAACGATGTCTGCGTGCTTTTAAACAAGCCAAACGTCTACGGTTCCATCTTCCGATTTGAAGGACAAGCTACAGTTTTCAACTACGAAGGCGGCCCGAATTACCGCGATTTGTACCCAGAACCCCCACCTCCTGGGATGGTTCCTTCCTGTGCCGAAGGCGGCGTTTTAGGAGTTTTGTGCGGTGTTATCGGTTCTATCCAAGCAACGGAAGCTATCAAGATTATCTTGGGTCAAGGCACTACTTTGAGCGGTAGATTGTTGCTTTATAATGCCTTAGATATGACGTTCCGACAGTTGAAACTGCGCCCGAATCCAGTGCGCCCGGTAATTAAAAAGTTAATCGATTACGAACAATTCTGCGGCATTCCTCAAGCCAGAGCACAGGAAGCGCAAGAACAACAGCAAATTGCTGAGATGACTGTCACGGAACTTAAAGAGTTAATCGACAGCGGCGCGAAGGATTTTGTATTGTTAGATGTTCGCAATCCTAACGAGTATGAAATTGCTCAAATTCCGGGGTCAGTTTTGGTTCCTTTGCCGGATATCGAACACGGCCAAGGTGTCGCCAAAGTCAAGGACTTGTTGAACGGGCACCGCTTGATTGCACACTGCAAAATGGGCGGGCGTTCGGCGAAGGCTTTGGGCATTTTGAAGGAAGCTGGAATTGAGGGGATTAATGTTAAGGGCGGCATTACTGCTTGGAGTCAAGAAGTAGATTCGTCTGTACCTCAATATTAAGGCTAATCTTTTTCTGGGGCGGGCAAATCGCCCGCCCGGAACCGGGATTATTGTGGCGGCAACTGCTTATTTCTACCTAGTAGATTCTTGAACTTACCCAGTAAATTCTTGTAATTGGCCGCCAACAAAACTACACCCCAAACCGCAACCCCCGCGCCGATACTAATCAATAATACCAACGCAAAAGAATTAATTCCCACTTTCACCAAAGGCAAAGCAATCACCTGATTCGGCGGATCTTGTTTGATTAAATAAGGAGAACTGCCAGCCACTACTCCGGCTACTCCCAAACCAAAGCCGACAGCTTGAATCGTGACCTCTAGTTTCGCATCCCGATAAGCTTCTTCTATGGCGACAATACCTCGAATTGCTTCCATTGCTTTGTCTAGCAAGCCCGAACCGTGTTTGAAATAGCCTAAATCTGCCTGAATCTGCCTTTGAAACTGCGGGCAGTTTTGCGTCCCGAATGCTGCGAGGAAACTTAAATCGGCATCCCTATCATTATACTTTTTACGGCCGGTGATGTCAAGACTTATTTGATTTAATTTATTTTGGTAATTTTGGGCGTTAATGGCGATCGTATTTTCCCGAAATTGCAAATCACTCAGCAACCGCGCATACTTCACAGCCCGTGGCGGCATCTCAACCATCTGAGTAGCCAGATATTCCAATTCCTCCTCATTTAAACCCGCACCTTTCGATTGTCTTTTCTTAGCTTTATCTCGCTGCAAATACTTAAAAGTCTGGTCAATATCCAGTTCAATTTGTTTGTATTCCTCGCGAATCACCGCGTAAAGTTTACGACTGTCGCGATAGGCGCGGAGAATCTTATTGCGGTACAAAAACAGATCCATAAAATCGCTGTAGCGCGTCTCATCCCAGATGTCATCAGTTGTCGGACTATTGAAAAACCAGATAATAATGTGACAGTAACTATCTGGCTGACTGAGATTCCCGTATTCTAAAATCGGACTACCAAATAACTCGCCTTGACGGGAGAAATCCGGGAGATTATCACCAGAAATCAAGTTTTCTAGACACTCTTTGCCTAAATTTTTGAGAAACTGCGAATCTTCCCGCGCCGCCTGATTTTGTTCGACACTCAACCAAGCCGTAATTAGCAGAGTTTGCCCGAAATAACTCTGCACAAAATCCGGTAGCAAGCAGTTATCGGGATTAAATTGCTGGAAGATGCTAACATCGACAGCAGGTGTTTTAATGGTGTTAACTTTTTCAGGAATCCGAATTTGCAAACCCAAAGCATAGCTATCATCAATTCGCATCGGTTGGGCAAAACCCTTGAGAGGAATTGGCTGATTGTCAAGCGAAATCTCCTTGTCAAAGGCCAGAGAATTCCGATTGTTAACTTTTGATTTATCAATCAGGTTGACACAACCGCCGACAGGTTCATCTTTTTTGTGCAGATAGCTATCATTGAATTTGGTACTGACTGCTAATTTAGTTTGCAAAATCTCATCGCACTTCTGCCACAAGCTAGTAAATTCCACAGCGGAATTCGACTCTGACTCTAGGGCGTTGCAGAGGTGAAAGGCAAACAAATAGACGTTGGGGGCATAGATTTTGTTACTTGGAGTCATTCGATGTATCTGATTGATTATCTGCTGCGCTTTCTTGAAGTTTTTTATAACTCTCTTCAATGCTAGTACGCAGAGTTTGAGTGATATTGGTTAGTGGCTGCATTGTAGTTGGGGTGGGTTCGCCCGCATCCTCGATTTCTTTTCGCAGACAATCTCTTAATATTTTTCCCAAATCGTGTTCTACACACCAATTTTTGATTGTTTCGGCAATGGAAGATTCATTGTTTGCTAAGTTTGAAATTTCTGTGTTTAATTTGGGTAAATCTTGCCATGCTGTCGGCTGAAAAATTTCCGGTTGTTCATTTAGCAAGTAGATAAAACTTGCTATATCTTTGTGAGTAGTCATATAACAATTCTCCGTTAATAAAGGTTTGTCGGGACTCAAGAAACCGGGTTTTTTCGGGGATTTAGGGCGATCGGCGAGTATTTTGGTAAAAACCCGGTTTCTGCCCCAATGCTGAGCCCTAGTATCCAGTAGCACAAAATGCTGCCCAATATTCGGGGTCTTTAAATGGTGGTCGATCCTTTGATGAATAGCTTAACCACTCTTGGGCTGTTTTCATCGATTTTTCATCTAATTTTAACAATCCTATCCAAACTCGAAAATCCTCCTCACTCACGCCGCGCATCCAGTTTTGGGCGGCATTCAAAGCAATTGCTACTGAATCTGCATTCGGTAATTCTTGATAAAATTTAATCATCAAAATTGCCGTGGCAAAATCATCGACAGCCCACAGGCTGCTGACAACATTCATGCTTCCCGCATACAAGAAGCCGCTGGGTAAACCAATGTACTCATCTGTCATTGCGGTTGATGTGGTTAACCCGGTTTCGCAGGCGGAAAGTGTGACGAGACTGCACTGCGGTAACTGCAATTCGCCAAAGATGTCGCGCAGGGTGAGGCATTTTTCGGGGATGGCTTTTCTGCCGCTGCGTAGAGTGATTGTGCGCTTAGTTTCGGGCGGGCACGGGGGCACCGCCCCTACTGCGGATTTGGGGGGTAATGGTTCGAGGGAATCGGCTAAGACTAGGGATGATTGTAGTGGATAGTCAAAGTCGAATACGCCGTGACAGGAGAAGTGCAGGTAGTTGGCATTTGCGAGGTTTTCTCCGCTGGCGTTGAGGGCGATTTTTGTGGCTGCTTTTCTGAGTAATATTTGATGCAAGTCGAATCGGGTTTTGATGGTTTCTACTTCCATATCGGCGTTGAATAAGTCTTCGGTGGGATTCTGGAGGGCGAAGAGTTGTTGTTGATTTGGTGGGGGAGATTTTCGGGTGGTGATGCGGTTTTTTACGAGTTGCAATAGTTGCAAGCTGGGGCTGTATTTCACGCCGTCTGGGAAGCAGTCGAGGAGGTTGCCGCGAAAGTTGGTTTTTTGAGTGAATCGGGTTTCTGAGGTGAATGGTAGGGCGTGGAGGGGGAATAGGTGCAGGTAGCGGTGGGGTATTAGGATTAGTTGGTGGCTGGTTTCGATTTTGGCGATTATCTCGTTGAGGCGCAGGATTTGTGAGAGTTTTTCTAGTTTTTGGGATAGGGTTGTTTGCCAGATTTGGTTGGTTTTTTTGTCGCGGTATTGGTCGATATAGTTGTTTTTCCAGGTTTCTAATTCGGCTATTTCGGTTGTGGTGTAGGTGACTAATTCTATGTTGTCGCGGGTGATGATGAAGGCCGATCCTCCCCAGCTATTATCGGAGTTGGAGTTGTTGGTGGTGATGCTGGGATCTGATCCCCCCCAGCCCCCCTTAAGAAGGGGGGAGTTGGAGTTGGAGTTGGAGTTGTTGGTGGTGTACCATTCTATGATGGCGGTTTTTGGATCTAAGGTTTTCTGGAATTCGGCGATGTCTATGGGTTGGATTTTTTGAGTTAGTTTGAATTCTGGTTCTCGTTGTTTGAAGTTTTCTAGGTATTGTTCTAGTTGCTGTAATGCTGTTGCTAAATTATCTTGTTGTTGTTGAGATGATTCGGGACTCTGGGTGCGGGTTTGGGTTGTGCGTTGTCCGCCGGGATTTCCGGTTTCTTCAGTGTTTTCGGGGGGAGAAATTGGGGTTTGGGTTTCTAGGGATTGTTGGAGGGAGGCGATTTGGCGGCGCAGGTTTTGGAGTTGCTGTTTTTCGGTTTTGGTGGCTGTTTTGGGATAGATTTCGCTGTTGGTGAAAAGTTCGACTAGGTAGCGGGATTTGCTGCGTTCGATCGTTTGAATGGCTTTGTGATATTGTTGGTGGTTGATGCAGGATTGAATCATTTTTTCGTAGACGTTGAGGTTTTCGCCGATGATTTCTCGTTTGCGGTTTTCGGAGGCGATCCACTCGCGGCTTTGTTCGACTGCTTCGATGGCTTTTTCGTAGCCGAATATGGCTGTTTCCCACAAACTTTCTGCAAATCCTAAATCGCCTAGGCTTCTCGCCGCTTCGAGACAGCTAAGGGGTAAAGTATCAGGTTTGAAGATTTCTAAAGATAATTTAAAATATTTTATAGCTTCTGAAATTAGTCCTTTTTCCTGATAAGCATAAGCAATATTTTCTTGAGTCTGTGCCCAATCTTGGGGAAAAGCGGCGCGGGTAAGAACTAATAATGCCAATTCATAACAGGCGATCGCCTTTTCGATATTCTCGGCTTTGTCTTCCCTGATTCTGTCTTTGTAAGCAATTGCTAAATTATTTTGAGTCTGAGCCCATTGTTGGGGAAAAGCGGCGCGGGTACGAACTAATAATGCCAATTCATAACAGGCGATCGCCTTTTCGATATTCTCCGCCTTGTCTTCCCTGATTCTGTTTCTGTAAGCAATTGCTAAATTATTTTGAGTCATTGCCCAATCTTGGGGAAAAGCGGCGCGGGTACAAACTAATAATGCCAATTCATAACAGGCGATCGCCTTTTCGATATTCTCCGCTTTGTCTTCCCTGATTCTGTCACTGTAAGCATTTGCTAAATTATTTTGAGTCATTGCCCAATCTTGGGGAAAAGCGGCGCGGGTACGAACTAATAAAGCCAATTCAAAACAGGCGATCGCCTTTTCGATATTCTCGGCTTTGTCTTCCCTGATTCTCTGGCTGTAATCAATAGCCATACTGTTTTGAATCATCGCCCACTTTTCTGCATAATCGTCGCGATTCCAGACAATTAATGCTATTTCATCGCAAGCAATAGCAATTTCTAAGTTGTTTGCCCGACTTCCTAGTGGAAAATCACCAATTACAATATTAAAACTATAAATATTTGAGGCAAATTTATATGCTTCCTCTGACTCCATTTCTGCGAGAGTTTGAGTTGCCCACTCGCGCAAGTATTGGGCAAAATCTTCGTCTAATAATTCGAGATTGGCTTGCAGGATGGTGATTTCTTCGTCGCTGGGGCAGGTGAGGAGGGATTGGATTAGGGTGAGGTAGGATTCACGGCGTTTTTGGTTCATTTTTTATGGCCCATGTTTGGGATATTTTACATTGTTTGTCGGGGGAATGCAAGATTGGCAACGGATTTTGTAGCGGATTTAGCGGATGGATTTGGGGGTGGTTGCGGATTGATTGCGGGTTGATTACGGGTTGGTTGCGGAGGCCCCGGCTTCTGTTTACCGCCGAGGCTAGATCCCCCCTAGCCCCCCTTAAAGAAGGGGGGACAAGATTCCGATCAAAGTCCCCCTTCTTAAGGGGGATTTAGGGGGATCTGGCCTCCGCTACAAACGAGAGATAAAAAGAGTTTTAGTCTCCCACACAAACCCCAGACTAACCCAACCCTTCAACTAACAGATTGCGAGCACTTTCCAACGCTTCCTGCAACTTACTTGCATCGCGTCCCCCAGCTTGCGCCAAATTAGGCCGCCCGCCGCCTTTCCCGCCGCAAATTTCCGCAATTTTGCCGATAAACTTGCCAGCTTGCAATCCTTTTTTATTGACTTCTGGACTAAAAGCTGCCACCAAACTTACCTTGTCCGGTTCAGGAATTGATGCCAAAACAACCGCAGCATTTCCTAATTTTTGCTGCAATCTTTCGGCGGCAGTTTTCAGCGCTTCTGTATCCACATCTCCCAATTTAGCTACGATGATTTTGAACTCGCCAATGGACTCAGCTTGTGCTAGCAATTGGTCGGATTTTGCGATCGCCAATTCGGACTTTGCAGCAGCCAACTGTTTCTGAGTATCCTTCAACTCATTCTGCAAATTAGTGATGCGGTTGGGCAATTCTTCGGGCTTCGCCTTAAATCGATCGCCCAAATCGCGCACTACCTTATCGCGCACGTTCAAATAGTCCAAGACAGCTTGACCCGAAACCGCTTCTATCCGGCGAGTTCCGGCTGCTACGCCCGCTTCGGAAACAATCTTAAACAGCCCGATTTCTGCGGTGTTGCTGACGTGAGTTCCACCGCACAATTCCATCGAAACGCCGGGAAAGTCGATTACCCGCACCACGTCGCCGTACTTCTCGCCAAACATGGCTGTAGCGCCTTTTTCTCTCGCAAGGGCGATCGGCATTTCCGCAACTTCCGCAGCGTGGGCCTCAGCAATCCAACTATTAACTCGATCCTCAATTTTCTGCAATTCTTCTGCTGTGACAGCGCGCGGAGAATTGAAATCGAATCGCAATCTGTCTGACGATACCAGCGAACCAGCTTGCGAAATCGAATCGTCCACAATTTGCCGCAAAGCTGATTGCAACAAGTGAGTTGCTGTGTGGTTGGCTTGAACTCGGCGGCGGCCGCTATTGTCAATTTTTGCAGTAATCCTGTCGCCAACTTTCAGCGTTCCCCGTTCTACAAATCCAAAATGCACGAAGAAATCCGACTCTTTTTTCACATCATCAACTCTTACCAACAAACTATCACCATTTTCTCCGCTTTTCAAATAACCTTTATCCCCAATTTGTCCACCTGATTCTGCATAAAACGGCGTTTTGTTCAAAACAACTTGTACCTCGGTTCCCACTGCGGCTGATTCCACAGATTTGCCGTCAACCAATAGCACCTCAACCTGAGCTAAGCTCGACAATTCAGCATAACCAACAAACTCAGTTCCCTGGATTGTTTCAGCCAACTTATCTAAGGAACCCTGCACGGTTAAGTCAATAGTTTGGTGGGCATCTTTGGCGCGAGTTTGCTGTTCCTTCATCGCCACTTCAAAGCCGTCTAAATCAACAGATATTCCCTGTTCTTCAGCAATTTCTTGGGTTAGTTCTAAGGGGAAACCGTAGGTATCGTAAAGAGTGAAAGCATCTTGACCGCTGATTTGTTGGTTTGCTTGCTGTTTTGTCCGATCGACAATTTCCTCCAGCAGCTTCTCTCCCCGTTCCAAAGTCTTGAGAAACTGGGCTTCTTCCCTTGCCAATTCCGCCTTAATTTGAGCTTCCCGCGATCGCACGTTCGGATAAGCAGCTTCCGAAAGGTCGATCGCACTTTCAGCAACTCGCACCGTAAATTCACCCTGAATTCCAATCAGCCGCCCGTGGCGCACCACCCGGCGAATCAATCGGCGCAAAATGTAACCTCGGCCCACATTCGACGCCCGAATTTCGTCCGCAATCATGTGCACCACAGCCCGAATATGGTCGCCAATTACTTTCAGCGAAACCTTGACTTTTTCATCGCTATTGTGGTAATCAATTCCGGCAAGTTCCGCCGCCGATTGGACGATCGGAAAAATCAAATCTGTTTCGTAATTGTTGGGTACTTTCTGGAGGATTTGCGCCATCCGTTCCAGTCCCATTCCAGTATCAATATTTTGATTTTGCAGCGGTGTTAAATTCCCTTCTGCATCCTTATTGTACTGCATGAAAACCAGGTTATAAAATTCGATAAACCTGCTATCATCTTCGAGGTCAATATTGTCGCCTCTTTCTGGGTGGAAATCGTAATAAATCTCGGAACACGGGCCGCAAGGGCCTGTTGGGCCAGATTGCCAGAAATTGTCAGCTTCTCCCATGCGTTGAATTCGATCGCCCGGAATGCCAATTTCATCGCGCCAAATCGCAAAAGCTTCGTCATCTTCTCGGAAAACACTCACAACTAAATTGGACGGTGACAAACCGAAAACTTCCGTGGACAGTTCCCACGCCCAAGCAATGGCTTGTTTCTTGAAATAATCCCCAAAACTGAAGTTACCCAACATCTCAAAAAACGTGTGGTGGCGGGCGGTGCGGCCGACGTTTTCGATGTCGTTGGTGCGGATGCACTTTTGCGAAGTGGTGGCGCGCGGTGATTCAGCCGCCCGCTGTCCGAGAAATATCGGCTTAAATTGTAGCATTCCGGCGATCGTCAGCAACACTGTCGGATCTTCGGGCACCAAAGAAGCGCTCGGTAATATTTTATGTCCGCGATCGGCATAAAATTGGAGGAACGTTTCGCGGATTTCGCTACCGGTCAGAAACTTAGGAGAAATAGACATGACAAAAAATGTGAAGTATGTGAAGATGTAGCAGCAATAGAACTTATACCAATTTTTTACCAGGCTGCATAGAATCCGATCCCCCCTAGCCCCCCTTAAGAAGGGGGGGATAAGATTCCAATCAAAGTCCCCCTTCTTAAGGGGGATTTAGGGGGATCGAGATATGTGCAACTTCACATTAAATTGGTATTACATCTATTTGGATATTCATATCATTATACTTAGTAATGTAAAGACCTATCAAGTTTTGCGAATTGTGCTTTACTTCTGGGAAAGCTCCTGGTAACTTATTAATAGACACCCACAGAAAGAGCAAGGAGGTCGCTATATTTAGAAACAAAGTTCGAGGATATAGGCATGGTGTCTCCGGTCTAGATTCCAGGCGCAGCAGAAATTAACCGATCGCAACTTGGAATAGTGGCAAAACTGCCGATCGCGCAGTCAAGCCAAACCGCAGTCGAATCAGACTTATTGTGCTTGCGGATTAAAAGTAAAGCTGCACAAGTTGTAAACCCTAGTAAGAAATTGTTCTCTACCGGAAACACATCTAGTTTGTTAGAAAAAACAAAGCTCTCATATTATTGGGCCTGGTCATTGTCGATCGGGCCCTACGCTTTTTTATAGGGAAAGAGGGGGTGAAAGCAAGAGGGGGTGAAGGGGAGAGGGGGAGAGTTCGACTGTATAATCCCAAATCCGGCTTCAATACCCCCTATATTCTTCAGTCTCTTAGAGAGGGACTTCGTTTGTGCAGTAGCGGTTTCAACCGCCGAGTTATATTTTCTCCTTCAAATCTTATACATAACTGGACGTGTGCGCCCGCGCCCGCCCGCTTTTTGGACGTGGCCCAGGCGCTGTGGCTTGAGGCAGTGTCAAGATGCGATATCATAGAAGATGTCAACAAGACATTAAAACCTACCCCGCTGTATAGCAAAGTCTACGGTTCTCTGAGCTGGCTGCAAGGCAAGGATAAGAAACCGTCATTTTTGGTAACAGCACCAGGCTCGAAAATTTGAATCTCAGGATATAAAGGAGTCAAAACTCTAAAAAATCCCCTCCCCGACGCAGGGGTGAGAGTTTCAAACAATCAAGTTCCGCAGTCAAAAAAGCTAGTGCAGCGAACAACTGTCTTAAATCGCAGTAAAAGCCGCCGGCACGTGTTTTAAGCCTACTAAAAATGCCCGAGAAGCGGTTTAACAAAAAATCTAGCACAGTTCTTAAACTCACAATATTCGGAGATTCCAGGTACAAGTATGGCCGAAATAACTAAAGAAGAAATGCGCGAACGGCTGGGAAATATCGACCAGATCCGGGACATAATTTTCGGAGCGCAGCTTAGAGAATACGACAATCGCTTCGATAAAATAGATTCCGACTTGTCGATGATGCAGCAAGATATGCAAGCTCGCATCGAACAGGTGAAAAATGTTCTCTCAGCAGAAATGAAGGCGGCAGTTGATTCCTTAGAAAAAAAAGTTAAATCGCTCACCTTAAATACGCAAGAAGAAAGCGCCGACTTGCGGCAGCAAATCGATCGCGTTAACCGCAAATTCTCCAGCAGCATTGAAGCTCTAGACGAAGCCATAGACAATCAAACCAGTTCGATTCGCGACGAACTCTCCCAAAACAGAGAGCGGCTCTCCGAAGAAACCCGTACTTTGAAAACACAGGTTTTTGAAGAACTCGACCGCCGCTTTTCCATGCTCAGAGATGTTAAAGTTTCTAGAGACGACATGGCAGAAATCCTGTTTGAACTCGGCATGAGGCTTAAAGGAACAGAATTTGTTCCCGAACTTAAAGGCGTTGCTGATAATAAGTCAAATAACGAATTTCTGTTGCCGGAGCGCCACCATCACGGATAATAACGCATGGCTTTACCGAAAGAAAATCCAGCCGGTGAAAATCAGCGAGAGGGTTTTGTTTCTCAACCCGACGAGTCTGCTGCAGGTGCGGCAGCCCAGCTAGAACCGCTGCTAAATTTGTTAGCCGAACTCAAAATTTTTGCGGGTTCAAACCAGCAAAATGCAGAGCCAGAAGCTGACAGCAGCAGCGGAGACGATCGAGCTGGGGCCCTCGGCGGGTTGATGGATTTGTTAGGTATTTCTGAGCAAGAGCAACAGCAAATTGCAGCGAGCGTGCCAAAAATTGCCGATCGCCAACCTGAGTCTACTAATGCCCCGGCTGTTGCAGACCAACCCAAAAGTTGGTTGTTCGCTACTCAAAAACTCAGCAGTTCTGAACTGGAAAAAAACTATTCCTCTGCTAAAACAATCGATGTTTCAGCAGATGTTTCCGATTTTGAGATCGAATCGCCGCCCGTACAGGAATTGCCCGACTTGACAATTCCCAATTCTCCGCAAACAGTACAGGCCCAAAAATCCGGCGAAACAGACCGGCAACCCTCCGTAACAGATCCGAATACCGCAGTTCCCGTATTTCCCGAGCCGTCAGAGAAAATATATTTAGATGCGGTGGTCGATCGGCTTCAATCGATCCCAAACTTGCTAGAAGAACCCGCATCGATCTCGCAACCAGCAGAAATATTGGGGGAAATTAAACAGGATCTCAATGAAGCCGACAGCGCGATGGAAAGGCTCCAAACTCTGATTTTTGGCTCGCAAATGTCGGATATCGAGCAAGTGAAAATTCTGCTAGCAGAAAACGATTTGCCGGGGGTGCGCCACCTGATGGCAAGCATCAATGATAAATTAGGAAAACTGGAGCACCAAATCTACGATCCTCAAGAACTGATCGCGCTGATGCTACCTTGGATCGCTGAAATTCTCAGCCGCAAAATATCTGATTCTAGAGAAGAAGTTGTTAACGCGATCGGGCCGATTATTGACGAAGTGATTCGGGCAAAAACTCTCGAAAACAAGTCGGCAATGAGTTCTGCCATAGCTGAGTTGCTGCCCGATGCACTTGCTCAACAAATTGTCAATTCACCTGCGGATATTGCTAAGGCGATCGCCCCAGAAATCGGGCTGGCAATTAAAGAGCAGATTCGCCTCGATCAAGAGTCGATCGCCCAAGCCCTCGCCCCAGAAATGGGCAAAGCGATTACAGCCCAAATCAGACTCGAACGCGACTCGATGGTGGATGCCCTCTATCCGGTAATTGGCAGTACGATCGCCAAATACATGGCAGAAGCGATTAAAACTATCAACGAAAAAGTATCAAATAGCTTAAGCATAGAAGGAGTTAGGCGCAAAATTCGCTCCCAAGTCCAAGGAGTCTCCGAAGCTGAATTAATTTTCCGAGAATCAATGCCTTTTACCGTCCAGGCAATATTCCTAATTCACAAAGCCTCGGGCTTGGTGATTGCCGAAGCTCAACACCCAGGCGAGTACCAGTTAGAATCGGAAATGGTAGCGGGAATGCTGACAGCGATTAGCAGCTTTGTTAACGAGTGCATCGTGCAGCCCGGACAAATTTCCGAACTAAATCAAATCGAATACGGCGACTCCAAAATTATGCTAGAAATAGCGGGATACTGTTACTTGGCAGTCGTGACTAAAGGAGAAACACCAGCGCCGTTTATCAAAAAAATGCGGCAAACAGTCAGTATCATTATCATTAATTACGGCCAATCAATCAATCAATTTAACGGTAACCCCCGTACCATATCAGACGACTTACAGCCGCTTTTAGAAAGTTTATTCCAGATAGTTACTGAAGAAAAAGAAAAAGTTAGTAAACCCCCGATCGCCCTAGTCGGTATCGGTTTAGCGACCCTGAGTTTAATCTTAGTACCTTGGGGAATATATCAGTACCGCAGCAGCATTGACCGCCGCCTCGAAGCAAATGCCATCACCGCTTTAGCCTCGACTCCCGAATTAGCAGTTTACCGCTTAGATGTTGCTGTCGATGGCAAAACTTTAAAGCTAACCGGAAAGTTGCCCAATCAAGAATTGCGGACAAAAGCTGCAAAAATAGCCGCATCAACTGTACCGCAATTGCAACTAGATAATAAAATCATAGCTGTAGATGTTCCCCCAGATCCAGTCTTGACGGCGGCCGAAGTGCAGCGGATCACCGCTGTTTTGAACCAGAGTTCGGGCGTTGCTATTTCTAGTCGGTACGCCGATCGCAAAGTTACAGTCGAGGGGACAGTCATCGACGGTGCATACCCCGAGAAAATTGCTCAGTCCCTGAAGCAAATTCCCGGCGTTGAGTCGGTAGTCAGCACTGTTAAACTAGATCCGCTCGAGATTGCAACCCGCATCTACTTCGATCGAGGAACCACAACTTTAGACTCAACATACGGAGAAATTATCGCTAGTGTCAAAAATTTCATGGATCAATACCCTCAAAAGCATATTAAGATAATTGGACACAGCGATCGAACTGGGGAAATTGTCACAAATCAACAGTTGTCGCTCAGGCGTGCCCTAGCCGTGCGAGATGCTTTAGTGCGACAAGGTGCTGACCCGCAGCGCCTCCAAGCCGTTGGCAGCCCAAATCCTCCGGCAGGCGTGGAACCCAATCAGCCGCTACTTTTAAGCAGATGCGTGCTATTTGAACCAATAACTAAGACCGCAAACAGCAAATAATTATGTCAGTTACTATATCTAAAAAAATGTGCATGATCGGCGACTTTGGCGTTGGCAAAACCAGCCTGATCCGCCGTTTTGTTGATCGGCAATTCAGCGACCAATACCTGTCCACTGTGGGAGTGAAAATTTCCCGAAAAAGTATCGTATTAGAAAACACAAAACAGCAGGAAGATGTCACAGCGCAGTTGCTAATTTGGGACTTAGAAGGACACACAAAATTCAAAGGAATCGCACCGACATACTTGCAGGGAGCTAGCGGCGTTTTAATCGTTGCCGATGTCAGCCGTTCCGAAACAGTGGAGCGAATCTCCGAACACGTTAAACTTTTTTCTTCAGTCAATCCCAAAGGCTCAATAATCGTCGCTTTGAACAAAGTAGACTTGATTGACGAGGAAAAATTAGCGCTGCTAGTTGAAATCTCCCATTCGATAGGTCAAGGCAAAGTATTGGCAGTTTACACGACATCTGCTAAAACCGGCAAAGACGTTGACGAAATCTTCCATAAACTAGCTTACACAATGGTAGAGCAAGCATGAACCCCCTTTTTAGAAAGCTCTTGGGCCCGCGACAAACAGAGTATTTTGTCGTAAATCACAATTTCATCATTCAGGAAACCTCCGCCGAAGTCCAGAATTATGCCGATACTCCGGGCGACGCGATCCCCGGTGCAGATGCTCGCATCAGTTTTCCCGAACTGATTGGCATTGAAAATGTCCTAATGTCGATCGTAATGGGACGGCGGCCAAGCTTTGAACTCAAAGGTATCGCTCGGTTTACCGACAACAACCGCCCTTTATACTTTGATCTGTTGGCTATAGAACACGAAAACGAACAAGATATGGCAAGTAATTTGCTAATTTTGATTGAAGATGCCACCGAAAAAATGGTGATGAAGCAATCTTTGATTCAGAGGGCGAATGAATCTAATCTTTTGGTGAGCGCCTTAGCCGCTTCCAAAGATTATATAGATAAAGTTATTCGCTCCATGGGCGATGCTTTGTTGGTGACAACAACATTAGGAATTATCAAAACAGTCAATCAATCGGCACAATGGTTATTTGGGTACAGTGAAGCAGAATTGATCGACCACCCCCTCTCCATCATAGTAGTCGAAGAAAAATTGCTTTACCAAGCTCGCCACCGCTATATTTTGTCTCAACAAGAGCTGCTCAGAGAACTGGAAGTAGTCTGCACTACTAAAGCAGGAGAAGAAATTTGGGTAGAATTTTCCTGTTCGGCAATTCAGACAGAATTAGAGGGACTTTATGATTTCATCTATATCGGCAGGGACGTTACAGAACGCAAGCAACAAGAACTAGAAATTCGCCGCTCTTTGGCAAAAGAGCAAGAACTCAGACAGATAAAATCTCGTTTTTTCTCCATGCTCGCTCACGAATTCGGCAATCCTTTAAATACCGTATTATTTGCAACTCAAATCCTCAAAGAATATGGTGACGAAATCACCAACGAAGAAAAACAAGAATACCTCGAACACGTTAAATCAGCATCTAAACACATGGCTCAGCTATTAGATGACGTGCGCTTGCTCAGCAGCGCCGAAGCAGGAAAACTCCAATTCAATCCTGCACCAGTTGACTTGCAAAAATTTTGCAGCGAGTTAGTAGAATCAATTAAAATTAGTTACGGAAAAAATCACAGCATTAACTTTCTTTGCCGAAAAGCAACTCCGCTCGCGAAAAAAACTGATCAGGAGTTGGAGGAAACACAACACTGGCCAGCACTCGATGCAAAATTGCTGCGGCATATCTTGACAAATTTGCTGTCAAATGCTGTCAAATATTCGCCGATCGACAGCAATATTTATTTTCAATTAAATTGTCACCATGAAGAAGTTACATTTAAAATTAAAGATGCAGGCATTGGCATTCCTATAGAAGACCAAGAACAACTGTTTGAATCTTATTACCGAGCCCAAAATGTCGGCAAAATACCCGGTACAGGACTGGGTTTATCCATAGTCAAGCAGTGTGTAGACTTGCACGGAGGTCAAATCGAATTTTCCAGCGAGACAGGGTTAGGTACTACCTTTATAGTCACAATCCCATTTCACAAACAGAGGTAAATAGATTAAGGGTGCATCTCAATGTGGCAAGGGCGAAGCACCTGACGGCAGACAATTTATTAGTTATAAGCAGAGATTTACTGCCGTCAGGTGCTTCGCCCCTACGAAGATATTTGCAAAAATGAGATGCACCCATAGATTAATCCCAGATGCTTCGACACAGAGGGCGCATTCACTACTAAAAATCCAACATGAAAACCCTGTTAAACAAACTGTTGGTTCCCCACCACTTGGAGTACCTAGCACTGGATGAAGATTTTTTAATCCAAGAAACATCTCTCAAAGTGGAACGGTTTGCCGACTGTCCCGAGGAAGTAGCGGCCGGCAATGATGTCCGCATTCCCTTTCCCGAATTGGTGGGAAGTGAAGAAATTTTAATCGATATTTTTGAAGGACGTTTGCCAAATTTTGAATTAAAAGCGATGACGCGGGTATTAGAAAATGGTTCGCGACTTTATTTTGATATGTATATCGTCGAGTTCAGCAATGACGATAATTATCACAGATTAATTTTATTTTTTGAAGATGTAACAGACAGGATGGGGTTGGAACAAACTCTAGTCCAAGCTACAAATGAAATGAATATTTTGTTGAGTACCTTAGCGGCTACAAATAATTATGTTGAAAAAATTATAACTTCAATGGCAGAAGTTTTGTTGGTAACAACAGCATCGGGAAAAATTAAAAAAGTCAATCAAGCGGCTCAGGATTTGTTCGGCTACAGCGAATCGGAATTAGTAGGCCAGCAAATAGATGCTCTTGCTGCTATTGGCGAATCTTTGCAGTTGGGCGAAGAGCCTCCTCAACAATCTCAAACGAACGCCGAAGTAATTTGCACGGCAAAAACCGGAGAAAAGCTAACAGTTTCATTTTCCTGTACGGCGATTCCGAGTGAAATACAAGGGATTTCTGTATCTTCGGCCGCCGTTCAAGATTTGGTGTATATCGGCCGCGACGTGACAGACAGACAGCGTGCTCGCAAGCGAAAAATAGCTCAGTACGTCACCACTCGCATCCTGTCGGCATCGGAAACAATTAAAAAAGCTTTAACAGCAATTCTCCCCGTAATTTGCGACAGCTTGGGATGGGATACTGCCGAACTTTGGATGCCTGAAGCTGGGGAAAAACTGCTGTCAGGAAGTAACAGAATAAATGCGGTTTCCGACCCTAATTTGCTCAGGTGCGTCGCCAGTTGGAAAAAACGCTCAGTTTCCATCCCCAAATTTGCCAAATTTGCCGAACAAATGACCTGTGCGTTCGGCGAAGGATTGCCCGGTCTTGTTTGGGCTAGCGGTTCCCCTCAGTGGATTGCAGATGTCACAGAAAGCGACGGTTTTCTGCGCCGAGAAATCGCTGCCCAAGAAGGACTACACGGAGCTTTTGGCTTCCCGATTTTGGGCGACTATGAGCAGGAAAATTCTGCCAGGTCTGTGTTGGGAGTGATGACTTTTTTTAGCCAGGAAGTCCAGTGTTTTGATGAAGAATTGCTCCAGACAATGACAACAATAGGCAGCCAACTCGGTCAATTTATCAAGCGCAAGCAAGCGGAAATAGCTTTGCGAGAAAGCGAAGAACAATTGCGAGACTTATTTGAAAATGCTACTGACTTAATTCAAAGTATTGGAGCCGATGGTCATTTTTTGTATGTAAATCGGGCTTGGCGAGCAACTCTAGGCTACAACGAAGCAGAAATTGCTAACATGACTGTTTTTGACATCATTCATCCCAACAGTTCCCAAGAGTCAATAGACATATTATATCAAGCTATTACCAAAAAAAATATCAATGAAAATACAGTTTATCCAGACTCTATCCAAGCAATATTTATTACTAAGAATAACGAACAGATTTTGCTGGAAGGTAGTATAAGCTGTAAATTTTCGGAAGGTTCGCTAGTAGCGATTCGGGCTATTTTGCGAGACATTACTGCTCGAAAAGTAGCCGAAGATGCCCTCGCAAAATCTATATCCCTGCTGCAAGCAACATTTGATTCTACTGCTGACGGTATTTTAGCTACTGACAGGAGCGGAAAAATAGTTACTTTTAATCGAGAATTTGTGGAAATGTGGGGCATACCTAACGAAGTGATGGCACTACGAGATGATGCCACCACGATCGCCTTTATCATGAACCAACTCAAAGACCCGCAAGGATTTCAAGAGAGAATAGAATCGCTTTATGAGCAGCCAGAAGCCGAAAGTTACGACTTGTTGGAATTTCAAGACGGTAGATGTTTTGAACGCTATTCAGAACCGCAGCGGTTGGGAGATAAAATTATCGGCAGAGTCTGGAGTTACCACGACATCACGGAACGCAAGCAAGCAGAAGATGCTCTGCGGGAAGAACAGGAAAAATCTGAAAAGCTGCTGTTAAATATCTTGCCCCAAGCGATAGCAGAACGGCTGAAAAAAAATGAAACGACTATTGCCGAATATTTTCCGGAAGTGACTGTTTTGTTTGCAGATATTGTGGGTTTTACACACCTGGCTACTATCATGCCGCCGATCGACCTCGTGGAGCTCCTGAATAAGATTTTCTCAAGATTCGATCTTTTGTGCGAGCAGCACGGGCTAGAAAAAATCAAGACTATCGGCGACGCATACATGGTGGTAGGAGGGCTGCCGGATCCCCGGGCAGATCACGCAGAGGCGATCGCCCAAATGGCACTGGATATGCAAACAGAAATAGCTCGGTTTAATGCTAACAATAAGAAATATTTTAGCATCCGCGTCGGTATCCACAGCGGCCCTGTCGTTGCCGGAGTAATTGGGATTAAAAAGTTTATTTATGATTTGTGGGGCGACACGGTAAACATTGCTTCCCGGATGGAATCTCACGGTTTGTCTTGGCGGATTCAAGTTAGCGAAACTACTTATAAGTTATTGGAACACAAATATTTGTTTCAGGAGCGGGGAATCATTGATGTTAAAGGTAAAGGGGGAATGAGAACTTATTTGTTGATTGGTAAAAAATAAGGTAGTTGTTAGTTGTCAGTTGTTGGTGGTCAGTTGTTATATCAATTCCGGTTGCACCGGAATGATGTTGACTGTTGACTGTTGACTGTGAACAGTGAACAGTGAACAGTCAACAGTCAACTCGAATTTACTATTCCGCTGAAGAGAGGATTTGTCATGACTCCCAGACATCAGCCGCTGGAGGAAGAAACAAGAGAATTGATAGATCGACTTTTATTAGAAAAGATATCTCTGGCTGGGATAGAAGCGGGCGACGGGGGTTTCACAAAGGTGGCTACAATACTATGTTAATAAAAAGTCAAAAGACAAACTGACTATGCAGGACTACCCAAATAACAAATAACCAATAACTATTTAACAACTTTAACCCGATCGCCATTTTTGAGATAACCAGCCCCAGCAACAACCACCCGATCGCCCGCCTTCAAACCCTTTTTAATCTGAATCTGAGCATCGGTCAAATCACCAACCGCGCCCCCAGTAATCTCCCCAACTTCCACAGGCTGAGCCTGCACCTTGTCATCGCCCACAAGTTTGTAAACAATAGAACTGCCGTCAGACTGCGGTAAAATAGCCTTAGCAGGGACTTTCAAACCTTGAGCCGTCGCAGTCGAAATCGATGCGCGCAAAAACATTCCCGATCGCAAAAACTCACTTGCAGGCAAATCTATCTTCACCGTAGCTTGCCGATTTTGCGGGTCAACTAGCGGCGAAATATCTCGCACAGTTCCTGACAACTTAATCCGCTTGTCAGAGTCCGAAGTAATCTGCACTGCTGTTCCCCGCCGCACTTGCGAAACCTGAGTTTCCGGGACTTTCAATTGCAGTTCCAGCTTGTTTCCCCGAATAATCGAAAATAGTTTTTGACTTCCCGAAGAAACATCACCAACTCGACCAATTCTTTCAGCCACAGTGCCGCTATCCGGTGCTCGCACAATTGTTTGTTCCAATTGAGTTTGTAACTGTTTGACTTGGGCTTCGCTGCTGCGGACACCTGCTGCATTATTTCCGATATTTGCTCTCGCAATGCTGACAGCAGAGCCTGCCGTATTCACTTTAGCTTGAGCGCTGCTGAGGGCCGCTCTCGCCGTACTGATATTAGCTTCACCAGTAGCTACTTTAGCAAGAGCCGATCGCACTTCTTCCGCTGCTTTATTCTGTTCTTCCAAAGCTTTATTCAAATCAGCCTTAGTTTTGTTCAAATCTTGAACAGCAGTCTGCCGTTCCGTGTTGCGCTTTTCCAAATCTTGCTGGCTGATTACTCCCTGAGAAGCCAAATTTTGCGTGCGATTTACTTCTCTTTGAGCTTGATCTAATTTAGCCTGAGCAGAAGCAATACCGGCTTTAGCTTGCTCGACACCAGCTTGGGCTTGGCCGACACCGGCTTGAGCTTGGCCGACACCTGTTTTGGCTTGCGCGGCGTCAGCGATGGCTTTTTCAATGCCAGCCTGGGCTTGAGCCACGCCGGCTTGGGCTTCTTGTTGGGCTGACTGGGCTTGTTGCACCTGAGCTTGGGCTTGTTCTACCGTAGAATCGGCTGATTGTACTTTAGCAACTGCTTCGGCAATTTGCGATCGCAACACCGAATCATCCAAAACCGCCATCGTCTCACCTTTTTCTACCGCATCCCCTTCCTTCACCAAAACCTGCTTGATTTGCAAACCGTTCGATTGTGGTAGCATCGGCAGCAAATCGTAGGCCGCCACAGTGCCCGTCGCTTCCAGAGTTTGAGCCACCTCGGCAGATTCCACAGCCGCCACTGTCACAGTCTGAGCCGTCGCCGACTCAGCCGCCGCTGGGGCTGCAACTGGGGGCGGCGCACTTTTTCCCGAAACCAAGTATACGCCCGCCAGCGTTGCAGCCACCCCAATTCCCACACCCGCTAACACGGCCGGCCACCTGATTCCTTTGCTAACAGGAACTTCTGGCTCTTCTGGTTCCCAAACTTCAGATTGTTCCTCATCCATTTCTGGAACTTCTAGGGGAACTTCTCGTTCATCTTCGTCTAGGGAGAATTGCCAGCGAGATTGGTCTGAGACTCCACTTTCAGGGGCGTCGGCTGCTGAGTTCCGGTCGCGCCCGCTCTGCACGGGGGGAAGGGGTTGCTTTTCTTCCGCTTCTGAAAAAACTTGATTGGTCACGGTAGTTCCTCCCGCCGGTATTAGCCTGTGGTTTTTTGTATTGTAAAGAAAGATTGCGGTTTTCAGCTCTAGTTCATTTTAGCGGATGAGGTGAGCAGTCGCGCGTCCTCCTTTTGGGTGAGTGTCGCGCCATTTCACCTTTTCACCGTATTTAATTTGATCTGCCTCCGGGGCACAGTAATATTGGTGTGATTTGCGATCGTCCGGGCGATCGGGCTGGCATCGTCTGTGGAACAGTTTTGCCATCACCAACTCATCAATGCTGATAAAATTCAGTCTAATCTTGAACAGAATTATTGCTAATCTATAATCTGTTTGTTGTAGAATACGGCACATCGGCCCAAAAAGTTGTGCCAGTTTAATTGACAAAAATCACAATGAATAGTGTCTTTTCTCCCGTCCAACAGTTTCTAATTACTTGGTTGCTAGTGCTAGTGACGGGATGGTTTACCCTCGCTGCTGTCAATTATGTTGGGGAACTGGTCAGCATTTTAGTAACAGCGGGACTGATTGCATTTTTATTGAATTATGCAGTAGTAAGACTGCAAGTATTTTTGCCGCGGGGAGTAGCTGCGGGGCTGGTTTATTTGACTGCGGGTTTGTTAGTAGTAGTAATCGGTTTAACTATTGTGCCGCCGGTGTTCAGCCAAGCGAGGCAGTTGGGGGTGAGGTTCCCCGATTTGCTGGAGTCGGCGCGACAGCAGCTAGGTGAATTTCAAACATGGAGTGCCGATCGCAATTTGCCATTTAACGTGCAAATATTGGAACAGCAGTTATCAGCGAAAGTGCAGGAACAAGTACAGGCGATCGCGGGTACGAGTTTGGGTTTAGTTGTAGGTACGGTTAACTGGTTTCTCGACTTAATTCTCATCCTGGTAATTTCATTTTATATGCTCCTAGACGGTCAAAGAGTGTGGCAGGGTTTGACAAGTGTTTTTTCCCCAGATATTCGCTATGTTTTAACCGATACTTTGCAGCGAAATCTCCAGCGATTTGTATCAGGACAGTTGCTGCTGGGACTATTTATGGCGCTCTCGCTAACTCTGGCTTTTTGGTGGCTGCAAGTTCCGTTTTTTCTGTTGTTTGCCGTGTTTATCGGATTGACGGAAATAATTCCGTTTATTGGAGCTACTTTGGGCATTGGAGCAGTTAGTATAATTGTCGCGTTTATCGATTGGTGGCTGGCGTTGCAAGTGTTGGTAGTGGCGATCGGTCTCCAGCAAGTCAAGGATAATTTAGTAGCTCCCCGAATCATGGGGAATCTCACCGGATTAAGCCCGGTAGTTATTTTCACAGCTTTGCTGTTAGGAGGTAGAGTGGGAGGGTTGTTGGGAGTTATCCTGGCAATTCCGCTCACTGGGGTAGTAAAAAGTATAGTAGAAATTATACTCAATCCCAAATTACCACCGCAAACAGGCTCGTTTTTCTACAATCCTTTTAGCGGCGAGGAATTGGGTAAAACAGCCGAAACTGAAAATAGAATAATTTTGGTTGCAGATGAACAAAAATAGCAGGTGCACACTGTGCATTTTACTTGCGTAATTCCTGTATAGCAATCCTAAATGAGTTGCAAGTTTTTTACCCCACCCCAACCCTCCCCTTGCTAAGGGGAGGGAGCAAGAAATTCACAAATGATTTAGGATTGCTATAGTTAGTCAATAGTCAACAGTCAACAGTCAACAGTCAACAATTTCAAAACTTATGAAATGGTGGCAAAATCTTAAAAATAATCCTCTAGCTCGGTTGGGAGCCGTGGTGCTGTTAATTTTTTATACAGTCGCACTTTTTGCCGAATTTGTCGCGCCTTACGACCCCTACGACTCTCAATTAAACGGTTCCTTGCTACCGCCGACTCAGATTTATTTAAGCACCCGAGACGGACAATTTATCGGGCCCCACGTTTATCCGACTACTCAGGGGCCGGTGGATGCGAATACCGGCGCTCGCGAGGTAATTGTAGACTGGCAAAAACCCTCTGCTGTCGGTTTGTTTGTCAAAGCTTCTCCTTATAAATTTTTAGGAGTTTTACCTTTCGACAGGCATCTGATTGGCACTACAGGAGAAGGCAAAATTAACATTTTAGGCACGGACGAACAAGCTCGCGATCAATTCAGTCGCTTAGTACAGGGCAGCCGAATTAGCCTCAGCATCGGTTTAGTTGGCATAGCAATTTCTTTTCCCTTGGGATTGTTAATCGGAGGAATATCCGGTTATTTCGGCAGTTGGATTGACAGTATTTTGATGCGCTTCGCCGAAGTATTGATGACGATTCCCGGTCTTTATTTATTAGTAGCGCTAGCAGCAGTGCTACCGCCTGGATTGACCAGCGCTCAGCGATTTATATTGATTGTGCTGATTACTTCATTTATCAGTTGGGCGAGTTTAGCGCGGGTGATTCGCGGTCAGGTACTGTCAATTAAACAGCGAGAATTCGTGCAAGCAGCGCGGGCTATGGGCGCTAATCCAATTTATATTATTGTCCGCCATGTTTTGCCGCAAACTGCAACTTATGTAATTATTTCTGCTACTTTGGCGGTTCCGGGTTTTATTGTGGCGGAGTCGGTTTTGAGTTTAATTGGGTTAGGAATTCAACAGCCTGATCCTTCTTGGGGAAATTTGCTATCGCTGTCTACTAATGCTTCAATTTTAGTGTTGCAGCCTTGGTTGGTTTGGCCTCCGGCGACACTGATTATTTTGACTGTTTTGGCGTTTAATTTGTTGGGGGATGGGTTGCGGGATGCTCTAGATCCGAGAAGCATTCAAAGGTAATTGGGAGTTGGGAATTGAGAATTGGGAATTGAAATCAAATCCGGTAGCATCGGAATTGATATTACCCGAAATCAGGACACTCAAGCGTGCCCATAGGTGTCAACTTAAGCCTGAAAGCCTTAATAAATATCGTTTTTCCCTAAGTCTAGATCCCCCTAAATCCCCCTTAAGAAGGGGGACTTTGAAAAAACTCCTGTCCCCCCCTTCTTAAGGGGGGCTAGGGGGGATCTGGCCTCAATCGTCAAACAGTATTCTGTGACTGGGTTTGACGTTAAGTTGACACTAATGGGTAGTGCCGTTTCCCTACCCCGATTCATTGTAGGGAAACGGCACTGCCGTGTCCTCGCTTGTCATAAGGAGATGGGAGGGGGCGGGTTTTTGAGTTCGGCGATTGGATGATTGAAATTCGGATAAACTCGCCTACAAATGCTCCCAACGACATAGTTAAGTAGTAGAATTAATCTACTTTAAAAGCGGATAATACAGTTCTCCAGTTGAGTTGATATAACCGGCTCGATCGCCCGCTAAATTCCCGGTTCCCATAAATACGTCAACTCTCCCCGCACCTTTGATTGCACCGCCAGTATCTTGATCCAAAACATACCGATTTACTCTGTTTTGTTCGAGTTTTCCGGCAGCATTTGGATAAGGGAGTTTGGTGCTAATTAATGCTAGTGCGCCGGGGGGCATTAAGGCTTTGTCGGTGGCGATCGACCTTTCGGCAGTTACGGGTACTCCAATGCTTCCTGTGGCTGGAACTCCGTTAGTATCCCGGAAGAACACAAAGCTTTGATTTTTCGGCAAATAGTTGTCCATTTGGGCCGGAAAGTTGGTAAAATATTCGGTTAGTTTCGGCAATGTTAGCTGTTCTAAAGTAAACTTGCCGTCTTTCACTAATTCTCGCCCAACACCTGTATAACTCTGACTGGTTTTGCCTGCGAAACCGACTGTCATCACGCTACCATCTGTTAGCTGCAATCTCGCGGAACCTTGGACGTGCACGAGAAATGCTTGGAATCGATCGCGCAACCAAACTAATTCTAATCCCCGCAACAATCCTTTACTTGCCTGCAAAGCATCTGCGCCTTCCAAATCCAATCTAGTCGGGTGAGGTTTTGCCCAAGAACCGATGTTTGGTGGCAGGCGGTACAGGGGATAACGGAATTCCGAATTTGGCGTGCGAGATGCGGCGTAAGTCGGCTCGAAATAACCCGTAAATGCTACTGTTCCTTTGGCATCTTTACCTATGGATTTGTAAAAAACAAATTCTTGCTTGACAGATGCCTGGAGTTGTGATGGAGTTGCGGAACTGACTACTAATTGGCGGAATCGATCGAGGGAACGTCGGACTCGATCGCGCGTAATTCCTGCCACCCCATAGCGACTGTAAGCACTCGCAGCGCCTTGGGAGTTGAGATATCCGAGGCTGTGGTCGATCGACCTTAACAACAATTGGCGATCGCCCGGATTACCATTTTCACCCCAGATTTGAGCGTCCAGCCCGATCGACTCCAATTCACTCCCTTGTAACTGATTTAGACTAACCGCTTGTAGCGGGGGAACTGCAACGGCGGGCACCGAAAAAGCGATCGCCAAAACACAACAGGCAATCGCTAATAGCTGATAGCAAAAAATCTTGCTCAATTTCCAATCTTCCCTACTCAATCGATCGCTTTGCTTATTCATCATATCGATCAATACTAGAACTAAATATCGGTTCAACCCGAATTCCGACAACGCTGGTAGGCCGAACTACCATATATTCGCCTTGAATATTTTTGATTGGGACATTCAGAAATTCTGACGAATCTTGTTTGGGAACCAGGGTTTTGCTATACCACAGTTGAAAATCTTGCAGCGTTGCGAAACGGATTTCTTCGCGGTGGCCGCCATCAAGCAGCAGGTGGACGGAATATTCGCTGGGAGTTCTAGGCATATCTTTATTTTAGATTTTAGATTTTAAGCTTTTGGAACGATTTCATATTTTACCTGATACTCGGCACATTCTCCGATCCAGTCGTTTACCGTCAGGTGACTGTTGACTGTTGACTGTTGACTGTTGACTGGGGAGATGGGGAGATAGGGAAAGTTCCCAATTTTTTAATCCAAAGTCTCAAATGGATTGACGGCGACTGCCATTGTGGCTGCCCACGTTACAACTACCTGTTTTTCTAAGCTGTTCGACATCTAAATTACATTTTTTGTGCGGGCGAGACGCCCACCCCACAAGAACTTTATCAAGTTTTGACTGTGCAGTTTAAATGCAGAACAGCTTATCAAAAAATTCATCTGTGGTGGAACAGGTAGGATGCCTGTTTCCCATAAAAATATTTATCTGGCCAGAACACCGATCGCGATCGACTCAAAAGCCTTGTACATCAGGTTAATCCAGCAGCGGCCTAAAACTGACAGCATTTTACCATGCGATTTGTATTATGCGACACGATATTACCAACAACAATTAAAATAGTTTGGACTTGATGATATCTTGCACCATTTTGCGATCGAACTCTTCGGGGCCGGGGTTCCCCTCGCTGCGAAAGTTGCGAGCTTGGGCCTCCGACTGCTGGAAATTGGTGCAAAATGTCGAGTTAATCATTAATCTTGTCCAACTACCAATTACGAACCTATGCCCCGTCGTCAAGACTTAAAAAAGATTCTTCTCATTGGTTCCGGCCCAATTGTGATCGGCCAAGCGTGCGAGTTCGACTATTCGGGGACGCAAGCTTGCAAAGCTTTGCGAGAAGAAGGTTATGAAGTAGTGCTGGTGAATTCCAACCCTGCCACAATTATGACCGATCCGGAAACTGCCGATCGCATTTACATCGAACCTCTAACGCCGGCGATCCTCGAACAAATCATCGCCAAAGAAAGACCCCAAGCAATTTTGCCGACAATGGGCGGTCAAACGGCGCTAAATTTAGCAGTTGCACTCGCTAAAAACGGCGTATTGGAAAAGTACAACGTCGAGTTAATTGGCGCGAAATTGCCGGCAATTGAAATGGCCGAAGACCGACTGCTATTTAAGGAAGCAATGGCACGAATTGGAGTCGCTGTCTGCCCTTCGGGAATTGCTAACAATCTCGACGAAGCCAAAGCAATCGGCCACCAAATCGGTAGTTATCCGTTAATTATTCGTCCTGCTTTTACAATGGGCGGCACCGGAGGCGGCATTTCTTACAATCAAGAAGAGTTTGAAGAAATGGCCCAAGGCGGCGTTGATGCGAGTCCCGTATCGCAAATTTTGATCGAACAATCTTTGATCGGTTGGAAAGAGTACGAACTTGAAGTGATGCGGGATTTGGCAGATAATGTAGTGATTATTTGCTCGATCGAGAATCTCGACCCGATGGGCGTCCACACCGGCGATTCGATCACCGTCGCACCGGCGCAAACCCTCACAGACAAAGAATATCAGCGCCTGCGGGATGCTTCGATTAAAATCATCCGCGAAATCGGAGTTGAAACAGGCGGTTCCAACATTCAATTTGCGGTGAATCCAGTTAACGGAGATTTCATCGTCATTGAAATGAATCCCCGGGTTTCCCGTTCCTCCGCCTTGGCCTCGAAAGCAACCGGTTTCCCCATTGCCAAAATGGCGGCAAAATTAGCGGTAGGTTACAGCCTAGACGAAATTTCTAACGATATCACCAAGAAAACTCCGGCTTCTTTTGAGCCGACAATTGACTATGTGGTGACGAAGATTCCCCGATTTGCCTTTGAAAAATTCCCCGGCTCGGAACCGACTCTGACAACGCAAATGAAGTCAGTTGGAGAGGTAATGGCGATCGGGCGAACCTTCAACGAATCTTTCCAAAAAGCGCTGCGGGGATTGGAAACCGGCCGCGCTGGTTTCGGGTGCGACAAACCGGAAAAGTTGCCGAGTTTGGAACAAATTCGCGCCGGATTGCGCACGCCAAATCCCGATCGCATTTTTACAGTCCGCCACGCGATGATGATGGGAATGTCGGTGGAAGAAGTCTTTGAACTCACCGCAATCGACCCCTGGTTTTTGGATAAAATGCAGGAATTGCTGGAAGCTGAGAAGTTCTTGAAACGGACTGCACTCAAGCAGTTGACAAAAGAGACAATGTTTGAAGTCAAGCAGTTGGGATTTAGCGATCGCCAAATTGCTTACGCCACCAAAACATCGGAAGATGAAGTCCGCGCTTACCGCAAACAGTTAGGCGTCATCCCAATTTACAAAACAGTTGATACCTGTGCCGCTGAATTTGAAGCGTTTACACCTTATTACTATTCCACCTACGAAGTGGGCGCGGCAATTTGGGAATTGGGCGATGAAGAAAAGAAGATTTCGCCAGTCGGTCACAGTCTGGCGCCGGAGTCGGAAGTTTTGCCTTCTACTAAACGAAAAGTGATGATTCTCGGTGGCGGGCCGAACCGGATCGGACAGGGGATTGAGTTTGATTACTGTTGCTGTCACGCTTCGTATTCCCTGGGAGCAGACGGGTTTGAGACAATTATGGTCAACTCGAACCCGGAGACGGTTTCGACAGATTACGATACGAGCGATCGCCTGTATTTTGAACCGCTAACCAAAGAAGATGTTCTCAACATCATCGAGGCGGAAAATCCCGAGGGAGTAATCATTCAATTTGGCGGACAAACGCCGCTAAAATTGGCACTTCCTTTGCAAAAAGCTCTCGAAAATCATCCAGATGTCCAAACAAAAATCTGGGGAACTTCGCCGGATTCAATTGATAGCGCGGAAGACCGAGAAAGGTTTGAAAAGATTCTGCGCGAGTTGGATATTCAGCAAGCTGCTAACGGTTTGGCGCGGAGTTTTGAGGATGCTTTAATAGTAGCTCAACGCATCGGTTATCCGGTGGTGGTACGACCGAGTTACGTGTTGGGCGGGCGGGGAATGGAAATTGTTTATTCCGATACAGAATTGGAACGTTACATGACCTACGCCGTACTGGTAGAACCGGAACACCCGATTTTGATTGACAAGTTCTTGGAAAATGCGATCGAGGTTGATGTCGATGCGATCGCCGATGCAGAAGGAAATGTCACCATCGGCGGGATTATGGAACACATTGAGGAAGCAGGAATTCACTCCGGCGACTCAGCTTGTTCTATCCCTTACCAAACGCTTTCTGACGCAGCTTTAGTTACAATCCGCCGCTGGACTATTGAATTAGCAAAATCCCTGAAAGTGATCGGGTTGATGAACATTCAATTTGCCGTCCAAGGAAACGAAGTTTTCATTTTGGAAGCTAACCCGCGCGCTTCTCGAACAGTACCTTTTGTGTCGAAGGCGATCGGAGTTCCCCTCGCAAAAATCGCGTCGCGAGTCATGTCTGGCCAAACTCTGGCAGCTTTGGGTTTTACTAAGGAGATTGTACCAGTTCACGTTTCTGTGAAAGAAGCTGTGCTACCATTTGCTAAGTTTCCGGGAACTGATACTTTGTTAGGGCCGGAAATGCGATCGACTGGCGAAGTCATGGGAATTGACACAGATTTCGGCAAAGCATTTGCCAAAGCTCAACTCGGTGCGGGACAAGTAATGCCGCTGTCGGGAACAGTTTTGGTTTCGATGCGCGATCGGGATAAACTAGCAGTTGTACCCGTTGTCAAGGAATTCTTGGAATTGGGTTTCAAAGTAGTAGCAACTCACGGAACCCGCAAAGTTTTGCGAGAGCAAGGTTTAGATGTAGATTTGGTGTTAAAACTCCATGAAGGGCGGCCTAATTTGTTGGATTCGATCAAGAATGAGAAGATTCAACTAATTATTACCACGCCTTCCGGTGAAGAATCCCGCGCTGACGGCATCTTTATCCGCCGCACAGCTTTGACTTACAAAATCCCGATTATTACTACTATTGCTGGTGCGAAGGCGACTGCTGCGGGAATTCGATCGCTCAAATCCCACCCGATGGAAGTAAAAGCACTTCAGGATTATTAAATCCCGAAAGTACAGGACACGGTAATGCCCATTGGAGGAAACGGCATTGCCGTTTCCCTACTCCAAAATAATCGATTTAACTGGTTCCCAGGCTCTGTCTGGGAACCGATATCTAGAGGCTCTGCCTCGCTTGCAGTTGCGAGCAGGAAAATTGGAGGCAGAGCCTCTATATCTGCGTTACCAGGCAGAGCCTGGGAACGAGTAGTTGTAGGGAAACGGCACTGCCCATTACTGTCAACTTAAGCCTGAAAACCTTGAGAAATCTCGCTTTCACCCCAGTCTAGATCCCCCTAAATCCCCCTTAAGAAGGGGGACTTTGAGTTGTTCCTGTCCCCCCCTTCTTAAGGGGGGCTAGGGGGGATCTAGGGTAAATAGTCAAACAGCCGTCTGTGACAGGGTTTGACGTTAAGTTGACACCAATGGGCACTGCCGTATCCTAACTATGGGCAACTTAGTCTCAAGTTTTAATCTCCGATTCCTGATATTTTTCAAGAATGCCACTATCCATCATCAACCTCGGCCAAACCAACAAAAAAAATCCCATCCAAGCCAATAAAGGAATTGCAACTAAAACAGTTATCCAAACAGTTTTTAACAAAAACCAACTACCGGAAATCAGGCTCGTACCAGTTAACAAAATCGACCAAGGCTGACACCACCAAGGTTTGTAACTCCAAGGACTAACAGGTTTTTGTTCAGAAATAGTTTTCATATTTGCAGTGATTTTTTACAGATAATAACAGAGTTAGGTCAATCAAGCTAATTTAAACGTTCATAACTTGTTCGGCTGTCAGCGTTAATTCTGGAAAAGTCCGCGACACAATTCGTTCACTGCCCTTAAACGCAGTTGTTTGATAATTGCCTTCTGCATCCAAAAGGTGAACAAATACAGTTGGAACTTTGGGATTTCCCAGAAATTCCCTACTACCAATGGCTAAGTAATCAACTATCCAATACTCAGGAATTCCCAAACGTCGATATTCGTCCAATTTGTCTATGTAATCGTCATCCCAATTTGTTGATGTTACCTCGACTGCTAGTTGAATTGGTTGCCGCATAGCAGCATAAGCAGAACGATCGGAATACCACAAATCGCGATCGATTACACTGACATCCGGTCTCCGCCCTTGTTCTACTCCAGCTTTATTTACAGTTCTGATAACGGCTATAATGTTGACTATATAATTCAAATTCAGTCGCCGAATTTCATCATTGAAGCCAAATAACATGAAATTACCAACATCATAATGATTTCTTGTGGCATTCATCTCTACAATTTCTCCATTTACCAGTTCATAGAGTCCATCTTCTGGACATTCTACAAGGAATTGGTCAAAGGTCAACTTTTGTGTGGCTGTTGCAATCATAGGATTTATCCTTATTTTGCAGGAATACTATTAGTCGATATTAGCACGGCTCGTAGCAAATTTATTTTTCTTACCGCAGATGAACGCTGATGAGCGCGATCGAACAAAAGATCGTTGGCGAAGCTATCCCGAGCGTGAATCGCTCTTTTGATATTTGACACTGATATTTTATACTTTATGTTTCACGCAAATGGTAAAATGCGATCGCCCTAGCAACTTGCACTTAAAATATGTTACTGAGTTGATACAGTAAAGTAACAAACCTAAAAATCGAGCCACTCCAAGGTCAACCCCAAACCATGAGACTAGACGAAGCCGTAGAATTTGCCGAAAACCCAGAGCCGCGGTGTCCCTGCGTCCTGTTGCTGGACACCTCCGGCTCCATGCAAGGCGCACCCATAGATGCCTTGAATGAGGGGCTGGAAGTGTTTAGGAATGACCTAATTAAAGATGAACTAGCTAAAAAGCGAGTCGAAGTCGCGATTATTTCATTTGACAATCAGATCAAAGTCGTGCAAGACTTTGTAACTGCCGATCAGTTTGAGACACCGCTGCTGACAGCTCAAGGACAAACTCACATGGGCGCTGGCATTCAGCTCGCATTAGACATCATCGCCGCCCGCAAATCCGAATACCGCAATAACGGCATTACCTATTACCGCCCGTGGGTATTTATGATTACCGACGGCGAACCTCAAGGCGAATCAGACGATGTTGTGGAAATAGCAGCGCAGCGGATTAGAGAGGAAGAAACTAACAAGCGCGTGGCATTTTTTGCAGTCGGAGTCGAAGGTGCTAATATCCCCCGTCTCGCAGAAATAGTGGAGCGCACTCCTGTAAAATTGAGAGGATTAGATTTTCGAGAAATGTTCATCTGGCTGTCGGCTAGTATGCAGAGAGTTTCTCACTCAAAAATTGACGAACAAGTCGCACTACCGCCACCTGGATGGGGAACAGTTTAGTTATTGGTTATTAGTCATTGGTCATCAGTCATTGAGCGTTGGTGATTAGGCGTAAGGTGCGCAGTGCGCACCCTACATAATTAGGGATCAACAAATCTGTCCTGAATTTCCATATTTTTGAATTTACGAAGTTTTGAATTAAAGAGTTATTAATGGAGAATTCATCTTTTAATTGGCAAGTTGTAGCAGCATCTGTGACTGGTACGAGCCACGAAAAACGATCGCAGCCCTGTCAAGATGCCCACTGTTGGCGCGTCTTGTCTAACGGTGTTTTGGTAGCGGCAGTTGCTGACGGCGCGGGTTCGGCTGCACTCGCAGAAGTGGGGGCAAAAATTGCTGTGGAAGCGGTTGTGGAAACAATTTGTCAGCAGGATTTGCAGCCTGAAAGTGACGACGAATGGCAGGTATTTTTCACAGCTTCTCTGCAAGTTGCGCGGGCGGCTGTGGAAGCGGAAGCTGCAACCCGCGAAGTGGCGGCGCGAGATTTAGCCTGCACTTTAATTACGGTTGTGGCTACGCCGGAATTAATCGCGGTTGCTCAAATTGGCGATGGTGCGGCGGTGGCGGGTGATAGTGCGGGAAATGCGATCGCCCTTACGATACCTCCTTGCGGCGAATATATCAACGAAACTATCTTTTTGATTTCGCCAAATGCGATCGAAACGGCGCAATTTCAGGTAATGCGGGAACCGCTGCGGCACTTGGCTGTGTTTTCAGATGGCTTGCAAATGCTAGCTCTCAAAATCCCGGAAGGTACGCCGCATCAGCCGTTTTTTGCGCCTTTGTTTCGGTTTTCTGGGGAAGCGAAAGAAGAGTCGGATGCGAAAGAGCAGTTAGAGTCATTTTTGCGATCGCCCCGGGTTTCCGAACGCACCGATGATGACTTAACATTATTGTTGGCAACTTTTGCGAGTAATGTCTGATCTGTTTAAATCCACTTACAAAAGCCGGATAAAAAATTATGACTGCTTCGCGAATTAGTGCTAGAAACTTGTTGCGAGAAGCATTGGCAGCTACGGGAGCTATATACGTTAACCACTTGATTATCGGCTCTCCCCTGTTCATATTTCGCGTGCTGAAAATTTCAGGAAACCTAGGTTCAGCAAGTGTTGCTTTGAATATAATCTACTCATCTGTTTTAATTCCTTTAGTGAGGGGGGCTTTGATTTTCTACCTTTACAGAAGTTTTACAGGGAATCAAGTAACTGTGAACGAGGCTTTCCAACAAGCAAAGAGGAGGTTGTGGCCCCTCATGTTGGTTTTTGGTAAGTCGGCGCTGATGATTTTTGCAGGCTTCATTGCACTAATAATTCCAGGAGTTTATTTAGGCTGTCGCTTACTATTTGCACCTTGCGCTACCGTCATTGACAACTGTTCGGATGTGGACAGTCTTAACAGCAGTTTCCAATTAACTCAAGGGCGCGAGTGGTTGGTATTTCGAGCGAGCTGCTTGGTGTTATTTGTGTATTTTATTCCAGGACTATCGATCGCCCTATTAATTGATCCGACAGGAATATCCCTAGCATCTAATCTCGCGGGTAATGCAGCTATCTTTTTAGGTGCACCGTTGACAAATGTTTTTGGAATGTTATTGTACCTGCGCCTGCGGGAATCAGCAGCAACTATTCAATAGACATCTCATAAAATAAAGTCCAGGGCTGTCAGGATACCTACCCCACAACAATTGTTGGAGATGTCTAACGAGATATGAAAATTTGGCGCGCTTCTATAATAAAATCGAGGTGTCACACAATTCTGGTTTAGTCTGTACAGTAGGTCGTCGTTTGCAAGCACAAGAGATTAAGGATAAGCTCAACTCCCTAATTACCCAAGCAGATCCAATAGATCCGAGTTTGGCGAGAAGATTGGATGAAATCAATCGCTGGGTGAAAGATGTTAAACCCGGTTCGCTAACTGCTAAGAAATTTGTGATGGCTTTTTTGCTCCAGCTTATCCGAGATTCTCAGGTTTGGCTGGCGGTTCAATCTCTACCTTCGGAAAGAGAACAACAAGCCGCGTTTGAGTTAATGACTCCGGGGGAAAGGTATTGGTACAGCTATCTATTTCCTAAGTGGCTGAGGGAAAACGATCGCAAATTTTACATCTGGAAACAAAAACTCAAGAATGGCGAATTCGATCCGGCTGATGATATCGTGATTCGTGCGATCGCAGCCCGGATTGTCGAACGCCAAGGCACTGTTTTCTATCGCTACGTTGCGGATCTTTCTATGGCCACCGATTCGATCGTTAGCAACCGCCAACAGCAGCCCCTCTGCATCCAAGTTACTACTCTTTCGGATGAGTTTTCCCAAGAAAAATATCAAAAATGGCAACAAACTCTTCAAGGCTGGGGGATTGACAGAGGACTATTTTTAAGTTATGATACAAACGATGCAAACTTCCTGAATCAGTTAGTTAACATTGCATTATATAATAGTGATAATTTGCCCGCAGGTCGCTACCTCAAATTCCCATAAGTCAACCCGATCTGCTGAGAATAGTCCGACTGTTCAAAAATCAGTGAAGAAGAAATTTTGAATAATTTACATATCCCAGAATTCTTGACAATACCAAAAACCTAATCCTCAGACTGCTTCCCGCAAAAGGGAAGACTACGCCAAGATTTGTCCTCCCATTTTTTGTTTCCGGGATGAGTCTGGTAAACTGTGGCAACAGGCGTAAATTTAATGTCAGACGTAGCATCGATTTTCTGTTTGAGTCTGAGGCCTTCGATCCCCCCTAGCTGAGGGCGGGCACGCACCGTCCACCGCCCCTACTAAGGGGGGGACAGGAAGCACTCAAAGTCCCCCTTCTTAAGGGGGATTTAGGGGGATCGAGACTGGGCTATAAACGAGAGATATAAAGAAAGGTTTTTAGGTGATTGTTGACACGATGAAAGACAACAGGTGCTGCGTAATTCCTGGCTAGGCAACGGGAATATTTACCGAAATAATCAATTTTGTAAAATAACTAGGAACTCGGTCTAAATTGAATTGAGATTTGATTGAATCGCGGTGAAGTTGTTGAAAATAAAATCAAATTACATCAAAATCAATACTATGACAGTACAAGGTACAAACACCGTTGAAAGCAACTTGCAAAAAGTCTTTGAAGAACTGGAAGCAGCCAGAAGAATGCAGGATGATTGGATCGATCGCGGCGTGGATTTTGTTGATTTGTATGTGGAAGATGCGGGTGGAGACTGGTTGGAAAAGTGGGGAAAATGCGAAGAAGAATTAGAGCAGATAATTAAAAAGGTAGATGTTGAAGGGGTTAAAGCGGCGATCGGCATTTCCGACTTTCAGCAAACAGAACTGCTGGAAATTGCCTTGACTCACAGTTGCGATCGCCCAAATCAGCCTTGTGCTGGAGAAGAGGTGAAGCACAAACGGCTTTCACTCTTAGGCGGAGCGATTTTCGGTGCTGTTGTTACCGATTACCTGTACCGCGAATATCCCGAACTCGACTGCGATGCGATTTCAACCTTAAAAGCTCGTTTAGCAGACAGTCAAAAACTCTCGGAATTTGCAAAAAATCTGAAACTAAATGAACTCTGTTGGCGATTTACAAAGGTTGAAGAAACAGATGAAAGTAACGATAATAGATTTTTAGCCCAGACTTTTGAGGCTGTGTTGGGTGCGATTTACTTGGAGTTAGATCGCGATTTCTCCCGTGCGGGTAACTGGCTGATTCAGCAGTTGATCGAACCAACGATCGACGAACACCTCGATCTAACTCAGCAGTCGAAAGGTACGCTGGAAAACGAGCTAAAACGGCGGGAAATCCTGGGCGCGGATATTCTTGAGGCGATCGCGATCGACTATCTATACAACCGCTTTCCCGACAACAACAGCAGCCAGCTAACTCGCTGGAAAAATCTGTTAGGGGCTAAAGAGATTTTTCCCAAAGACTTTAAAACAAAATTAGGCAGTCATTACCTCGAATTGGAGAGCAATTTCTCGCGCACTCGCGACTGGCTGGTGGATAATTTCATCAAAACCGCAGTTGACGAACTGGAAGACGAAACAGGCGATCGGCTAAACTAAAATCAACTCCTGAAAAAATTAGGGAAAACAGCAATGGTTACACAACTGCAATCTCCCGAAAAATCAAATGTCATCTACCCCGACGATAACGGTGAACCGATGTCAAACAATACAGATCAGTTTCGATTAATCGTTTGGATTAAAGAAAACTTAGAATTGGTGTTTGCAGACGATCCGAATGTTTTCTTAGCCGGTGACTTGCTTTGGTATCCGGTAGAAGGCAATAACAAACTGTCTCAAGCCCCAGATATAATGGCAGTTTTTGGCATACCAAAAGGATATCGAGGTTCTTACCAACAGTGGAACGAAGATAATATTGCACCGCAAGTCGCGTTTGAAATTTGGTCTGGAGATCGGATCGATTTGATGATTAAAAAATTTCAATTTTACGAACGTTACGGTGTGGAAGAATACTATTTTTACAATCCGCAAACATTGGAACTGGGAGGATGGTTGCGGCGAGAGTCAGAATTTGAAGCGATCGAACAAATGGACGGTTGGATCAGTCCGAGACTGGGAGTGCGGTTTCAATTATCTGAAACAGGACTCGAAATGTTCGGGCCTAACCAAGAACCGTTTGTGAGTTTTGTGGAACTCGATCGACTGCGACAGCAAGCCGAGGCGCGGGCCCAACAAGCCGAAATGCTGCTGGAACAAGAACGATCGCGATCGCAAGCCTTAGAATCAAGACTCCGAGAAATGGGAATAGATCCCAATCAATTGTAAGCACAACTGCAAAATTGAACTATTGTGGAACAGGCATCTTACCTGTTGCTGAGTTTTCCAGGACGGGCAGGATGCTCATCCCACAATAAAATAGAATTACGAGTTTATGAGTGGGGTCGCTTTCTTTAATCCAAAATTTCAAATCTAAAATTGATTAATCCCCTATCCCCTAACTGAATTCTATGCAGTTGCAGCGCCAATTTAGCGGACAACTGATTGCGATCGACACTAACACGGCGATCGCCAGTGGCGGTGAAGGTCGCATCTACCCGATCGCCCAAGACTCGTCCCTAGTAGCAAAAATCTACCACAAACCGACAGACGAAGACGGCGACAAACTCACAGTCATGTTCAGTATGCCGCCGGATGCGCCGATCGCGGAACCAGGACACGCTTCAATTGCTTGGCCGATCGATTTGCTGCATACTGTCGGCGGGCGAGAAAAAATCGTCGGTTTTGTGATGCCGCGCGTCAACAAAGCCCTGCCGATACATACTTTCTACACACCCAAAACCAGGCGCGAACAAAAACCGCTATTTAGCTATCTGTACCTCCACCGTACCGCCCGAAATCTCGCCTCGGCTGTAAACGCCCTCCACGTCAGGGGTTACGTCATCGGCGATGTGAACGAGTCGAACATTCTCGTCACGGATACGGCTTTGGTAACGCTGGTAGACACCGATTCGTTTCAAGTGCGCGATCCTTATACGGGTTACGTTTATCGGTGTCCCGTGGGGAAACCGGAGTTTACGCCGCCGGAATTGCAGGGCCAGACTTTCCGCGATATCGATCGAGCTCCAGAGCACGATTTGTTCGGTTTGGCGGTACTGATTTTTCAATTGCTGATGGAAGGTACGCACCCGTTTTCGGGAGTTTATCTCGGTAGCGACGAACCGCCGTCATTGGAGGCGAGAATTCGATCAGGCCATTTCCCCACCGGTACGAAGCGGATTCCCTACCGCCCGATGCCCGCAGCGCCGCCCTTCGAGATGCTGCATCCCCGGCTGCGGCAGATGTTTATCCGTTGTTTTGAGGAAGGGCACGGCAATCCGGCGGCGCGCCCCGATGCGAAAACTTGGGTGAATGCGATTCGGGAAGCGGAAGATGCTTTGGTAACTTGCAGCAAAAACACTCAGCATAAATACGGAAATCATCTGAGTCGGTGCCCTTGGTGCGATCGGGCAAAAATGCTCAAAGGTCGCGATCCGTTTCCTTCGCGCGGCGCAGTCAGCAACGGATTGCACTTGCAGCCCGCCAAAACGAAGCGTAAAAAGCCCTTACCCCAGCCTCCTGTGAAGGAGGCCGCAGTGCGTCGGCAACAGCCTGCCACGGGGCTACCGCGCCAACTAGGCCAGTACCAAGTGCCACTGCTACCGATGCCGATGTCTTCTCGGAGTCGGACTCCTGCGCCTCGGGTTCCCGTTGGCAAGTTTGAGCGTATTTTGCAGGATGCTGCTTGGGGAGGAGTTTGGGGGAGTTTGTGTTTGGCGGCGGCGGCGGGAGTTGTTTCGGCGATCGCTGAGGGCGGCGGCGCTGTTTTGGGGGCGATTTTTGTCGGTGCGATTTGGGGCAGTTTTTTTGGGATGATGTGGGGCATTTTTACCTTGTCGCCGAACCAGATTTGGCGCAAGTGGGGAGGAGTTTTGGTCGGATCGGCTTGGGGGGCTTTTGTGTTGGCGGCGATCGCCGGTGCGGTGTCTGGGGCGATTAATGGCAATCCGGCGATCGGGGAAGCGATTTTGTCTGGCGCCGGAGTTGGTGCTGTCTGGGGTTGTGTTTGGGCTGCTTGCAAGCCTCCTCTGGCGATGCCAGTCGGGAAAGTGTGGGGCCGGCGCGGTGGGTATTTGGGAGCGGTTTGGGGAACGTTTTTGGGGACTGTGGCTGGTGTTGGTTTGGGTGCGGGGTTGGTGGTTTGGCAGCAATATAACGGGCAGATGCGTCCGGTGAACGAGTTTGCGGGTTTGCTGCTGGGTGTGGCGATCGTAGCAGCGGGTGTGGGTGCGGTTGGGGGTTTGGTTTCTGGTGGTTTCTTAGGTTTTTGTGGGTTTTCGCCGAAGCTACCGATGTCATTTCAGCCTTCGGGGATGAAGGGTGGGGCTTTGGGGGCGATTTGGGGCAGTTTTTTGGGGACTTTTGCGGGTGCTGTGTTGGGGGCGGGGGTGTCTGCGATGTTTCCGGCTGTCAGCGCTGGGGTGCCGATCGAGTTGGGGCCTGTCGCAGGGGCGATCGTGGGGGCAGGTTTGGGGGCGATTTGGGGGGTGGTTTCGGGTACTGTTTGGGGGGCTTTGGGGAAGTGGTGATCGGGTTGATGTGTGTTTTTGGGAACGTTGAAAACCAAATACAGCAACGCTTCTGGAACGGGCTGCCGCAATTAAACTAAATCCCTATCAGAGATTGAAACGATCGTCTAAGCCTAAAACGCCCGCAGATCGCAGTGTGACACCTGGATCAAACAGTTATCAAAATGCTAGATTAATATCAAGAGCAAGAAATCGAGCAAAGTCAAACAAGCTTCCCTGAAGTGCCTCAACTACTTATTTTTGATTCCCGAACGTACCCAGGGAGCGGTCAGTGTCTGGCGAGTTGCTATCCAACCTAATGGTAAATCGGCTAATTCTCTCACAGATGGATCTAGCGCTACTATCCTGGCTAATGCTACCATAGTTGCTCTATCAATTGATAAATCTTTACCTGTGTGAAACTGCCATGCTCCATCATCAACATCATGAGAGACAAAAAGAATAGGTTTATCATGATGAAGGATATCGGTTGATGTGAGAACAGCAACATTTGGGGTATCTGCAAATGGCCAGTGTGAATCAGGTACACTCGCAATACTTCTCATAGAGTTCCTTTTGTTGTTTATTGAACTTTATTGAATGAAAATAGAGTCAAATTCCCGTTGCCATGTTTACCATAGCCTTTTTGCGTCGCAATTAAAGTAAATCCCTATCAGGGATTGAAACGGCACCCGTAGAATTTGTCCCCAAAATCCCTGTAAAGCCGCAATTAACACAAATCCATATCAGGGATTGAAACAATTTCTCACTTGAGATGACAGTGACAATTCGGCTTTTCAATCAAAGATTCAACCAAAGCATTCAAAGCCACCGCCGCCAACAATCCACCGCCAAAAGTTCCCACAGTCGTAATATAAGGAACGCCCGATCGCACTAAGCGCCGTTTCGCCACCGGAGAATGACTGAAGCCGATCGGCATTCCAATCACCAAAGCCGGTTGCAAGTGTCCACCCTCGATCGCCTCGCAAACAGCCATCAACACAGACGGCGCATATCCAATTACCAATATACATCCTGGTTCGAGTTTTAACAACCGTTCAAACCATGCCCTTTCCTGCCAAAATTCCTGTTCCGCTTCCGCAGCAGCATTGATGTGCGGGTCATCAATTAAAGTTTCAATACTTGTCCCCAAATGTGCTAATCTAGTGCGATCCAAAGCTGCAAAAACAGGCGGCACATCAGCCACAATTTGACAACGATTTTTCAAAGCTTCCCGCGCCGATTGAATCGCAGTTTCGCTCAACTTCACAAACGGCAATAGCGAACAATCACCACAAGCTAAAACCAATTTTGAGAGCAAGTCTACCTCAATTTCGGAGCGATCGGACAAATCCGGCAACAAATGCTGCAAAGACTCCCCAAAATCCTCCGGGTGAGAATGCGCCACCGCATCCCAACTATCCCAGACTTGTTCCAACTGATCCAATCCCCCCTCAGTTTCCACCTGTAACAGCCTCATTTGCGACAGTGCGCCCGCTTGTACCGCTTGACACGAAAGATCCCGTCCCAGCAATCCTTCTAGCGCTAAAGCCGTTTGTCGGAGGCGAACTATCTGCTGCGTGACAGACAAATATTGCTGTTGTAGAGCCCCCATCAGCGCGTCAGGGGAAGCAGCCGGGTCAGTTTCCAAGAGTTTGCGGATGTGAGAAAGCTGAAAGCCTTGCTGTTTGAGTGCGACAATTTTTTGCAGTTTCTGAACGTCGCTGCGGGTGTAGAGTCTGTAGTTGGAGGTCGATCGCACGGCGGTCGAAAGCAGCCCCAATGTGTGATAGTGTCGCACCATCCGAGGGGTGACAGCACCTTGAACTGCTTCTGTAAGTTGTTTGATTGTGAGGTATTTTTGCATTTGATTTTTAACAGCAGATGTAGGCGGATAAACGCGGATGAACGCAGATGGGTACGGATGATTATTGATGAGTTTTGTAATTTATTTTGGTTTTACTCTTGACATTGACATTAATGTCAAGGTTTAGGCTACAGGAGTCATTCTACCAAATCAAATTTCCCAATGACTTCCAATTCTCTGTCAATTTCTCGATTCTCCCAGTTAGCAGAAGAACATCCAGATGCTGTAACCGCCGCCCTGTGCGGAATTCTGGTAATTTTTGGTTCCCTAGCCCTACAACTTGGCTGGCTGGGCTTAGCCGTATTCATCTTACCAGCGGCGTATGTGATCGGTGGTTATTCTAGTGCCCGCGAAGGATTAACTACGCTGTTTCAAGAACGAGAATTAGATGTCGATTTGCTGATGATTGTGGCTGCTTTGGGGGCTGCGGGTTTGGGGTTGTGGCGACGGGAATATCATTTAATTGTTGATGGCGCTGTGTTGATTTTAATCTTTGCAGTTAGTGGCGCGCTAGAAGGTTATGCTATGCAGCGGACTGAACGGAGTATTCGGAGTTTGATGAGTTTGACTGCGGATACTGCTAGGGTTGTATTATATGGTGATGAGCGCGAAGTTGCGATCGACAAATTGGCAATTGGCGATCGTATTTTAGTCAAGCCAGGAGAAATCGTTCCCACTGATGCGATAATCGTAGAAGGCTACAGCACGCTGAATCAAGCCTCGATTACTGGCGAATCTATGCCCGTGGAAAAAACCATCGGCGATGAAGTTTATGCAGGGACAATTAACGGTTTTGGGGCGCTGCAATTGGAAGTTCACAAAACTCCTGAAAGCAGTTTGATTCAGCGCGTAATTCGGCTGGTACAGCAAGCGCAAACTGAAGCGCCGCCTTCTCAAATGTTTGTCGAAAAATTTGAGCGCGGTTACGCCCGATTAATTGTAGTTTTAGGCTTGCTGCTGGCAATTTTACCGCCTTTTGTTTTAGGCTGGAATTGGGAGGACACAATCTATCGGGCGCTGATTTTCCTAGTAGTCGCTTCTCCCTGCGCGCTGATGGCTTCGATTATGCCGGCGCTGCTTTCGGGCATTGCTAACGGCGCAAAACAAGGGATTTTGTTTAAAAGTGGCGCGCAGTTGGAGATAATTGGTAAAGTAAGGGCGATCGCCTTTGATAAAACCGGAACTCTCACCACCGGAAAACCGGAAGTTGTCCAAATTGTCCCCGCGACAGGATATACTGAAACAGAAGTTTTGCAATTAGCTGCTGCTTTGGAAGTTTACTCGGAACACGCGATCGCACTTGCGATTGTTCAAGCCGCCCAACAACAGCAATTAGAACTCCCAACCGCAACTGATGTTCAAGCAAAAGTCGGCCAAGGAATTGTCGGCAAAATTAACAACCAAATAATTACAATTGGCAAAGCTGAATTTGTCGCAGCAACAGCGGAATTAACTCAAGTCAGTCAGCAGTTGCAAGCAGCCGGAAAAACCGTTGTTTGGGTAGCAAAGGACAATAATCTTTTAGGAATTATAGCAGTCGCCGACACACTCCGCCCAGAAGCCAAAAACACGATAAAACGCTTGACAAAGTTAGGCGTAGAACATATCATTATGCTAACCGGCGACAACAAGCAAACCGCTGAATATATTGCTTGCGAATTAGGCATCAATGAAGTATATGCCGAACTTTTGCCCGAAGATAAAGTGAACGTAATTAAACGATTGCAAAAACAATATCAAACCGTGGCAATGGTAGGAGACGGCATCAACGACGCCCCCGCCCTCGCCCAAGCTTCCGTGGGAATTGCAATGGGAATTTCCGGCAGCGATGTCGCCTTAGAAACTGCGGATATCGTATTAATGGCAGACAACCTGGAAAAGCTAGCTCAAGCAATTAGTTTAGGCCGCCGCGCTCAAAATGTTGTCAAACAAAACATTGTTTTTGCACTCGGTTGTATTATACTGTTGTTGGCTGCTAATTTTTTCGGAAATATCACGATGCCGTTAGGCGTAATCGGCCACGAAGGGTCTACAGTAATCGTAACTCTGAGCGGTTTGCGACTGTTGAGAAATTAGATAAATTCGAGTTAGGTTAGGGCGGGTTTTCGAGATTGTTTATTTGGGGCAATTATGGTTGGTTAACCCGCCACTACCGATTATAATTATGATTCAGCTTATTGAGTCAACTCATTTAAAGCCGAGCTAATATTCTGAGCTAGCATTAAAGCATTTTTTACAGCATTTTGTAAGTTAAACATAGTATCTTCATAATCAGCCTTATTTCTAAGTTCTCTCAATCTGCTTAAATTTTCACCAATTTTGACTATATTTTTTATTTTCGTTGGGTGGTATATAAATTCCTCTGCTACATATTGATGTTCGTTGATATCGCGATTTTTACGAGAAAGTCTTGGGTCTTTTTCAATGTCTCGCAAGTAATTTCGCGCTAAGCAAAATGTCGAATAGTATGCTCTACTTATCGCCGATCGCAATTTGGCTTCGTTGTTAGCTGAACTGTCACTATTTGTAGCAGCTAACTCTTGGGCTAAGTTCAAATATTCAGACCAATCAAATCTCATTTTACTCCCATTCAAGACTAATATGTAAATCATTTTTCGGGGCTGCTATTTTAGCATCTAGCCACCAAATATCGTCAAGAATATTTAACTTTTCAAAAGCTTCCTCGACTTCGAGCTTGGTGTAAATGGTAATCCAGAGCGATCGCCAATTGGCAATTTCTGGATCTGTTTTCACTTCCAAGCCCAATCTTTCCGCAGGAAATAGTTCTCTAATCTTAGAATGAGCTTCTAAAATTAAACTTACCATCACTTCTTGCTCGATGATGATTTTAAAACTTTCTACAGGGTTTTCAACCGCGTACAGGCTTTTGATTTGATTAAATGATGCAATTAAATTGTCAAAATCTTTAGCTATTTCAGAGGAATTCTCCGCTTCTCCTTGTGGCTGAGGAAACGAAGGGCTTAAATTTCCAGCGTCAGTGCTGTAAATGCTGTCACTTGTCGGCTGGTAGCGTTTGTCTTTTGATTTTGCTTGGTACTGCTCTTTTAAGTCGAGGCGTTCTCTTTCGTAAATTTCGTTGATAGTAGTGTTTTGTCCGGCTAATTTTTCAAAAGCTAATATCGCAGAACTTATGATACTATCTTCCAACTCACCAAGTTGAATAGATGAATCTAGTTGAGCTAAAGTAGCCCCGATGGCTTGTAGCCGAATAATATCTGTTGCTTTCATAATAGTCGATGGTTGGGAAGTTAGGGATTAACTTTACCAGTAATCGTGAAACCTGCCCAGTAATAGAGATCCGCATAAGGAGGTTCCTGAGACACCATTTTAGCATCATTTCTGCGGATTAGGTTAGCTTCGTCTCTCAAATCTTGACTGCAACTGGAATTGTACGTTACTTTAGCCAATTCTAGATACCAGTCGGATAGTTTGCTGTAAGTAATAGTTCGGAGCCATTTTTGGGCTTCTTTGAGGGCTAGTGCCGGATGCAACTTATTTTGGCAACGTTGTTCGTTCAGAATTTGATAGAATCGAATCATCATTAAGGCGGTAGATATCTCATCAACTATCCAGAGGGTGCTGAGGGCGTAAACAGCACCCGCCGCTAAAAAGCTGCTGGCTAAACCGACAAATTCATCTATCAGTTCTTCTTTTCCTGTTATCCCAGTTTCGCAAGCTGAAAGGCAGACTAAATAATAGCTTGTCAAATCGAATTTGGCGATTTCTTGTGAAGTTAGAGGCTGTTTGTTTTTCAGGATGAGCGCTGACTGGGACGGCTGTTTTGTATTGTGGTAAGCGTGACCTGTAAAATGGAATATGTCAGCAGGTTGTTGCAGAGCTTCTTTAAGATTATTGGTGGTAGCTTGTGAACTGGGAATGGTATTGCAGCAGTTAAGGTAAAAATTCGCGATCGCGGGCGCTTCTATTTCAGCAAAAAGTAATGGATCGGGGCTTTCTACCAACAGCAGAGACATTGAAGGTGAGGGTTGTCTGTCTAGTCTGTCTATCCCAACTTGGATACTGGGCAGATAAGTGATAGTGAAAAGATTCTCGGAGAATAAAAAGTGCAGCGGCAACAGGTGCAAGTCGCGGTGGGGAATTAAGATTAAGTGTTGGATATTGGTGAGGTGCGTACAAATTTCAGGAATTTTCAGGATGTCAGCGAGTTTTTGCAATTGCGCTGTCATTGACTCCCGCCAGGGAAGGGATTCTTTGCTTTGCTCTTTGCTGGTAGTTTTGCCGTAATTTTGATAGTTGGTTTTCCAGTTTTTCAACCATTTTTCTAAACTGTGACTGTTGTTCTTTGGGAATAAGTCGCACAGAGGTGTGGAAATAACTTCAAACTTGTCTGGGGTAATGATAAAAGCACTCAGGAAAACTGGGCTGAGATGCCAGTAAATAATCCCGGTTTCGGTGTTGTTTGCGAGTAAGTCTCGGATTTGGTAATAAGTCGGGCTGGCCGTGCGGTTTGGCGAAGTTGCGCGCATCCATTGCAGGCAAAAGTTTTTCCGCGATTCGGCTTTTTCCAGGGCATTTATCTTGTTGCCAGACTCGACGAGAATATCGACTTCTAGTTGGTAAAGTCCGGCAAATTTGCGCTGGAGTCGCTGTTTGATTTCCGGGTGAGTTTCGTTGTCTAAAATTAATTGTTCTAGCAGGATAGTAGCTTCGGTAAGGTACTCGCTAGCTTTGGGATCTCCCAAGCTTTGGCAGACGGCAATTAAGCCTTGCATTACTTCTAAATAAGTTTCTGGGATGAGGGGAGATTTCAAAAATTCGCGGGCTTGTTCGTAGCTGGCTTTGGCTTTTTGGAAAGATTCAAAATATGTGAATGTTTCTTTGCCGTGTTTGTAGTGTGCCTCGCCTTTTCGTTGGTGCAATTTGCCACAAGCGAGGCGATAGTCGTGGTTGCTGGGGAGATATTTCTGTAAGCCTTCATCCCAGTTTTGAATGGCTTCAAAGTAGCGCCCTGAGTATAAAAATGCCAAACCTCGATTGCCCCAAGCTTCCCAGTATTGATCGCCTGTAATTTCTAAGGCTGTCTCGTAGGCTGCGATCGCCTCACTGTAGCGACCCAAATCATTTAGGGTAAGGCCTAGCCCGTTCCAGGCATAGTGGTATTTTGGTTCAATTTCTAAGGCTTTCTTGTAGGCTGCTTCCGCCTCATTATTGCGGCCCAAAAGTCTTAGGGCAATGCCCAGCCCGTTCCAGGAATAGTAGTATTTTGGTTCAATTTCTAAGGCTTTCTTGAAGGCGGCGATCGCCTCAATGTTGCGGCCTAAAGCATTTAGGGAATTGCCCAGTCCGTTCCATGCACCGTCGAATTTTGGTTTAATTTCTAAGGCTTTCTTGAAGGCTGCTTCTGCCTCATTATTGCGGCCCAAATCATTTAGGGAATTACCCAGCCTGTTCCAGGTCTCCTGGAATTTTGGTTCAATTTCTAAGGATTTATTATAGGCGGTGATCGCCTCAATGTTGCGGCCTAAAGCACGTAGGTTAGCGCCCAGCCCGTTCCAGGCAGTGTAGAATTTGGGGTCAATTTCTAAGGCTTGCTTGTAGACTGCGATCGCCTCACTGTAGCGGCCCAAATCATCGAGGGCAATGCCCAGCCCGTTCCAGGCATGATGGTATTTGGGGTCAATTTCTAAGGCTTTCTCGAAGGCTACGATCGCCCCTTCTAAATCTCCTGCATTATAGCGATCGAATCCTTGACTATATAATAATAATTTAGATAAGAATTTTTTTACCTCTTGACTGAGTTCTATTTCTACAGATTCTGCCTGCAAATTTCCATCGTATTCGTTAGCTGAAGATGAATTATCTGTAGGAGAACCACTCAAACTCTCCCCAGCCAACAATCGAGTAACAATATTTTCATTCCCAACCGATGAATCATCCACAGGAGTCAGATTCAAACTCTCCCCAGCCAACAATTGCCTACCAATATTCCCAGTAACCTCACTAATTCTCCCGCAATTCATCTCACACAGCCGCACCATCCGCCCACCCAATTCTAAATGTGTTTCCGGCGATACCAGCAACCTTTCTCCAAAATCTTGCAGCCAGTTTTCCCACTCAGCATCCTTGATTTTGCTGCCGATTAAAAAGCCTTTAATTTCGCCGCGACTCCAGCCTGCTGCAACTCCCTCCAATAGTTCGAGGAATTTCTGTTCGCATTCTTCAGAAGTCCAAATTCGAGTTGGCTGGGGCGGTTGCGGTGCAGGTTGTTTGCGGAAACGCCGCTGAATTTGCCGCCACAGATTGAGGATGCGTTGCCAAATTTGTTGGAACATTGGCTGGGTGGGTGAGGTTTTGTTGGAGATTGTAACATTTAACAGACTCGGCGGTTGAAACCGCGTCTACAAAAACAAAGTCCGCCTTCGCGGACTAAGAGGGAATCGTCTATTACAATTGATTTGGATCGATTCCCATTTCTCGGAGTTGAGCTTCTAAGGCTTGCGATCGCACTCTTTCTTGTTCGAGCAAAGTTTCAGCCTCAGTCGCCCGTTGCTCTGCTTGCTGTCGCAGTTGCTCGGCTTGTTGTCGCAGTTGCTCTGCTTCAGTCGCTCGTGCTTCCGCTTGGCGCCGCAGTTGAGCGAGTTCCACAAAACTCATAAATGCTTCTCCGTTTGGCCCGAACATTTCGAGTCCGGTTTCAGATAATTGGAAGCGCACGCCCAATCTCGGACTGATCCAACCGTCTATTTGTTCGATCGCCTCTAACTCTTCCTCAACCCGCTGCCATCCTGTCAATTCTAATGTTTGTGGATCGTACAAATAGTATTCTTCCACACCGTAACGTTCGTAAAATTTGAACTTTTGAATCATCGGAGCAGGCCGATTTCCCGGCGACCAAATTTCAAACACGACTTGCGGCGGAATATTATCTTCATTCCACTGTTGATAAGAACCTCGATATCCTTTTGGTCTACCAAAAACTACCATCACATCTGGTGCTTGGCAAAGTTTATTATTTCTTTCAACGGGATACCAAAGCAAGTCGCCGGCTACGAAAACATTCGGGTCATTCGCAAACAATAGTTCGGAATTTTCCTTAATCCAAACGATTAATCGAAACTGCTCAGTATTGTCTGACATTGGTTCTCCGTTATCGTCGAGGTATACGATATTTTGTTTGTCGGGAGATTGCAGTTGTGTAACCATTGCTGTTTTCCCAAATTTGCTAATAATATTGTATTGTAAACGATCTCAATTCCGTCGTTCGTAGGGGCGGGTTTTACCAGCAATCTTTGCCATTATTCAAAAGACAAATAAACCCGCCCCTACGAACGGTAAATCTGAATATACATTTCGATTGTTCGTTGGGTGGGGGCGGGTTTTTGAAATTGTTTGTTTGGTGGCGATTGCGATCGGTGAACCCGCCCCTACGATCGCACAAATTACACAACAACGAATCAACGACACATGATATTAGAGAACTCCATAATTCATCTGTGTATCTGTGTCGTGCTTTCCTTGCCCTAAAAAGAAATAATCAAGTAACCATTCTGGAATTTAGCACCCGTAACAGATTTGCCCGTTAGCTGCGGAGGTAACAAAATATTGCGCCGCTGATCGCCGGCTTCGATCGTCACTTCCGGCCCAGATTGAATCAATTTAATTTCTTTCTTGTCAAACGAGGGCAAAAACAAACTAACTTGACGCTGGGCAATATTAATGTCGATCGGCTTTGGAGCTTTTGCAGCCTGCGAAAAATCTGGCAAAGCATCGATTAGCGGTTGCCAATTATTGTCGCTGTGCGCCGGTACCGAAACCGCCGTTAAAGGTTCAAAACTCGCAGCAATCGTTTCCGTAACCGCTGCTTGATTGACAATTACACCGCCAACAGTCAAGCCAACTTGTTGAGAACTTCCCCAAAGATAGCGGGCTGTGCCGATCGCACTTGCATCCGCAGTCGTCACCAAATAAGCAGCCGTGCGGTTCGGATTTGCCAGCGCTTCCCTACCCTTATCCAAAAAATTATCGACTTGCTTAGTAGATTGAACAGCATTATCTCCCGACAAATCCACCGTCAACACCGTACTGACAACCGGTTGAATAAAAGGTGACAGCGCTTTGCCCAAATCGGAATCTACCAAAGCTTGGCGGAAGCGCCGGATGTACCAACTCAAAATTTCCGGCATTCCCAACATCCGCAGCGTATCCATCCCGCCGCTGCCGTCGTAAACAATGACATCATATTGTTTGCTGTCGTCGCACTCCCGAAGTTCATTCAAAGCCAGGGCGCTGTCCATTCCTGGCAACACTCCCAATTCTTGGCCGTAAATGTCCTTAAAAAACGGCGTGCGGACATATTGCGCTTCCAGTTGTTTAACTTCGTCCCATCTCCGTTCCAGCAGCGGCGCGCTTTGCACCTGTACTGCTTTGAAGTTGGGGGCGATTTCCTGCGGGGTGGAAGTTAGGGGAGTTCCCAGCAGGATGCCCAATCCCGGCCCCGGATCTTGCCCTAGCAGCAAAACTCGCTTACCGGCGGCCGCATATTTTTTAGCTGTTGCGATCGCGATCGTACTGCGGCCGGTGCCGCCTTTGCCCAAAAATGTCAAAATCAAAGCCATTTTCTGTTCTCAGTTGCCAAAGCTTACTACTTAACATTTAAGCGCAACCTTCAGCCAGAGTGGGGAAGGGGAGAGTCGAGGAAGAGGAAAGTGGGAGAGTGGGAGAGTGGGAGAGGGGAAGAGTTGGGAAAATTTTCCCTCTTCCCTCTTCCTTCTTCCTTCTTCCTTCTTCCTTCTTCCTTCAGCTTCTGTTAAACGGGTTCTAGCTCATCTTCAAAGAACCAAGTTGCAAAACCAACGTCAAACTTCACAACCACGCCTACTCCACTGCCGTCAACCATTCTGAATCCGTCAACAGTGCCTACGGGATTCTCCTTTATCTTGCCCACCATATTTGCAGGTATCCGATCTCTAATACGGCGCACCTTAACTCTCTGACCTACTTCTATTGCCACTGAAATTGTTCTCCTGCTCTACATAACCTATATACAACCGTCCATTTTACAGTTTGGCGTCTACTTCCGAACAGCAACGCCTTGCTGTGCCGATCGCTCCCGATGATTTTCAGCAGAAATTTTGATCGACTTTCCCTAAAAGACGGTATTCTACTCGAAGTAGCTCTGCGGTTTGCTTTGACAAAGAATTTCAAAGGTGGTACCCGCCACGTGATTTATCCGTGGAATCAATTCCATTATCGAAAATCGAAAATCACTTATTGCCCCCGCATTTATCCGTGGGGTCGCCTCTAAAATCTAAAATCTAAAATCTAAAATCGATTGACTGGCTCCTATTTTGCCCGATCGGGTTCCGCAGGCGTAGATCAAGTCGTCACCGCTGGCCGCAGCCCTTAGATAATTATTTTTTATCGCTTTGAAATGGCATCTTTTTATTAATTGCCACAACTACAGGATTTATCCGCAATTATTCATCCTTCCGGCAGAAGGCAAAAGGCCTTCATAAGCAGTAGTTAATTGGATTTTTGCTATATATCAATCCTCGCTCAGAAACCTTGACACGGACGAAATCTCATGCTAGACAAGACTTTGAGTCTGGTCGGCAAAATTTTCCGAAGGTCAGAATTTAGTAAAATGCTATGTTGTAAAACTTTACTAAAATATGAGGATAAAAAGAAGATTTAATGCTAAGCTTTCAGGCTGAGAAAGATTATTTTGGTGGGTGTTTTATGGCAGAAAAAGTGGAACGATTGCCGGATTTAGGGAGTCTAATAGAGGAAATGAAGTTTAGGAACTTCAAGATCACAAAATTGAAATTATGAATGAAATTTTTACGTGCTGGCGATCGACCAAAATTCCGCTCATCAGTTTATCCTTAGCTGTACTGGCCTGTCTGCCGTTCGGCCGTGGGACGATCGCCAGTCCGCTCTCTCCATCCCCCAAACAACCGTCGAACGTTACTAAAATTGTCTCAGTAGATCGAGCGCCAGCATTACCAAGCGGCTCAAAGTCTCCCAAAAATCCGGTAACAGTGGCCGCTAATCCATCCCCAGCAGAGACGATCCAGGCTCAGGGAACAGCGGCCGGACGATCGCTCGAAATCCGAGAAATTCGCGGTACTGTCACGTTTAAAGGGCGACCAGCAGTCGTGGGCGATCGGCTCCTCGCCCCCGGAGACGAAATCATCACCGGCCCCGATTCCACAGCCCGGTTAGCGATCGACAACAACACCGGCATCCTCGAAGTTGCCGAAAACACCGCAGTCAAAATATCCAGTCTCTCAGGCGAAAAAGACACAGCCATTTTTGTTAGCATTGGGCGAGTCAGATTGTCGATCAGCAAAACTGCTGCGACAACTCCCGCAGCCAACACCTCAACAATTATCCCGCCCAACCAAATCGCCTCTCTCAATACCTTCAGCGGACTCGGCAAATTGAATCAAATTGCCCAACAAAAAAGTTCTGCCAGAACCGCCCCAGTCAGAGTTGAAACCCCCGAAGGCGTAGCCGGAGTCCGCGGCACATCATTTGGTGTCAGCGTCGGGCCAGACGGCAAAACCTCAGTCGAAACCATTGAGGGTGCTGTCGGAGTATCCGGGCGCACAGATGCCGAAGTAGTTGTCAACGGCGGCAATGCGACGACTATTTTCCCTCAAACCCCGCCCGTTGCACCCTCAGCGAGCCCTCGCCTAGCTCAACTCAAAGTCCGCAGTTTGTTCAGACTCAGTGGCGATATCTATCGTCTCAAAGGTCAAGTTAACCCGATCGACATAGTTTATGTGAACAACCAAGCGGTTAAGATCGATCGAAATGGCAACTTCAGCATCCAAGGGATTTTACCTCCAAGCCGCCGCCTCAAAATCGTAGTGCGAGGCCCGTCAGTCACAGAAAGGCATTACAGCTTCGCAGTTCCCTAAACAAGCTATCTAGGGCCGTTGCAGCGCTGGCGCACCATGAGGATGTGAGTGAGATCGCAAGTCTGGTTTCGGTTGATTATTTCGCGTAGGGGCGAAGCATTTTGCGGCGGATCTCCGCAGTCAAAATAAAGAAATTTTGCGCCAACGCTTCGCCCTTGCGGTATTGTTAAACTTCATGACTGTGACTTTGATCGAATCTCGGACTCAAATGTCAATTATTCTGTACAACTAATTGCATGAAGTTCAAAGAATGGATTGAACATCTCAAACAACATCAACTGATCGGCCTCCGGCAATATATAATCACAAATCCTCCCTGGATGACAGGCGCCGTAGCAGGGATAATGTCTGTAGCCATGCTGCAATTTGGGATGTGGAAACCCCTGGAATATTTGGGATACAAAACGCTATTTGAAATTCGAGAATCGGGAATATTACCAAATCCAGGATGGGATTCGAGAATTGCCGTAATTGCGATCGAGCCGCAAAGCTTGCAGAAATACGGTAAATTTCCTTGGCCCCGCAACCGCTACGCCGAGTTACTGTCAGCACTAAAAAAATCTCCCCCCACAGCAGTTGGTTTCGACATTCTTTTCCTCGATCCAAGTCCGAAAGATGATATTCTAGCGGCTGCGATCGCCGCCAACGGCAAAGTCGTACTTCCCAGAACCACCAAAGAAGAACCCGTAGCATCTTTAAAAGCCGCCGCCGCAGGTGTCGGACACATCATCCACGAAGCCGACAGCGACGGCGTTAGTCGCGAGTTAAAAATCTTTAGGGCCGGAATTCCTAACTTCGGTTTAGCAATGACTCACAGGTATAATGCTGCTCACCCACAAAATCCTGTACTGTTGCCGCAGCCAGAAAATACGCAGGAACAAAAAGTCTGGATTAACTGGCCAGGGAAAACCGAAAATCTACCCACCTATGCTTTTGTTGATGTTGTAGAAGGTAGAATTCCTAAAAATGCTTTAGCGAATAAATTAGTCTTAGTCGGCCTAGTTGCTACTGGTTTTGACCAGATATCATCACCTCTCAACAAGACTACGGCCGGGGTTTATTTATATGCAGCATTAGTTGACAATTTGCTGAATCAACGCTTGCTGCGGCGGCTGCCGGTACTGCTAGAAATTTGGTTATTGTTGGGGATTGGCCCGCTTACTTCTTGGGTTCTGTACAAGCGAAGTGTTAAAGAGAGAATTGCGATCGCTCTGGGTTTGCCTGTTGTTTGGATTGCGGCTGCTGCTTTGTTATTTGGCTTCTATTTTTGGTGGATTCCCATTGCCGCACCCATCGGCACTTTGATTTTATCTGGCACTGCTTTGCAACTGCGGGAACAGTACGAAAAACAGCAGTTGATGAGGTTATTTGAAAAGCACGTCGCTCCCGAGACTGCTCAGCTTATTTGGGAACGCAAAGCTGAGATATTTGAACAGGGAGAACTCGAACCTCAAGAACTTACAGCAACTGTATTGTTTATGGATATTCGCAGTTTTACTTCGATTTCCGAAAAAATGCCGCCGCGAGATTTGCTCAACTGGCTGAACAATTATTTGGAAGCGATGACTGACTGTATTATGGATCACGGCGGCGTTGTAGATAAATACATCGGCGATGCAATTATGGCAGTTTTTGGGGTGCCTTTTTGCCATAGTGAATATGCAGAAATTCAACAAGATGCTTTGAATGCAGTTGCAGCTTGTATTGCTATGCACGAAAAGCTTCACGAAATTAATCAGCAGCTTAGAATTGACCGCAAACCTTTAATTAAGTTTGGCATTGGTTTGCATACTGGACAGTTAGTTGCTGGCACTGTCGGCGGTTCCCGGCGTTTGAATTATTCTGTGATCGGCGATGCTGTCAACGTTGCTGCTAGATTGGAGGCGATGAATAAGGAAATTGTTTCGGATAGTCCTTTTAATTTGTTGGTGACGGGGAGGACTTTTGCTTACGTGCGCGATCGCTACGAAGCCCAAAAAGTAGGATCGATTCAATTGCGCGGCAAAAAAGAAGAGACTGTGGTTTATGCTATTCTGAGCGAAAAGCATTAGTTATTGGGAATTGGGACATGGGGCATGGGGCATGGGTAATGGGTAATAGTTAGTGGTTACTTGTTAGTGATTTTTCTAATAACCAATTCCCCAATTCCCAATTCCCCAATTCCCAATTCCCAATTCCCAATTCCCAATTCCCACTCTAATCAAATACACTCAATCTCAAACTTTTAGATATTTGTTCCAAAAGAAACAAACCGCCGATCGAATTCCCCTCTCGATTCAAGGGCGGACTGTAACAGCCGATCGCACCTTGACCCGGAATTACCGAGAGCATTGCCCCGCTAACTCCCGACTTAGTAGGCAATCCCACCCTCCGAGCAAACCGGGCGGATGCTTCATACAAACCGCAAGTAGCCATCAGTGCTTTGACAGTGCGACAGTTTTCCCAGATTGCTTCGCCACCCCCAACCAAAACCATTCCCAGCTTAGCTAAATCATCGACAGTTCCCGACAAACAGCAGAGGCGATTGTAGGTTTCCAGAGCAATTTCTGAGTTTTCAAGATAACCGGATTGTACCATTTCTAAGGCGATATCCCAATTATTTTGATTCGGCATTGCATTCACTGAATCGAGCATTAACTCGTCAACAAATAACTGACTGTTTGCCTGTTGATTCAGCCAAGTCCGCAAATTTTCACAGCGCGCCTCCGCATTTTCACCCGGAATCAAAGACGCTAGGGCGATCGCCCCGCTATTGAGCATCGGATTTCTCGGCTTCCCTTGATCTATTTCCAGTTGAGTTAAGGAATTGAAAGCCCGTTCCGAAGGCTCGCAGCCAACACAGTCAAATACCGCTTTTTCGCCCAATGTACACAGCAGATAAAGCAGCACGAAGGGCTTGACTACGCTCATCAGCGGGAATGTTTGAGCAGTGCTGCCCCAGCTCAAGATTTGACCGTCAATTGCGCGAATTTGCACTGCAAACCCTTGTCTGTCTGCTTGGGCAAGGAGAGGTATGTAAGCGGGGATTTGACCTAATTTACTGCGATTAATTGCCTCTGTTGCCCAAGTGTCCAGTTGTTCAGCTTGCAGGGAAGATAGTTTTGTGGTAGATATTTTCAAAGTATTGCTGAAGGAAGAAGCAAGAGGGAAGAAGGAGCAAAGACTACTCGTTACCAGGCAGAGCCTGGTAACGCAGATCCGGAGGCTCTGCCTCCAATTTTTAGGCTTTCCAAGCGAGGCAGAGCCTCTGAATATCGGTTCCCAGGCAGAGCCGGGGAACCAGTTAATAACTTATTTTTTCAATCTAATATAAAGTGCGTTAGCGAAGCCCTTGAAGAGGATCGCCCGATCGAGATCACAAACTTTTCCATGCCCGATTTTAGAATAAATCTAAGAAAAAAAATTACTTTGCATAAAAACCTGCTATTTGCCCAGATACATAAGTAGCAGCTAAAGAAGCAAAGTTGTTTATCCGACAACAACCAGCACTAGCTGGAAATGCCGACAGATGGTGATTTTCAAGTCCCGACAACGGGGCGGGGTGCTTCTCTAACTTAAATTCTTTCAGAGTAATTCGCAATCCTTTCCGGAAACCCCCCGAACCTCTGAGAATTTACTCTCCAACCGAATCTACCAAAATCAGGATAAAAAAATGTCAGATGCAGCGAAACCAGCAGACGAAGCAAAACCAGATCCGCTAGCTTTTAAGGGTGTGTGCAGCGAAGGAATTCTCAAAGGCAAAGAAATTGAAGGCAAACTAGACCTCAAAGTCATCGTCGCCTCTGCCAAAGCTAAAGATACGCCCCCTAAAAAATCCGAGTGGGAGCCAGTGATCTTTTGGGTATTGTTTGCATTCATGGCAAACTTGATCGTCGGCGACCCCGCCGGAATGAGAAAATACAACTCCCCACAAAGGTCTCCTTCATCTAGTGAGATGTTAAACCAATCTGGGGAGCAGTCGTTGTTGCCTAAGAACACTTCGGCTTCGCTCAGTGACCGTTAGAGGCCACTTTAGGCCCTGGGAGCCTGCCAGCCGCGCAAATAGTAATAAAAAGACCCGAAATATTCATCGAATACTCGCGTCGTAGTTACCAAAGCTTCTGCACTAGGCAAAAAATCTCCCGCGTCCAAGCGGAGTCTAGATTTCCCTCCAGCCGTGGGCTGGAAAGTGTAGAAGTCGGTAGCTCTGGGAATTACCTGAATTCCCATATTCGCAAATGCTAGGCTGGCACGGCGCATCTGAATCGCAGATGTTACCAGAATGACTTTGCGCCCGACACCCCGGCCGTCGAGTATCTTTCTGACTTCTTCAGCACTGGTGCGTATGTTGCTGCCGTTATCGTCGAGAACGATGCTGCTGCGGGGCACGCCCATGTTGTTCGCCAGCAAAGTCTCGATGTCCTTAGCTTCGCCAACATAGCCCTGCAACTCGGGTCTGGGCCCAGCGGTAACGATGACCAAAGGTGCGAGTTCTTTTCTGTACAAGACGGCAGCATAGGGCAGGCGATTGCCTGTATCTGTCAGTTGAATCGCGACTCGGTTGGGGATGTGAGGCTGAGTGGTTCCCTTGCCCAGCAGGACGATCGCCGCAGCAGTTTCGTCGCAGCAAGCTGTGCGAACAGCCGCAGCGGCGTCTCGTTCTGCTTGCTCGGCGAACCAGTAAGCGACAACTGGCATACTCGAAAGGATCAAAACCAGCAGCGCTGCCAAGATCATTCTCGGCGCCGGGTTGCGGATGCCCCCGTTCGTGATCAGCGCCGATGCAATCACCAGCAGCGTGATCGCAAAACCCAACGGCTTAAAGAAGAAGGCTATTAAGCCGAAAATCGCTGCTCCGACTGGGGTGTCTGGCGCAAAAAAAGCCAGGAACAAAAGGCTGATCAGCAACAAAACACGCAGCCGATCTAATAACGGATTGTCTTTGCCTCCTGATTGATCCCACCACGATTTGATCAGTGAGAACAGAAGGAATAGAAATAGAATGCGAGCTAATAGTTCTGGCATCTTGCAATATTCTGTGTGTTCATAAATTAGTACAGAAGTTGGGAAACGAGCGCGAATTTAGCGGAGGGAGGAGATAGGGGCATCGGGAGGTTTTTAACTTTCGCCGATCGCGCAGTCCGATCGCTACGCCTCTAATCGCCCATTAATGGGACAAACGTGGACTCAGCATACAACAGAAAACCTTGGCACCTCAAAAGTGGTCATTCTTTTTGGCATACCTGCTGGCATCACAGGATAGAGGCTATTGATATTGTTCTGTGAAGACCCGCCTCAATGGGGCGTTTCTTGGGGATAAATCCCCCTCGGATTTCTCCGGTAATGTTTTCCTCGTCAATGTTAGCGAGGCTTGTCGTGCCGGAAACACTTCCTTAGCTAAATAGAGATGTTTAATCTCCGGCGACATAGCTACAGGCTGGAAAGCACCCGTAGGTGTCGTGACCTTACTAACGTAGCCTGGTTAAAGACTTAGACTGGCTATCTTGTCCACTTTTGTCCAGTGTTTAGCGGATAGCACTTATCCTGATGCTCGATTCCGGTCAGCTATCAACTATTGGTTGCAGGCGAATGAGCCCGCTACTTTCAGTTACAGATTGCTGACAGTTAATTGGTAATTGATAATTGGTAATGATTGATTGGTAATTGGTAATGGATCGAGTACAGGCAGGTGGAATTAGCAATTCAAACCTGCTTTCTGCTGCCTGTTTTTTTTTCCATTACCTGTTACCCATTCACCAATCCCCATTTATCGGCGTTTCAGTTGATTCCGAATTGCCTGCGTTACCGTTTGAATTACTTTAACACGAGCATAATACTTGTTATCGGCCGCGATTGGTGTCCAGGGAGCCGCCGGGGTACTGGTGCGCTGAATCATTTGATTCACCGCCACTTCATAAAAATTCCACTTTTGGCGATTCCGCCAATCTTCCTCGGTGAGTTTGTATTGTTTGAAGGGATTGTTTTGCCGCTCTGTAAACCGCTTTAGTTGCTCGTCAGGACTGATGTGCAGCCAGAATTTAACTATGACACAACCGAAACTGGTAAGTTGCTCCTCAAATTCGTTGATTTCCTGGTAAGCACGACGCCATTCGGACTCGGTGGCAAATCCTTCGACTCGCTCGACGAGCACTCTACCATACCAACTGCGATCGCAAATGCTGATCTTACCAGCAGTCGGCAGCCTCCGCCAGAACCGCCAGAGGTAGTGATGAGCTTTTTCTTCGTCTGTGGGGGCCGCAAAGGTATTAACGGTGTAACTGCGGGGGTCTAATACGTCCGTCAAACGTTTGATTGCTCCTCCTTTGCCCGCAGCATCCCAACCTTCAAACAGCACTAACACGGGTATTTGATCTTCGTCGATGCTTTGTTGCAATTTGCCAAAACCCGTTTGTGCTTCGCGAAGTTGCCCTTTGTACTCTTCGGGCGACAGCGATTGCGTTAAATCTACTTGGGCGAGCAAATCGGGTTCGGTGGGTTGCAACCTTTCTTGAGGCGGCAATTTGGGCGGTGCAGATTGCGTTGGGAGTCTGTCTAATGCTTCTGTAATTGTGGCTGCCATTTGCGTTAAAACTTTGACTCTCGCCCACCGTTCGCAATCGCCTTCTACTAATGTCCAAGGTGCTGGCCCAGTGCCGGTTTGAGTTACCATTTCTTCGGCAAAAGTGGTGTATTCTGCGTATTTTTTGGCTTGTTTCCAGTCTTCGGGCCGGACTCGCCAAGCTTGTAGGCTGTCGTCTTCTAGTTTTTTGAGCCGATGCTTGAGTTCTTTTTTGCTCAAATGAACCCAGAATTTGGCAATTGCTGCGCCGTCATCTACCATCTGCCGCTCGAAGGCGTTGATTTGTCTGATGGCTGTCGGTACTTCTGCGTCGGAGAGCCGATCGAACAATCGGTCTTCTAAAACATGAGTGTACCAACTGTGGTAGAAAAAACCAATCCGCCCTCGCGCCGGAAGTTTTTGCCAAAACCGCCACAGAAAAGGATAGCCCATTTCTTCGGCTGACGGCGGCCAAATCGGGTGTACCGCAAACCCGCGCGGGTCCATGTACCCCACCATTTTTTTGACCAGCGCGCCTTTACCCGCAGCGGCCCAACCTTCGAGTACGATGATTGTGGGCAGTTTTTTTTCCCAGCAAGCTTGTTGGAGCGATCGCAACTGCTGCATTAAAACTTCTATCTTGGCATCGTAGGTTTCTTTGTCCAGGGAAATGTCTAAATCCAGGTTGTCAAGCATATTTACCTTCTACCAATCAAAGAATCTAGTTTAACGTTAGTTTAACCTTTGGATAAATTTAAGCCTAAATTGGGGCTTGCACAGCGAAGTAAACTATAGTTATTGCGCTTGATAAGCGTGCGATCAATCCTACCCTCAAATGCCAGCCTCGTTAATACTAGCAAGATTCCCTTCATCTCAAACTTGCCAAAAAAAACCGCTCAGGTTATAGTTGAAATAGGGAACTTTTAAATAAGTTAAACTTCTCCCCTCACCCGATCGGGCGAGCTAACAGGAAAAGCAAAAATCCCTGAAAAAGGATTGATTCTAAAACAGAGCAAAAGTAAAAATCAACTACCCACTGGGGGTGACAACTTCTTTACTTAGCTGTAAAAACTTTATTCAAACAATAGTTACTCAAGCACCAAGCTTAGTAACGAAAGAGAGCGCGGCTCATTGACATCCAGCCTAAACTCACATCCAAAACTAGCCCAAAAGGGCAAACCAATTTTTATGATTGCGCTATGAGATAAAACCTGAAAACCTAGGTGATATAAACAGGTTTCTGAGTTTTATCGACACCATTATCAACAACTAAAAGCGGTTTAGGTGCGGACGCTAACCGCTCCACAAGAATATTTGTTTCTTGTGTAACAGGAATCTTACCTGTGATTGACATTTGTGCAAAATGTCCGAATTACTGTACTTGTTTGTCAATATCCACTAATAGGAACATTCCGAATATACGGATTGTAATTTTTTTATGACTACCTTGAAAATGCGCTCCTACGGGGGCGAAACTGACTGGTGCGCGATCGCAAACTTAATCGACACCTGCGAAGCAGTCGATCGACTCGGCGAAGAAGTCTCAGCAACTGAACTGAAGCTAATACTTGATGCGCCCAAACTAGACAAAGCCCGCGACGTGCAATTGTGGGAAGACGGTAACTACAAGCTGATCGGTTTAGCACTGCTAGATATGCCCGATTCCCAGGATGAAATAGACGCTTGTCTCTGGTTTTACGTGCATCCAAACGTGCGTGGCGCAGGTTTGGAAAAAGATATCATTAAATGGGGCGAACAGCGGCTGGGCGAAGTAGGAAAATCACGGAATTTACCTGCAAAATTGCGTACCTACAGCCGCGAAGATAAAGCCGATGAAATCCTGCTGTTAGAAAAACAGGGCTTTGAGGTCGATCGCTATTTTTGGACAATGGCGCGATCGCTCTCAGAGCCCATTCCCACACCCGAATTCCCCGCCGATTTTGCTCTGACTCACGTATCGGGAGAAAAAGACATCCAACCATGGGTAGAGATGTTCAACCAGTCCTTTATCGATCACTGGAATCACCACGATTTAACTGCGGAAACCGTGCGTTATTGGATGCAAGATCCGAATTATCAGCCGGAATTGGACTTGATTGCTGTTTCGGGCGATCGTAAATTCGCAGCTTTTTGCGACTGTCAAATCAAACCACAAAAAAATACTAATACCACAAAAGACGGCTGGATTGAATTATTGGGTACGCGGCGCGACTATCGGAAAATGGGCTTAGGAAAAGCAATGCTGCTAGCTGGCTTGCATCGGTTAAAAGCGGCGGGTGCAAATACAGCTAAACTCAGCGTCGATGCTGACAGTTTGACAGGGGCGACAAAGCTTTACCAATCAGTCGGTTTCCGCCCGATGGAAACTTGGCTGTCGTGGGCAAAACCAGTTTAAAAAAAGGTTGGTACTCAAGGCTATATCCCCGACTTCTTAAAGTAAACCCACCCCACCCAACATGAATTTAAAAGTGTTTTTAATGCTGTAGGGGCGGGTTCACCAACAATCTCGGCCTAAGACCAATAATCTCGTAAACCCGCCCCCACCCAACGGTAAATCACTTCCCTAAATCTGCCGGAAATTCACGGCTGTTATCAAATTCGCACTCACTCCAATCATCACACCTAACTCTTCTCCTGTCAAGACACTTTTGATAAGAGTTCCCTGAGTATTTTGAGTTATTCCCAACTGACTAAAGCTCAAACCTCCACTTAATCCAATTAAATCTTGACCGACGGTAAAATCAGCGATAATGTCAAATCCTTGACCTGATTTTAAGACGAAGATATCATTACCGCTACCGCCAATCAAACTATCATTCCCCAATTCTCCGTAAAGAATATCATCACCTTTACCGCCTAGAAGAGTATCATTATCTTCCCCTCCGTACAGGGTGTCATTTCCTTCACAACCTCCCAAAATATCTGCTTGTTCATTCCCTCTGATAAAATCATTTCCAGCCCCGCCGCAGATGGTATCCGAACCCTCATTTCCAAGCAGGGAGTCATTACCTTCACTACCAAGGATGATGTCATCACCTTTACCTCCAAATAAGGTGTCATCACCCTTACCACCATCGATAAAGTCATCATTTCGATTCCCATAAACGATGTCATTACCTTCGCGACTATTTATGGAGTCATTGCCTTTGCCTCCAAAGATTAAATCCTTGCCCAAGTCGCCAAGAATGATGTCGTTTCCTTCATCTCCAAATAGGATGTCATCACCACTACCACCGCTGACAAAATCATTGCCTGTGTTGCCGTTGAGGATGTCGCGACTCTCGCCGCCATATAAGTTGTCATTCCCGGATTTGGCATCGAATATGTTACCGTTGTTGCTGCCTAGAAATTGGTCATTTCTGGCAGTGCCTATTTGAATGCCGGATACGCCGAGTATCGTGTTTTCAACTGTATTTGGTTGGTTTAAGTTGGGATAGTCAATTTTGTCGCAGATGCAGTCATCATTGGGGATGTTGTTAGTTATTGGTGTTGGTGTTGGTGTTGGTGTTACCGATGGTGTTGGTGTTGGGGTTGTGACAGGCGTTGGTGTTGTTACCGGAGTTGGGGTTGTTACCGGAGTTGGTGTTGATATTAGTATCGGAGTTGGTGTTGTTACCGGAGTTGGTGTTGTTACCGGAGTTGGTGTTGTTACCGGAGTTGGTGTTGTTACCGGAGTTGGCGTTGTTACCGGAGTTGGTGTTGTTACCGGAGTTGGTGTTGTTACCGGAGTTGGTGTTGTTACCGGAGTTGGTGTTGTTACCGGAGTTGGCGTTGTTACCGGAGTTGGCGTTGTTACCGGAGTTGGCGTTGTTACCGGAGTTGGCGTTGTTACCGGAGTTGGCGTTGTTACAGGTGCGGGAATATTCACACTAAAATTACCTAAACCGCTAGCAACATTCAAATTGCCCACAACATCCTTTACCTGCGATGCTTGCAAATTAACAGTGTAAGTACCATTGTCAGCATTATCCCAAGTTCCACCTGGTGGCGTAAACGAATATGTCGCTGTGCGGGGCGTACCATTACTATTAGTATTAACACTAACAAAACTAGCAGGAATAGCACCACCAGACCAATTTACAACAACATCAGAATTATCTAAACTGCTAACATCAACTCCACTGGGATCGCTGAAACTAACTGTGAATGTCTGAGTTGTACCACCCGCTGTAGTAATGTTAGAAATTGCCGCCAAGTTAGCAGTAGGTGGGATGACATCAATAATCGGTATCGTGATATTAGCAGTGCGAGTGAGTTGAGTGGCTGCGGTGTTATTGTTACCCGCAGCATCTGTGGCTTTAGCTGTGGGAATATCAACTGTGACATTACCGCTAACAGTAGGTGTGACATCAAAAGTGTAAGTTTTGGCATCAACTGTGACGAAGTTTCCGACAGCAGCATTGGCTACGGTGATATCAGTAGTATCAAAGCCGATGACATTTTCACTGAAGGTAGCGGTGACGGTAAATAAACCAGTTACTGTTGGTGTTGATGTTGATGTGAGGGCTACTGTGGGTGCGGTGATATCGGCAGTGCGAACAAGTTGAGTGGCTGCGGTATTGTTGTTACCAGCGGTATCAATCGCTGTAGCTGCTGGAATATCAACTGTGACATTGCCAGTTGCTGTTGGTGTAACTGTGAAATTATAGGTTGTACCGCTACCTGTAAATCCGCTAACAGTGCCGTTACCAACAGTCACGTCAGTGGCGATAAATCCTGTGACGGTTTCGCTAAAGGTTGCTGTTACTAAAAATGGTGCGTTTGCGGTGGTTGGTGATGTGGATGTTAGGGCTACTGTGGGTGCTGTAATATCGGCAGTACGAGTTAATTGAGTGGCTGCGGTATTGTTGTTACCAGCGGTATCAATCGCTGTAGCTGCTGGAATATCAACTGTGACAGCGCCAGTTGCTGTTGGTGTAACTGTAAAACTATAAGTTGTACCAGTACCTGTGAAACCACTAACAGTGCCATTAGCAACATTCACACCAGTTGCGATAAATCCTGTGACGCTTTCGCTGAAGGTTGCTGTGACTAAAAATGGTGCGTTTGTGGTGGTTGGTGAAGTTGATGTTAGGGCTACTGTGGGTGCTGTAATATCGGCGGTGCGAGTCAATTGAGCCGCAGCGGTATTGTTATTACCTGCTGTATCTGTAGCTGTGGCTGCTGGGATATCAACGGTGACAGCGCCAGTGGCTGTTGGTGTAACTGTAAAACTATAAGTTGTACCAGTACCTGTAAATCCACTAACAGTGCCATTAGCAACATTCACACCAGTTGCGATAAATCCTGTGACGCTTTCGCTGAAGGTTGCTGTGACTATGAATGGTGCGTTTGTGGTGGTTGGTGAAGTTGATGTTAGGGCTACTGTGGGTGCTGTAATATCGGCAGTGCGAGTCAATTGAGCCGCAGCAGTATTGTTGTTACCGGCGGTATCAGTGGCTGTAGCTGCTGGAATATCAACTGTGACAGCGCCGCTAGCAGTCGGTGTAACGGTGAAAGTATAAGTTGTACCAGTACCTGTGAAATTGCTAATCGCACTGTTAGTCAAATTCACGTCGCTGGGAATAAATCCTGTGACGCTTTCGCTGAAGGTTGCTGTGACTATGAATGGTGCGTTTGTGGTGGTTGGTGAAGTTGATGTTAAGGCTACTGTGGGTGCTGTAATATCGGCGGTGCGAGTCAATTGAGCCGCAGCGGTATTGTTGTTACCTGCTGTATCTGTAGCTGTGGCTGCTGGAATATCTACGGTGACATTGCCAGTGGCTGTTGGTGTAACTGTAAAACTATAATTTGTACCACTACCTGTGAAACCGCTAACAGTGCCATTAGCAACATTCACACCTGTTGTACTAAATCCTGTGACGTTTTCGCTGAATGTTGCTGTGACTAAAAATGGTGCGTTTGTGGTGGTTGGTGATGTTGATGTGAGGGCTACTGTGGGTGCAACAGTATCAATAACGATGGCTTTGCTACCGCCGAGGGAGTTTGCTGTGGCTAGGGCGGGGAGAGTTAAGAAAGCGTCAAAGGCTGTAGCAACAGTTTCTTTAATTGTGCCGCCGTTGAGGGTGAGGGCATTTGTGGCGAGGTATTGTAAGTCGGGGGTGGTGTCTCCTGGTTGGACTACATAGTTGAAGGTGAGGGCTGTACCGCCGCTACCGCTAGCATAAGTGGCAAATTGATCTGTTGTACCTGTTTCGAGTTGCAGTTGGGGTGTGCCGGTGACATCGACAGTAGCATCGAAGGTGACAGTGATGGCGATGGTGGAACCGACGCCGTAGCTACCGTCAGGGGTGGTAGCGGTGACAGCGGTAACTTTGGGAGTGGTGTTGAGCAGGATGGACGCGGTGCTGCTGCCAAAGTTCGGCAAAGCTAAGTCAGGTTTCCCATCGCCGTTGATGTCGCCGATACTGACGGAGAGGGGGCCATTGCCAGTTGGGAAGGTGGCTTGGGGGGCGAAAGTGGGGGTGGTGGCGTTGGTGGTGGTGGTGTTGAGCAGGATGGACACGGTGTTGTTGCCGTTGTTCGCCAAAGCTAAGTCGGGTAAACCGTCGCCGTTGATGTCGCCGATACTGACGGAGACGGGGCTATTGCCAGTAGGGAAGGTGGCTTGGGTGGCGAAGGTGGGGGGGGTAGCTCCGGTGGTGGTATTGAGCAGGATGGAGGTGGTGTTGCTGTTGCTGTTCGCTACAGCTAAGTCGGGTAAACCGTCGCCGTTGATGTCGCCGATGCTGACGGATCTGGGGCCATTGCCAGTAGGGAAGTCAACATTGGTGGCGAAGCCTAGCACGTCGCTGTAGGTTTTGAGGGTGTTGGCGTTAAATGGTACTGGGGTGGAAATATCCCCGATTTGTACTTCTAGGTTCCAGTCTCCTCCTAAGAGAGCGCTGCCGGTGGGGGTGGCTGAGGCAGCGATGTTGGCATCAGTGATTTCACTGAGTCGCTTGAGGAAGTTGTGGCCGGCTTCTCCTTTGGCGATGGAGCATCCATATAATAGAATGTCGGCGTTTTCGGTGAGGGCTTTTCCCCACTGTTTGAGCTGTTGGCTGCAATTTTCTAGATTGTTCTCATTGAGTTCTTCTGTGCCGAGGTTGACGCTGCCGGGGCTACCGTGGGAAAGTATGTGTAGCGCTTCAATATCTTTTTGATTGGCTAAGGCGTTAGTAATTTGCTCGATCGCGCTCAAATTTTCATTTTAAATGAAAATTCGAGCGCGATCGGTGTCTTGAATCAGGCTTTGATAGTCTTGTACTGAGGGGTCTACGAAAACTATTTGCTTGTTCATGCTAGATTATTTGTGATATTTAATTTAGTGCGATCGTAGTTTACCATACTCATCTTTAATTTTCAACGTTTATGAAGTACACTCGTGCATCATTCGATCGCCGTAGGTACACGACACTGTTTTGTCCTAATTTGAATCACTAACAATTCCGATGAAGAGCGGATTTGATGTAACACCATGAAATTTATTAACCCCAAAACAGACTATGCCTTTAAAAAAATCTTTGGTTCGGATCAAAGCCAAGAGATTTTAATTAGTTTCCTGAATGCAATTGTCTATCAAGGTGATACAGTCATAGTTTCTGTGGAAATTATCGACCCCTACGCCCCTGGGAGAATTTCGGGATTAAAAACTACTTACTTTGATGTGAAAGCTCTCCTTAATAACGGTGAAAATGTGTTGATTGAAATGCAGGCATTTAATGTGCCCGCTTTTGGCAAAAGGATTCTTTATAACACAGCCAAAATGTATGTCAATCAACTGAAATTAGGGGAAGTTTATCCAGAATTGAGAGCCGCCATAGGTGTAGCGGTAACAGATTTTATCATGTTTGATGAACATAGTAAAGTGATTTCACAATTTACGCTTAAGGAAGATGAGTTACTATTGAGTTATCAGCATAGTCCGTTGAAATTAGTGTTTGTGGAGTTGCCAAAATTTAATAAAATGCTGGAAGAATTGATGAATATTACGGATAAATGGCTTTATTTTTTACGAAAAGCACCCGATTTAGAAGTGATACCAGAATCTATGTCAATTGTACCAGAAATTGAAAAGGCTTTCACGATCGCCGATCGGGTAAATCTCAGTTTAGAGGAAATAGACGATCTGGAGAAGCGGGAACAGTTTGAACGGGAACGAATAAGTGCGATCGAGTTGGGTAAGGCTGAAGGTAAGGCTGAAGGTAAGGCTGAAGGCATACAAATTGGTGAACAAAGAGGTATAGAAATTGGTGAACAAAGAGGTCAAATAAATCTGATTAAACGCCTATTGCAACGGCAATTAGGGGATTTAAATCAAGAAATAGAAGATAGTTTGTTACGACTATCCTCAGAACAATTATCGTCATTAGGTGAGGCTATTTTAGATATGTCTAGTTTGGCTGAGTTATCGAGTTGGCTAGAAACTAATTGTTCTATTTGAATAGATAAAAACTATATTTTCAGATTCTATGAATAACGACACAAATGTCAATACAGTCCACGAACACGAGATTTTTGGCGATCGCGATTTGCCATCCTGGTTAACCGAACAACAAATCAGCCTCGCTTGCACTACTTATCAAACCAGCAGGTTAATGTTAATCGGCGCTGCGCCCGAAACAAACAGAATCTCGGCTTTTTGGCGAATATTCGATCGCGCAATGGGACTTTTCTGCACACCGGAACGCCTCTACCTCAGCTCAAAATATCAACTCTGGCAATTAGATAACGTGCTAGCGGCGGGTGGACAACATCAAGGTTACGATAAACTATATATACCAAGAATTGCCCACACCACAGGTGATATCGACATTCACGATATCGCTGTCGATAAAAATAATCAAATCATTTTTATTAGTACGTTGTTTAATTGTATCGCTACTTTGAGCGATCGCCACAGTTGCAAACCTCTCTGGAAACCGCCGTTTATCTCACAATACATCAACGAAGACCGCTGTCATCTCAACGGTTTGGCGATGGTGGATGGAGAAGCGAAATATGTCACGGCGTCGAGTCAGTCGGATGTGGTGGATGGTTGGCGCGATCGCCGAAAAAATGGCGGTATAGTGATTGATGTCGCATCTAATGATATCATCGTCACGGGATTGTCGATGCCACACTCGCCTCGCTGGTATCGAGATAAGTTGTGGTTGCTGAATTCGGGGAGAGGGGAATTT
>JANPMV010000106.1:0-99879 GCA_031427135.1 Cyanobacteria bacterium VAR_87_metabat_62 | reverse complement strand
GGGTTGGTCTGGTTATAGTTCTCAGAGACCTCCCGGAATGCCTACCCTTGTTCATGGACTTCGACAGTTTGAATCCATCTTTGTGGGATGGAAACTAGCTCAGAATCAACTTGTGTGTACACGGTAGCTTAAGAAGGGGGGAACAAGATTCTTCTCAAAGTCCCCCTTCTTAAGGGGGATTTAGGGGGATCGAGCTATGTGCAACTTCACATTAAATTGGTATTAGACAAAAACCGAGGCGAAAATGGCTTCAAACTGAGCTCAGGCATCAATGTCAATCAGGAGATTTTTCGTGGGGGAGGTTCAAGGTTGTACTCGTAGGCTATCGCCGGCGCGCAGCGCTTATGACCAGCGAAGTACCTTCGAGTACGGCAAAAAAGGGTTTATTTAACCTGTCTATAGAGGAGACGGCAGTGCCGTCTCCTCCGTCTCCTCCGTTTATATCATTCCGATGTAAACGGATTTGATATGAGTTAAATCTGATTCTGTCAAAAATGCGATCGAGCTAAGGTGAGAATTAGTATTATTCAGCAAACCCTACTTATTTCTTCCCGCCGCAAGCCACCAATTTTTTCTGTATACACAATTGTTTAAACATTAAATCTGCAATTGATTCATAAGCTGGGGCTGTGGGGTGTACGCCATCCCGAAAATAACTTTCTACCCTCTTTTTCGGCAATTTTGACCAGGCTGCGTGAGTGTCTATGACTGGAATTTTTAAAGCTTTTAGCCGATCGACAAACTGCGATTTAAACTTCGGCTGATTCGGTACGGGCAGTAAATCCGCTCGATCGCAAGTATACAACACAAACAACGGAATATTCTCAGCTCGCACCAAAGCAACTATTTGCTCAAATCGCTGCATATTTTCCCTAAACCGTTGTGATTCCGACACCGGCACTCCCGCAGCCGGAGAATCCGATCGAAAAATACTTGACAATCGGGGCATAACGTGTCTTTCAAACACTTCTTGAATTGCCCATAACGGTTTGCGATTCGGCATCAGCGGGTCATTTCCCACTCCCGCGCTGTTGCTGGTTGGTTGTAGCAAATCGTGAGTACCAATTTGCAAAATCACAGCATCGCTTTCAAAAGTGCCAAACTTGCGAATATATCCCAATTGATTGCCAATTCCCCAAGAACCGGCAGAAGCATTCAGCACCTCAACTTGCTTTTTTATGCCCAACAAACGCGCTTCCAACAATTCTGGAATAGTTTCATTCTGATCTGTGGTATTATTACCGTTGAGAACCGAATCTCCGATCATCAAAATTCTGAGAGTACCTTCAGGCTTTGCTGAATCGATTTGTTCAGAACGTTGAGAAAATTGATTATACTCAATTCTATTGCCAAAGCGATATACAAGTTGATTTGGTGCAAATATATAGCCAGCCTCCGCATCAGCTTGCAGCAAAGCAGGATTTCCGAATCCCAGCAAGCGCAAGGCAAGTTCGATCGCGCTCAAAGATGCGATCGCACAACCGGGAATCCAATACTTAGCTTTCAAAAATTTACCTGTAATTGGTAAACTGCAAAGCCATCGGATAATCTTCTTGCTTCAAGCGTTGAATTACGAACTGCAAATCATCCTTATCCTTGGCAGAAACGCGCACTGCGTCACCTTGAATCGAGCCTTGAATTTTTTTAAACTCATCTCGAATTAATTTAGTGATTTTCTTGGCAATTTCCTGATCGATCCCTTTTTTTAGTTTGATTTCTTGGCGTACTCTAGTACCACTAGCAGCTTCAATTTTGCCATAATCAAAAATTTTCAGAGACAAATTGCGCTTGGCGGCTTTAGTTTGCAAAACAGTGTGAATCGCGTCGAGAGTAAATTCACTGTCGGTATTGACAGTAATTGCTTCAGCGCCCAACTCTACAGTGGTTTTGGTATCTTTCAAGTCGTAGCGGCTTTGAATTTCTCGCGTTGTTTGGTCAACTGCATTGACTAATTCTTGGCGATCGAAATCGCTGACAATATCAAATGAATAACTAGCTGCCATAAATTAGTAATTGGTAAATTGGTAATTGGTAATTGGGAATTGGTAATTGGGAATTGGTAATTGGTCATTAGTTAAGTGTCTCTTAACTAATGACTAATGACTAATGACTACTGACTACTGACTACTGACTATTAATTAATAGCCATCAAACTGAAATAGAATAAAGAAAAAGTGCAAGAAGAACTAATCGCAAACATGAGCGATCGCCCCAGCGGTATATTCAGGATATAGAAAACCGAAAACAACAACCGGGCGATCGGAAAAGCGATTCCAGCCCAACCCGCCGCCTCCGAATCAACCGCCGTCACAAAAGCCATCAAAGCCGCCGCTGAAAACAGCATAAACGTCTCAAACGAATTTTGGTGAGCCCAAGTTGCCCGCTGAGCGTAAGCAGGCAACCTGTCAAACATAGCGCGAGGGGCGGCTTGGTCGTAGCCTAGCTGCAAGCGAGCGAGGGCAACCACCAAAAACGGTGCGTAAACCAGCGCCGCAGCAGCAGCAATAGAATCAAGCAAAATAACCGACACAGGCAATCCCAATACCATCATTCGCCTCGCATTTCAATCAAAATAGAACAGAGTCACCACCTTGCGCTGTTCCTCCGCATCCTGGCAAGTTTTCAGCAAAGTGTGGCTTTCGTGAAAAGCAAAACAGATTAGTTGCTGACAGCGAGAAATAATCTCCTGGTTGCACATGGCGCTTGCTTCGGGGAGAGACAAACTGTCATTTTTGGGATTTTCTACCAAATGTATGACTTGTTCGAGTTGCTCGCGAGACTCCCGAGGCTGGCGGCCCATACTTTGTGGCAAAATCACCGTCAGCAGATTAGGATCTGCTCGCATTGCGCCCCGAATCGCCGCTGAATTGGTGCCTGTAGCACCCGATGTGATGAGCTGGTTGCCTCCCAGAACTAAGGCGTAGCTCAGCATCTCAATTAGCTGCTGGTGGGTAATAGGAACGTGGCGAGAACCCAAAAGAGCAACCCGCTTGGAGCTTGTTTGCTGGATTGCCGCAAGTTCTTGTAAAAAATCATCAACTCTGGGTAACTCAATTGATTGACTCAAAGAATTTATTAAATTAAATAAAACTACGTTGTGGATTCTAGCAGACTCACTAGCAATTGCCGCCAAAAAGAAGTTAAGAATTGCTGATTTACGATATCTGACTAGAGGATCGGGAGATTTGAGGAAGCTAGAAGGCAAAATGTCTGAAAGCATTCGGCGACCGGAGCGATCGGGTAGAATTGAAGAAAAATTGAGAATTTAAGAATTTTGGGCTTTTATTTTAAACAACAAAAAATTCTCTCTGCCTTCTTCCCGATGCCGAATACCTTCTTCCCTCTGCTCCGGCTGCCTTTATACCTTGGGCTCCGACTGCCTTATTATAGCATTCTTACCCTAGTGAGGTACACTGAATCCCTTGATTGTCAAGCTTTTCAGCTTCAAGGATGTACCTCACCTGACCAATAACCGCTAGAATGGACTCGATCGCCCAACCCCAAGGATGCGATCATGCCGTCCAGGTCAAAGTGTTCTGCCATTAGCTGAGTAACACATTCCACCTTGATGCTTTCGTGCAGGCGCACGTTGCCAAAGGTGCTGTCGATAATTTCCACCGTGGTTAAGGTATCCAAATCAACCGACAAAACTGGAATTTCCATTTCTTCTGCTCTGCCGATTACCAGGGGAGAAGGAGGCAAGTGACCTGTCAGAATTAAGCACTGAGTCGAGCTTTCCAGAGCCGCTAGCTGAATGTCCGTGCGATCGCCCCCCGTCACCACCGCCATATTTCTGGCTTTGCGGAAATACTTAAGGGCAGAACTAACATTCATTGCGCCAATTGTCAAGGTTTCTACCATCAAGTCCAAACGGTCTGGACGGCACAGTACCTCAGCTTTTAATTGGTGGACTAATTCTTTGACGCTGACACTACGCAACAAAGCGCTTCTCGGCAGCATTCCCAAAACAGGAATGCCCGTAGCCTCCAGAAAAGGCCGCACAGTCGCCGTGATAGATTCGAGTTTGTCTGAGGGAACGTCGTTGAGGACGACACCCAGCAAACGGGAGCCTAAACGCCGCTTAGCCGACAGCAAATCGTCTACATAAAGGTCGATCGGGCGGGCTACCAGCAACACAGAGGCATCAACCGTCTCAGCAATTTGAGTCAAAGACAAGTCAAACAGACTACCTTCCTCCAAATTAGCGGGGCCTTCTAACAGCACCAAATCTCCGCTCGGAGCTTGTAAATACTGCGCTAGAGACAGACGGTAATCTGTCTTGTCTTCTCCCCGCAAACGCTTGTGAACCGTCTCTTCGTCCAAAGACAGCAGTGTTGACGGCATCTGACTTTCTGAGAGCTTCAGCGTCTCGATCGCGAACCGCACGTCTTCCTCCTCGGCTCCAGCTCCTGGCGAGCTGAAACAGGTTCCCAGAGGTTTGCCGTAGGCGACGGCCAGTCCTTTTGCCCGGAGTCCGAGTGCCATTCCCAGGGCGATAGCGGACTTGCCGCTGTAAGCTTTTGTGGAACCGATCAGCAAATATTTAGTCAATTTGGGTACGCCTTCACTCCTTAATTTGCACCGTCTATTTAAATAAATTTAGTTGATTCAACCGTATTTCTGCACTGCGACGCAATTTCGCAATCCGATCATACTCGATTTTGTCGCCTTTGCACACAGCCTTTTTTTAGTTGAAACTTTTATTCACCTATTCGTAACCGTTTTATTCGCATCTTTTTGTTTTTTTACCCGTGATTTTTTAGAACTATGTTATGGACGAATACGATTTAGTTAACACTGCTAATTCGCCGGAGATCCCCCTAAATCCCCCTTAAAAAGGGGGACTTTCACCCCCCCTAGCCCCCCCTTTTTTAATGGGGGCTAGGGGGGATCTGTCTTATCTGAACCGTATTGATTTATAGATATTACTATTTTTAAAATTGGTATTACATATCGGAGGCTAGAAACCCGGTTTCTACGAGATTTCGCGACGAAAAACCAGAAATATACTACGAAGAAACCGGGTTTCTGAAGTCAGCGCGCGGAGCCTTCTAAAAATAGAAACAGCACACTAATTAATTACCGAATTTGGGCAGCGCAGTGCGATGAAAATTAGGCTTTGCTTTATTTAGGTATGATTCACTCGCTATAGCAATCCCTAAAATGAGCGAGTAGGGGCAATTCATGAATTGCCCCTACTAAATTTCGGAGGCAAATCATACTCCTTTCTCAGCAACGCCAAAAATTAATCATCCATACGCATCAGCTTCCGGTAAAACGTTTTAGAAAAATCGACGCCACGAGTCCGCTGAAAAGTCAAAAGTACCTCAATTAAGCAACTAACAAAATCAGAGCTTTGCATAGTCACTTCGTAGCTGAGTTCAGCATTGCCCTCAAACAGTACCCGACAGCGGGTCAAATCGATCGGCAGCGACGAGGTATTCCAACTAGCGACAAACGGCACGTCCTCGCCACCGTCAATTTTTCTTGCCCCCTCCAAGCTTTTGAGCTTGTAGAGGCCAATAGCGTGCGGCAAAAACTTGCGCCGGGGCTCTTGACAAAAAGGCGAGTAGACTTTCACTTCTTTGTCGTCGGCTGGCTTCAGTTGAGGAAGAGACATATTTCCACATCCTGAGAGTTAATTGTTGAGATCATCTGCAAAAACTAGCAGATATTCTTGGTCGATCGCAAGTCGCGACTCAATTCAAAGACTCGCAAGCAATGCCAGTTTACCTCAGCACTACAAGCACCGAGTCCCTGAAATTAGCTGCCATCGGTTTTCGACAAAAGTCCAGATACTGATACAATGGATACTTATCTCTAAAATCAAAAACTATTGGTGGTTGAATCAAGTAACCTATGCAGGAGAGTTCTTGGCCAGAAAACGACGATCGCAGCGAGCTTAACTTGGACATCCCAGATTTAGCAAAAGAAGAGCTCAAGAGTTTGACCTCGAACTCGAAGAAGGTAAGCAAAATATTTGCGATACCAGATAGTGGCGACAGGGTGTTTGACGCAGAAACTTCATCAGAGCTCCCAGTTGCAGTATCTGTGCTGGGAGTTCCCTCTTTTCCTCAAAATCTGTACCGGGGACGCCGGGGAAAAGCAGCCGTAGTGTTGACGGCGATTTGGGGCGGCACGATCGCCCTACACTTGATTTCATGGGGTGCGTGGATAGTCTGGGGGTTGATGGGACTACTGTGGATGCAAGCATTTCGAGTTTTGTTTGCCGAACCCAAGCCCGCACAGCCGCCTCTTTCCGATGAAAGTCGAGAAGATTGGCCCTACGTGTCGCTGCTGGTGGCTGCGAAAAATGAGGAAGCGGTGATTGCTCGATTGGTACAATCAATCTGCAATTTAGATTATCCGATCGACCGTTACGAACTTTGGGCGATCGACGATCGCAGCAGCGACAGCACGCCCCTAATATTGGAACAGCTAACCAAACAGTACCCGCAGCTCAAAGTATTTCGCAGAGAAGAGAATGCCAGCGGCGGCAAGTCGGGAGCCCTGAATCAAGTTTTGCCACTGACTCGCGGCGAATTTGTCGGCATATTTGACGCCGACGCGACAGTAACGCCGGATTTGCTGCGCCGCGTATTGCCGATGTTCGATGCAGAACAAGTAGGGGCTGTGCAAGTCAGAAAAGCCATCGCCAATGCTGCGGTAAATGTGTGGACTCGCGGCCAAGAAGCAGAAATGGCCCTCGACAGCTTTTTCCAACAGCAGCGGATTGCGATCGGCGGCATTGGAGAATTGCGCGGTAACGGCCAATTTATGCGCCGCACCGCCTTAGAACGCTGTGGCGGCTGGAACGAGGAAACGATTACCGACGACCTGGATTTGACCGTAAGGCTGCACCTAGACCAGTGGGACATTGAATTTCTCTCTTTCCCACCTGTGTCAGAAGAAGGAGTCACTAACGCTAGAGCCCTGTGGCATCAACGCAATCGCTGGGCAGAAGGTGGCTATCAGCGCTATCTTGACTACTGGCGGCTAATTTTCCGCAACCGGATGGGAACTGGGAAAACTTGGGATTTATTTGGATTTTGGGTATCTCAATATTTCTTGCCCACAGTAGCGCTACCCGACTTTTTAATGTCAATTGCGCTGCGCCGAATGCCTCTAGCCAGTCCCCTAACTTTTATGACTCTTACCTTGTCAGTAGTGGGAATGTTTGTCGGTTTGCGCCGCACTCGCAAAGAAACTAAATTTGACTTTAAAAGAGTTTTTGTCACCTTGCTGCAAACCCTGCGCGGTACTGTGTATATGTTGCACTGGATGCTGGTGGGGAGCGTGACTGCTCGGATTTCGCTCCGTCCCAAGCGGCTCAAATGGGTCAAAACCGTCCATCAAGGCGCGGATTGTAGCATCAATTGACCATTAGCAGAAATATCGCCTTTTTTAGGTAAATGAGGTACGCTTGGGTTTTTGGTAATTGCTCCCTGCATACCTCCTTATCTGTGGAATAAGCCTGAAATTTGAAATTTCAAATCAATTGACATATAGTAGTTCTCAAAAAAGTGAGGTATGCCTAATGCTCAATGCCTCATGTTACTGAGAAATGTTATGTGTCCCCGCTAGAGCCGCCAATAAAATTTGGAAATTATCCGAAAAAATACTCCGAAATCGATTCGGTAATCGGTGAATGGCGAGTAAGTAATCCGCAATACAAAAGTGGAAAATTAAAAGATAAAATCTGGATTTCTTAACTTTTAACTTGACAAAAAGCCAATTAGTATCTATTAATTATGAATTGCCAGTTGCAAATTGCTTGTTGCGAAATACCCGTCACCAGTTATTGATAATGGATTTGTTAGAGTACCAAGCTAAATCTTTATTTCGCCAGATGGCAATTCCGATTTTGCCGTCGCAGCGGATTGATAATCCCGCTGACCTCAAAGGACTGAAAATTCCCTACCCAGTTGTACTTAAGTCGCAAGTGCGGGCGGGCGGACGCGGCAGAGCGGGTGGCATCAAGTTTGTAGAAAATACGATCGATGCAGTAGCTGCGGCTCAAACAATTTTTAATTTGCCGATCGAAGATGAATATCCCGAAGTCCTGCTGGCAGAAGCCAAATACAATGCTGACCAAGAATTGTACTTAGCGGTACTCCTAGACCCCGTAGCGCGCCGCCCGGTACTTTTGGGTTCGAGACAAGGAGGTATGGATGTCGAAGGGTCGATCGACAAAATGCAGCAAGTTCCCGTAGACCAGGAATTTTCGCCGTTCTACGCGAGGCGTCTGACGCTAAAAATGGGATTGCAGGGAGACTTGATTCAATCGGTGAGCACGATCGTCGAGAAAATGTATCGGCTGTTTGTCCAAAAAGATTTAGATTTAGTAGAAATCAATCCTCTCGGCATCAGTCCGACGGGAGAGTTAATGGCTTTAGACGGTAAAGTCACCGCCAACGACGATGCTTTGGGGCGGCATCCAGACTTGGCTGCACTCTCGGGTAAGAACAGGCCTAGCAGCGGGTTCCCAGAGGACAGGAGAAATTCCTCTGCTGGCGATCGCCGGAATTCTAACTCGAAAGTGCAGCACTCTGGGCCGGAATTTGACCCCAAATCTCAATCCGCAATCTCGAATTCCGAATCCCTGCAATTAATCGAATTAGACGGGAATATCGGGATTTTGTGCAACGGCGTGGGGCTGACAATGGCAACTCTGGATGCTGTAGCCCACCAAGGAGGAAAACCAGCAAATTTTGTGAATATGGGTTCCCTAGATTCCTACGATGCACCAAATGCTCTGCGCGATCGCACGGAATTGGGTATGGAGTTAGTCGCTCAGGATAAAAGCGTTAAGGTAATACTCATAAATATTTTGGGCAGCGCCTCCAAAAGCGAGGAAATCACCGCCGCAGTAGCCGGCTATTTGGAACGGAAAGCTCGCGCCAACCGCCACATTCAAGTTGTGCTACGCCTGGTAGAGGTCGATGCTGATGCTGTTAAAAAGCTTTTGGGACAGTTGCCGGTGCAGCTAGCTAGGACTTTGGATGAGGCTGCGACTCAAGCTGTATCCTCTGCCAAGTAGCCGAGGATCGATCGGGCAAAATACGCAATTTATGGACAGATGAAGCCCTTCTGCTTTTCAAAAGATCCAGTGTCAAGTGTGAAAAATGAATTTAACTCCTGAAAGCAAAGTCCTAATACAGGGCATTACAGAATCTCCCGCGTCAACCCGCGCCGCCCTGATGATGAAAGCATACGGCACGAATGTAGTTGCCGGTGTCAGTCCCGGTCGGGGCGGGCTGGATTTGGAGGGAATTCCGATTTTTGATTTGGTAGAAGAAGCAGTGGCAGCAGTTGGTCACGTTGACACTACAGTAATATTGGTAGACCCTTACTCGGTGCTGGATGCGGCTCTAGAAGCGATCGCCGCCGGAATTCGACAAATCGCGATCGTCACGGAAGGAGTGCCTCCTTTGGATATGGTGCGCTTAGTCAGAAAAGCCGAAGCCACCGAAACTTTGGTAATTGGGCCAAATAGTCCGGGAATTATTGTACCCGACAAGCTGCTGCTAGGAACTCACCCCAAGGAATTCTACACTCCTGGCCCTGTGGGCGTGATCAGCCGCAGCAGCACTTTGACTTACGAAGTTGCTCTCGAACTGACTGAGGTGGGGTTGGGACAGTCGATGGCGGTTTGTATTGGCTGCGACGCGATTGTCGGTTCTTCTTTTATGCAGTGGCTGCAAATTTTGGACGAAGACGACAGTACCGAGGCGATCGTTTTGATCGGGGAAGTTGGCGGGTGGAGTGAACAAGCTGCTGCTTCTTATATCGCCTCGGCGATCGACAAACCCGTGGTTGCTTATCTAGCCGGCCGCTACGCTCCCAAGGGGCCGTCTCTGGGCCACGCCCGCATCCTGATCAGTTCTCGGGCCGCAGCCCAAAAAGCCTTTGGAGTTACCGCCGAGAACAAGATGGCTGCCTTTGAAGAAGCAGAAATACCTGTGGCGGCTCGGCCTTCGGAAGTTCCAAAGTTGCTCAAGAAATTGCTCAAGAAAAATTGATTGGTTTGGGACTTTTGTGATGTGTAGGGACACGGCAGTGCCGTGTCCCGACGGGGAGCCAAGGATGGCGGGTGTACTTTATAAATGTGGAATCTGCTGTATCCTTACCAAAGTCCCCTGATCGGCCTCATAGGCTGCGGTGCGGGTGCTGGTAAGGGTGCAGCGCGGCGCGCCGGAGGGGGAGTTGTTGGCTCAACGCTGCGGCGAGGTTCGATCGGACTTTCGGTGCTAGTTCTTTCAGTTGTGCTCGTTGTCGATCGCATCGAATCTTGAAGCAGGGTTTGCAGATTTCCGGCTAAACTCTGAACTTTCCCAACAGCAGCACGAAGGCTGGCAACATCTACGTAAACCTCCGGCAAAGGATACTTTTTCAGGACTTCCAGCAGCGATACCTTACCATCGTCGCCGGCTGCGAGGATCACCGCCGCCCGCAAAGCTTTACCGTTTTCTGTGCGGCGCTGAGTCCGAATTACTTGACCGATTTCGTCAGTAATTTTTTCTCCCGGAGTGCTGTAAACTACCCTAGCCAAATTAGCAGGCTTTAAACCGATTTCTAAACCAATCAACCCCCGCAGTATTTGCGCGTCCATTTTGGAAAACTGGATAATTTGTTGCAGGGTTGGCGTGGTTGTGCCGTCTTTGGCAAAGTCTTCTAAGTCGCTGATATTAATGGTTTGCCGGATCGGGCCAAATGTCAGGATAACTTTTTCGGCTCCGAATGCTCTACTGCTCGATAATATGCTCCCGCTTGCTCCTAAAAGTAGGGCAATGCCGATCGATACAAATTTTGTTAATTTCATATTTAGTTCACCGCTCGATTAAATTTTTTTTCGGGGGTTTGTACATTATAGATGCAGCAGTTATATTTTACAAGTTCGCAAGTATTAAGTTGTACCAGAGTCACACCCACAATTTCGACCCAGATTTTCGATCGCTCTCTACTTTAAGAATAAATTACCAAATTTACCACAATATTTTTTATTCTGTCTTCTATCTTTTACATTTCTAACCTTCTCCATCAAAATGCCTTCAGCCTTCTAAAAGTTATGTTAAAAATCAAGCGCAAATCCAAGAAATCTAAACACAAGCAGAGCGAAAAAACAACAGCGCTCAGCAAAAAAGAAATCTCTGCACAAAAACGCAAAACTTCACAAAAGCGCAATGAATTAGTGCAGGCGATCGTCCTTTGCTGCTTAACCGCTGCCGCTATCAGCATCCCGTTGTTTTTCGTTGCCCGCCCCAAGATTGCTATTGCAGGAGGCGCAGCCGTAGCCATCTTGCTGCTTTCCTACAAATACCCCCGTCAAGCTTTGTGGGCTTTTCTAATTTACCTGCCTTTCAGCGGTACAATAACTTACGCAATTGGCGGCGGAAATGCTGCATTTCAAGTAGCCAAAGATGCTTTCTACATACCAGCTCTCATCGCCCTAATTCAAAGTTGCAAAAAGAAACAGTTGCCTCTGTTCATGCCCAAACAAATGCTTCCTACCTTCAGTATCCTGTTGATGATGGCAATGCTGACTTTAATTTTTGTAAACGGAGGGATGCAGCTCAACCCGATGAAGGGCGACAAACCCATTTTGCAAGGAATTCTCGGCTTAAAAGTATTGATAGGTTACATACCGCTGATTGCTTGTACCTACTATCTGCTCCGCACTAAGAAGGATTTGGTATTTTTTAGTCGAATGCACATCGTTTTGGCGATCGTTTGCTGCGTTCTCGGTTTGATTCAGTACCTATTACTGCAAAGTGGAAGATGTGCGGGCACCCGAGGAATGATCGGAGAAGAATTATATAAAGCAACGCTGGAAGCTAGATGTTTTGTCGGCGGTTCTCTGGTATTCAGTCCAGAAGTCAAGTTTATCCGCTTGCCGGGAACTTTTGTAGCACCTTGGCAGTGGGCATGGTTTCTAATTTCTAATGCTTTTTTAACCTTTGCATCTGCCTTTTGCGACCCTTCATTTTGGTGGCGAGTTATCGGTTTATTTGGCATGGCCTTAGTATTTGCCAATGCCGTTATTTCCGGTCAAAGAGCTGCTTTAGTTATGGTTCCAGTTGCCACAGGCATCTTACTAATTCTTACTGGTCAATTAGTTAATTTAAAACGATTTATTCCTATTGGTGCAGGACTGGCAATTCTGCTCTTTATCGGTGCAGCAATTAACCCAGGAATTATCGAACAGCGGCGGGAGAGCTTTATTAACCGCTGGAATGCTGCACCGCCCCAACAGTTTCTTTTTAATCAGTTCGAGCAGAGCCACAATTTTATCATTGACAGACCTCTCGGTAGAGGTGTGGGACGAGCAACTAATTCAACGCGGACATTTGGTACCACGCAGCTAATTGAGACTTTTCAACCAAAGTTGATCTACGAACTCGGTTATCCGGGAATGATTGCTTTTCAAATCATGCTTTTACACTTGGCTTTTCTAACTTTTAGATCTTACCGTTCTGTGAAAGACAAAAGTTTACGGAGTTACGGAGCTAGTTTTTGGGTGTTTGTGGGATTTATTACGATCAATACTCAATACTATCCGCTGGATGTAGATCCAGTGTCCGTGTATTACTGGGTTTTGGCTGGGGCGATTTTAAAGTTGCCCAAAATTGACAAACAGGTGCAGGATGAAAAACACGAGGAACTTGAATCAAATGATTTGCAAGTTCACCAGCAATTTAAGGAGAAAAAAATTATTGCATCTGCCCCAATTTGACAGTCTCGGACGCAGAATATCAAATCCAGTGGCATGGGAATTAATATTATCCACAGTCAGGACACGGCAGTGCCGTGTCCCTACGATTAATTAATCGGGCGATAGCTACATCTTTCGCGATCGCCATGCTCGCCCGTGCTACGATTGTTTTGGGGTAGGGAAACGGCATTGCCGTGTCATCCTCCGTTGCTTTTTGTATCCACGACTGTATTAATTAACCCCTAAATTTACTGCGGTTGCCAAACCGGACTGCTAGCATTTAAATCCTTGTCATTTGTCAATTTAGTCAATCCCGAACCGTCGCGATTGATTGCATACAAATTGCTTTTGTCGCCTTTGATTTCATTGAAACTAAAAGCAATTTGCTGACTGTCAGAAGACCAAGGTAATTCATAAATTCTAGACAGTTCTAGCTTAGAAGCTAGCTGAGTTAGCTTGGAACCGTCAGTAGTTATTGTGTAGAGTTTTTGATTGTTAAATTCTTCAGCGGCGAAGGCAATAAGTTTACCATCTGGCGACCAGGAAAGTGTATTGTAGTTTCTCGGTTTTTTGGTAAGATTTTGGGCTGTACCCCGGTTAAGGTCGATCGCCCAAATATCCTGCTTTTCCCCGAGCAAATCGCCCGCTTTCCCCTGATAGTAGGCAATGCGGCTGCTATCAGGCGACCAAAACAGCTTGACGCTGTAAACCTGATTTTGCGGGTTATTAGTCAAATTTTTGAGGTTGGTTCCGTCAGCATTAATTGTGTAAATTTGCTGTTTCGGATACGTGCCCAACCAGAAAGCAATTTTTGTGCGATCGGGCGACCAAAAAAGATCACTTCCGCGGGATGTATATTCGCCGGGACTTTTAGTTAATTTGGTCATTCCCGAACCATCGGCATTCATTTTGTAGATATTTTTATCCTTGACAAATGCTACCTGCTGGCCGTCAGGAGCAAGGTAGAATACCGATGAAATTTCTGTTTTAGGCGGCTCTCCTCCTACTTCCAAATTCCGAACTAATTTAGTTCCTTTAATCCCAGAAGTATCGCTTGTATAAAGTGATTGACTGCCGGAACCATCAGTGGTATAACCATCGCAAGAACGTGCAAAAACAAATTTCTGGCTGTTGGAAAACCAAGCTATTTCAAAATTAGCTGCTTTGCAAAACTCCCCAGCAAACTGTTTAGTTAAACTGGAACCGTCAGCCTTGACTGTATAAATGTCCTTGTCTCGACTAACAAAAGCCAACTGCTGGCCGTTGGGCGACCAAGCGAAGGTATAACTCACCTCTATTTTTGGGGTGAGTTCCCGGCGAGCCGCACCGTTAGCATTGATGGTAAATAAACTGCTCCTGACCTCGCCCCCTTCCCTCTGGGGAGCCAAAAACGCCAGTATGCTTGGTTTTTGGGCTGCGGTTGTCGGACGAGACTGAAGGCCCAAAAATAAGGCGATCGAGAGTGTTAGGGAGATCAGGGCGATCGAGCTAAACCGCAATAATTTATGCAAACGCATTTTGTTAGTTGATCCTCTTGACAATGGAAAGTGGAAAGCAAAAAAGACAGCTCGAATTTTCGCTATGAACTATTAACTGTCAACTGTCAACTGTCAACTGTCAACTGTTTAAAGTGTTTGTCGATCGATATGTCGTGACAGCCTCAAACTCTGCTTAATTCTACCAATAATTAGCTCAAACATTTTTTTGCGGGACGGATTCTTGCTGCTGGGCGGCATCCCTAACTCGCAACACATCAAGTTCAAGTCAGTTGCACTCATAGCCAATAATTTTTGACTCACCTCTTCTTCATTACCATTCTTAGCTTGTAAACGCAATTCTTCATAAGCTTCGAGAACAGTTTCTGGCGATAAGTTAACAGGTTTAGTAACATTAGCAATAGTAGGTGATTCCGAAGTTTTTGACTTAGCAGAAAGCCCTCCCCGCTTGACTTGAGTCTCAATTCTGGTTAATTTCTTAGAAACCTCGCGCAAGATTTCCTTAAGTTCGCCAATTTCATCAACTAACCCTCCACTTTCTTGCTCAGCAGTCAAAATATCTTTTTTAATCATTTTTTTAGATACTCCTCACACTCGTGCCACAGTTGTTCAAATTCTCTAACTAATTCTCGCGGCAGTTCTCCCTCATTTATTGCTCGTTTTAGGCCGACGCTTTCCCTAATCGTCGATTCTAAAAATCTAACTTCGATATTATTATCTTTTGATATTTCAGCGCAAAGCCTCTTGACTTCTCTCATGTAGAACTGAACTTCATTTGTGAGCAAACCTCCATAGATTTTAGCTTTGTTCATAAACACTGCAATCTTGGGAAACGGGTAAGGTTCAATCCGCTTTTGGAGTGAGTTTAAAACTAAACTCAATCCTCTAGAACCAAAGTAATCTGGATTGACTGGAATCAATATCAAGTCGCAGCATGAGAGTACGCTGTAAGTGAGGAGACTGAAGGAAGGCGAACAGTCAAAAAGCATCAAGTCATATTTGGGGAGATTGGCAGAGTTAGTAATTTTGCCGATGAATTGACGGATAAAGTCTTTAACATTTTTTCCCTCAAATCCATCTAAGTCTAACCAATATAATTCTTCGACTGAAGGGACGAAATGCAACTGTTCATCAATCTGATAAATAGTGTCGAAACCAACGGGAAATTTAAAGTTATTTCCAGCTTTTTTAAAGACTTCGAGAGCGTCGTATATTGTGAGTCTGTGCTTGAGAGATTTTTCGTACCACTTGCCAAATTTGTCATCTAAATGACCCGTATTTTCGTTAAGCCCGATCGCCTCTGTGAGGGACATTTGCGGGTCTAAGTCTAACATCAAGACTTCTCGGTCTGTTCCTTGGGATATAATATTTCCCAGACTCCAAGTAACGGTAGTCTTTCCGACACCGCCTTTGAAGTTGATTACGGCTATTGATTTTGGACTCATGGCTGGCTTTGTTTGGATTTTGCTCAAATATAAATTAAAACATATTGTGTGACTTTGTTCAGCGCGCGATCGCCCTGATGTGTCAATTGACATGAAATGTAGAGTGCGATCGAGAAAATCATCATAAAATAAAGGCGATCGCATAAATACCTTTGCGAATATTGTCACTATTCAACTCACAGCCAGAAGCTCATTCAGCTTATTTTTCAACTCTGGGGATGCCATTAACGGATTATAGACTTCCCCCTCGTATGGTTGCCAAACATAACTATGACTAAATGGTCGGAAAACTGGTGATATTTCTAGCCCGTGAGTAAGTTCCTTTGCTAAAACCAATCCGGGAATAGATAAATTAGATAAATCCTCCATAAGTTCACTATAGATTCTGAATTCATCAACTTCAACCCCAACCAAAGCATAGCGAAACGAAGGAGCAAACCGTAGAGTTAGATAAAATAAAATACCTAACTCTGTCATCACATAAGCACTTTCAGGGCTATCTATTCCCACTTCACTAATATTATTGGGATAAACCCGACACCACCAGTTTCGATCCATATCTTGAAAAGTATCTGTTCGACATAGACATTGGCGATTATTTGACAGCATCAATTCTCTGCCCTCAAAGTGTTGAGCAAATTTATTGACATTGCTTTCATCAGAGCCACACTCTGCCGATAAACTGAATATCCACGCCATCTAAGTAGGGGGCTGAAAAGTTTTCCTATACAATACCAATACTTCATTATCTTTAGTAAAATCTGATGTGGCAGTTTTATCCAATTTATCCAATATTGCAATAACCATTTTTGAAGTAGTTTCACAAGCCCATTTAGCAGCCTTAGCATTGCTAACTAGCAATGTTATTGACTGAACACTTGTATACTGTTGAAGAATTCCCTTACTTCGGAGCCTTTCTATGAGTTTCCGTCCTACATACTTATATATTTCATCTTCATCAGGCTCTATCAGATCTTCGGGCTTAAGATGGACTAAGCAATCACGTAATTTGAATAAGTCTGCAAAGTCTTGGTAAGGGGAACTTCCTTTGTCAAACTTGCTTCCCAATGCCTCGCTGGCTAACATAAACTTTTCCCCTGTACTTTTCCACTTACCATTAGGCTTTTTGGCAGGTATACCGTCTGTGCTAGATTCCTCTATTGCATCGATTAACTTATCAAGCCAATTCTCACTAAATCCAGACAGCTTTTCCATCTTTGCAATGGCTAGCAACTCATTAATAAATGCCTCAAGTGCCAGAGCAGAAAAAACAATTGCGACCATTGCATCCCTCTGTTTATGCTTTTCATTACCTTTACTTGCTTTCTGGTATCCATCTTTTGCAATTTCAAATAAATAATCGGAGTCTATAATAAATCCTGGGGGTGGTTGCATAGGTTTCTTCATGTGTAATCTCTTTCTAGCATCTAAGGTTGGCTTTTAGGATCAAGTTGCTTGAGGCGTTTTGTCTTTCCCATGTCAATATCCTCTTCCCATAGTTCTTTCTATATCTTGTACAACTTGTTCAACAGCACCAACAAAACTTAAATCTTTGCGCCAGTAATGACACGCAAGAGAAGCACCTAAAACTGTCTCAATAAAATCATCAGCAGTAGGCATCAAGTTTCTTGTCAGCACTGTGACGATTGTGGAGCGGAACTCTTCAATCTGTGCCTGGGTATATTCATCATACTCAGGATTACCAGAACGACCAACATCAACAACTTTAATCCTTACCCTGTTGTGACTATCACCTTGTACCATAGTTCCATTGCCTTTTCATAGTAAGCCATTTGGCCTTGTGCTTTAAACAATTGTGCGGCTTTCTGTAAATCCTCAAGAGCCCCTTTTTTATCTCCTAAATCATTACGGACTAGACCCCGGTCGGAGTAGGCCAAAGCATAGTCAGGCTGAAGTTCAATCGCTTTATTATAATCGGCGATTGCCCCTTTTTTATCTCCTAAATCATCACGGACTACACCCCGGTTGGAGTAGGCTTGAGGATAGTCAGGCTGAAGTTCAATCGCTTTATTATAATCGGTGATCGCCCCTTTTTTATCTCCTAATTGGATACGGACTACACCCCGGTTGTAGTAGGCTAAAGCATAGTCAGGCTGAAGTTCAATCGCTTTATTATAATCGGCGATTGCCCCTTTTTTATCTCCTGATTCGATACGGACGTTACCCCGGTTGTAGTAGGCTTGAGGATAGTCAGGCCGAAGTTCAATCGCTTTATTATAATCGGCGATTGCCCCTTTTTTATCTCCCAAATCATCACGGACGTTACCCCGGTTGTTGTAGGCATCAGCATAGTCAGGCTGAAGTTCAATCGCTTTATTATAATCGGCGATTGCCCCTTTTTTATCTCCCAAATCATCACGGACTGCACCCCGGTTGATGTAGGCTAAAGCATAGTCAGGCTGAAGTTCAATCGCTTTATTATAATCGGTGATCGCCCCTTTTTTATCTCCTAATTCGCTACGGACTGCACCCCGGTTGATGTAGGCTAAAGCATAGTCAGGCTGAAGTTCAATCGCTTTATTATAATCTGCGATTGCCCCTTTTTTATCTCCTAATTCGCTACGGACGCTACCCCGGTTGATGTAGGCTAAAGCATAGTCAGGCTGAAGTTCAATCGCTTTATTATAATCTGCGATTGCCCCTTTTTTATCTCCTGATTCGATACGGACGTTACCCCGGTTGTAGTAGGCTAAAGCATTCATGTTGTGACTATCACCTTGTACCTGCGTTTTGATATCTGAAGAGAGCGATTCGGGCTTGACTACTTTTATTTTGCCTACTGGAGAATTTGCTATAACTTTTCCGTTAGAATTTGCAATTCTAACTGTATTAAGAGGACGACCTAGCGTCTTGAGATAAGGTTCATTTTCCTCGCCAGCTATAGCTAAAGAATATATTTGGTCATAATGGTATGACAAATCAGGATCGGAATGGTATTGACTGCCATCCGACATTTTTGGGTATAAGTAAGTGCAAATTTTTATGCAAGCAAAAGCCATCCTGTATTCTCGAAATAGGCATAATAGCTTGGCCAAACCGTACCAAAGCATATACCATGTTTGATTATGACTAAATACTTGATCGTAGTATTTGAATGCTTGATTGAGATCGCCAGATCTCTTTGACATAATCGACTTATCCACTAAGCTTAATAAATCGCTCTGAATTTCAGTGAGGTCAGACAATGACTTCACTTTATTTAGAATGTAGGTAGCAGTTTGCTCTTCCTGATCAATAGCATTTTGAATAAACTGAAAAAGTTGACTTTCTGTAACGGATCTATATCTATGGTATCTAGGAAGACTTTCTTCAAAAGCCCCACCCTGATTTAGATAAAAATCCAAATCTCTGAAATACTCTGCACGTTCTCCATAACACTCATAGTTTTCTTCTATGCCTATTGGATCATTTTGAGAAGTGGGATTCCCATAATCAGGGTTAAGTTTCTTACGTCGTTTTGCCTCTCCCATAAATTTAACCCTGATCTAATTAAAGTTTGAACTTGTCTGACTACTTTAGCATACCAAATATTTTATTTCCTATCAACTCGTCAAAAACACCACTGCCCCAAATCCACAGAAGGCAAACCCCGCACTGTCACTGACCTCAAAATCTACTGGCAACTCCTAGACAGGGAAAAACACCCCATCCTCATCTTCTAGGAAGGCCCCACATCCCCCGCCGCCCAAGGTTTGAGCCCTACTTTCCTCAATGCCCTTACCCGCTTCGACGGTACCATCTGTCTCATCGCAGACACGCCTCACCCACCCCTGCAAACCTTCTCGCCCCATGACTCCGATTTAGTTCAAACTGTCGTAAATTGGCTCAAAAGAGTTGATTTAGAGTCTTGAGTTATTCTGGCCACTCGTAAACCCAAGAAACCGGGTTTTTCGCAGTTTCTGGGAGATGTGGCGAAGTATTCTCGAAAAAACCCGGTTTCTGGCCTCCCGCGATTTGAGATAAAATATAAACAACCCCTCAACATAACGAACAATGACTCTAGCTAACTATCAACTTTCCCTAAACTTTGAACAAATTTTAGCCCTAGTCAAACAACTGCCCTATCCAGAAAAATTGCAGTTATGTCAAGAACTGGAAAAAGAAGTATTAAACAGTAAATTAACTGTTTTTACAGAAGCCCTAGAAGATATAGGCATGGAAAATGCTATCAAAGAAGGCGAAAATACTGAAACAGTCAGTCGCGAACAAATCTTCAAAATTCTGAAGGGACAACCATGAATGTTGAGTTTAAAAAGAGCTTTGAAAAGGATTTGCTCAAGATTCTTGATGCCGATTTGTTTGAAAGAATTCGGGAAGCGATAGAAGAAGTTGAGAATGCAGAAAAATTAAATGAAGTCAGCAATGTTAAAAAACTAAAAGGCGATGGAGACTACTATCGCATTAGAGTCGGGGATTACCGAATCGGTATTAAAGTTAATGATGGCGTAGTCTGTTTTGTCAGGATACTGCACCGGAAAGAGATTTACAGATACTTTCCGTAATCATTTAACGTTCGTGAATTGATTTACATTCCCAAAAAAATCCAGGCCCAACCGTCAAAAGTTGTTCTGTTGGCATGAACAATTCCCAATAGGGAAGTCCAGAATCATCTTGCAAATCTGGCTGTAAAATTAGTTGGTAATCACCCTCAAAAACTAGAGTGATACTAATATTATGAGCATAAATCACAAAATCAATCAATTCTTTATTTTTCAATTGCTGCAAAATTTTTTTGACAGCATCTATTTCTACCTCATCTATTTCTACCTCATCTATTTCTACTAGCAAGGAAGAAGTTAAAATGCGATCGCCTTGCTTGAAAACCCAAGGTGTTGCCCTTGTGCCAAATTGCCAACTACCTTTGCATAGATGTGCTAATTTTGGGTGAGTATAGGCAGACATCTCACCGAAATCTAGCCGTAATTCATCCCCATAACTAAATATAACCTGATGACAAATTTCTCCGATCATCGGTTTAGTAATGACGGAAATAATTTGCTCGATATTTGGCTTATGATTAGCAATAGATGTTTGAATAGCCATTTAAATATCCTCTAAAAACTCTTTTGCTTTCTGGCGGAGTTCGACCTAAGTAAAATCGCCTCTACGGTTTAAAGTTCCGCCATAACCATTTTTTTTGATTACCCGCGAATTCAAAGAAACCAGGTTTTTGGGAGTTTTTAGGAGGTGTAACGAAGTATTCAAGGGGAAAACCCGGTTTCTTGCCACCCGTGCATCATGACTATCAAACACTATTCACTGTAATGATTCTTACAAGTCGCGATCGCAATTTCGACCTCCGTAACTTGGTAAACTAAACGATGTTCGTTATCAATGCGCCTAGACCAAAAACCACTTAACTCGTATTTGAGAGGTTCAGGTTTGCCCAATCCTTCAAAGGGCGATCGATCTATATCTTTAATCAGTTCTACAATTTTGCGATAAATCTTTTTGTCTAATTTTGCCCATTCATTAAAATCTGCAAAAGCAGAAGATTCAAAAATAATTCTTCTGCTCATTACAAATCCTGTAGATCCACTTCAACTAAATTTTGTCTGTCTTTAAGATTTTCAATAGCTTTCAACAGTTTGGTTTTATTGACTTCCGATTTCAAAAGATATTCGGTTTCATCGCATTCTGAGACAATTATTTCAATCTCTTTATTTCCAAAAGTCGCTTTGATTTGTTCTAAAAAATTAAGATCGAGTTCGCTGGCTTTTAAACGATAAACTGTTGACATCGTTTTTACCTATTTTTGATTGCGATAAAAATCAATATTGCCTTTAAATACAGTAGTTTGAAGTTGACACTAAGGGCTGGCAATTTTGCCAGCCCTTAATTTGTTTTACCGTTTCACTAACTTCTTAGATACCTTCCGCAAGCGAATTGATTTCGGTGTTACTTCCACCAATTCTTCCTGACCGATGTACTCCAAAGCGCGTTCCAAACTCATATCGACTGGTGCTTGCAATTGCGCCAACTCTTCACCGCCAGATGCACGGTGGTTTGTCAACTGCTTCGACTTGCAAATATTCAGCTCCATGTCTTCGTCTCGGTTGTTTTCTCCGATAATCATCCCTCTGTAAACCTTGGTTCCAGGGGTGATGAAAAATACGCCACGATCTTCAGCATTTTTCAGTGAATAAGTAGTTGCAGTTCCTTCTTCAAAGGAAATCAATACTCCGTTGCGACGGGCGATAATTTCTCCACCGAGGGGGCGATAGTCGAGGAAGCTGTGGTTCATAATTCCAGCGCCGCGAGTCAAGCGCATAAACTCGCCTCGGAATCCAATCAAACCGCGAGCGGGGACTGAAAATTCGATTTGGGTACGGCCGGTGCTGCTGACGTGCATATCTTGCATTTCTGCTTTCCGCTGACCAAGGCGTTCGATGCAGCCGCCGACTGCTTCTTCGGGTACGTCTAAGACTAAACATTCAAAGGGTTCGCAGGGACGACCGCCGACTTCGCGGAAGATTACTTGCGGCTGGGATACTTGGAATTCGTATCCTTCGCGACGCATATTTTCGATCAGGATTCCGAGGTGGAGTTCGCCACGGCCGGATACCAGGAATTTGTCGGGAGATTCGGTTTCTTCGACGCGCAAGGCGACGTTGGTTTGGAGCTCTCGCATTAGCCGATCGCGAATTTGACGCGATGTTACCAAACTTCCTTCTTGACCGCAGAACGGCGAATCGTTGACCGAGAAAGTCATCTGCAAAGTCGGTTCGTCTACCTTGATTAAAGGTAGCGCTTGCGGGTCGTTGGGACAGGTAATTGTCTCGCCAATATAGGCATCAGCAAAACCGGCAACGGCGACTAGATTACCAGCAGAAGATTCTTGAATGTCAATGCGCTTCAGACCTTCAAAGCCCATCAATTTACTAATTTTGGATTTGACAAGCGCGCCGCTTTCGGTGATCAAAACTGCTTGTTGACCGATTCTAATCGTGCCGTTATGGATGCGACCGATGACGATGCGACCGACGTATTCTGAGTAATCTAAGGTGGTTACTTGCAGTTGCAGTGGCTTGTTGGGGTCGCCTACGGGGGGTGGTACGTGAGCGAGGATTTCTTCAAAGAGGGGCTTCATATCTAGCCCTTCGTCTTCGAGGTGTTTTTTGGCGTAACCGCTTAAGCCGGAACCGAAGAGGTAGGGAAATTCGCACTGATCGTCGTCAGCACCTAGTTCGAGGAACAGATCCAATACTTTATCGACGGCTTTGTGGGGGTCTGCTCGATCGCGATCGATCTTATTCACAAAGACGATCGGGCGCAAGCCTTTTTCTAGGGCTTTTTTGAGTACGAAGCGGGTTTGCGGCATCGGGCCTTCGTTGGCGTCTACGATCAGCAAACAACCGTCTACCATGCCGAGAACTCGTTCGACTTCACCGCCGAAGTCCGCGTGTCCGGGGGTATCGACGATGTTGATCAGGGTTTCTTTGTATCGGACAGAGGTATTTTTGGAAAGAATTGTGATGCCGCGCTCGCGTTCGATATCATTGGAGTCCATGACGCAATCTGGGATTTCTTCCCCTTCGCGGAAGACCCCGGACTGTCTGAGAAGAGCGTCCACAAGGGTGGTTTTGCCGTGATCGACGTGAGCAATGATAGCAACGTTGCGAATGGGAAGACTCATAATGCGTCCGAGACGTTAAACGGATTTAACTAAAGATTTCTTAATAATTGTAGCGCATGAAGTCAAGGGGCGATCGAGCCGGCTGTCAGATTGGGGTGCGATCGCGGCTAGAATCAAGATTGTGGAAGTGCAACAAGCGTGAATTTGAGCGTTACACCCCGCCTGACGGCAGACTCTTGAGTTGGCCCCGGTGAAGAAGGCTCGATTGGGGTCGATCGCCCGTATTAAGATCGGGGTGCAAGTTCGATCGGCTTTATGGAAGTACAACCAAGAGACATTCAGCGTTATATCAGACCAAATGGCACAGTTCCCTTTGCAGAATGGTTTACAACCCTGCGGGATGTTAACGCTAAAATTAGAATTGATAAAAGGCTTCAGCGGGTTAGCGGTGGCAACTTAGGAGACTATCGCGCGGTTGGCGCAGGAGTCTGCGAATTAAGGATTGACTATGGCCCGGGCTACCGAATCTACTTTGGACAAGCGGGAGCTACGATTGTGCTTATCCTTTGCGGTGGAGATAAAAGCACTCAAGACCAAGACATTGTTAAAGCTCAGGAATACTGGAGAGATTATGAAAGACGCCAAAGTGCCGGCGAGTGATAGTTATCATGCTTTTAAAATTTCCAATTTCAAAGACCCAAATTATGCTGCTGCTTACCTCTCACTGATCTTTGAAGAAGAGGAAGAAGGCGATTTAGAGATGGGAATAATGCGAAAAGCGCTTCGAGATGTATTTGAAGCTCTTGGAGAACCAAATATGTCACATGAAAAGGCTAAATTGCACTTGGAAAAATTAGATGTTTTGCTATCACAGAATGGAATGGTGACAATTTATGCTTTGGCTAATTGGCTGAAGGTTTTGGGATTGAAGTTATCTGTTGCGGTTGCTAAAAATGAAGGGGAAGAGGAAAGTTCTGTTAGTGATGTTGAAGAATTTGCTCCGGTTGGTAATGTTTGATTTGGAGCGATAGCTCTTGCTTGTATGTCGTTTATCTTAGTCAGCCAGCAATTGATAGAGGTAATTATCCAATGATAAACAATGACAATTTGATTTCAGCAGTAGGAGTAGATTACAGCTATCTGCGGGATTTATTAGCTGCCCAAAAGTGGAAAGAAGCTGATGAGGAAACAGTTTACAAGCTGAAGGAAGTTTTAGGAAGAGAACATATAGTACACATCTTATTCGCAGACATCAAAGGCTTTTTCTGCGAAGACCTGCTTACCATAGACCAACTCTGGTTAAAGTACAGCAAAGGCCGTTTCGGTCTTAGTGTCCAGAACCGGATTTGGGAGATTGTCTACAGAGATTGGAAAAAGTTGGGCGATCGCGTCGGATGGCGCACAGACGGCAAATGGATGTACCGCGACGAGCTCAATTACACTTTAAATGCCCCCCCCGGACACCTCCCAGTTAGTATATGGGGTCAGTTCGGGTTTTTCTCTGAGTCTAACGATCGCTGGACTGTTGGCGGCTCCGAAAAGAATTGGGTGTTGTGGTTCATATACCGACCGCCCCGTAGAGCGGAGCTTCTCTTTCAAAGGCTTGAGTATTGTAGTTTGTGCCAGACGGGAGGGCGATCTTCCGGGAGAGCGATCTTCAAATTCATCATCACCTTAACCTTGAGTAAAAGCGATCGATTGGTTAACAAATTTGCCTCTGCAATCCGATCGACTGTTATTTGCAACTCACAAAAAGTAGGTAAAAAATCCGCTCATCTCCTCAAAAAGCCGCTAAACACTCTTTGACTTCACCGTAGATATGCCGCAGCCCCTCTACCTGCAATCCTAACAACCCGTGCTTAATCTTACCTACTAATTTGCCCCAGTTGTAGAGTTCTTCCACACTACGAGACTGGCGAAATTTCCCCTCATAAAAATCTACCCAAAATATCGGTGCTTGATGTTGGCTGCTTCTCCAGCGTTTCCGCCACCGAATGCAATCTTGCAGCGTCGGCGGTTCCACTCCCAAAATTGGCGGCATATCTGCGTAGCTGACAAATCGACTGATCCCAACTCCCACAACGTGGATGACGTAAGCCCAGCAGCGAATCTCGCGGATCTGTTCGGGCTTGACTTTCAAGACTTTGGCCACTGCTTCTTTGGTGACAAAGCGAGAGAGTGGATTTATTTGCTTGGCTTCTGAGTTTTGTTTTGGTATCATGGTTGGTGAATGCGACTTTTTTGGGGTGAATGCGACTTGATGTGGGTGAATGCGACTTGATGTGGGGTAATGCGACTTGATTTTGGGTCAATCCTATTTTTTGTTCGTGAATCCTACTTTTTGTTGGTGAATTCCTATTTGTCGGTCATTTGAATAAATAGCTGTTCGCTCTTCAGTTTTCGACGCCGGGGGGCGATCGCTATTTATGATTTAACTATTTTAAGACCAATACTGGCCTATTGTCAAGAATGGGATTGATTAAGTTGCGGATTCGAGAGCTAGCTGCCGAGAAGGGTTGGACTTTGACAGAGGTTTCTGAACGATCGGGAGTTCACTACAGCACGCTTAAGAATTATGCTCGATCGCCTGGGTTAGCAACGGTTGACGTTACTCATTTGCAAAAATTAGCTCGAACTTTTGATTTGTTGATTGAGGATTTGTTTTATGTTGTGGAAGATTAGGCTCCAGGAGTGCGGTTGCGGTGGTCGGCACTTTTAATCTCATACACAGTATAGGTGAAATTTCACCCTAATGTCAAGAGGCGAATTGGTTAAATTGCGGATCAGAGAGTTTGCTGCTAGGGAAGGCTGGACGCTGAAGGAAGTAGCCGATCGCTCTGGGGTATCCTACAACACCGTCAAAAGCTATGCCCGATCGCCCGGTATGGCAATGGCTGACATCGGTGCTCTGCTAAAATTGGCACGGACGTTTGATGTGTCGATCGAAGAATTGTTAGATTTTGTGGAACAGTAACAAATTACACTTAAAATAAACCAGCGCCAACGAGTGCGACCTCGATCGGGCGTGAGCCCAAGTAACAAATTCGAGAGGAAAGCGGATGGGACGGGGCGAAGTCAGGAAGAGATCGTATGTATATGTATTCTCAACGGCAACTGTAGCTGCTCGATCGCGTGCGATCGGTCTACAATTTGTAACGTTGAGCCTTATTGAAGTGCAGGAGTGGAGCTGGCTTGGATAACGCTAGTCTGTCGAGAAAAACCCCGCAAGCCTCGGAGCTTGCAGACGAAATTCCAGAAGCAGTGCGAGACAACCCATACCTAGAAGCAGGGCCGAGTCAGTCCAAGAAAAAATGGCTGATTTGGAAACTGTTAGGGCTGGGCGCTATAGCCTTTGGGGTCAGCATCTGGCTGCACCTCAACTTTAACTTTTTCCCCGCTACCAGCAAAGCGCAGCAAACTCAACAAAACCCAGGGCCTGCGAGTTCGCCGTCTGCGTCGGCCGCGAGTTCAGCTACAAAATCAAAAGCCGGCACCCCAGACAATTTGCTGGGACACTTGCCGTACCCAGAAGCACCAGCAAAAGACTTGGTAGCCGTCACCTCCGACGGTAGCGTCAAACTCCGCACCGGGGCGGCAGCAAAATATCAGGAAATGGCCAACGCCGCTGCGGCATCAGGGATCTATTTCGCTCCCATATCCGGCTTTCGCTCCGTGGAAGACCAACAGCACGTATTTTTTGACGTGAAAGCCGAACGCAGGCAAAACGCCAGCAAGCGAGCCGAAGTCAGCGCCCCTCCAGGGTACAGCGAACACCACACCGGTTACGCGATCGACCTCGGCGACGGCAGTTTCCCGGATACCAACCTCAGTCAAAGCTTTGAAAATACCCAAGCATTTAAGTGGCTAGAAGCCAATGCAGCCACTTTCAGCTTTGAAATGTCCTTTCCCAAAAACAATCGCCAAGGCGTCAGTTACGAGCCTTGGCACTGGCGGTTTGTGGGCGACAGGCAAAGCCTCGAAACTTTCTACAAAGCTCATTCCATCAAAAAGTAGAAGGAAGAAGGAAGAAGGAAGAAGGAAGAAGTCACCCCCCCCTGCCCCCCCCAAGGGGGGAAATTCAGGAAGAAGGAAGATTTTCCACATCTCCCACTCTCCCAATCTCCCACTCTCTCCCAATCTCGCAATCTCGCAATCTCCCAATCTCCCTCTCCCCCACTCCCCGTTGAGCCAAACTTGTGATTGCAATTTATCCAGGCAGCTTTGACCCCATTACCTTCGGTCACGTAGACATTATCGAACGTGGTTGCAAATTGTTCGATCGAGTAATTGTTACCGTAGTCAGAAACCCCAGCAAAAGCCCTCTCTTCACCGTAGAGGAACGGATACAGCAGATCCTGCGCTCTACCCAACACTTGCCAAACGTAGAAGTAGACAGTTTTGAGGGTTTGACAGTAAACTATGCTAAGATTCGACAAGCCAAAGTGCTGCTGCGGGGACTCCGGGTCTTAACAGATTTTGAAATGGAACTCCAAATGGCCCACACCAATAAAACCCTTTTGGGGGAAATTGAAACAGTTTTTTTGGCAACTTCTAACGAGTACAGCTTTTTAAGTAGTAGTGTAGTTAAAGAAATAGCCAAGTTTGGTGGCTCCGTAGATCATCTTGTTCCGAAACACGTCGCCCTAGATATTTACAAATGTTACGCCAGCAGGAACCAACTCGCATCGAACCCGACAGCACCGGACGCAGCACTGAGAACGAATCACCTCAGCACCCAGCCGCCTTCGGAGATGAAACCAGAACCGCAGGAGTAGACATCCAGCGGGAATTGAACCGGCTTGAGGAAATTGTGCTCGACAGCCCGCGCATTCCCATGACCAGACGCACTCTGGTGGATGAAGAACAGTTGCTCGATCAGCTAGACTTAGTGAGGCTAAATTTGCCGATCGCCTTTGCCGAAGCCGAGACAGTCATCCGGCACAAAGACGAACTGCTCGAAGAAGCCCAACTCTACGCTCAAGAAGTGATAGAAGCAGCAGAACAGCGAGCAGCAGAACTTTTAAACGATATGGGCCTGCTCCAGCAGGCGAAGATAGAAGCAGATCAGTTGCGACAGCAAGTTTTGCTCGACTGCGAAGCAATTCAGCAGGCGACGCTGGCGGAAGTCGAACAAATTCGCTACCAGGCTCAAGAGGACTTGGAAGAGATGAGAGTCAGGGCACTGGCTGAATGCGAGGAAATTCAAAACGGAGCCGACGACTATGCTGACCAAGTGCTCGATAATATCGAACACAAGCTGAGCGATATGCTCCGAGTAATTCGTAATGGTCGCGATCAATTAGATAGTGTTTCTGGACAATAGCTCTGAGAAACGATCGCTAATTGTTAACTAATTTCGCCGCTACACATCATTTGCAGTGAGTAGGAAGAACCCTGATATTTTTAAACCATCAGGACTTTTCATTCTTGCTGCAAGTTCATTTATTGATGATTTATGCTCCCCATTGAGTTAAGTTTTGTTGAAATTGGCGCAAAAATTATATTTTCTGATATGTTGGCAGCATTACCAGATTAGTCGTTAAGCTGACTCCAATTTTTACACTCCAATTTTTACAATGGAAAAAGCATCTAACAGGTTCGCTGAATTTGATTTAATCCGAGCTTTGGCGATCGTCAGTGTGGTGATTACTCATGCTGGATTCTCAGCACTTCGCGATCGTACAATTTTATTTGTCTCCATCGATACATTGCAACTATTTTGCGTACCTGCATTTTTAATCCTCAGCGGTTTCTTTCTCACCAACAAACTGGAAAATCAAAATAATCCCACACTTATCTTAAAAAAAAGACTGTCAAAAATTATACCCCCTTATTTATTTTGGTCAGTAGCTTTATACATCTTAAATAATTTGGGGAATCTCAAAAAATTTGATTTAATTGCATTAATTCGAGATATCCTGACTGGCTCAGTGATGCCTCCCTATTACTTTATAGTTGTGATTATTCAATGCTACGGTTGGTGGTGGCTCCTAGTTAAATTAAATTTTTTAGAACCCCGAAAAATTTTGGGTTTGGGTTTGATAATTCAAACAATTTTTACAATATTATTTTACTTAACCGCTCTCAAATACATATCAATACCTCTACCTTTGATGGAGCGCTGGATTTTCAGTTGGATATTGCCATTTTCAACAGGCCTATTTTTAGGAAGTTCCTATAACAGAATTCAACCCGTTATCGAACGCAGAAAAGTGCCAATTTTAGGAGCAACTATCCTGTTTTTTATAGCGAGCGTTTGGGAATACTACCTGATAAGTGAAGTTAATTCAGAGGGATGGTTTCTGCGAGCGTTTTTTAAACTATCTTCTCAAGGATACGCAATTTTGTTCGTCTTGTCGATCCTGGCATTTTCTAAGAGTATCGCACTTCCCAGTAGACTATCTGGGTTAGTCAAAATCTTGGCTGCTTATTCATTCCCGATATATCTCCTGGATTCGACAGTCGTGAAATATGTGCTGTTAGTCTTTTATAAATTTATTGATCCCGTAGATCCGCTGCTGAAGCTCGGCTTTTTAGTTACCGGGACTTTGTTGGTTTGTGCGGCAATTATTTACCTGTTGCAGAAATTTTTGCCCAAGAAATACAGCCCGTATATTTTGGGAATCTAATCGGGTTTTAGGTTTCAGCGGATGTCTTCATAAAACTGTTTGAGATATTTTGCTGAAACGCCAAAACCCCATAAAAAACCAATAGTAAGATAGATAGTAATTGCTTTAAGTTCGCCCCAATTCGCAACTCGCCGATCGCTACTTTCGACTATTCTATTTACTAACTTAATCTTACCCCGTTTTGCCAACTTCAAACACAAATCAGCTTCCTCCATAATTGGCATTTCTGCATCAAAACCATCGCATTCTAAAAAGTCTGTACGGCGACAAAAAATTACTTGATCTCCAAATAGCAACCTAAATCCTTTGAGAAATAAATGAGGACGAAATAATAGCGGCGCGTAATAAGTTTTCAGGTAATTGTGTAGCGAAAAACCCCATCTTGTTTGGTGGAAACCAGTCATGAGGGAGATGAATCCGCCACCGACAATTTTGCGATCGCACAGTGTTGTTTGGATGACTGATACAATGTCATCTGGTACTAAAGTATCCGCGTGGAGAAAGCACAGAATGTCACCCGTAGCGGTTTGTGCACCTAGATTCATTTGTACGGAACGTCCGGCTGTAGTGCTGGAAATAACGCGGGTTTTGGAGGAAAGGGCGATCGCCACTGTCTCGTCTTGACTACCACCATCTACCACCAAAACCTCCCAAGCCGCCGGATTGAGAATACTGAGTTGACGGAGGGTGCGTTGGAGACAAGCCGCTTCGTTCAGAGTTGGGATAATAATAGAAACCCGATCCATTTGGTTAAAATTTATGGCAAAAGTATTATAATCATAAATTGTGGCGATGTAAATTATTCTAAGTAGGAAACAAACCGTGCTAAAAACCGAAGTAAAAAATGATTTAGAATTTTACGATGAAAATGCCGATAATTGGTGGGACGAAAAATCTAAAATCTATGCTCTTTACCATCTAAATAAACCCAGATTTGAATTTTTCGACAGACACGCGACAAATTGGCAGGGATTGAAAACCTTAGATGTCGGCTGTGGTGGCGGTTTTTCCTGCGAGTTTATGGCCGAGAGAGGCGCGATTGTTTCGGGAATCGACCAATCCCAAAAATGTGTTCAAGCAGCCAAGAATCATGCAGCGATTAGTGGTTTTGAAATTGACTACAGGCAGGGTTTGGCAGAAAATATGCCCTATGATGATAATACCTTTGATGTAGTAATTTGTGTTGATGTTCTAGAACACGTCGCCGATTATAAACAAGTTGTGTCGGAAGTTCACAGAATTCTGAAGCCTGGGGGATTGTTCTTTTTTGATACGATTAATCGAACTTTTTCGTCGCAAGTTGTGATGATTGGGATGATGGAAAATATCTTGCAGGAAATTAGGAAGGGCGTTCACGATTGGGACAAGTTTATTACGCCGGAAGAACTGTCTGTGGTGATGGGCGATACTGGTTTTGGTAATATCGAAATTAAAGGTTTTGATATGTTTGGTGAGATTGGCGCTCTTTTAGCTCAGATGAATGGTTTTTGGGGAAATTTGATGGGCGGAAAGCAGCTATTTCCAGATTCGGGTGTGATGAAACAAGCGTCTAAAACCTTAACCTCGAATTTCGGTAATTATGTTGATTACAAAAAGTCTGGGTTGTTTAAAATCCAAATTAATGAGGATACTTCGATTATGTATGTTGGGGTGGGGGCGAAGAATAATTAGTCATTAGTCATTAGTCATTAGTCATTTGCGGTGCCCTGCCCTTCGACTCCGCTCAGGGAACAATAACCAAAGCGTCTTGACGACTACTACAACTGAAAATAATTAGCAAGTATTCTGCGGTGGGCGCGATCGCCCCCGCAATTTTTTGGCCCCTAATTACCGCCGCTCTCAAATTCCCGCTGCAATTGCTGCTTGTAAACCCATATACACAGCCTATCGCAACAAAACTTAATGTTAAATTCTTGACTATTTATCGAGATTGCATGGTAGCTTATTGAATATTAATTGCAATAACTGCCGGAAGTTAACAGTACCTGGAGGTCAATCACGGTGACAGCAACAGCAGCAATGGTGTCCTTGTTTGCCGATCGCCCCTGCGACACACAAGCCCCGTACAGCCAAAAAGTGATGAGTTTGGGTACAAATTCAGAAATACCCGACCTCGATCATTCTCAAGATGTGACCATAACCGTCTTAGAAGGGCTGGGAAATCTCGCTGTGGGCGATCGGACAGTTACTTTACAACCGGGAGTATTCGTGTTTATACCCGCCGGCATTCCGTGCACCCTAAAAGTAGAAACCACGCTGAATATTTTACTAATTAACTGCGAAGCAGACCCCGAGATGAGCGAGTCAGCTTGGTTAATGAATTTTCAACTTTAAGCGGATGAAAAAACAGTGTCCTTGCTGTCTTGATTCCCTGATTTCTCAGGTGCGCCACAATCGCGTCTACTGTTTTTGTCTCAATTGCAGACAGGAAATGCCAAATCCTGACGCAAAAAAAATTAATCTCAAAACCTGTAAACTTTCACCTTTGGAGTAACAATGTCGAAATCTATTGGACTATTCTACGGAACTACAACTGGCAAAACTGAGTCTGTCGCCGACATGATTCGGGATGAATTTGGCGGTAGCATCGTGACTTTACACGACATCGGCGGCGCTGACAGCGATGATTTTGCGGAATACGAATGTTTGATTATCGCTTGTCCTACCTGGAACATCGGCGAACTCCAAAGCGACTGGGAAGGATTTTTGCCGGAAATCGAAAATATTGATTTTAGCGGCAAGAAAGTAGCTTATTTGGGAACTGGCGACCAAGAAGGCTACCCGGATAATTTTATGGATGCAATGGGGATTTTGGCAGAGAAAATCACGGAACAGGGCGGCGAAACAGTCGGATATTGGCCGGTAGATGGCTATGATTTTAATGAATCTAAGGCCGTGGTTGATGGCAAATTTTTGGGTTTGGCGATCGACGAAGACAACCAATCTGATATGACAGAATTGCGGGTTAAATCTTGGGTATCTCAACTCAAGAAAGAATTTGGGATCTAGGATTACTTGTTCCCAGGCTCTGCCTAGGAACCAGTTATATCAATTCCGGTTGCACTTGTTATGATATAGAGGAGACGACAGTACCGTTTCCCTACTTAAAATAATATTGTAGGGACACGGCAATGCCGTCTCCTAATTTCCTTCTTCCTTCTTCCTTCTTCCTTCTTCCTTCTTCTATAGTTCAATTGCCAACTAAAAATTGATGAGATTTACTTCAGATGATGTACTATGGCTAAGTTCCAGTCCAAGTTTGCAAATATTCGATCGCTCTCTGCTTGACTACTTAAATCAGTCAGTACCAATCCAAATATGGGAATACGAACAAACTGAAGATGAAGGTTGTTCTTTAGATGTCGCTGTTGAGCTACTGCATCACTATTTAAAATTTCGCGATCGCCCAATTCATCTAATCGGTCACAGTACCAGCGGACTAATTGGTTTAATGTATGCGCGCCGCTATCCTCACAAAGTCAGCTCTTTGGGACTATTAGCTGTCGGCTTGCCATCTACTATTAATTGGCAAGCTCATTACTATACACATCTTTCGGCTTTTACTTGGAGCCGCGAACAAATTTTAACTCAAATGGTTGGTGATATGTTGGGGGAACAAAATAAGTATATTAGTGAAAGATTTGTATCATATTTTGAAGAGGATTTAGCACTTTCCCCTTCTCCTCATTCGTTATTTAGCACCACAAATTTATCCAATGAGGGTGTCGAAGTACCTTTGTTGTTATGCAGTAGCAAGACAGACTTGGTAGTATCTCCTATTCTGATGCGCCGCTGGCTGAAGTTGATGAAAAAAGGCGATCGGCTTTGGGAATGTCTAGATGGTAGGCATTTTTTCCATCACTTTTATCCAGAACAAGTTGGTGAAGAACTACTGAATTTTTGGCTATCTCTGCACAGCCGCCAAGTGATTTTAGATTTGAAATTCTAGGTTTTATATCCCGATTATTGAGGTGAAAACTCTCAGACTTGCGTGCGAGCGAAAAACAGATTGGCGAAAAGCCAGCCGTACTTCCAAGTACCGCTGATCCTCAAAATTATTGGCCCGTAGCAGGCGGTTGCGTGAAATGGTAAACTGATTTTTAGCATAAATCCTCAGCCGATCCGCCCCTACCGATTGATAGGGGTGTGAACTCTTGGTGGCGTCCCTAGGAATTCACAATTTATTAAGAATAATGCCAGTAAACTTTCTGCCAAAAGCGATCGCACAACTTACAGAACCCACCTCAATAGCTTTAGCCCAAAGCATTCAACGGGAGGCAATTACAACTCCCCTAACTCCTGAGCCAATTGCCACAACATACGTGCGTCAAGGCAGCGGAAACACGCCTATTTTGCTAGTTCACGGCTTCGACAGTTCGGTGTTGGAATTCCGCCGTCTGTTACCGCTACTTGCCGAAAAAAATGAAACTTGGGCGGTTGATTTGTTGGGTTTTGGCTTTACAGAAAGAGTTGCGGGTTTAGCATTCAGTCAAAAGGCGATTGGAAGTCACCTCTACTATTTCTGGAAAACGCTAATTTCCCAGCCTGTAATATTAGTCGGTGCTTCTATGGGAGGTGCAGCAGCAATTGATTTTGCTATCAATCATCCCGCAAGTGTGGAAAAATTAGTGTTAATTGACAGTGCTGGTTTTGCCATCACTTCTAATAAAGGGAAATATTTAATTCCTCCTTTAGGATATTTAGCAACTTCATTTTTGCGAAACCCTAAAATTCGCCAAAAAATTAGTGTTAATGCTTATTTCGATAAAACTTTGGCTTCTGTTGATGCACAAACTTGCGCCGCCCTGCACTTAGAAATGTCCAACTGGAATCAAGCTTTAATTGCGTTTACCAAAAGCGGGGGCTATGGAGGTTTTGGGGAAAAACTGGATCAGATTCAGCAGCAGACGCTGATTTTATGGGGAAAACAAGACCGAATTTTGGGGACGGCGGATGCGGCGAAGTTTGAAAGTGCGATCGCCAACTCCAAACTAATTTGGGTGCCGGATTGCGGGCACGTTCCCCACTTAGAAAAACCGCAGATTACGGCGCAACATATTTTAGATTTCACAGCTATAACCTAGTGTTTCCTGTCTGTAAGGGCTGGTTTTACCGACAATAATTCCCGAAAATAAACCGTCTCGTAAACCCGATCCAAACCAGGGAATAATCTACATCAAGATTATCAATATTTGGACTTTTGGTGTATGGGGGCGGGTTTTTCGAGATGTTTGATTTGAGGAAGAAATTGTTGGTAAAACCTGCCTACAAATCCGGTATTTGGGAATTTCCTGAAATCAAAAATATGTAAATATAAAGGTTTCAAGCTGTCGGTAAATACTTTTGTACAATTGTCCATCCTGTGAGCAACACAGTCACAAATCCCGCAAACAAAGCCAAATTAGAGCTGATGTGGAGGGGACGCGCCCAAGGATGTTTAGGGCCAATTTGCAGCCCGCTTCCCACAGAAACCAACACCAAAGCAACAACAGCTAACCCCGCCGGCAAATGAATTGAATGACCCAATTTGCCGTACTCTCCCAGGGTTCCAACTACGCCAATTCCCAGCAGTAAAATTACCAAAGTCGCCATCCCCGCACCTACAGCCAGATGAAATGGACGCAGCCATTTTGGTCGCGGTTTTTTCGTACTGCGGGCGGCAAACATCCAGGTTCCAGTAACGGCCAGCAACAGGTAAGCTAACAGGGAAACACCCATTGACCAAGCAGCTATTTTCCACAACCACAAGAAAGAAGGCAGATTCATTCGTTCCATCCCTAATTAGGGATTTCAAAAAAAGGTTTCATTCCGATTTTACCCGGAATTGAAAGGAAAACTGAATAATTTTGGGAGCAAGTGCGATCGGGCTATCCACAGCTTGCATCCGTCTTACCTTGAAGTCAAACGCCAGATATCATACTCAGCTTAATTTACATTATAGATTTGTCGATCCAGTTTTTAAGAACCGCCTTCCCATTCTAGCTTCGTGTTTTTGCTGTCAAGAAAAGGCATTTTATAAAACCCTAATTTTTGTTCTAAGATTAATCGGAAAAAAGGCAGACCTTCGATCAAATATCTTTTCCACAACCTTCTCGGTTCGCTTAACAGTCGGTACACCCATTCTATGCCAACTTCGCTCATCCATTTGGGAGCTCTTGCTTTGCAACCAGCTTCAAAATCAATGGTTGCACCTACACCTAAGAAAATTTTGACGTGTGTTAGTTTGCTCTTGTATTTAACCAGCCACTTCTCTTGCTTGGGCGATCCCACTCCTATGGCCAGAACAGTAGCTCCTGATTTATTGATCGTGTCAATTATTGTTTCACACTCTTCCTCATTGTTTTCAAACCCAAAAGAAGGAGAATGTGCTTCAACCACTATTTCTCTACCCATTTTATTATTAATTTTTTCCTGAGCTTGCTTAGCAATACCTTCACCAGCTCCTAGCAAAAATATTTTAATGTTCTCGTTATCCTTGTGATACATATAAAATGCAGGAAACAAGTCCGATCCAGAAATTTTTTCTTTGAGAGGAGTACCCAAAAATTTTGAGGCATACATCAATATTTGACTGTCGCAGACTCTATAACTAGATTTATTGTAAGCTTCATAGAAGTCGCGGTCATACTGCAACTTAATCAAGTGGTCTACATTGGGCGTAAATACGACACCACCTTCGCAGTCTAGTTTTTCAAACAACTCGGTTATTGACAAGTTATCTATGGAGACATTCAATAAATTAACGGTTTTCATTTATTATTTCCTTCCCGCTTTATATTAAACTACAACTCAAACTATTATAACCCACACTACAGCCTCGTGTTTAAACTACTTCGAGGCGGCGTGAATATACTTTCTTAAGTATAGCCTCGTACAGTCTACCTGTCCACTCAAGATTTTTAAAGATTGTGTAAAGAATCAGCTCGTTTTAGCAAAAAGTGTATCAAGCCAATTGGTGTTTACAAATTGCAATACAGTTTTCATAAAAACGCAATTCCGTGCTAATAATTGAAGCATCATAAATTAATGTAATTTTTTTTTTACACTAATTTTGACCAACTGAGAAAGAGAGCGCAACTCTCGAACTTGATTTGATGCAATGGCAGTAGATTTTTGAGCTTTTGTATCCAGCGAATGTAAGATATTTTCAAGCTTTGAGCGCACTGCGAGCGATCGCATTTCTGAAAATTATCCTGATTTTTGGTGAACCAGCGACTGTTTTCTGGGAGGGGAACTGGTTTTCTTGGTCTTAAGACTTTCTGGAGCTTTTAAGACCAGACCCGATATTCCCCCAGCAATGAACGCAAAAATCGGGTTAGTCATAGCGTTCAAAACAGAGTCAAACACATACATAGTTAAGGCTACTCCCAGAGCCGCAGCGGGCGCTACTTTGGGATTAGACCAGGTTCTGGCGGGATACTTCACGCAAAAGACGACAACAGGAAGTAACAATGAAGAAAATAAACTAACTAAACCGACTGCACCGTAGACGCCAAATGCAATAATCCACAAGCTGTCGGTGACCGAGATATCTTGACCGTACTGGTTGTACACGCGATTTCCGCCCCCATCCCCCCAGCCAAAAAGAAATCTTTGCCGCGCTTTTTCCCCCAATATCTCTTCCATGTCAAATCTAAACTTCAGAGAGCCGGCTCGTTCTTCGCCAAATAGTTGAGTGATGAAGCCAATCACGTCTTGGCTCGAAAACTGACCCGATGCAGCTATGTACAGATAAAATACTACATATCCAATTATTAATAGCAGGGGCAAAGAGGTGCGAAACCACTTGGCACAGAATAAGACAATCAACGCGATTCCAAATAAACTATATGCGCCAGTAGAACGGCACAGAAAAAAAGCGATAGTTAATACAATTGCTAAAGTCTTGATGTTTTGACCAAAAAACTTTTTGAGCGTCCCAGTTTGCCAGAGCCAAATTCCGATTAAGGCGGCTGTCATCATCCACACGCCCACCATCAAACCATGCTGCATAAATACTACGGGTCTCCACCCCCCCATACGCCTTGCTTGACCCCAGTCGTCAAAGGCATTGACACCGTAAACTATTTGGTGCAAAAGTGGGCCCTTAACCCCTTCAATTAAAGTAAAAGGAATGTAGGCTAACCCACCTGCAAAAATTCCGATCGCCAATTGTCGCAGCCCCTCTAAATTAGACAGATATAAGCGTCCTAAAAAATAAGGAAGACCCCAAGTAATGATTTGGTTGAAAGTCGGAGAAATCGGGCTGCCGCCATTAGAAACTTGTGAAACAATTGGAGACAAACAGCAAATTACCATTGGCACGTCCAGCCAACCGGGCTTAAAAGTGGTGATGCGTGCAGTATCGTAAAAAATAGTAGCCAGCAAAATGCCGTAGCAAGCTGCCGATATTTTGTTATACGCTGGCAATATGGGGATGGGATAAGAAGCTTGTGGCAAAAACAGCCACGCTACCACAAAACTTATAATTACCGCCCGCTGAGCCGGAAACCTCATAAACAGGTAAAAAACGATGGGAATAAAGCCGAACATAGCAACTGGGATTAATGCAACCATAGGTCTTTTTTGGAAGTAAAATTGTAGAAAAAAACTCAATTTTCCAGATCTAAATTCTCGTTTAAACGATCGCCCAACCCCAACATTTTAAATCAACATGAATTTTACGCGTCCGTTAATTCTGGCTGACGTTCCACCTCAGACGTGGCGATGGGCCAGACGTTATACCTGGAAAAATTAGCGTCTGGGGAATCGCCACCAACAAATAAATTGAGCGACAGCCAATCATCCCGATTGAGCTTTGCTCTTCATATCCATCAGCCTTGTGAATGGTTTTCAGATATTTTGGATGCACGTCGAAATTTTTCCCTCTTGTAGTTGGTTTGAAACTTGGTTTGAATCTAATAACTATTCTTCCAGTGTAGCTCCCCATATACTTGCCACTCAAAACCTTGGCTTTAACTATGTTGAGCCTGTCTGGAAACCCATGAAAAACTTTTGGGTTCGAGCGAGCGTGACGAATAGGGAATCCGTAGAGGTCACTCCCGCAATGCTGTCTCTTGCCATCACCATAGGCTTTGATTGACAAAGGCTTGATTCCGATTTAAAAGAAGGCTCTCTGGAGTCGATGCTCCCACACCAGCGGCATCTGTGGAATGGGTTTTCTTGATTCCTCTGGTTGTTCGATTGAACTTTGTCCTTCCTCTTCGGTCTCAACAGATGCAGCCCATTGCTTGCAGTGGTCTGTACAGTTCCCAACGTTTTACATTAGCCACTGCTGCATCCTTTAACGATGCTTTAGCTGGAACTAAAACTCGTTTGAGAAGATTAGGTTTCTTTTTTATAAACTCCTCAAGAGGTTTATTTCCCTTAGCTTGGTTGCAGGAATGACAGGGTAGAGTTAAGTTGCTGACTCGATTAGAACCAGGGCTGTTTCATTCTCTTGTAGGGGCGGTGCCAAGAGTGCCCGCCCCAATCTCTGAAACAAGTGTAAAATCGTGGATGGGGAGGGTAGGCACTCTTGGCACTACCCCTACAAAACGATGATTTGTCTGAGAATGAAATAGCCCTGCGATTAGAACCTCTTTTGCTTTTAGCAATAATAGGTTCGATTTATAATGGGATATTTTCTGCAACACAAGAGAAAAATTTTATACCCCAGTTATGAAGTAAATATTCTTTGAGTTCAAAACCAAACAATTCACCTCGTTGATACTCAATTGGGCTAATTTCAGGATTCTGGATCTGCTGCAACTCAAACCGCACTAGCTCTTGAGAGATTGCTGTAATAGGGCAAACTTTCCTGATTCGTCTAACCCAGGTTTCAAGGTTAGCAATTCGACTCTCAAGGGAGGGCAGTAGCCATCATTCTATACCAGTCCGATTGAAAAATCGCGGTTTACGGTCACGAGTCTTGCAGTTACGTCGCCCTCTCCTTAAAGCGCTGCGAGATTCAAGGGCGTTCTTGATTTGCCGTCCTCCGTGAGTTATCTCTAAGGCATTGGTGAGTCTTCCTGTTTGCTTTTGAACGGCAATACCTGTTACTTTGCTCCGGGGTCAATCTTGGTTCTGTAAGGATGAGTTACAGAATATTCCATGCTTCTATCCTGTAACACGATGGTAAACGGATAGCGTTTGAAGACTCTGGCTTGCCCTTTTTTGAGTAGTTCTCTAGCCCGTGCCCGATGGTAGAAGTCAAGATGTTTGAGGTTTTTATCTAAAACAAAGGTACGCATTACTGCATCTCTCAATTTCTTGGTTAGGTTTGCTTGGGCAATGCGATCTGAACTTGTTAGGAACAACTCGCTGGTTTAATTCGTTAAGCCTGTTTAAAGTTGTAGAAAATAGCTCAAAAGTGGCACGTATTCTGAGGTTTTTTGATTCAAATAACGTAGTTATTGTAGAGCTTAACCTGGTCAAGTTAGAGCTTTTACAAGCTTCCGCTATAGTCCGGAGAGCTGCTTCGGCGAGTTATTGACAGCAGCGTACAGTGCAGCCTCGAAGAGATCGGTTGCATCCTCCCAGGTATAATTGCTCACCGTCTCCCAAGCACTCTCAGACATTGCCTTCCATTGGGCATCAGATAACTGACAAATCTGCTCGATGGCTTTTGCCATATCCTCTGGGTCTTCTGGCTTGACAAGTATTCCACCCCCGCCAGCAAGGAGTTGCGGAGCCGCACCCGCAGGAGTGCCGATGACTGGAGTGCCGCAAGCCATTGCTTCAATAATTGGCAAGCCGAAGCCTTCGGAGCGGCTAGCAAACAACCAAGCGTCGCATTTGCTATAGGATTCTCTGAGTTGGTCTTGACTAGGTGTCATTATATACTCAGTATTATCCGGCAGTGGCAAAGAGGGAGGAGGAGTTTCGCCACAACCAAAGGCAACTAAACGAAGGTTGGGAATTTTTTTAGCCGCTATAGAGAAAGCTTCCAGTGCTATATCGCAGCCTTTCCAACGAGTTGTAGAATAGTACAGTCCGACTGTGGGAACTGACTGCTTGCCTTGTTGCTGCTTCGATCGCGACTGGGGGTCGTAAAATTGTTTAGTGTCCACTGTGGGAGGGACGAGAGATACAGACAAATCGCCGTATTTATTCCGAGCTATGTCTACCAGCCACTGGGCCACAGCGATTTTGTGCATGGGCAGTCGCCAAGTTGCCTCTACTCGACCTTTTGGTAAGTAGTCAAAAGCCTCGTAGTGTTGGATAAAATATACTTTCGCTCCTTTGCTGGGAGAGAGTTTTGCCACCGACTCGGCAGTTTCCCACCAAGTAGCCATGATGATATCGGCATCAGGTACGTCAAGGTCGGTAATTCGACGGTTAGTTTCCAGGACTACGTGTTCGACATCCACTTTGTCAAAGTGAGATAGTTCTTTCATTGGAGCGGACTGCCAACCCCTACCCCTCACCAGCGATCGCAACTGTTGGATCAAAGTCGGTTGTGCCGGGGGTATAGAGACGAGCAGTATTGTGTGTCCTCGCTTTTGGAGAAGTTCTGTGTAGATAGATAAAACCCTCATGCCACCTGAAAGACTAAGGAAGGGAAGGACAAAAGTAATTTTCATGAATGGATACGGAAGATTGATACTGGTTTATAAAACTTCTCCATCACTGGTCGATCGCACTAACGACTCTCTTTTTGGCTGTTGTGCGGGTGCGGGCGAATGCGGTCGGCGATCGTCACTTGATACTCGACCCTAACTTACTTTGTTGTCAGGGACTTTTCCCAATTAGAGATCGGGATATCTGGGAAGACTAGACAAGTCTAACCTGTAACGGCGCGAGCCTTAAAAACTCCGTTGCACTCGGGTTCAGATTTTGGCAGACGGCAACATTAAACCAGTATTCGCTAGTCGATGCCGTCAGAATTCTTGTGGACGAGACTGCTAAGTATAAAACAGGACACGGGCGATTTGAGTTTTGGCAGAAGCACCCCACCAAACGATATTGAATTGCTGGTGAGAATCCTGTGATCTTGGCCTGGCGGGCAGAATTTCAAATTTCACCAGTTAGCATCCAACCTCAACTTTTTTAAGCTCCCCAGATTGGGCCGCATAGTAGGGAGAAAAGGAAACTATCTTAACGTCGCGCTGTTGAGATTTGTCTACAGCAACTTTCAATCCCGCTTCAAAATGATCCGTGGCATCTTCCCAAGTATAATTGTTCACCTTGGCATAGGCGGCTTCGGACATGGCTTGCCACTTAGCATTGGGCAACTGACAGATATACTCTATGGCTTTTGCCATTTCTTGGGGATCTTCTGGTCTGACAAGTATGCCACTACCGCCGCTTAAAATTTCAGGAGCAGCGCCTGCTGGGGTACTGATGACGGGAGTGCGGCACGCCATCGCTTCGATAATTGGCAAGCCGAAGCCTTCAGAGCGGCTGGCCAGCAGCCACGCATCACATTTGCTGTAATAGTCTTTGATTTTGTCTTGGTCAGGTTGAATTACATACTCGGCATTGGCCGGTAGGGGCAATTCCGGGGATGGGGCCTCTGAACCGAAGGCAACCAGACGCAGGTTGGGGATGTTTGCAGCAGCTAGGGAAAAAGCTTTGAGGGCGATGTCAGTTCCTTTCCAGTAGATTGTAGAGTACATTATTCCAATTGTAGGAACTGATTGTTTGTGGCGCAAAGAGGCATAAAATTGCTTGGTGTCAACGCTCGGAGGAGCTAAGGAAACTTGGCGATCGCCGTATTTAGTCCGAGCTAGGTCAACTAACCACTGAGATATCGTAATTTTGTGCATGGGCAGCATCCAGGTTGCTTCTACTCTATCTTGAGGTAGATACTCAAAAACTTCGTGGTGCTGGAGAAAATAAGCTTTTGCTCCTTTGCTGGGAGAGAGTTTTGCTACCCACTCGGCGGTTTCCCACCAGGTTGCAACTATTACGTCAGCGTCAGGTACATCTTTGTCCTCTACGGGGCGGTGGCGATCGATAATTTTGTTTTCTACACCTAAGTTGTCGAAAAATATGGGATCGTTTTCAGGTGTGGAAATCCAACCCCGTCCCCGCAGCAGCGACTTGACTTGCTGGCGCAGACTCGGTTGGTCGTGGGGTACAGAGATGACGAACACTTCGTGCCCTCGCTTTCTCAAACGTTCTGCGAAAATAGATACTACTCGTATTCCACCAGTCAGACACAGAGTAGGAAGAACAAACGTGATTTTCATTTTTAAGTCCCGCTGAAGACTCCGACTCGCTTTCGGCGCTGCTACGAGCGCGCTTTGTTAGAGACAGACAGGAAAGAGGGGCGGGTGAATATGAATTACCGCTTTCCTGGTGTGTACATAGAATCGAACAAGAGTGACTGTTCGCAACACCAAGCGATCAATCTGCAACAACTTCACTCATTGATTTGATAATAACGATTGATGGGCTCGCGAAACAGTTCCTGTAGGGGGAATTTTTCTTGGGGGCGAAAGTTCCTCCTGAAGACAGATCCCTGCTCAAGCAGTAGCTTTTTTCGGGGTTAACACCAAGCTTGAGAACACTTCATGTCTAACATAACAGCATTTACCTATCCAACAAACAGGGATGTACGGGAAACCGAAAAGCACCCCACCTTTGCTGTGCAGGCTAAAGGTAACATTGGTTACAATATTCAGATTTATTGACATCGCATCAGGCAAAATTTTATCCTGCAACATCAAAGAGGGAAGTTTTTACCTTGAGAATGTAGATTTCCCGATCGCTCCAAAGGATCTAAACACCGCTCGGCTACTGTGATTTTTTGGTAACTGTAGTGTCGGTATTGCTTAACAAAATATCGTATTTGGTCAGGATTCAAAGATGGTGGTTTTCTCAAATACCAGCAGGGCGATCCCCGAATGACAGTCCCGGAGGCGCGAATAAGAGAATAAACCTCGGTTTTTTAACCGCTATTTTTCGCCCTCTCTTGCGGAAAAAACCCGGTTGATCCGTCTGGGAATATTTAAAAAAGTAGGTTTCGCAATCGCGATTTCTCGGGCGAATATATGTAGCGTGCACAAGTCATGCCTAAGTAATTACCATAAAAAAAGTTTGGCAAATTATCAATACTTCGCACAGTTTTTGATTGCCAACCATAGAAGAAAGGTTTTAAGACGATTCGAGCATCTACTAACGAAAAATAGAGTGTTTCAGGCTACGAATTAAAAACAGTCCATACTATTGATATCAGCACAATTTAATAATCTGTTTGCATTTGCGGCTCCAAATACCATAATATGCTCTAATCCCTAGTAGCTGTTTATTTTGGCGCTCATGGCGATCGCAATCGATTTTGGAACTAGCAACACCGTCGTCGCTCGCTGGAATCCAGCAGCTTCGCAGCCCGAAACTTTGAAATTACCGGGATTGTCGGCAATCTCGGCTCAAAATCCGCCCCTAATTCCCAGTTGGCTCTACGTTGAGGACGCTGCTCAAAGTAAAGTAATAGTGGGTCAGCAAGTCCGCGACAAAGGTCTTGATTTGAGTGGGAATTCTCGGTTTTTCCGCAATTTTAAGCGGGGAATTGGCACTTCCGTGCAGGGTTTTGTGCCGGAACTGGACGGGGAAATTGTGAATTTTGAACGAGTAGGTGAGTGGTACTTGAGCCAAATTGTCAACTCAATTCGCGAACTGCCCTTGCCGGTAGATTCTTTGATTTTTACTGTCCCAGTAGATAGTTTTGAAGCTTACCGCAATTGGCTGGGCAAAGTTTCTCAATCTCTGCAAGTAGAACAGGTGCGGATGTTGGACGAACCGACGGCGGCTGCTTTGGGTTACGGTTTAGCCGATCGCGAAAATCTGTTAGTAATTGATTTTGGCGGCGGAACTCTCGACCTTTCTTTGGTGCGGCTCGACAGTAACGCTGGCAAAAAGCCTTTGGGTTTTATTCTGAAATGGGGCGAAAGATTGCTGGCTGAAAGTTCGGGACAAAAGGCAAAAATTGCCCGGGTTTTGGCTAAAGCCGGACAAAATTTGGGCGGTTCTGATATTGATAATTGGCTGGTAGATTATTTTGTCACAACCAAAGGAGTGGTTAAATCTCCGATTACAGCGCGATTAGCAGAGCGATTAAAGATTCAGTTGTCTTTGTTAGAAAAGGCGACTGAGGTTTATTTTGACGATAAAAATTTTGAGACTTACGAATTAGAATTAGAACGCGCAGAATTTGAATCCATCCTCGCAGAACATGGTTTTTTTGAGAACCTAGACGAGTGCATGAATCAAGTATTGCAGCAAGCGCTGCGCCAAGGCTTAAAAATTGGCGATATCGATGCAGTTTTGCTCGTTGGCGGCACTGTCCAAATTCCCGCAGTGCAGCGATGGATTGAGCAATATTTCGACCGGGCCAAGATTAAGTGCGATCGACCTTTTGAAGCGATCGCCCAAGGTGCTCTGCAACTAAGTCAAGGCATAGAAATCAAAGATTTTCTCTATCACAGTTACGGCATCCGCTACTGGAACCGCCGCGAAAATTGCCACAGTTGGCACAATTTAATCAAATCCGGCCAGTCTTATCCGATGAGCGAACCGGTAGAATTAGTGTTGGGAGCTTCTGTGGAAAATCAGCCGAGTATTGAATTAATTATCGGCGAATTGGGAGCGGAAACTGGCGGGACTGAGATCTATTTTGATGGCGATAGATTGATTACTAAGCAATTCGCAGGTCAAACATCGGTACAACCGCTAAATGACAAAGACGGAGCGCGCAGTATCGCTCAATTGACCCCGCCTGGGTATCCGGGAGGCGATCGCATCAAAATTTTGTTTCGCGTGGACGAACAGCGCTTTTTACGCATTACCGTGGAAGATTTGCTGACAAATGCAACTTTGTTAGAGGATAAACCCGTTGTGCAGTTGAGTTAAGGATAGACTTTAGATAATTTGGTAGATAATTCGGATCTTGAAATCGCTGCATAGAGTCAAACTTTCGTCCGAGCAGAGGGGGACTAAGAAATTACTGGTTTACTGGTTCCCAGGCTCTTCCTAGGAACCAGTTAGTTTTTGGAGATGTCTATTGGAGACGACAACCTATGCAGATAGTTAGGTTTATGGCTGCGTAGGATTGACATGGCGACAACTTCGGTATACATTTTTATTTAAAATACTCTCGAATCAGAACCGTCAGTCTTTCATTGTAGTATCAAGATTTTCATTAACCCAAATCCTAGGAGATTAACAGGTATGAGTACAACTCCCGGCTTACCCCTCTGGGTGCAAGATAGAGAAGAAGTTCTGAAACAGGATGATGGAGTAGAATGGCGGGACGGGAATCGTCCAGACTATTCTCGCACTAATGCTTTCTTGGAAAAGGAAAGGAAACACAATCATGCCGAAGGATCTTTGAATGCGATCGCCTATAACCTGGTGAGAACATTTGAAATGGAAGCATCCTTCAAAACCAATCCCCAACAATGGATCTCTGTAGTTACGGATAAATTCCGTATGAGCACTAATGGAGGAAAAGAATACACAGCCCAAGATGTTGTAGATCAGGGAACCTATAATCTCTTTCTAGAAAACTCAGACTACTACCGCGCCTCTGATGAAACCTTTCAATCCTCCTACAACCTCTTTCACACAGCTTTTCCCGATGGCTTTCACTGGGAATTAGTCGAAGTCGTTGCAGGGCCTCCTAACGTTGTGTTTAAGTGGAGACACTGGGGTGTTTTTAGGGGAGCTTACAAAGATCATCAAGGGACAGGAGAAACTATTGAAGTTATTGGTCTTAGCATTGCTAAAGTCACAGAGGATTTAAAGATTGAGTCTGTAGAACATTTCTTTGACACCAATAATTTCTTAACAGGGTTAACGAGAGGAGGATGTCCCGTGAGTCATTAATCAAAGGAAGAGGTCATATCGTTTCCGCTGGAATCGGAATCATACATAATTGTTCGAGTTGCAGTGCAAGCGTCTCGCTCGCTATAAGTAGCGAAAGCGAGCGAGACTATCGCTTTCGCTACTGTATGATTCCGATGTAACCGGATTTGATATTACAGCTTGCAATTTACTAAAAAATATGCACCGATTGGTACTGATGACTACCAATTTAGTCAACGTTCAGGAGAAGATTTGTATGAATTATTGAGCAATAACGATCGCATCATGAAACAGTATTTAGAGATATCGCGTCCCTTCGGTCATAAAATAGGCGGTTATCCCGATTTTATACAAGGCGACGCAAGATGGGGTAATAACCCTGATAGTGACACAGAGCAAAATATTCTTTTATTTCAAATGGATTCTTCTGTTGATGATGCGGTACATATTCTGTGGAGAGACGACGGCATATGTAACTTTTTTATTTCTCAATCATAACTTATCAACTTAGACTTTAGTGATGTTTGGTACAATTGGGCTTGTGCTTGAAAGCAGCAGCTAAGTAAGCTCACGTAAAAAAACATAATACCCAGAACCCCGACTTCTTTAAGAAGTCGGGGCTCTAACAGATTGAATAGCGTTCGACTATGCCCAAGCCCCATGCCCAATTCCCCAGGCCCCATGCCCTAAATCTGAGATTTGTGCACGACTACGGGTGTTCCCACCGAAGCCCATTCAAATAGCCATTTAGCATGATTTACAGCGACATTTGTGCAGCCGTGAGTGACGGGATTGCCGAATAAGTTGTGCCAGTAAGCGCCGTGAATTGCCATGCCTCCATCGTAATACATTGTATAGGGAACGTCGGGCACGTCGTAGTCCTCCCCAGTCATTCTCGCAACGCGGTATTTGGTTTGAACGGCAAAGGTTCCGGTGCGGGTGGGAGTCGATGATTTGCCGCTCGAAATATTTACAGCGTAAACGGGTTTATTTCCTTCCCAAGCTACTAACTTTTGTCGGGATAAATCAATTTCAATCCAGCGCTGGCTGGATTCTTGCAACTGCAAAATTCTATTGGCAATTGTGTTGTGCTGCGGGTTCGCAAGTGATGTCGTTGAACCTCCGAATAAAACAGCAACAGTAAGAGCGCAACTCGCGCAGAAAGTTCCAGCGCGACGCAAGTAAGTTGAGTTGATAATGCTTTTCATTCCTCACACCCAAGATGATTTTAGATTTTAGATTGGTAGACTTTCACACCTCGTACTATTTTAGATTTTAAATTTTAGATTGGAAACAGGGCTTAACAAGTTGTTAAGTTTTGGGTGAGATTGCGGGCAATTTGGACGATCGCCTCCCAGTCTCCATTTTCCACTAAGTCTTTGGGAAACAAGTCTCCGGCCAAACCAACGGCGATCGCCCCAGCCTCAATAAATATTTTCGCATTTTCCAGCGTCACCCCGCCCGTGGGAATCAAAGGAATGTGTCCCAGAGGGCCTTGTAGGCTTTTTAGGTAAGTGGCACCTCCCAAGCCGGATATCGGAAAGACTTTGACGCAGGTAGCGCCAGCTTGCCACGCCGTCAAAATTTCTGTGGGAGAAAAAGCACCGGGGACGATCGGCACTCCGGCGTCAACTGCTGTTTTAATCATACCTAAATCGGTGTGGGGAGTAAATAGAAATTGAGCGCCGCAGTCGATCGCTTGCTGCAACTGTTCTAAGTTTAATAAAGTACCAGTGCCAATACTAAAAGTAGGGAATTCGGAGCGGAGTTCGGCAATTAATTCAGCGGCTTTGTGGGTGTTCCAGGTAATTTCAATAAACTGTATTCCTCCTGCTACAACCGCTTTTGCCATCTGCAAAGCCAGTTCTTTTTCGGAGGAACGGATTACTGCGATCGCCCGGTGTTTTTTTAGTAAAGTCAACCAAGATTGATGATTCATGCCAACTCATTTTGTCTCGCCTATAATTTTAGTACACATTCGTAACTCCGATATATGCCAAATTACACTATGCGGGGCGTTCAATTTTTAACTGACAATAAGGGCAACAAAACCGCTGCAATTGTTGACCTCAAAGAACACGGTGCATTTTGGGCCGAGGTGTTGGCTGAGTGCGGCGAACCGATCGACTTTCAGTTTTTAGTTGATTCTCAAGGCGAAAAAATTGCGGTGGTGCTCGAATTCGAGAAGCACGGCGAACTTTGGGAAGATGTTTATGATGGCATAATTGCTGACGAGCGCGAGAATGAACCTACCGTACCGTGGGAAGAAGTTAAACGTAAACTGATGGAAAAGGGTAAGCTGAGTGTCTGATTATTTGGTCATTTTTGCTCGATCTGCTGAAAAAGAGCTGGATTGTCTCCCTGTTGAAATCAGCAGCCGGATTTCTCCCAGAATTAATGCTTTAGCAGACAACCCGCGTCCACCTGGTTGTGTCAAGTTAAAAGCGAAGCAAAACCAATGGCGAATTCGGATTGGCGATTATCGAGTGATTTACAGCATTAATGACGGGACTTTTACTGTAAAAATTCTGGAAGTCAATCACCGCAGAGAAGTTTACGAAAGGTGATATCAAATCCGGTAGCATCGGAATTAATATTACCCAAAGCCAGGACACGGCAGTGCCGTTTCCCGACAATTAATCGCGGTAGGGAAACGGCACTGCCGTCTCCTCTATATTATGTCTGAGTGCAGCCGGAAATGATCTGAAACTTAACCGCAAAAAAATTGGGGCGATTCCAGACAATCCTAGAATCACCCCAATTACTGATTTAAAACTTTAGATTAAATCCAAAATCTTAAATCCAAAATCAATTAGGCGATCGTCGCCATTTTGACATCGCTGTTAGCTAACAGATTTTGCAATTCGTCGGAATCGACGGTTTCTTTTTCAACTAGCATATCAGCCAAAGCATTGAGGACGTGGCGGTTGCCGACGAGTACATCTTTAGCGCGGCGGTAAGCTTGTTCTACCAACAAACGCACTTCGTCGTCGATCATGGATGCGGTTTCTTCAGAGAAATCCCGTTCAGCCATGATATCGCGACCCATGAACATATTGCCTTGTTGGCGGCCCAGAGCTACAGGGCCTAGTCGATCGCTCATACCGAAGCGAGTCACCATTTGACGTGCGACTCTTGCCACTTGTTGCAAATCGTTAGAAGCACCAGTGGTTACTTCTTCTTCACCGAAGACAATCTCTTCAGCAATCCGGCCGCCCAAAGCTACCGCCATTTGATTTTGCAAGTAAGAGCGAGAATACAAGCCAGAATCCATCCGATCTTCGCTTGGCGTGAACCAAGTTAAACCGCCAGCGCGGCCGCGGGGGATAATGCTGATTTTTTGAACTGGGTCATAATCGGGCATCAAAGCACCGACTAAGGCGTGACCGGCTTCGTGGTAAGCAACTAAGGTTTTGCGCTTTTCGCTCATCACGCGGTCTTTCTTTTCTGGGCCTGCGAGCACGCGGTCGATCGCATCGTTGACTTCATCCATCGAGACTTCGGTCAAGTTGCGGCGGGCTGCCAAAATTGCTGATTCGTTCAGCAAGTTCGCCAAATCTGCACCGGTGAAACCGGGAGTACGGCGGGCGATTTTCTCCAAGTCCACATCTTTTGACAAGGTTTTGCCACGCGCGTGAACGTTGAGAATTTCGAGGCGGCCTCCGAAGTCGGGGCGATCGACCACAACTTGGCGATCGAAACGACCAGGACGCAGCAGCGCAGCATCCAGCACATCGGGGCGGTTTGTGGCAGCAATCAAAATGATGCCTGTATTGCCTTCAAAACCGTCCATTTCGGTCAGCAACTGGTTCAGGGTTTGTTCCCGTTCGTCGTTACCACCACCCATACCAGCGCCGCGTTGACGGCCTACTGCGTCAATTTCATCGATAAATACGATGCAAGGAGCGTTGGTTTTGGCTTGTTCAAACAAGTCGCGGACGCGGGAAGCACCCACACCCACAAACATTTCTACAAATTCTGAACCGGAAATTGAGAAGAAGGGAACGCCTGCTTCTCCAGCAACTGCTTTCGCGAGGAGGGTTTTGCCTGTTCCGGGAGGGCCGACTAGCAGCACACCTTTGGGGATTTTTGCTCCGACTGCGGTGAAGCGATCGGCATTTTTCAGGAAGTCCACGACTTCTGCGAGCTCTAGCTTGGCTTGTTCGATGCCAGCTACGTCGCCGAAAGTCACCTGAGTTTGCGGCTCCATTTGAACTCTAGCTTTGGATTTGCCGAAGTTCATGGCTTGGTTTCCGGGCCCGTTTTGGGCGCGTCGCACCAAGAAAAATAGTCCGACTAAAAGCAAAATCGGGAAGAACAGGCTGCTGAGGGCTTTTACCCAGAATCCTTCATCGTTTTGGGGCAGAACCGAAATATCTACCTTATTTTTGGTCAGGATGTTGATCAGTTCGGGGTCATTCGGCAGGTTGACGATCACTTTGCTGCCGTCTTGGGCTGTGACGAGGGCTTTGCTGCGATCGGAACTGATATTTATTTTGTCTACTCTCTTGCCTTCGACTTCCTGAATGAATTGGCTATACTTCCAGACTTCCCGGCTTGGGGGCTGTTTATCAAAAAATGCGGTTGCTAAGGCAATGACTACAATAGCCAGAAGTGCGTACAGGCCAGCGTTTCTCCAGCGTTTATTCACCGAGGTCGATCTCCTAATTTTTAGTCCCTGCGGTCTGGGATTTTTTATTTATGTTCATCAATCTTAACGTAATTGTAACTTGTTTGCGGCCCTTAAGTATTTTGTGAAGTAAGAAGGATTTAGCGATCCCCAAGAGCTGGCAGAGGGCTAGGCTTGGCTTCTGCCAGCTCTTGGGGATTTCGGGCAAGTCGAGAACGATCGAGCCGACGATCGCCCTCCCGCTTCCCAAGAGTGCGCTTGTGGGCTAAATTTAATCGGAGCTCGAATTGCCGATCGATCTCTAAAATCTGGCGTTGCTTACACCTAAATAAACAATTTGTCAAAGCTGCTGAAAATATTATTGTGCAAGTACCTTTGCCGATCGGGAACAAGCCGATCGGTAAAATGGTCTAGTCGGTCAAAGTATTTATGGGCTGAAATAAACTGAATCGCCGATCGCACTTTTTGATTAATATACCTTTATTTTGGGCGGGAAATTGTCAATGTTAGACTTGTCAGATACTTTTATTTTCAACGGTCAACGGTTGCCGTACAATCGAATCGAACACAATAATTTCCCCTGTTCTGAAAGAGCAGTAGAAATTCCCGTAGCCTGCAATTTTCTTGCCCGATTAAATGACAAAACCAGACTGCTGGAAGTCGGTAACGTGATCAAAGCTTATGAAGCACTTATCCAGCAAGATCTGGCAGAAATTCTAGCTCGAAGAATTGTAGACAAATACGAAGTAGCTGACGGAGTAGAAAATGTAGATTTAATGGATCTTGCACCATCCGAAAAATACAGTGCTATAATTTCCATCTCTACAGTAGAACATATCGGACAAGGAGCTGAGCCAAATCAGACTTACGGTGAAAATCTAGAAAAGTGCGATCGAGAAGGGCCTTTAAAGGCGATCGCCAAAATTTACGATTTGCTGTCGGATGGCGGTCAAGCATTGATTACAGTACCCTTTGGTAAGCTTTTAGAAAGGGGATGGTATATCCAGTTTGACCGAGATTACTTGAACCTGTTATTTCAAAAATATGATATTCCACAAAGTGCGATCGTACCCAGTTTTTTAAAGTTAGTCCAAACCTACCATCGACCAACGCACCGTTCCGTATGGGTACAAGCAAATCCCCTAGAACTTAGCAATGTAGAATATAATTCGCCCTTTAGTTTTGCAAATGCGATCGCTGTTCTCGAAATTACCAAAGTTGCTGTAAAAAGCTCAAACTTCACTCTTCCAAGCATTCCGAAGCAGTCAGAAGAACTTTTGATGACTAGCCGGCTGTGTGTCTACAAAGATTTTCAAACAGATTATTATCAACACTGGATTTCCCAAATGAAACAGGAGTTTACTCCTGCCCGAAAACAGTGGGAATTTGTGGCAATTATCCAAGCTTTGCAAGAAAGAAGCTTCTTGGGTAATGGCAAAAAAGGTTTAGGATTTGCCGTCGGAAATCAACCGCTACCGTCCTTATTTGCTTCCTTTGGCTGCGAAATTGTGGCGACAGATCAAGCTTTTAGTGCTGTTACCCAGAAAGAATGGGGCGATACAGACCAACTTTGTAAAGGCAAACAGGCTCTCAACGAGAAGAACATTTGTCCGCCGGAACAATTTGAGAGATTAGTTGAATTTCGGGAAGTAGATATGAACTACATTCCTGAAGATTTGAAACAGCAGAAATTTGACTTTATTTGGTCATCCTGTGCTTTTGAACACATCGGTTCGATCGAAAAAGGGCTGCAATTTGTCCAAAAATCTTTAGCTTGTTTAAAGAGCGGCGGCATTGCGCTACACACAACAGAATATAATTGTACGTCGAATGCTGGTACGCTAGATTTACCCAATTTAGTATTCTACAGGCGTCAGGATGTCGATCGGCTAATTGAACAATTAGAAAAGCAAGGACATTGGGTAGAACCTGTCAACTATGACCTAGGCAATCAACAGCCTGACTTAAAAGTAGCAAAACCACCTTATACTGAGCCGCATCTAAAATTAGAAATGGGAGGCTATGTTGCTACATCTCTACTTCTGATTATCCACAAAGATTATCTAAAATCAGCTAATTCCCAGTTACCATTAGTTAGCGGTCAACAATTAGAAAAGCCGCTCAAAATCATTTACGATATATCTGTACTCGGATACGGCTATCATGTAAGTCGTTCTCGAACAGGCGTTGCCAGAGTTATCGAGAATATCGCATTAGGCTTACTTACCTCAACAGAATTAGAGCTATCTTTTTCTGCCACTCATACTACAAATGCCATCCATAATTGCCTGGATTACTTAGAATCGCAGCCAATTTTTAAAGACATACCCTTTGTGCATCCTAGGTTTATTTATGAATTGCGAATCAGACTAACTGAACTTTACAAAATGCTGGAAAATCAGAGTAAAGTTCTGACAAATAACGGTGAATCAAATAATCGGTCTCTAATCGAAAGTTTAAAAGCTGCTCTGACTCAGGCGATGAATCTGAGTGTTAATCGTAACTCTATCGATCCTAACATTTTGGGTGAAACCGATATTTATCACTCAACATTTTATCACGTTCCCGACCAAGTAAGACAAATTAAGAGTCTGAAAAAAATCTCGACAATCTACGATTTGATTCCCATTGTATTGTCCGATTTATTTGTCGGTAAAAACGATGGCGATTATCAGAGAATGGTCATGTCATTAAAAAGCTTAACTCCTGAAGATTCGATAATCTGTATATCTCATGCTACGAGAAACGACCTCCTAAATCATGTCAAAAATATCGACCCAGCCAAAGTTTGCGTTTCCTATCTAGCAGCCGATCCGCAGACATTCTATCCTTGCTATGACACCAACAAAATTGCAGCCATCCGAAATAAATACTCGATACCTGATGCACAATATATCTTGGGTGTAAGTACCATCGAACCGCGAAAAAACATCCTGCACGCCATCCGTTGTTTTGCAAAAGTAGTCCAACAGCAAGGTATCAAAGATCTGTACCTCGTATTAGTTGGCGCTCTCGGCTGGGATTACGAACAGATATTTGCCGAAATATCCCAGAATAGTTTACCAAAAGACCGGGTAATTTTGACTGGTTATGTAGCTGATGAAGATTTAGCTGCACTCTACAGCGGTGCATTAGCATTTGTTTATCCGTCACTTTATGAAGGTTTTGGGCTTCCACCTTTAGAAGCAATGCAGTGCGGTACTCCAGTTATTACTTCAAATACCTCATCTCTTCCTGAAGTAGTTGGCGATGCGGGCATTATGCTCGATCCTCAAGATGCTGACGGACTTTGCCACAGTATGCTAAAACTTTATAACAGCCCATCTTTGCGAAAGGAGATGTCATTAAAGTCGCTCAAACAAGCTAAAAACTTTAGTTGGGATAGGTGCATTCAGGAAACAATTGCGGCTTACAAAATTGCTTTATCTAGCTAAATTATTAATCGAACCAAACCACCTATGCTAACATCAAATCTAGAGCCAATCAAAGTTATCTACGATATTTCAGTCCTCGGACAAGGACATTTGCATTTGCGCGCTCGCACGGGAATTTTTCGAGTAATTGAAAATCTTGCTGAAGGATTGACAAGCTCGCCAGAATGCGATTTAATTTTCAGCGTCAATCAGTATTTTCAGTTGCTAGATGCTAGCCTGGATTATCTAGCATCTAATCCTAAATTAGCAAAAGTTCCCCTACTACACTCAAGTTTTCCCAGGATTTTTTCTAAAAAACTACTCGATACTTACAATCTGGTTGGCTGTCAAATAAAAAATAGTGATGCTAGCAATTCAGGGAAGGATAAGTTGTTTTTAGAGGAAGTGAAAAGTCATCTCGAAAATACGTTGAACATGATGGGCGGTTATTCTAATACGATTAACTCTAGTAACTTAGATGAAGTCGATATTTTTCACTCTCCCTACGATCAAATACCTGCATCTGTGAAGACAGCAAACAAACCGCAAGCATTTTTAACTATTTATGACTTAATCCCAGTTTTGTATCCGCAGTTTCTGCTCAGCGAACAAATTCCTTTACTTTACAAACAAACTTTGGCAAGTATTGCTGGGAAAAATTGGGTAACTTGCATATCTCATTCAACTAAAAACGACCTTTGCAATTATCTAAATATTGATGAGTCGAGAGTTTTTGTCACTCACCTAGCTGCGGAACCGAGTATATTCTATCCCTGCAATGATGCGGCAAAACTTGCTTCGACGCGCACCAAATACGGGATTCCAGATGCTCCTTATATTTTGAGTTTGGGTACGCTGGAACCGCGCAAAAATCTCGACGGTGCAATCCGCAGTTTTGCTAAACTAATTGAGGAACAAAGTATTAGAGATTTATATCTGGTTTTAGTGGGGACTCCGGGGTGGAAATACGATAATATTATGGCAGAAGTTTCTAAGAAAAACTTTCTTAAAGAACGGATAATTTTCACCGGATATGTGCCGGAATCAGATTTAGCAGCTCTGTATAGTAGTGCTTTAGCATTTGTCTATCCGTCGTTTTATGAAGGTTTTGGTTTGCCGCCTCTGGAAGCAATGCAGTGTGGAGTACCGGTGATTACCTCAAATACGTCTTCGCTTCCCGAAGTAGTTGGGGATGCGGGAATTATGGTAGATCCAAAGGATACTGATGCGCTTTGTGATAGTATGCTGCAAATATACAATAAACCGTCATTGCGGGCAAGTATGTCTGTGAAATCTTTGGCGCAAGCTAAACTTTTTAGTTGGGAAAGGTGCACTCAAGAAACTATTGCTGCTTATCGAACTGCTTTATCGTAATATTACAGGAAACTCGCGAATCATGAAAATAGTTATTGACGGCATATTTTTTCAAAGTCAGCAGAAAAGCGGAATTTCTCGCGTTTGGCAGTCTTTGATGGCAGAATGGGTAAAATCTGGTTTTGCTGAGCATATCGTGATGTTGGATCGCGCGGGCACAACGCCGAAGATTGCTGGGATTGAATATCGATCGATTCCGGTTTACGATTATAACAAAACTGATGCTGACAGACAAATGTTGCAGCAAATGTGCGATCGGGCAAATGCAGATTTATTTGTCTCTACCTACTATACGACACCGATTTCCACGCGATCGGCATTCGTCGCCTATGACATGATACCCGAAGCTACGGGAGGCGACTTGAATAACCCGATGTGGCGAGAAAAACATCGCGCGATCGGCCAAGCATCTTCGTACATAGCCATTTCCCAAAGCACCGCCCGCGATTTAATCAAGTTTTTCCCACAAATATCTCCCGGATCAGTTACTGTCGCTCATTGTGGCATTCAACCGCATTTTTATCCTTCTAGTATAACAGAAATAGCAGCATTTAAAAATGCACACCGAATTGAAAAACCGTATTTTCTCATAGTTGGAGAACGTTTGGGATTTAACGGTTATAAAAATACGATCGCCTTTTTTCAAGCATTATCTAGATTCAGCACGAAGTCGGGATTTGATGTTGTGTGTACTAGCGGTCAACCTTCGCTAGAGCCGATATTACAACAGTATACTGATGGTTACAACGTCCACCTGCTATACTTAGGTGACGATGAATTGAGGGCTGCTTACTCAGGTGCGATCGCCCTCGTATTTCCCACGAAGTATGAAGGTTTCGGACTGCCCATATTAGAAGCAATGGCTTGCGGTTGTCCCGTCATCACCTCTCCCAACAGCTCGATTCCTGAAGTCGCAGGCGAAGCAGCATTTTATGTCAGTGAAAATGATGTAAATGCACTGGGAAATGCACTGTTTGATGTACAAAAACCGGATATTCGCAACTCGTTAATTGCGGCTGGACTCGGACAATCCCGCAAATTTACTTGGTCAAAAATGGCAAAAATAGTTAGTTCGGCATTGCTACAAGCCTGCGGAAGCCAACAGCAAATCTCTGCAAAAGTGCCAGAAGCTCCCATCTTTTTGTCAAGCATTATCGAGCAATACCAGAAAAACTCCGCCGATTTATCCGCACTAGCAACAGTCCGTCAAGCTCGGAGACAAATTGCGGCAATTTGGCTGACTTTGCCACCTGAACAAGTTGCTAGCGTCTTTGCAAGTGATGCTGGTAAACAGCACCAGGCGATGCTCAACAGTGATATTAGAGATGAACCGCTAACTGATATAGAAGAGAGTTTTGTCAGCGAATTAATCGCAAATGTGGCGAAAGGATTTGATGAGCCAAAAGCGATAAATTACCTGCTAGCAGCTATGTTGTACTGTCGCGCGCACCAATTGCCGATTAAGTACGATCGCGCGAAGCTACCTAATTGGTTCGCCAACGAATATCTCAAATTCATGTTTACCTGTCCAAACCTATTTCAAAACAAAGGTGAAGCCGATAGTTATTATCAATTTATCCAAGGATGGATTGATTACATACATACTAATTTGTTTAAGAATGCCGATTCGCCACTTTGGCAAAATATTGCCTTATTTTTCTCGCAAGTTGCTAACTTTATCCCGCTGTACTTTACCACGGCAAACCTGCGCGATATCTATACGAAGCGGGCGGATATTATCGAGTTTGCGCTGAAAAATCGCGGTTGTTCGATTGATTGCATCTTCCCAGGGCGATCGTCCGCACGGACAAAAATCCGCCTCGGCATCATCAGCGACCATTTTGCGCCGCAAACCGAAACCTTCGCTACCATCCCGGTTTTCGAGCATTTAGACCGCAACCAGTTCGAGATTTACCTGTACGCGCTCAACACCAGCGGCCACCAATTAGAACAATACTGTCAAAGTCGCGCCGACAAGTTGGTTGCACTCCCGAAAGACTTTGCATCGCAAGTCCAAACAATCCGCGCCGACGATTTAGATATCCTGTTTTTCGGAACCAATTTAACAGCTATTAACAAACCAGTTGGTTCCCTAGCAATGCACCGTTTGGCAAGGGTACAAACGACATCTTTCTGTTCCCCGACAACCACCGGAAGTCGGCACATGGATTACTACATCGCAGGCAAATTTACTACGCCGGATGCTAGTTATCAAGCACAATATCGCGAACAGTTAGTAACTCTCGAAGGCAGCGGTTTTTGTTTCAAATATGCTACAGAATCGGAAGTAGCGACAGTCAAACCGACGCGCCAAAGTATGGGAATTTCCGACAACACAACCGTGTTTATCTCCGGCGCTAACTTCTACAAAATTCTGCCGGAATTGAGAGAAACTTGGATCAAGATTTTGGCTACTGTACCCAATTCAATCTTGATTTTATATCCCTTTGGCCCCGCTTGGACTCGCACTTATCCAGCCACACCTTTTATCAACAATCTGAACGTTGTCTGCGCTAAATACGGAGTGAATAACAACCGTTTACTATTCGTAAAACAATTGCCTAGTCGGGCGGATGTCAAAGAGTTTTTGCAGTTAGCAGATGTTTATCTCGATTCCTATCCTTACGCTGGGGCGACATCCTTAATCGATCCTTTGCAAGTAGGATTACCGATGGTGGTTGTGGAAGGAAATGCTTTGCGTTTCCGTCAAGGTGCGGCGATGCTGCGAGAATTGCAAATGCCCGATTTAATCGCCCGTGACGAAGCATCTTATATTCAGCTAGCCGTCAATCTCGCCACAAACCCGCAACTGCGGCAGCAAAAACGGCAGGAGATTCTGCGAAAAATGCAGGGCAATCCGCGCTGTTTTGATAGTGTTGCATACTCTGGGGCGATCGCACAATTATTCCAAGAACTGTTTCACAAATGGCAAACCAGCCACCAAGAAGCATCGCGCAGCTTGCAGGATAGCATTCCCAAGCAGCCAGATGCGGGGGAGATTCTCTCGAATGCCATCCAACTTTACCAGAGAAATTCATCAAACATCTCCGCAATATCTCAACTGCGTCAAATCCGCAAACAAATTGCAGATTTTTGGCTGAACCTTCCCACCGAAAACCTCGAAACTGCTTACAAAAGTGCGGATGGTAAAAGCTATCAAATCCTGCTCAAAAGTGGCTTTCAACGCCAACCAATGATAGAAGACGAACAAATATTCTTACAGCAATTAACCCAGCTTAGCAAAGGATTAGTGCATCCCAAAGCTGTCAACGCTTTGCTGGCGGCGATGCTGTATTTCCCACCGGAAACCATGCGAATTCCCGATGCTCGTAACCGCTTACCGCACTGGTTAATTAAGGATTACGAACAAGTTTTTGAAGTAGAAAATGCTGTAAATCACCAGTCAAGTTCTGACTTGCTAGCTCAATACATTCAATCCCCGCAATTTGCGAATCAACTGTTAGGATGCGTCAATCTTTACCGCATCGATCCGTCCGATGAATCGGTAGTTTTGGAATTGCGCCAAATCCGCAAACAATTGGCTGATTTTTGGCTGAGCATTCCATCAGAAAAACTAGAAACATTTTATCAAGGCGAAGTTCGTAAGGGATATCAAGCAATACTTGGATGTGGCTTGCAAGCAGAATCAATGACTGAAGCGGAACAGAACTTTTTGCAGCAATTGACCGAAATTAGCAAAGGGTTGGTGCATCCTCAAGCTATCAGTGCTTTGCTGGGTGCGATGCTGTATTTTGTACCCGGTAAAATGCGGGTTCCAGATGCTCGCACCCGTTTGCCGCAGTGGTTGCTTGAGGATTACGAAAAGGTGTTTGAAAGCGCCTTTGCCACAACAGAAACAACGATTGTCAAACAAGATTATATGCCGCAGTTTCTCAATCAATTAAATGCTGCCGTCAATCTTTATGAAATCGATCCGACGGCGGAATTAGTAATAGCAGATTTGCGGCAAATTCGCCAGCAAATTGCTGATTTGTGGCTGAGCGTTTCCGGCGAACAACTGGAGGTTTTGTACCGAAGCGATTTCAGTAAAGGTTACAAAGCAATGCTGGGCTGTGGGTTTATTAATGAGCCGCTAACTGAGACTGAACGTGGGTTTTTTAACTCCCTTGTTTCTGAGTTAGGCAAAGGGTTTGGAACGGCTAAAGCTGTGAATCATTTGTTAGCGGCGATGTTGTTTTGTCGTGTTGGACAGTTGCGGGTTGAGGATGCGAATACTTGTTTGCCGGAGTGGTTGTTGGCGGATTACGAGCAGTTGGTTGGGGGTGTGGTTAAGGTGGCTGTTGGGTGATGAAAGGCGGAGTAGGGACACGGCACTGCCGTGTCCGTAAGAGGAGGAGGAGACGGCAGTGCCGTGTCCCTACTTGATTTTTAAGGGTAAAATAAATGCTTAAAATATATAGAAACGGTGCAAATGGAGAAATAATTCGGGGTCAAGGATTGTCCGCATTTATATACAATAGCGACTACTATGAAACCATTATCGGAGTTTTTGAGGATGGTACGATCGATTGTTGGGGATTGGTTAACTTTGAGGAATTCAAAACCAAAGTTGCTCAGGGACGGGTTGTTACTGAAGTTCCCAAGGGTGCGAGGATAAGCTGTCATCATCTCTACTGGGGAAACTCGACTTTAGAGTTTTATAAAGAGATTGATGAATTTGTCAAAGAAGTGGCAGATACGATCGATCTGCTTCAGGGTAAGCAAACAGTTGCAGAGACTTGTGTTCAAGCATTTGCTAGATTCCTAACATTACCAACAACAGAAAATAAAAGTAGCTTGCGATCAGCTTACAATGCTATTCCCAAACATCTGAGAATTTATGTTCTTGGCGATATGGATTATAAAGATTCCGCGATTTTAACGTGTATCGACGAAGATATAGAAGTTTCTCAGGAAATTATCGAAAGCTTCAAGACAGACTATGAATGGATTTGGGAACGGTTAAATTAAGTAGGAGGAGACGGCAGTGCCGTGTCCCTACCGTGTTCGTAGGAGGAGACGGCAGTGCCGTGTCCCTACGGGGATATTACTATTAAAAATGGCAATTTAATTCAACACAAGCTCTGGCTGTTGTGGCTCAAATAATGGACGAGTTACCTGGCGCAGCAGGACTGTTTCTAAATTGCCTTCTATGACGTTTGCTGCTTCTATTTCTAATTCGCCCCACAATAGCCGATCGCCCTGAGTAGGCATTTTACCTAAATTGTGGATCATAAATCCAGCAATTGTTTGGTAAGCTTCGTTAGTCGGCAGGCTTAATCCAAGCTTTTCGTTGACTGCTGTCACTTCCCAGAGGCCGGAAATTAGGGCCGAATGAGCATCTTTTTGAACGAGAATTGCTTCGGAAGGCGGCAGCAGCGGTTGAGACTTTTTACTGGTAATCCAACCAGTCAGCAGCCGCACAGTACCGTTGAGAATTGCTAGCAGCGGCCACAGTAATTTTGAGCAGAGTTCGAGGGCGGGCATCAGCAGCAAGGCGGTGCGTTCTGGGGCGTGGTTTGCTAATACTTTGGGGATTAGTTCTCCTAATACTATCTCGACGTAGGTTACTAAGATGAATGCTGCGGGAACTGCGATCGAATGTGCAGTCAGCATGGCGGGGAAATGCCCGATCGGCAATTTGTCGATCCACGGCTCGATCCAGTGTACAGTCGCCCCCTCGCCCAACCAACCCAACAGCAAACTCCCTGCTGTTGTACCTGTTTGAGTCACCGACAGGTAATGCGGTATGTTGTTCTGAGCTTGGTGGATCAGTTCGGCGATTTTGGCGGTTTTTGGAGAGTCAGACAACTGGGCGAGTTGGCGGATTTGATGTCTGTCTGCTGATACTAATGCTAGTTCTGATGCCACAAAAAAGGCGATTAAAAGTGTTAAACCCAGCAACATTGCTAATCTCAGCAGTGTTTCGGCGACTTCTATTTCCAGACAAGTAAGGTTGTTCAAGATAGATATCTAATTTGATAGATGTTTTAGGTTAATTACTTTATTTTAGCTTAGCCATTCAGATAGATTGATATCGGATATCCGCACTACCCGTATTCGTAGGTGCGCTGAGGCGCGCACCTTACCCGTAAAAGTCGCGAACTCTTTCTCTTCTCTTCTCTTCCTTTGCGTCTTCGCGGTTCGTTCAAAACTATCCAATTCACAAATCAGGCAACAATTGCTGTATCAACCCTCAGTTGGTTCCCGCAGCGAGTTAATTTCCGTAAAAGTCTCCTCCGCATCGGATTTCAACCCGCCTTGAATGTAATTCAACTTCACTTCTTCCAACAAATCCGAAAGCAGCGACTGCAATTCCCCGAGAGTTTTCTCATCTTGCAATTCCCGCCGCAAACTTTGACTGAATTCTTGGCTGAAATTATCGATAATTTTTCGACCTTTATCGTCTTCGTAAGTAGTTGCTACCACATCAACAGCAGTTTGAGCCAGATAATTTGCTAGCTGTTCTGTCATTTCCCGAGGCAAAATGTTAATCGGAGAGAAATTTTGCAGGATTTGATAAAAATCGGACTGTTTGATTGTGGTTTCTAAATTGTGGTGCAGTAATTGTTCTAATCCCGGTTGTACCTGCGGCAAAACTTTGTAAATTGTCAGATCCAAAATCCGGTTGGTAATTTGCTCGATCGTACTTTCCTGATTGACGTGGAGGTACGGCTGCTGCGGTTCCAGCAGTACCCGCGCCGCGTCGCCCTGTTCGATCGAACTTTGAGCCTGATTGATAAACAGCGTCATCATGTATTCCGACATCGTATCGGCTAAATAAGCCACCGGTTCGTAGGTAATTTGAGCAACTAGGCGATCGAGATTTACCAAACCCGACTTGTGCACCCGCACCAATACCGGCAGAATCCGCCACCCTTGCCAAATCGGCACCAGCAGAAACACCTCGTACCAGCGCCTCAGCACAAAATCAAACCAAGTTACCCCCGGTTTGCGGCGGGTGTGGAACAGACTTTTAATCAAAAACTCCGCCCAAAAAAAGCCGATAAAAAACGCATCAATTCGCCAAAAACCGTCAGTGCTTTTCAAATATTCGGGATTTGGCAAACTCGAATCAATGCCTTTAATCGGGTCATAAATTATAACTAAACCCGGAAAATAGCTCTGATAAACAGGGCGCAATTGAAGGTAACTGAAATGGAAAAGCACCAGCAAGAAATTGACCACCGCTACTAATGCGCTCAGTTTGGCCCAAGAAAAGGCTTTTTTGGACGATTTTACATCGGTGCTGTTAACAGTTGTGTTGGAATCTGACATAAAAGTAATTTTCCAGATTTGCTAATCGATAAATCTATCTTGTGGCCGAGGCTAAAAAACTCCTAACCTCTTATAATCCCTTGATGAACGCTAAGTATAAGGAAACCAAAAGCCGTGAACTTAAAAACAGTCATATCGCTGCTCAAACAAACTTTTACTGAATGGCAAGAAGATAAAGCGCCAACCCTAGCCGCCGCCCTAGCTTATTACACAGTTTTCTCCCTCGCCCCGCTGCTAATTATCGTGATTGCGATCGTCGGTTTAGTCTTTGGTGCAGACGCAGCCCAAGGTCAAATCGTCGCCCAACTCCAAAGTTTAATCGGCAAAGATGGCGCTCAAACCGTCCAAGAACTCATCGTCAAAGCCTCCGAACCCAAGTCGGGAATGATTGCTACTCTAGTCGGTATCGCTACACTTTTGTGGGGCGCGTCCAACGTATTTACTAATCTCAAAGAAGCCCTCAATACTATTTGGAATGTTTCACCGCCTCCGGGACGCGGCATCTGGGGATTCCTGCAAGACCGCGTATTGTCTTTTACGATGATTTTAGGCATAGGCTTTCTACTGCTAGTATCTTTAGTCCTTAGCGCCGTTTTAGCTGCCGTCAGCTATTGGTTGAACGGCTTGCTGCAATTACCAGTCGGTATTTGGCAGATTGTGGACTTTGGGATCTCCTTTGGTGTAGTTACGCTGCTTTTTGCCTTAATTTACAAACTTTTGCCCGATGTCGATCTTGCCTGGAATGATGTTTGGATCGGCGCCGCCATCACTTCAATGCTGTTTACGATCGGCAAATCCTTAATTGGAGCTTACCTCGGAGGTAGCGGTATTGCCTCTACCTACGGTGCTGCGGGATCGTTCGTGATTATCCTGCTTTGGATTAATTATTCGGCTCAAATTCTCTTCTTAGGTGCCGAGTTTACCCAAGTTTGGGCTAACCGATACGGCTCCAGAATGCGAAGTTCGCGAAAGAATATCCTCAACAGCGAAAACGGGGAATCCTCCGCAGGCAAACACGGGAAGAATTCTTAACCTCAGACTAACGGGAAATTTGAGGTTAAACTCGATCGCCAGCTTTGACAAAACCAGGAAAAAGGCAGAGGAAAAAGCGAGTAAGACCCTAAGCAGAAGGAAAGAAAAAATTTTCAGGCAATAATTTTGGGCGTTGCTGATTTGGAGTATGAATTGCCTCCGAAATGTAGGGGCAATTCATGAAGTTCCCGTAAAGGGCATTCATGAATTGCCCCTACGCTAAATTTCAGGGATTCACTCGGCGAGTGAATCATACCTAAATTCAGCAACGCCTGATTTTGCTTTTTTTCGCTTTTCCTGTAACATTCTGTCTTCGGGAAGGCCTGCTTCTGCTTTCAAAGGAAGCCCTACCTATTTATCCTCCAAGTCTAAAATTTCGACTTTCAACTTGCCTCGGGTATCGAACAGCAAGCTGAAAGCAGGTTCGAGTTTGACACCCGCCAGAATGCGGAAAATTCGCTTCACCTTCGTTCATTTCCATTTAAATTATCGAGAGTTTGAGCTGCTGCACGTCTCTGTCAGCAGAAGGAAGTCTGATGTCAATTTTTCCCCGGCAATTTCTCCCGGAAGGATGATTGATTGAGCGCCGGATTTGACTTTAATTAACATTACCTTTAACCTTCGATTCGCCGCGCAGTATCCAAAAATCGCACTTTGACTCTGCTGCAATTTTTTTTAAATTTTGGTAAACAATCATGATTTCATTAACTAAAAAACGCATCGCTCTGATCTCCGTACACGGTGATCCGGCTGTGGAAATTGGCAAAGAAGAAGCGGGCGGGCAAAATGTTTACGTGCGTCAAGTTGGAGAAGCTCTGGCGAAACAGGGGTGGCAAGTTGATATGTTCACCCGCTCATCAGACCCAGAACAAGCAAGCATTGTACAGCACCGTCGCAATTGCCGGACAATTCGGCTAGTAGCAGGGCCGCAAGAATTTATTCCCCGAGACGAACTTTACGGATATTTGCCAATCTTTGTACGAGAATTTCAGAAGTTTCAGTTAGAGTCAGGCTTTCAATATCCCTTAGTTCACACGAATTACTGGCTGTCTTCTTGGGTGGGAATGGAGTTTAAAAAATCGGAACCCCTGCGCCAAGTTCACACTTATCATTCTTTAGCAGCAGTTAAATACAAGTCGGTTTCGACAATTCCGATGATTGCCAAAACCAGGCTGCAAGTTGAAAAAACACTTTTGGAAACAGCCGATCGCGTGGTGGCTACCAGTCCCCAAGAAAAAGAACACATGAGGTCTCTGGTTTCCTCAAAGGGCAATATTGATATCATTCCCTGCGGTACCGAAATTGAGCGGTTCGGGTCGATCGGGCGATCGGCAGCCCGCCGCCAGTTGGGAATAGCCCCCGAAACCAAAGTCGTGTTGTACGTCGGGCGTTTTGACCCCCGCAAGGGCATCGAAACCTTAGTCCGCGCCGTCAGTCTGTCGGCGCTGCGGCACAAAACCGATTTAAAACTGATAATTGGCGGTGGCTGGGGTGCGGGGGAATGCGACGGTAAAGAGCGCGATCGAATCAGCAGCATCGTTCAAGAATTAGGATTAAGCGACATTACCAGTTTTCCCGGCGGCTTGAGCCGAGACATTCTCCCCGCTTACTACCCCGCCGCCGATGTCTGCGTCATTCCCAGCCACTACGAACCCTTCGGTTTAGTAGCCATTGAATCGATGGCCTGCGGCACGCACGCCCGTAGTCGCCTCCGACGTGGGAGGGCTCAAATATACCGTAGTGCTACGAGAAACAGGTTTGCTCGCGCCTCCGAAAAATGAAGCACTGTTTGCCGATGCGATCGATCGGCTGTTAGTTGATTCAGTATGGCGCCAGCAACTCGGACAAGCAGGTCGATCGCGCGTCGAAACTCATTTCAGTTGGGATGGCGCAGCCTCGCAACTCGGTCAACTTTACACTCAACTACTCGAAAAAGCGGCGAATGAACTTGACCCCGTGAGCGCTTAGTAGTATTACTTGGTATGGTTGAAGCCAGTTTCCCTTGATCCCTATCTCTTTCATCCTTTAGAACTGGGAACCTTCGACTAGAAGTGATATCAGGAGGTAATCTTGCACGCATCTGAACATCTGGGAACCCATCTACTCCCTATGTCCGACCAGGAGCTAATTCGCCTGTGGGTAAATCGGCAATCTCCTCGCAGCAGACGATTTAGCTGGCAGACAGCCAACCATTTCCGAATGTTTGTCAAAAAACCGTTAGCACAAGTTACTTTGGCAGACATCCAGACTTTCGCTGCGACGATGAGGACTCGCAAACTTGCACCTCGTTTCTACAAGCAAACCTTGCTAGGACTGAAATCGCTGTTCGCCTTTGGTCAGCACACAAGAATCTTGCCCGCAGTCATCCCCCTGCACGGGTGGCCAGTGCGACAGCGCCAGAAGCCTGCCAAACGCCTCCGTTTCAGACTTTCGTGGACTTTGTGCATTTTTTTGTGCTTTTTTTTGGGTAGAATGACCCCGAAACTGTGGGGACAAACTATCTCGGCAGAAATCGCGTCGCCCCCCAAACCGTTGCCGAAAGTTGCACCGATCGACTCACCAGATCCCAGAGAGCATAACATCGAGCGCGATCGGGTCAAAGCCTTTCTCGACACGATCGCCAGCGCCGAAGGTACCGCTGCTGCTGATGGTTATCACACCCAGTACACCGGCACCAAATTTGCCAGTTTCAGCGACCATCCCAGGGAAATGAGATGCGGCCGCCGCTACGGCAAAAAGCTCTGTTCCGACGCTGCGGGGCGCTATCAGTTTCTCAGCACAACTTGGGACAGATTCGCCAAAAAATTTGAAGTCAAGGATTTCAGCCCACAAAATCAAGACCTAATGGCTATAGAGTTAATTCGAGAAAAAGGTGCATTAGAAGATATAAAAGCGGGTCGATTGGAGCCAGCATTCAGAAAACTCGCTTACATCTGGCCTTCTTTTCGGCGTTTTGGTGGTTCCGTGGAATCGTCTCTGCCCAAACTCGAAGCAATGTATCAGAAGAATTTGGGGATTTACCGTCCAGGATTGGTGGTTAGCAATTAGTAAATAGTCCTTGGACGAGTTGGGATTGGCAATTTTGGGTGAAATTTTGAGTTCCAAAATAGAAAGTTGGGGAGTTATGGGTGATGTCTATTTTTGGGTAACTTAAAAATTATGCTAACTTTCCATCTTCCATGTGAATAATGCGATCGGCAATATCCAAAATTCGATTATCGTGGGTGACTAACAGAATCGTACAACCCTGCTCTTTGGCAAGTTTCTGCATCAAATTCACCACTTCGCGACCAGATTTGCTGTCCAAGGCGGCTGTTGGTTCGTCAGCTAACACAATTTGCGGTTGACTGACCAAAGCCCGTGCGATCGCAACTCGTTGTTTTTGTCCCCCTGACAAGTCATCTGGATAATAGTTCAGCCGCTGTTCCAGTCCTACTAATTCTAGCATTTGTGTCGATCGATCGCGCATTTGAGAACGCGACAAATTGCCGTGAACTTCCAAACCCATTTGGACATTTTGTAGCGCACTCAAACTGCGGTGCAAGTTGTGCGCCTGAAAAATATAGCCAATGTTACGCCGCGTCTTTACCAATTTATCTGCACTGGCATTGCACATCTCTTGACCGAGAATTTTGAGACTACCAGATTGACCCGATCGCAGTCCGCCAATCAAAGTCAAAAGCGTGGTTTTTCCCGAACCAGAAGGCCCCGTCATCAGCACAATCTCACCTGCATTAATTTCTAGGGTAATGTCAAAAAGTACCTGTTTTCGCAGTTGACCTTGACCGAAGTAATGGTCTAGTTTATCCATAGAAATTACAGGCTCAGAAATCTGTAGTTTATTGGTTGTTGGGTTTAGGGTAGTGGATTTCATAAGTTAAGGATTCGGATTTTTTTAACCACAGAGGGCGCAGAGAACACAGAGAAAGATAAGAGAGAGATGAATAATTCGGATTAATCCAGATTAAAAAATGTCGGCTGGGTCGGCTGCTTGCAGTTTGCGAGTGGCAATAGCTCCTGAAATACTGCACATAATTAGAGTCAAAGCCAACACGATAATTGCTCGCATTAGTGTCATGTACATGGGCAGATTTGTAGCTTGGCGAGTTAAGGTATAAAGTCCTACAGACACTCCCACTCCCGGCAGAAAACCCAGAATTGACAAAATTAAAGCTTCTTCAAAAACGATGCCAAGCAAGTAAATATTGCGGTAGCCCATTGCTTTAAAAGTAGCGTATTCTGCCATGTGGTCACTGACATCGGTTGAGAGGACTTGGTAAACAATAATTACTCCTACTACAAAGCCCATCCCCACACCCAAGGTAAATATGAACCCGATCGCAGTATTATTAGCCCAGTAATTTTTCTCAAACTTGATAAATTCTTGTTTGGTTAATACCTTGACATCCGCTGGCAAATATGCTTTTAAAACTTGTTGAACTTCCACCGGGTCAGAACCCGGTTGCAATTGAATTAATCCGGCATTAACACTGGCGGCGTCTTGTCGGGGAAATAGGCGCAGGTAATTTTGATCGCTGGTCATTAAAGATCCGTCGGCGCCAAAGGATGCTCCAACTGTAAATAAGCCGTTGATAGTAATGGTGCGCCGATCGATCTCCGTTTTAACAGATTTTCCTTGATTAATTTGCGCGATCGACTCTCGATAATTTCCCCGAGAAGCTCGATCGAACAACACCGTATCCGGCAACTTAATCGCGCTCAAGTTTTGGTTGACTTCGGGTAGCGCAAATGCAGGGCGATCGGGATTAAAGCCCAGTACCAGAATAGACGTTTCCTGACGAGTTTGGGGATTTTTCCAGTTGGCATTTCTGACATAAAGCTGATCGGCAGATTTCACACCCGGTACATTCATTGCCTGATACAATCTGCGCCGTGGAAAGGAAGATAAATTCTGGAAATTCCGGGCTTGGGGGTTGATCAAAACTATGTCAGCTTGCAAGGATTGGTGCAGGCGCGTAGTGCTGCTGTAAAGCGCATCTTGAAAGCCCAACTGCATGAACATCAAAACATCAGCAAAGGCAATTCCCGCTACTGCTACCAGCATTCTGCCTTTGTCGTGACTGAGTTGCAGCCATCCAAGAGAAGTTCTGTTTCTTAACTGTTGTAAAGGTTTAATTAGTCCAATCATAGGATTTTAGATTTTGGAATTATTGAACCGCGAAGACGCAGTACGCGAAGCGGCGCGTAAGCGCTAGGACACGAAGTCAGATCAAAGAAGAAGTTGATCATCCGTCTAATTTCTCAATCTTTAATTACTTCCGATCGCAACTTTGACCTGTAAATTAGTCAATCCCGCGACTTTCTGACTAGAAACAGCATCCAAACGCACTTTTACCTCCACAATTCGAGCATCAATATTCGCAGAAGGATCGGTATTAACAATGTTTTGGCGCTGCACTTGTAAGCCGATATGTTCGACACTTCCCTGTAATTCTCCTTCAAAAGACTCACCGGTAATTTTGGCGGGCTGTCCAATCCGTACTTTGTCTACATCACTTTGGTAGATTTCTGCAACCGCGATCATTTCGCGAGTTTGTCCCAGTTCGACAATGCCGTCATTTCCTACCTTTTCCCCTGGATGCGTGTGAATTTTTAGGACTTGCGCGTCTCTGGGAGAACGGATGTAAGCTAGAGCTAGATTGGCTTTGGCGCCTTTGGTGGCGGCTTGGGCGGAAGCGACTTCGGCGGTTGCTGCTTGCACATCAACGGGGCGGATTTCTGAAATGCGATCGAGATTTGCAGCGGCTTCATTAATCTGCTGTTGTCGAGATTCCTGAGTTTGATTCAGTTTGGCTTGGGCTTCGTTAATCTGTTGTTGGCGAGATTGCTGAATTTGATTTAGTTTTGCTTGGGCTTCATTAATTTGTTGTTGGCGGGATTGCTGAATTTGATTCAGTTTGGCCTTTCCTTCGTTGAGTTGCTGTTGCGCTGTTTCGGTGGCGAGGTTTTTGCTGTCGCTAGTTGAAGCGGAGATTGCTCCTTGTTGATACAGTTGCGAGTAGCGTTGATCTTCGCTTTTAGCATTGCGAAGTTCGGCATTTTGGCGCGCAATTACGGCTTTTTGGGTTTGAATTTCCCCTTGTTGTTCGGCCCTCAAACGGGCAATTGTGGCTTGTTGGGCTGTAATTTCGGTACTGCGATCGACTTCTGTGCGCGCAACGATCGCCTGTTGTGCTGCGATCTCGTTAGTGCGATCGGCTTCTAAGCGGGCAATACTGGCTTTCTGGGCTTGAATTTCGCCGTTTTTAGCTCCAGTTGTCACTTTTGCGAGATTTGCCTGGGCAACGCGCACTTGTTCTTGAGCTTGGTCAAGGGCTGCTTGCAGCCGATCGCGACTGTCGAGAATTGCGATCGCTTGGCCTGTTGTCACTCTGTCTCCTTCTTTTACCAAAAGGCGATCAATCCGATTTCCTTCGGTTGAACCGGAAGCGGAGACTTTAATCACTTCTCCCTTGGGTTCCAATCGTCCCAAGGCTGTCACTGTGGTTAATTGGGATGCTGTGACTGCTGCCGCCGCGGCTACTGCATTCGGATCTGGTTGGCGCGATCGCCACACTGTGTAGCCTGTGGTTCCCCCCGCAGCCAGGGTTGCGACTGTTGCCACAAGTAGAAGCTGCTTAACTAAAGATGGAGTTGAGGATGAGCTGTCTGCTGTTGGTTGGTGTACCATGAGATACCTCTTATTGAGGAATACAACTAAACCGTTTAGTTCTGATTATTTAATACTAAACCGTTCAGTATAATGCTGTCAAGACCCCAAGCAAAAATTATAGAAACAAGGTATGGCAAGGACTAAACCGATCGAACCAGACAGCACCGCAGCAGGTGACAAAAGCGAGCAGATCCTGCAAGGTGCGATGCAAGAATTTTTAGCCCACGGCTATGCGGGGACGAGTATGGACAAGGTGGCGAAGACGGGGGGAGTGTCCAAAGCCACCATTTACAGCTACTTTCAAGATAAAGAGGGATTGTTCGCGGCTTTGGTTCAACGGCTAGCGGCGGAAAAATTTGTTGATTTTGACGGGGTTCCAGAATCTACAGAACCGGCGATCGGACTGCGATTCGTTGCCACGACAATACTGGATCATGCGGCTCGGAAACCTCATTTTCTCCCCTTTCTGAGGTTAGTAATTGCTGAATCAGGGCGTTTTCCCCAGCTAGCCCAGATATTTGTGAGAAACTTAACGAAGCCAGGGATTGAGCGACTGACTAAATATTTGGCATCTCACCCGGAGTTACAATTGCCTGATCCAGAGGCAACCGCACGGATTTTTATTGGATCTTTGGTACATTTCCAGTTAACGCAGGAGATGATGCACGGTAAAGAAATTATACCAATGGAGCGCGATCGGCTGATCGACGGCCTGCTGCACTTGATTTTGCGATCGGAGTCAAATTCTTAATACGCTAGAAACCCGACAACTCCTGCGAAGTCGGGCATCTGGATATTCTGTTTTTTTAGTCAGGGATTTTGCCTAATCTTTCCCTCAATTCAGCATCCGATAACTGCGGCAGTTGTTCCACAAACAGTGTCAATTCTGCGATCGGCAATGCCAATAAATTAGTCACAGCCTGGGGCAGAATCTCCTCCAAGTTAGTAACGAACATTTTCAAGACACTTTCAGCTAACAACTTGACCGCTTGTTCCCGCCCCGCTTCATCGACTGTCAGCATCGATATTGCCAGCAACAAAACCGTAAATTCCGCAGCCGACAACTTTGATATCGGAGATAGAAAAACAGTCATTTTCGGGCTTAATTCTCCAAATCGAACTCGCAGAAAATTTTCTAATATTAACCGCTGTTGTTCTTGTCTGCCTCGTTCTAGCCCTTGTTCTAGCCCTTGTTCTAGCCCTTGTTCCAGCCCTTGTTCCAGCCCTCGTTCTAGCCCTTGTTCTAGCCCTTGTTCTAGCCCTCGTTCTAGCCCTCGTTCTAGCCCTCGTTCTAGCCCTCGTTCTAGCCCTTGTTCTAGCCCTTGTTCTAGCCCTTTTTCCCTAGCTCGTTGCTCTGCCGCTTGTATTTGTTCTCGAAAAAGTGGTGCGATCGCCATAATTAACTCCCGCTCTTCTGGCTCTAATTCCTGTGGGATATCAGTTACTAAATTTGACTGTAACCGATACAACAATTCTAGCGCGATCATCCGCAACGGATCGTCCGTTGCTAAAGCGCTCAATTGGGCGATCGCCCTTTGCTGTACTCCCCCTTTGCCCAAAATCCTCAACCACAGAGTTTCTGGAATTTCTGGCAACTGGTGAATCGCGACGATCGCAGTTCGCAAAGACTCGCCCAAAAAATAGATGCCCTGCATCCAATTCTCTGTGTCTGGTGTCGCACTAAAACCATCTATCAATGCTTTCGATGCTGTGGGCATCAAAATCCACAATCTGGGTAACTGAGCATCATCAAGGCGAGTATTTTCTCTTCTAGATTTTCGTTCTAATTCACCTCGTACGTCCAATGATTTGTTCAGACAGCTACAAATTTCGCTGGCGCTTGCAGGATTGCGAAACGGTTCAAAAATAGCAGTCGTACCAGCCATTTTTCCCAACAATCCTAGATTTTCCGAGTATTCGGGAATTGCGGTGCCTGGAGTGAAGTAAACATCGATTTCTCGGACTTCGCTAGTCACATCGCGACCGATATTTACCGTGCCGATGGGTGACAGCAATTCTTCCAGGAATTCTTTGGCAAAGCGATCGTGAATAAATCGCGTCATAGCAATTACGATTAACTTTATCCATTAATAATAGCAGATGTGCGATATTTATCTGGGTTAATTTTTACTTCAAATACTGAAGAGACTTTTGACTCTTTTTCTCACCCAATCTACAGGATTTAGGTCATCTTCTGCTGCATCTACCAATTCCATTTCACGCAAGAGTTCCTGTCTCTCGCTCAACTCTTCTTTGTGTTTAACTATTTCTTGAATAATCTGTTCGGATAAATCCGGCCGTTCAGTTAAAACCTTTTGGAATCCTTCTTTATTGATCGCAAACAAAATAGTTTCTTCCAAAGCTCTCACCGAAGCAGTTCTGGGGATTCCCAACATCAAAGAAAGCTCCCCCAAAAACTGACCCGTACCGAGGTTGTTCAGGTGTTTGTCAATAGCTTCGACAAAAACTTCGACTGAACCGGAAAGGATCAGGTAAAAAGCATCTCCCGGGTCGTTTTCGCGAAATAAAAATTCTTGCGATCGCAGCCGTTGGCGGTATCCAACCTCAATCAATTGTCGCAATTCTAGATCCGTGAGATGCTCAAAATATTCCACCTCTCGCAGCAAAAAGCTAAGGGACGATCGCTTTTTTATTTCCTCTGTACAAAGCGGCATTTTGGGATTGTTTTCAGAGGAGCTTTCCGTCGTTTCATTTGCACTTTCCTTTTGCTTGAAAAGGGAAAACAAAACTTCGGGATTTTTCAAATAAATTTCTCGATCATTAAACGGAAATTCGATTCCCTGCTGGCGAAAATGGTACTCGATCGCAAAATTCAAAGAACTTTTAATCACTTCTCTTTCAGTCGGCCTGTCCGTCCAAACTAAAAGTTCAAATTTAAAGCTATCATCGCCAAACTCGACAAACAAAACTTTCGGATTTGGTTCGTACAATACTCCGGCTTCCGCGTAAGCAATATTTAACAGAGTTTCTGTCACTAACAGCGGATTGCTATTCTCGGCTACTTCTATCGAAAGCCGCAAACACAGCAGCGAATTTTCGTAACTCCAGTTAACAATTTTGTTGCTAATCATGGTGCTGTTGGGAACTATGACGCTGGAGTCGTCGTTAGTTGTAATAATCGTCGATCGAATCGAGATTTTTTTGACAATTCCCATCAATCCTTCTAATTCCACAAAGTCCCCGACTTTTACAGGCCTGTCTAAAAGCAGCGTTAAACCGCTGACAAAATTAGTTGTTAAATCCTGGATTCCGAAGCCAATTCCTACTCCCAATCCGCCAGCAACAACTGCCAAAGAAGCGAGGTTAAATCCTATTTCTTGGATGGCAATTATTACTCCAAAAGCTACGATTAAATAGCGCAGAATAACTGCAATAGCTTCCCGGTTTCCTTCATCAATTCCCAGTCTTACCAGCAAGCGTTCTTTGAGAAAGTTAGTCAAACCTCGCGATACGAGAAGCACAGCCATGAACGATACAATCAGTTCCAGAAGCGACCGCAGCGATACAGGATTTTCCCCTATCTTAAATAAGGTAGATGTAAACACTTGAGAGATTTCGGTCAGTAATTCTTCGGGGATTGTATTCACAGTTATTAGTTATTAGTTCTTTGTTATTTGTTATTTGTTAATTTCTCTGGGATAGCGCGGGCGACAGGGAGTTCCCGTACAAACAAAGCCTGCTGGCATATTTTTAAACACGCTGCTGCGAGCTCCGATTAACGCATTTGCACCGATCGCAACACCAGGGCCAATGAAGCAGTCGGCGGCAATCCAAACGCCGTTGTTAATGATAACAGATGCTGTGATTAAGCCAAAGGCTGGGTCTTGAGGATCGTGAGTGCCAGTGCAGAGGTAGCTTTTTTGAGAAATGACGCAGTGTTTGCCGATCGCAATTCGCTCCAAACTGTACAATACAACATCATCTCCAATCCAACTATAATCGCCGATTTCAATTTTCCAGGGATAGGTAAAACGAGCCGTAGGGCGGATAATTACCCCTGAACCGATTTTCGCGCCAAACAAGCGCAGCAAGCCGCTTCTGATGCCGTTAAAAGGGTGTGGAGTGAGGGGAAAGGCGATCGCCTGTACGAACCACCAAACCAAAATTAGCCAACCAGGCCTTCCGCGATCGACATTCGATCGATCGTACTGGCGCAAGTCAATCAAAGATTCGCCTGTTAAAATATTTGGTTGGTTGTCGCTAGTTAGATGAGAATTGATTTCAGGATTTGGGGAATTGGCGATCGGATGCGGCGGTTCCGGGTCAGGAGTTGGCGTATAATGAGTCATCTAATATTTAATTGAAAATCGAGTTTAACTTTAAGGACTGCGGCATGACATTTCCAGTTAGGGACAATTTTAACTCTGAAAACACCAAGGATCTCGCACACAGCCAAAATTCCAATTCCAGTATTCCCAAAGTGCGACTTTTACAAACAGCTTTAATACTACTTAGCAGCTTTTTTGTCGCAGAGTTAATCGCCGCCACGAGCTCTCACAGTTTATCCCTATTGGCAGATGCGGGTCACGTTTTATCAGATGTAGCAGCTTTAGCAATCACTTTAACCGCCACTTGGTACTCGTCACTAAAAAGAAGTAAATCGGTGGATTGTGCGATCCTCTTCGTTGGCGCAGCCCCCGTAGGGGCGGGCTTCGCTAACGGGCGATCGGCAATTCCCGCCCGCCCAGAAATCATTGCCGCCTTAGTTAATAGTATCAGTTTAGTGGCGATCGCCCTGTGGATTGCGGCAGAGTCGATCGCCCGCTTGCAGTCCCCAACACCCGAAGTAGAAGGGCTTCCGATGTTAATTACCGCCATTGTCGGTTTAAGCATCAACTCGATCAATGCTTGCTGCTTGCACTCCTGCTGTCACGGCGACTTGAACCTCAAAAGCGCCTTTCTGCACGCAGTCGCCGACATATTTTCGTCGGTTGGAGTAATTTTAGCGGCGATCGCCGTAGCGTGGCTGCATTGGAATTGGGCTGACGGCTTAATCAGCTTGCTAGTATCGGTATCAATAATTTTATTAACTCTACCATTGCTCATTGAAAGTATCCAATTGCTGCTGGGAAATGTATCAGCAATATCCGCAATTCAAGAACCTTGCGACTGCGAAAGAGTCAGCGCAGAGAAATTGCTTTTCCCATCCCTCGAAGAACTGATTAAATGATGCCTATTCATCTGCGTTCATCAGCGTTCATCCGCCACCATCTGCGGTTAAGATTCAAAGAAACCGGGTTTTTCACCCAATCTGTGGGCTGTAACGAAGTATCTCGGAAAGACCAGGTTTCTGGGTACTCGTACAATCAAAATCAATAGCCGTTGCTTTTTCGTTGGATTTACGTTAGGATATAAAAAAGAGGTTAAACTATGCAAATTACAAATAAAAAATTTAGGTTACGAAGCGGTGCAAATTGGACATCATTTGAGAAGTTTCGTTTGAAAGGCGCAGAAGCACTCAGTTCGATCGCCAATGGTGTCATTGCTACCCTCCAGACAAAAACAGGACAGTACCGCATTATTGAGGAAAATGACTTTCAAGCAATGTATGGACTGGCCCGTGATGTCGATCGCATGAGAGGAGGATTGCGTATCGTTGTTTTGGCTGTGCGGGCGGCACAAAAACACCCCGATCCAGAGAATCTGAATCTACTTGCTGAAGCAGTTGCTATGCTGGGAGATATGCCTGAGCTTCCAACCCGCAATAGCTTCGAGCGATTAGTTCCAGAGAATTTCGACTTGGATGAAGATGATGAAGTGATGCTCGATCCTGATGAAATTGAGCGTCCTTTGGAATCTGAGAATGCGATCGACAATAGGATAGATTAATTGTGATGGCTGTAGCAAATAATGAGCCTAACAATCTAGAAAATCTTGAAAATCAGCTTCGCGAACTTTCTCACGACGATCGAGTTTTCACAATTATTCAGGACTTTGCCGATCGACTTGGTAAGACAAAAGACCGTCAGAAAGTTTTCGGAGCAGAGGGAGCGCTGGTGCGTCAGCCAATTGAGTATGGGGATATGTTAGCAAGAGGTCTGATTCGGGACGATGAGGATGTCTTCGCCCTTTTGCAGGGAGATATTGTTAGTAGTGACGCTGGCTACTTCTTGGGAGAACGTATTACTAACATGAAGTTTGCTGTTGCAAGCTCAACCTGTGACCTTGTTCAGGGCCGCCGCGATTATGCCTCACTGCTGCCATTGCAACCAATTTTTTATGACAATCCTGATGCAAAGCAACTCCTCGGTGAACTGCTAAAGTTCAAATCGACTAAGCGAATGTATCTTCCACCATTACCAGGGGACTCTCGCAATATTGTGGGCAATACTGTCATATTTGATGGCATTATACAGATACGCCTTGATGATTTGCTGTTAGCGACACGGCACGCCAGCCTAAGTCTTGTCGGGTGGAGGATATTTGGTTCTCTTGTTCGGACAATTATGGTGCGAACTGGTGCGAGCGAAACAGAAATGCGATCGAAAGCCTAACGGTAAAATGGAAGCGTTGGCGATCGATCTCTCTTCGCCTGTCACGAAATATTCTCGCAAAAACCCGGTTTCTGGGCACTCGCACAATCAAAGAAACCGGGTTTTTTCCGATCTCTTCGCCTGTCACGAAATATTCTCACAAAAACCCGGTTTCTGGGGACTAGCGTACAATCTTGAGAAACCGGGTTTTTTCCCATCTCTTCGCCTGTCACAAAGTATTCTCGTAAAAACCCGGTTTCTGGAGACTCGCACAATCTTGAGAAACCGGGTTTTTTCCATCTCTTCGCCTGTCACAAAATATTCTTGCAAGAACCCGGTTTCTGGGAACTCGCTAGAATGAATGAAAACAGAGCCAAAGCCTAATTCATTTAGACGGTTTAGAAGGTTCGGGACTTATAATTAACAATTGATCGCCGGATTGACTTTGTTGAATGGCAATCACTAGCGGGCGAGCTTTATGTTTTTTTTGCTGTTCTGTTGTTAAAGCAGGAAACAAATAAATCCAGTTTCCTCTCTCCAAAAGCAACCGCCAAACTCTAGGTTCTTTGGGGTTATTAAAATCTCTTGTGCTCAAATCTGTAAATCGACCTACATCGCCGAGCGCTTTAAATTCTTTTGGATTGAGTTGAAGGCTAACATCGTCAGGTTTTCTGCCTAAAGCAATGTTATCTTTCTTGGCGATTAAAGTGACGGCGGGTAAAGTCGAAATTTCGCCTGCATCGCCTCGGGCATCGACAATACCTTGGTTGCGAGCAGACCAAAACAACATTAGCAATACCAAACTAACGATAATAATTTCGTTGATGAGCGATCGCACCAATTTGATCGAGTTAAATCGATTTACATTAAATTGTTGCCAAGACATTAGTGGGTGATAAAGCCACGGAGTTTTTGTTACACGAGCCGAGGAAGAAAACTTTATAATTATCCAATTGAATATAGCATAACCTTTCCTGTTTACAATATCAAATATCCACAAAATGTGGTAAATTGCTAGAGCTGTTAGCAGAAGCGCGAGTAAACTTTTGAGTATCGTCCAGGGGTCAGATAAAAAAACCTGAATCGGTACTATTAAAAATGATTCTACTGGTAAATCAAGGGTCATTACTTCTAGCTGAAAGTAGTAAAAATAAGACCAGCGATAAATCCAGCCCGTGAAAAACAAAGCTGTACCAAGCAAGCCAACAATACTGGCAAAGTTACCTAAAATATTCGGTTCTGGAGTCGGTGGGGAAGTCGGTTGGGGAGAAGCGGTCACGGAATCACCTTGAAAAAATGTACTGAAGCACCTTCAAGAGAGGTGAAGTACAATTTTATAACGGTAGCGGAGTTAACGCTTACCATTGAAGGGGGTTTAGGGAGACTATGAAACGCAACACACTTTCATTTCTAGTTGTAGGATTTTTTACAGTAACAGCGGGTATGGCAGTACAAGTCAATGCTGCTAGCCAGCCACAGAATTTGCCATCCATACAAGCACAATCTAACGCTAGCCAGACCGTACCCATAAAATTACTGACCCAAGCACAAATTGTGATGAAAGGGGGGAACAAAAGAGACGGTCAAGTTGTAAAAATTGATCAGAAAGGGCAAAAATTATGGATACAAGCATCCGGCCAACAGCGGTCGCTCCCCTTGAATCAAATTGAGAAAATCATGTTTCCCAAAAGTACGCCGCCACCTAGCAGTAATCGGAAGTTCGTTCTTCGTCGTCTGGATTTTCCTCAAGCCACATGGAATGGCATTCCCATGAGTGCTTTCGAGCTGAAAGATACTGCCAAAGGTGAAGCTGTGGTGAAATTGAGGTCACCTATCGTTAATCGGAAGCAATTGCAGTACATTTTGGAAATACCAAAAGACCGGCAATTTGTCGTTGATGAAATGCGATTTAATGTGCAGAAAAAGACGATAACAATTTTAGCAACTCCTATCCGCAGGACTTAAGTCATGCAGATTGAAACCGCGGCTATACAAACAATGTCTGCCTCCGCGGACTAATACAAAATTCGGCTGAAACATTCCGTTCATTTCTTAGTCTGCGGAGGCAGACTTCGTTTTTGTAGCCGCGGTTTTAACCGCCGAATCACTCTCTATCGGCGACAAACTAGGCTCGGTTTCTGCCACATTCAACTGACCGCCGCAAGAGCGCAACTCGTAAAGTTTAGCATTAATTTGATACTCGTACTGACTCAATAACCTTGCATAAATATAGCCAGCTTTTCCATCCAAAAAGCCGAGCTGAATAAAGTAAAATAAAATAAATCTGAGCATTGGTTTGAAAGGCAGCCGCACCCAAACTTTTTTGAGGAATCGCTTCCGCTGCACGGCATCTCCAAATAAGTTGGCACCAATAGTGCCGCTGTCGTCCCGCCCTTCAATAATATTGTAATAAACGCGAGCTTCCCAATTAGAATAGCGGTTGTGCCGTTCTATCCAGTGAAATAAATCGCGATAATCTTCGTGGATCATGTCATTTTTTAAGTAGCCGACAGCACCGGCTAAAATGACGTGTTCGTGTACTTCGTTGTCGCCAGTATTTGGCACGGATTCGGTGCCGAGATTTTCGTAGCGGCCTTTTTGATACTTGAACAAACGCAAGTTCCAGTCGGGATATCTGCCTCCGTAACGCAGCCATTGTCCTAAAAAGAAGACTTTGCGGTTGAGGTAGTAGCCCTCAAAATTGGGGTCTTGGATGACTTGGGCTATTTCGTCCCAAAGTTCTGGGGTAATCCGTTCGTCGCAATCGACTATGAGCACCCATTCGTTGCGAAAGGGTAGGTTGTCCAAAGACCAGTTTTTCTTTTTTGGCCAGCGGTTGTTGAAGTAGAATTGCACTACTTTTGCGCCACTATTTAGGGCGATTTCTACTGTACGATCGCTGCTTTGGGAATCAACCAGAAAAACTTCATCCGCCCTGGCAATGCTCGCCAGACACGCAGGAAGATTGAGTTCTTCGTCTTTTGCCGGAATGAGTACCGAAACCGGAATCTTGGATGAACTAGAGGTCATAATCGAGTGCTTGAACCTGAATGCGGTCGAGTTGTTTTAGATGAAGTATGTACGATCGGCACTTTCACGCGGCCCTAGACAGCGAGGGATATCGCCTCTAGCCTAATGCCTACGGGTAGATTTCGGTGCAGTCATCAGCCCGCTGACGGCTGCACTCAAATAACCAATTTGACCCCAAGCAAAAACCAAGTTTTCAAAGCGCAGCGCTGGATCTCTAATATATTTAAAAGATTTGTAGACACCCCTCAACATTCTTTCACCCCCACGCCAAAGCTGAACAACACCGGCTCGATCGCACAATTGTTCCCGGTAACACTCGCTGATGCCTTGCCACCACCCGCGCTCCACAAACCACGCTTTTTCAAGGCGCGAGGGAGCGACATTGTGAAGCACCAGGGCTTCCGGCAGATAAACTACTTGCCAACCTAACTCTAAAGCTAGTTCTGTGGCCCGCAATTCTTCGTTTGATAACAATTTTGTGCCGACTCTACCGAGTTTGACATCGAAACCGCCAATTTGTGCTAAAAAAGTGCGCCGGATTGAGTAATTTACACCCCTGGGAGTCAAACCAGCCGCCGTCACGTACACCCAAGTTTCCCCCAAATCGTAAGCCCCCAAGTTCTCGGCTAATCCCGGTGACAGCCAGTTGGGAGGGCTGACTCCCGAAGGCCAAAGCAAATTGACTTTACCGCCAGCTACGGCGAGTTTTTGATTGCTTTGATAAGCGCTGTGCAGCACCCTGAGCCAATTGGAATCAGCAACCGCATCATCGTCGAGATAAGCTAATATCTCGCTCTCTGCAACTCTCGCAGCGGTGTTCCGGGCTACTGACAAACCGAGTTCGGGTTCCCAGACGTACTTGAGGCGGGGGTTGGAGAGTCTGGCTTCTACGACTTCGCGGGTGAGCGTTTTGGAGCTGTCGGGGCTGGCATAATCGCTAGAAGCATTATCCACTACCAGTATTTCAAAGTTGTCGGGAAAATCCTGTGCCAGCAAACTGTCGATCGCAGCGCCTAGATAGCTGTGACGATTGTGAGTACAAATTATTGCTGATATCTGGGGTTTTGGCATAATTGACAGCTTGGAAATGCTGGGGTTGTCGATCGACTGACTCTGATATTGTCCCATTAATGCTATTATCACCTAAAAATCATTGGCAATCAAACAAATAACAAATAACAAATAACAAATAACAAATAACAAATAACCAACAACAAATAACAAATGACAGTAATCTTAGTAACCGGGCCGGCCCGAAGTGGTAAAAGTGAATGGGCAGAAACTCTGGCGGCGGATTCGTCCAAACAAGTAATCTATGTGGCTACAAGCCTGGTTGATCAAGCAGATTTGGAATGGGAAAGTCGCCTCGAACAGCACCGAAATCGCCGCCCGGCCGATTGGCAAATTCTCGAAGTGCCGATCGACTTATCAGCAGTTGTGCGATCGGGCAAATCGTCAGAATGCTTGTTAATTGATTCTCTGGGAACTTGGGCGGCAAATCTTTTAGAACAAGCAGCGCCTGCTTGGGAGGAAACGCAGCAAGATTTGATTGCTAGCTTAAAGTCGGCGACGGCGGATGTAATTTTGGTAGGAGAGGAAACGGGATGGGGAGTAGTGCCTGCTTATCCGGCGGGACGGCTGTTTCGCGATCGCCTGGGCACACTCGTCCGCCAAATTGGGGCGATCGCCGATGCTGTTTATCTCGCTACCGGAGGCTATGCTTTGAATCTGACTGCTTTGGGTACGCCGTTGCCAGCTAAAAAGTAATAGTCCGGGAGCGCGATCGGCTCGATCGAAAATATAGATTTGCCAGTCAAATATTTTAACTAAAAGTAAGTTATAATTCAGATATTGCATCATTTTCAATAAGTCTTTTGTGAACAGGCATCTTGCCTGTTCCACAAAGAGTATATTTATTTTGGAACAGGCATCTGGTCTGTTGCTGACAATGATGTAATATGTGAGTTATAATGTCAAAAATAGAAATCAAAAAATCAACATTATATAACTTTAATCACTCTTGAGATAGAGTACAAAATTCAACTTTAAAGTCAAAAATCACCAATTAGTTGCAGAGTTGACGCAAAGTTATGGCATCAGAAAATCAAGTCAGAAAATATATTGCTTACTGGTTTCAATTAGGCAAAAAAGTATTAATTCGCAACGGTTCCGAAGCGCTGCTGCCTAAATCAGTCATTGCGGGCGATCGCTACAGCCCCGAATTTGAAGAATGCTGGCAAAAAATCATCTCCCCCGACAGCGGAGACTCCTACCTGCAAGGCACTGACGAAACGATCGCCCAATTGCTGACACCAGCATGGGAAATCAGTGCTTGCGCCCGTTGCGCGATGCCCGTACCGTTGCGCGATGCCGGAATGCCCCCGGAGTTGTGTCCCTGTAACGACTTAGATAACTGGCCGAATACCGAAATGCCCCAACCTCGATCGCCCGTGAGCACAAAATCGCAACTATCGGGTATTCGCGATCGACTCCTGAGAACCGGCGAATAAACAGGGGAGTGTGGGGTAGTGTGCGAGTGTCCGAGTGGGAGAATAGGACTTCATCCTCTATCCTACTGACTACTGACTGCGGACTGCGGACTACTGACTTATTCCTCAAAGCAGTGGTGAGAAGGCGACAAATTGTTACAATATCTTTACAATGCTTCACAGGTCTGAGTTTTATGGATGTCAAGACGGTATCGCCAGCCACCCCGCTAAGTTACTCAAATTCAGGGACTCACCCTGCACTGGGCAATCTCCAAGAGGTAAAAACAGTTCCCCTACAATCCGTACAAGTAGAACTAGAGACAGTGGCGGCAACTCCTGAACCGCTCAAATCAGCCAGAGACATAGCTTATGAGTTGGCTGGAGATGCTCTTCGGTACGATCCAGTGGCGATCGCAGCCCAGTACCGAAATCGCCCTCTACAAGTCTGGGGAAGGATGCTGAGCGTCTTTTGGACATTTTTTAGCTTTACCTTCAGTTTGTGGTTTGACGGTAAAACAGGCCGCACTCTCAAGAACGAAAAGCGTCGCGCCGCCCGACTGCGAGAAATTCTCGCCCAACTCGGCCCAGCTTTCATCAAAATCGGACAAGCACTTTCAACGCGGCCCGACTTAGTACCACCAGTATATTTAGAAGAACTAACAACGCTACAAGACCAATTGCCAGCCTTTCCTAACGAAGTAGCATATCAATTTATACAAGAAGAATTGGGCGCACACCCCAACGAAATTTACGCTGAAATCACGCCAAACCCGATCGCAGCAGCATCCCTCGGACAAGTCTACAAAGGCAAACTCAAAACCGGAGAAACAGTCGCCATCAAAGTCCAGCGACCAGGTTTAGCCGAAAACATCGGCTTAGACATCTACATCCTGCGGCGCGTGGCACTTTGGGCACAAAACACCTTCAAAATAATTCGCAGTGACCTCGCAGCAATTATGGATGAATTGGGCGAGCGCATTTACGAAGAAATGGACTACACCCATGAAGGTCAAAATGCCGAACGGTTCGCCGAACTGTATGGCCACATCAAAGACATTTATGTTCCCAGCATCTACTGGGAATATACCCGCCGCCGGGTCTTAACAATGGAATGGATAACCGGCGTCAAACTGACTAATTTAGAAGCAGTGAAAGCTCAAGGAATTGACGCTCCTTACTTAATTGAAGTGGGGGTGCAATGCTCTCTCAGACAACTGCTAGAACATGGTTTTTTTCACGCTGACCCCCATCCCGGCAATCTTTTGGCAACTCCTGACGGTCAATTAGCTTATCTCGATTTCGGGATGATGAGCGAAGTTAAACCTTATCAGCGATACGGCTTATTAGAAGCTGTAGTGCATTTGGTGAACCGCGACTTTGAAGGTTTGGCAAAAGATTATGTCAAGTTAGACTTTTTGACGCCAGACACCGATTTAACTCCAATTATTCCGGCGTTAGCTAGCGTATTTAACAATGCTTTGGGTGCTAGCGTTGCCGAACTCAATTTCAAAAGCATTACCGACGAACTTTCGGCGGTGATGTACGAATATCCCTTCCGGGTTCCAGCCTACTACGCGCTGATTATTCGATCGCTCGTCACGCTAGAAGGCATCGCCATCAACGTTGACCCCGAATTCAAAGTGCTCAGCAAAGCTTATCCTTACGTCGCAAAACGGCTGTTGAGCGACCCAGCACCGGAGTTGAGAACATCCCTGCAAGAATTGCTGTTCAAACAAGGGGAATTCCGCTGGAACCGCTTAGAAAACTTGCTCAGTAATGCCCGCGATAGCGCAGACTACGATATCAGCAAAATCTTGGATCAAGGGTTAGAGTATTTATTTTCTGAGAGAGGAGATTTTATTCGCGATCGGATTGTCCTAGAATTAGTCAAAAGTCTGGACACAGTTTCCAGCAATGCCTTTGCGAATGCTAAATCTGTTGTCGGTGAATGGTTTGGAGTCAAGGCAAATAAACCAGTAGTTTCACAAACCGAACAAAACAACTTAGAACACATTAAGCGAATTTGGGATATTTTGCGATCGACTCCTGGTTTTGACACAACGAAAGTATTGCAGCTAATTCCGCAATTATTAGTGAAATCAGAAGTGCAGAATATGGGGCAGAGAGTATTCGGCGGTTTAGCACAAAGAGCAGTTGCTAGGCTAATCCGCGAGTTTTTGCTGTCACAGGAACCGGCAGTGATTTCTGGGAATGGTAGCTATCCTAAAGCTTCGCCTCAGTTGTCTTTACCTGCGGCGAAATAGGTAAATATCGTAGGGTGTGTCGCTGTCAACAATCTTTTTAGGAAGCTCTAAAAATCCGGCAGCGACGCACCTTGCTATTTTGTGGTGCGTCGCTGTCAAGTAGTTGCTTTTATTTGTACATTATCGATGCGACGCACCCTACGACTTTAGTTATTAGTAGGGTGCGTCAGAATTATACTTTTGGTGGTGATTCATAATTTCCCAACTGACGCACCCTACAACTCAAATCGATCGAGCTAATTTACGTAAGTTTACAAGATCGTGTCACTTTTTTTCACCGATAGGGCGATCGGGGTGGTTGATTCTTGGAGTTAAAATCAAAGCAGACAACAAGCTGTTGAGAATGTTCGGAGTTTAAACCGCAGATATGCGGGATAAGCCAACTAGAAATGTAATTGTACCGCAGATGCGGTACAATTATAAGTTAGGTAGCTTGAGCCGCTAGCTAGGGCAATACGATAAACTTACTTGTTGAGAGTAAAATATAGGTGAATGTTAGTGGCGCTTTTCAGTCGGCTCCTAAGTCTCAATACAGGTAGTATTCCGCTAGAAGATTTCTTCACTGAGTTGGTCGCTTACCTCTTCAGTACAGATAAGGAAATTCTCTATTCTTGGCTCAAGAATTTAAACTTATTAGGTACAAACATTTGTTTGGATGCCTATGTTTCAACACAGAGAGAGTTTGAGCCTCTTGAGGATCATCGTTTAGCTAGCCGCCCAGATATCTTAATTGAGCTAGTAGGCACTAAAAGTCGTAGCATCATCTTTGTCGAAAGTAAAATTGGCTCTCAGGAAGGCTACGAACAGCTTTCAAGGTATGCCGAGATTTTGCATGGAATTTCAGGGTTCCAGCACAAATTTCTTTTGTACATTACTCGTGATTTTGAGCCAAAAGATCAAGAAGATATTTTCAAGAATATTTCTCAATCTACCGTTCAGTTCAGGCAATTGAGATGGCATCAGTTCTATCGATTTTTGAAATCTCAGGCCGACACAATGCTTGTTCAAGAAATTGTGACATTTATGGATGAGTATCGCATGGCACATAACAATCAGTTCTCTTCTATTGACGTGATTGCGTTAGCAAATTTCACAAAATCACTAAAACTTATGGAAGAGACAATGTGGGGAGAAGTCAGTCAGCGCTTTGAGAAAGTTCTGGGAGCAATTAAGCAAAGGTCTACAGCTCTTACCCAGCTTCAATGGCATGGGCGATATTTAATGACTGCCTCAATGTCAAGTGGAAGATGGTGGTGTGGTCTAGGCTTTATTCTAAAGACATCACATTTAACTGATTACCCAATAGTACGTCTCGTACTTGAAGTAGATCCTAATTCATCGCGTCGAGCAGAAATTATTGAAGCGATGAAAGATATTTGCGAACAGTACGGTTGGAAGGGTTATAACTTAGATAGCTCAAAAGACTGGGCAGGAATAGTTCGAGACAAAAGTTTACAAGACTTTCTTTCTGAAGAAGATCATGTGGTAGCTATCAAAAGTTTTTTCCGGCAAGCACTAGATGAGTTAGAAAAGATCAAAGATCAGTATTCAAAACTTCCTTGGGTAGCAATTCAAGGCAATGGAGAAAGTTCTGATGATGCGTTGCCAGCTACCTAACAAATCGTTGCAACGGCGGAATAAAGACAATCGGTGAGGATGCCAGGGTACTAACCGCCGTTGAACTCAATCGTTATACCGCAAAAACCGCAAAAAACCCAGTTTCTTCAAGAAACCGGGTTTTTATCTATTCGATCGCCCTCAACCAAATCTACAATTACTTCAAGGTAGAAGTGCCACTTAAATCGCTACTTTTGGTAGCTGAATGGGACTAGAATTCGCATTAAGTAAGAGGTCAACTTCCTGAGTAGCATTCGCAGTTGGGATAATGGAACTACTAACACTCGCCGCTGTCAAAGGCAAAATTGGCTGAGTTTGAGCGCTGGTGAGAGATGTTAACAAGCTCTTTGTGTCATAGATGAGGATGTCATCGTCGATGCCACTAAAACTGTTCATGGTTGGAATTGAACCGCCATTGAGCAAGATGTCATTGGTGGTAGTTTTGGCAGAAGTTGCTATTGCAGTAACTGGATTAGTAACTGTTGTTAATGGCAGGCTGAGACTTGCTGCTGCGGAAGTTGCTGTAGGGTGCGTCAGCTACGATTTTCGATTTAAACTAAAAATCTCATAACTGACGCACCGAACCCAACCAACGGTGCGTCAGAATTATATTTTTTGTGGCGATTCTGAATCTCGCATCTGACGCACCCTGCTACTGCGGCGAAATGGTGCGTCAAAATTATACTTTTTGTGGCGATCGAGAATTTCGCAACTGACGCACCCTACCACTCACTCATTAATTTCATCCCTAAAAGCTGCTGCAAGTTCAGGACTAGAAAGTGCGATCGCGCTTTGATGCCATTCATAAATCGTTGCCTCAATTCGATCCCAAGCCGCAGGTTCTGACTCCACCAAACGGTAATCTTTCTCTATTTCTGCGATCAATTCGCTAAGTTCATCCTTGTCAAATACTTTCAGCCACCCATAGAGATTTTCTGAACCAATTTCTTCTCCCAAACGCAACCGATAAGCAGCGGCTGTTACCTCAAAGACTCTCACGGAAAAGGCGGCGGCTTTTACCAACAGCGCCATCTCATCGCGACGCAGCAAGGCAAAATGCTGGTCGTTGCGAGTGATGGTGACAGGCTGCGTCATCGCTAAATCCAGAATTCGACCCGATGATCGGTTCAATTCAGTGGCGGTAATTAATTCATCGCCGTACACCAGGCGCGAAGATTCACTCAGCATAGTTTTTGCGTCTCTATAGCGATCGTCCGCTTTTCAATGTATCTACCTATAATTATACGTATTTAACAAAACCTCCCGCGTTTTACAAAAATTCACATCTAATTTAACAGCCAAATCCACCGCACAGCAATACTTTCAACCATTTATCCCAAAAAACTTTCAGAGTTTCGCAAAAAATTACCCTATTTGTCCTGATAAGTAAGTGTAGAAACAAAGTTGCGGCCGCACTTAACTATGACTGATGAATGCAACCCGTCCGAGGGGGAAGACCACCCATCCGACCCGAAAGTTGTTGAAGAGGAGGCAGAATCGGAATTATCCGATCGACAACTTCTATATCAGCAACTCCATAGCCTTGTCGCCCAAGCTTCCCAGCATCCTCCTGATGGTTTTGCGAGAAAGCGTTACTTGAGCCAAATCGTGACTAAGATGAAAAACTCCGGCCTCATCTGGAAAAATCACAGAAATGAACCTTTCTACGAAGATGCTTTACAAGAGCAGTGGGTATTTTTCTGTAGCAATTTATGCGAAGCTCGCACGAGCACTCAGTACGATCGCGATCGCAGCAATCCGATTACTTGGTTCAATAATTGTTTGAAGTGGCGACTGCGAACTTCCGCTCAGAAAATAGTTCGAGAAAATCAAAGGAGAGCCAGTATCGAAACAATTTTTAAAGGTGGAGAAACCCTAGAGCGAATGACAGTTACCGAAGCCGTCGATGACAGTCAGATTATCGAGTCAATTGAATATTTTCAACTTGTCAAAAACTGGATCGATACTAACCCTAATGGAGTGTTAAGCCAGCACGTTCGAGGTCGAAAAGATGTAACTTGTCAAATTATATTGAAAAGTTTGTCGTCTGGGCAAACTTTTGGGGAAATCGCAACAAATTTTAACTGTTCGTATTCTACATTAAAGGGGTTTTACAACAATAAATGCCGCCCTTTAGTGGAAGAATTTCGAGAAAATTGTGAAAATTAATCATACAAGGAGTTTGCCAGGGAAATGAATAACAACAGCATCGAAATCCAATCACTGCCAATGCCAATCACCCAAAAAGCAATTCGTCAAGCTTGGCAATTTGCTGCGGAACAAGGCAACCCGCAAAAAGTAGAACAGATTTATCTGAATACTTTGGCAGTGCTGGCGGTTCGAGATTATTTGAAAATTTTAGATATTGAAACTGATTTGACTGAGTGCGATAGCTGGAATCCAGTTATTCGCATCTTTGAAAATGCGGCCGATTTGTATATTAAAGGATTGGGAAAAATAGAATGCCGCCCGATTAGGGGCGTGCATCAAATGGGAGAAAACCTTCAGGATAATTTGTCAGAAAATCTACCCGATTTTTGCCCAGTACCCCTCGAAGCTCGGGAGGAACGCATCGGTTATATTGTAGTAGAAATTGATGAAGATGCCAAGTCAGCGAGGTTGCTGGGATTTTCGCCAACAGCAGGTAATGGTGAATTAGTATTGAGCGAGTTGCATTCTCTGGATGACTTTTTGCTCAATCTCGAACATTTATCTGAGTCTAAAGTCGCTCTGCGCCTGTGGTTGGACAATTTATTCACATCGGATTGGGAGTCGATTGAATCAATCTTTAATCCGCAGCCGGAGACTGCTACTGAAATTGAAAATCCAGTTAAATCTAATTTAGGCAATTGGTTTAAGAATCTTGCAGAAACAGGTTGGCAGAAAATTGAGCAAGGTAAAGAAAGTTTAGAAAACCTCATTTCTCCTGACGAAAATCACAATTTTGCATTCCGAGGCGGTGGTAATTTGAGGGGAGAATCTGCCTTGCGGGGGCGTGAAAGCAGCATCAATAGCTTTCCCGAAGCGGATGTGATGCGGGCTAAGTTGATTGACTTGGGAATGCGTTTGGGAAGGACGACTGTTGCTTTGTTGGTGGCGATCGCCGAAGAGGACGATTCCCTACGGGATAGCTGCGCCGCGCGTACTTTCAGAGTTCACGTCCAATTATATCCGGCGATCGGCGAACGTTACCTGCCCGGGAATATTAAACTTTCCTTAATCTCAGACATCGGAGAAAATTTACACGAGGTAAAATCAACGGTTCAGAACTTGTGCATTTTGCTGAACGACTTTCACGTAGAACCGGGCGAGAGTTTCAGCATCCGAGTAGCTTTAGATGATTTAAGCGTAACCGAAAATTTTGTGGTATGATAACTCAATTCACTTTACTCGCATCCAATTTATGATCTGGACTGTGATCTTGGGTTTGGGGTTTGGGAGTCTAACAGACGGGTTTCCTCTGGTGACAGCGCAGTTGAAAAAACAAGGAAAAACTGTCTATCAATTTCGCGGCAGCTTGCCACCAGCCCCGGAAGTTGAGGAGATGCAAAGAAGGTGGATAAGTATTTGCGCTGGAGTCAAATCTAGCAGAAACAGTTCTCGAATTAAAATCAAGGGCGCAGGTAAAACAAATATTTCTGAAGACAACCCTAATGCTGTATGTGAAGGTTTGAAAGCAGAGATGAACAAGTGGCTGGAGTCTGATGATTTCTTCAAAAAAATTGAGGTAAAACTCAGAACGGAAATTAGAGATCGATCGGACTTTGTGGAAATATTCCTAGAGTGCGATAACTCTAAGATTGGGCAGTTACCTTGGGATGTGTGGAAATTTCGCGAAATCTACTGCAATTGTGAAATAATTCTAAGTTCCTCAGAGTATGGAACTGTTACCCAACAAGCAACCGCAGCAGGAATACCTTTACCTTCCCAGGGACGAATTTTAGGTGTTTCAGGCAACAGCAAGGGAATTGATATAAAAAAAGATACCGAAGAAATTGAAAAATATTTAGGCGAGCACTGCGAATTAAAATTTATTAACGAACCGACAATTCAAGAATTACATGACCAGTTGTTTGATGAAAAAGGCTGGCAAGTTTTCTTTTATGCCGGACACAGCGACTGCGATGAGAATGTCGCCAACGGACTGCTGTATATTAATGAAAATGATAGCGTTACCTTAGAGCCTTTAAAAGGAGGCATGAAGCAAGCAATTTTTAAAGGCTTGCAGTTACTAATTTTTAATTCATGTTCCAGCCTGGGAATAGCAACAGATTTAGTGGCTGAGGGCATCCCCTTACCGTCAGTAATTGTGATGCGCGCGCCGCTACCCGATGCGATCGCTCACGCATTTGTGAAGTCTTTGTTTAGATATTTGGCCCTCGGAGAACTTTTGTTTTTGGCGGTGCGAAAAGCTAAGGATGATTTGCTGCGCTGGGAAACTGATTTTCCGGGCGCTAGCGGCATACCGGTGCTGTGCCAGCATCCCACGTTTCAGGAACTGACGCTGCCGAAATGCGGGAAAACGCACCCTGTAATTCCAGTAGAAAGTGTTGCGGGCGATCGCCCAAAATACCCACAATTTACGATTTCAACTAGGTTGATGCAGCGCGCCAGTATCAGTTTAGCTGCTTTGGCGATCGGCTATCCACTCATCGGCCCGCATCTGGCATGGGCGATCGACAATTTTGGGAAAACAAACCACTACACCAATCCTTTAATCGCTAAAACTTCCTACAAGTTAGCTGCGTTGATCAACCCGACTAACGGCGAATTTTACTATAACTTGTCTATGCTTTGCAGCGACTTAAGCGATCGCAAATGCGAGCGAGAAGCAATGCAAAGTGCAGTCTGGCTGGGACTTCCTGAAGCTCACGCTCAAATATCTAAATCTTTTTTGCGGGAAAACAAACCTGAAGACGTTGTAAAATCGGCCGCCTTTTGCTTAAAAAATGCTAAATACGATGGAGTAAAATCAGCTTGTTTCAAAAATCTAGGCTCGTTGCGCCTCAAGCAAAAGCGATACAACTCAGCGGAAGAAAGTTTAAGAAAAGCAATATCTCTCAATAATAATAGCCCGGAAGCTCAATGTCTTTTAGCGCAGGTACTCGAAATTAAAGGGAAACCGCAAGAAGCCGCAAAACATTGGCAAGAAACTCTGAAATTCGCCAATAATTTTGCCATACCAGAACAAGATGAATGTATCGAAAGGGCAAAGGAACGTTTACGAATAACAGGAAAGAGCAAATGAAAAAACAGACGGCTATTTGTATTGGCGCAAGCTCGATCGCACTTACGTTGATTTCAGTCGATATTTTGCCTCATCCCCGCTTGGGAATTGGAGCGGATTCCGAAATATTTGCCAACAACCCGATCGTCTCCCGGGCGATCGCAGCAACTAACAGAATATCCAACGGACAAATCCTGAATATCAGCGGCGAAGTGCAGCTACAGCGTCAAGATGGCAGAAATATTCGCCCTACCAGCGGTACGCCGATTTATCCGGGCGACAAACTGCAAACTTCGCAAAACGGACAAATTACGATCCAATGTGCAGATTTAGGAATTAAGTCAATTAAAGCGGGCGAAAATCAATTGAATAGCTGTTTGTTGGCTAGCGAAAAGTCGAAATCTGAGTGCAATAAAAATTTAATTAGATGTCCCGATCGCGGCGACGATCAAGTTGCTTGGAATAACGCGCCAGTTCCTTATATAATCAGTCCGAGGCGGACGCAATTGCTCGAAAATAAGCCGACTTTGCGCTGGAATCCTGTTGCGGGAGCGACTAGCTATAAGTTGAGCCTGCGGGAAAATAAAACCAAGTTAAATTGGGAATTGACGGTTGCGGGTACTGAGGCGGTGTATCCGGGGGAACCGGCGCTGAAACCGGGTGTTAAGTACAGGTTGATTGTGGAGGCGAATACGGGTGCTTCCTCGGAAACTCCGGTGGTGGAAGGAGATACGGAGTTTGGATTGCTGGATGAAGGCGAGATGCAAAGGGTGAAAGATGCGGTTGGGGCGATCGACAAACAAGTACCGAATGCAGCAGCCCAAAAATTAGCAACTGCTAACCTTTATATTAGCACAAACTTGATTGCAGAAGCAATAGAAACCTTAGAAAGTTTACCAAAATCTGGAATTGAGACACCGCCAATTTACCTAACTTTGGGCGATTTGTATCGGGAAAACTTGCAATTGATGCCCCAGGCTGAAGTTTACTATAAAAAGGCGATCGGTACAGCTAAACCCGACGATATCGAAGAGTTGACGGAGGCGCATTACGGTTTGGGACAAGTTTATTCATCTATGAGGAACAATATTAAAGCGATGAGCTATTTAAAGTTAGCAAAGGAGGGATATAAAACTTTAGGAAATGTAGAGATGGTGGAAAAGATCGGGAAGCAATTACAAGATGTGCAAAGGAGGGAAGATCGGAAATAAGGCTTAGTCCTTCCTCTCGTTTCCAGGCAGAGCCTGGAAATAAATAGCAGGAGGCTCTGCCTCCTCTAAAATCATACGATAAGAAGCGAGGCAGAGCCTCTAGATATGCGTTCCCAGGCTCTGCCTGGGAACAAGAAATGAGTCAGGGAATTCATTCCCTGGCAGACTGTGGGACTAGCAAATCATCCGAGGATGCAAGACATCATCTACTAACGAAAACCATGAAATCAACCGATAAAAAAACCCGTTTTTTCCTAACCTTACTCTCATTTACCACCTTAGCAACTTGCGAAGCAGGAATTTTCACCCCATCCCAAACAGCCATAGCCCAAATCACCCCAGCCACTGACGGTACGAATACTCAAATTACTCCAAACGGCAACCAATTCAACATCAACGGCGGCCAACAATCCAGCGACGGTGCAAATCTATTTCACAGTTTCCAGCAATTCGGTTTAACTCAAGGACAAACTGCTAACTTTATATCAAATCCAAATATTCGCAATATTTTAGGGCGCGTTGTCGGCGGCGATGCTTCCTTGATTAACGGATTAATTCAAGTAACGGGTGGCAATTCCAATTTATTTTTAATAAATCCGGCGGGGATTGTTTTCGGGACAAATGCTAGTTTGAACGTGCCTGCTGCTTTCACCGCGACTACTGCGACAGGTATCGGTTTTGGCAATAATTGGTTTAGCGCGGCTGGAACTAATAATTACGATCAATTAATCGGAAATCCGAATACTTTTGCTTTTACAAATACACAACCGGGAGGCATTGTCAATTTAGGCAATTTGGCAGTGAAACAGGGGCAAAATCTAACTTTGTTGGGCGGTACGGTTTTGAGTGCGGGACAACTTTCTGCACCGGGAGGAAATATTACTGTCGCGGCTGTACCTGGTCAAAGTTTAGTAAGAATTAGCCAGCCGGGAAATCTGTTGAGTTTAGAGATTCAGCCGCAATCTGTAGCTGGTAGTTTACCTCAAAATTGGGTGTTACCAGTTGCATCTTTGCCGCAGTTGTTGACTGGTGCTGGTGGGGGAGGTGCAAGGGGGGTGACAGTTAATTCTCAAGGGCAAGTAGTATTAACTGGTTCTGGTACTCAAGTAAAAAATGGGGATGTCATTGCAAGAGGAACTATTAATACCTCATCTACAACTGATAAAGTCAATTCTGGTTCGGTAATTTTACAAGCTGTGGGTAACATTGTAGCGAGAGATATTAATGCTAGGTGGGAGGGTATATTAGGTAGGGGAAATGCAGGCAATATCACTATCATCAGCACAGCCGGAGGTATCGACACTACCGCTGGCAAGTTATCTACTTTTTCGGATAATGGCAATGGTGGTAATATAGCATTTAACGCTCAACAAAATATTTTTACTGCTGCGTTAGACTCTACACTAGATCAAACTGTAAGTGGTTACATAAAAACAGGAAACTCTGGTAATATTTCGATTACTAGCACGGGAGGTTCTATTGATACCAGTGCTGGAAGTTTAGACAGCAGAGGGAATAATGGTACTGCTGGTTCGATTACTCTACAAGCTAAAAATAACATTACCACTGGTGAGATAATAACTCTTCTCTTGGGTAGTACACGTGGTAGGAGTGGCAATATCTCTATCACAAGTACAGAAGGAAGTATCAATCTCAATTCTGGTCAATTATATAATGGAATTCCCCAAGCGGATAATGTTGCTGATAAATTGGATACTGGAATTACATTTGGAAATGGAGGTTCTATTTCCGTAGAAGCTAAAAATGATATTACAACTGGCAATATCTATACTCGTGTCACTAATAATGGGGTTGGAACGAGCGGCAATATTTCTCTTATAAGTAAAGCTGGCAATATTAATGTCAGCGGTGTCATTGTATCGACTAATGCTGACAATGATAAAGGTGGCAACATTAGATTCAATGCTGCTGGCAATATTAATGCCAATCAAATTTCTGCTACTGGCAAGCAAGAAGGTGGTGCAATAAATCTTAATAGTGGTGGCTTTATAAATTTGGAATCTCTCAATGCTGATGGTGAAAATAAGCAAGGTGGAAATATCACTGTTCAAGCTCAAAACGGTATTCAAGTAGCACCTGCTAATCCAATTTTTGCTCGTTCTTATGGCGGCAATGGTGGCGATATTACCTTATCTACTATCAATAGAAATATTAATATTGGTAGCGTGAAAACTGAGTCTAAATCTCAGGGTGGAAATATTAATATTACAAATACGAATGGCAGCGTTAATACAGATCAGTTAGTTGGAGGATCTGAGATTACTGGAGGAGCTACGCCAGTCACAACTGTCCAGGGTGGTAATATTAATGTGATGGCTGGCAGCAATATTACTACTACTATCGTGGGTTCGCAAGGACAGCAACAAGGTGGTGCAATAACATTTAAAAGTGGTGGGTCTATAAATACTGCAACTATTCTGACATCAGGAAATAATAATGGTGGTAATATCACTCTCAAAGCGGGCGGCTCCATAGATACTACCGGAATCATTAACGCAATGGGTGGTAACAACGGCGGCAATATTTCCCTCGAAGCCACAACCAATATCAGTACCGCAGGAATTGGCAGCGCTTTATTGTTAGCTGGCTTCAAGGCTAATAGCGGCAATCTTCGCATCCAAAGCGGTGGCAATATCAACACAAGTGCCGGCCCAATTATTACCGCTGCGGCAAATGGTAAGGGCGGAGATGTCATCATCAACGCTCAAGGAACTGTTTCGACATCTAGTATTAATGCCCGCACTTTCGCTCCCAGTATTACGGTGACTGGCGGCAATATTGACCTGAAGGGAAGTAGTATTACTGCTACTGGCAAGATAGAAACTAACCGCAATAACATTACTTTTAACAATCTGGTAATATTAGGTAATGACCTGTCAGTAAAAATTTTAGAGACTGGCGATATTACTTTTAAGTCTACTGTTGATGGCCCTCACAGTCTGACTCTTCAACCGAATGCGGGAATTGTGCAGTTTGGCGGTGCTGTTGGCAAAAATACGGCTCTTAACAGCGTCACTATTCAAGACGATATCCCCAAAAATCCCGCTGCAATTAACATTATTACTACGAATAATATTACCTCTAAAAATATTACCTCAGCCGCCGGAATTTCTTTGGATAGCGACAAGGGAGAAATCACAACAGGTAATCTGGATGCGACTTCCTCTACTAATGGCGGTAATATCACTGTGAATGCTGGTACTAATATTTTGGCGGGCGATATCAATACTTCTGCTGCTGGTAATGGCGGCAGCATCTTCCTTGACGCTACCGGAACTATTACTGTTGGTAAGATTGACTCTTCGGCGCCGGGGAATGCAGGGAATGTCACGGCGTATAATCGCAGCACTTCGGGTAATATTACTGTAAGTCAAATTAGTGCTGAAAGTCGCGATATCGGTATCGGCGGAAATGTTGAGATTCAGACGGGGCGATTTTTTCGATCGCTAAATTCGTTCACAGACAGAAACGGCGTCGATGCTAGCATTTCTACGGCTGGAAATCCTGGAGATATCAACGGCGGTACGATCGTAATTCGCCACGGAGGCGCAGGATTGATACCGTTTATTGTTGGTGATTCTACGACAAATGGAACGACGGGTGCAATTACTCGAGGAAATTCTAATTCTATTCAAACAATTTCGCCGAATGAATCCTATCCTTATACTCACAAACAGGATAAGGAGCGCATTCAAATTATTTCGGTTTCAGCACCAGTAACAGCAACACCCGCACCAACAGCGACTCCAGCACCCGCAACCGCAACAGCAACACCCGCACCAGCAGCGATTCCATCCCCAACAACCGCAACACCAACACCCGCACCAGTAGCGACTCCAACACCCGCAACCGCAGCAACTCCGGTAACGAGGGTGACTCCATCCCCAACACCCGCAACCGCAGCTACTCCCGCACCAACAGCGACTCCATCCCCAACTCCCGCAATTGAAACTCCCGCAACGATCGCAACACCATCTCCAACAACCGCAATTGAAACTCCCTCCCCAATTCCCGAACCCGCGCCCATACCCGGTTTTCCCCTCAACATCCGACTACCGCAAACCGGCTATTTATCGACACTACCGCCCCGATCGCGCCCGACACAGCCCTCAACGCCAACAACACCGGGGGCGATCGATCGCATACCTGCCGCATCGCAAATTCCCGCGATTTCCGCACTCACCGAGCAGAGCGCCTCTCCACGTGCGATCGCGACTCCAAGCGCGATCGCTCCCGAACCTTTAAACGTGCCAAATCCAACTTTCACAGCCCCTCAAGCCCCAGCAACCCTGACTTTAGAACCAATTCAGCCATCACCCACACCTCCGATTTCACCCGTTCCCGCACCCGCAGCGAGTCAAAATCCGCAAGAGCAATTAGCCTTTTTAATTGGCGATTTATTGGGTGCTAAAACCACGATTACTGCAAATCCTGAAAGCCAAAGCAACACTTTTGGGTGGGCATTTCCCGATTCAAAAAGAGATTTCTCGCTCCAAGTACCAGTCATTGAAAAACCGAATCTTGCTTTCATACCGCCTTCGGAAAACCCGCCAGAAAACGCGCCTTTGCGGGGTTCTTCTCTTTCGGAAAAACCCGACGGATGGATTGTTGAAACTCCGACGCCTGCACCTGCGCCTGTTGAAATACCAGTTGCGGCGATCGAGCCTAATTGGTTGGCAAACATCCGCCAAATCACTCCGCCACCAACTGATTCACCCGCACCAATTCCAGCCCCAGCACCAATTCCAGCACCCGCACCTGCACCAATTCCCGCAACGATTCCAGCCCGCGCACCCGCTCCTGCGCCTGTACCAAATCCCGCACCAAGTCCCATCGTCCAAAATCCCATACCCGCCAATATCCCCAATCTGTTTCCCTCAGAAATTAGCCGATCGCTCGTCGAACAAACTCTCAATCAAAACAATGCCGATGATGCTGTTTCCCAAATTGATAAACTGTTTGAACAAGACTATGAAAATGCTTATGGGGAAAACTTTACGGATCAAAAAGTTGACGTTCAATATCTTAGAGAAACTCTGAAAACAATTAAGGAGGAAACCGGGAAGCAAGCTGTAATTGTTTACGTTGTGACTGGCATCAAAGATTTGTGGCTAATTTTAGTAGTTCCCGACGGCCCTCCAATTATCAAAAAAGTTGCTTTGACAACAATAGTAGAATTGAAGGAAACTGTCAAATCTTTGCAAAAATCTGTGGCTAAACCAGATAATACAGAAGATCGAGAATATTTATCAAGTGCTCAGCAACTTTACAAGTGGCTAATTGCACCGCTTTCTAAAGATTTAGAAGGATTAAATGTTGATACGCTGGTGTTTTCCTTCGATGCCGGTTTGCGCCAATTGCCCATAGCAGCTTTGCACGACGGCAATCAATTTCTAGTAGAAAAGTACAGCCTTGGCTCAATTCCCAGTATCAGTTTGACTAACACAAAATATAAAATTTTGCACAATTCTCAAGTTTTAGCAATGGGTGCTTCAATATTTCACCACACTGATAAATCTAAATTACCGGGAGTGCCGATCGAATTATCTGCGATTGCTGGTAGCAGAACCAAATCTCAAAACCCAGCAGCTTTTCCCTTGTGGCAAGGCCGCTCTTTTTTGAATGAAGAATTTACCCTAGAAAACTTAAAAAAACAGCGGCGGCAGCAACAGGCATTTGAGATTATTCACTTAGCCAGTCACGCGAGTTTTCCGCAAACTGAAAACGGACGTAAGGAAGCTGAAATTCACTTCTGGAATCGCTCTTTGTCCTTAAATGAATTTCGGTTGGTGAAGTGGTACGATTATCGCATACCAGTGGAGTTATTGGTGCTGAGTGCGTGCGAAAGTGCGATCGGCGACGATATAGCAGCCGAAATGGGATTTGCTGGACTGGCAGTCCGCAGCGGTGTAAAATCAGCTTTAGCGAGTTTGTGGAAAGTTAATGATGTTGGAACTTTGACCTTGATGACGGAGTTTTATGACCATTTGCGATCGGAAAATATCAAAGCTGAAGCCCTCAGAAAAGCTCAAATAGCAATGATTCGCAAACAAATTGTACTTAAAAATGGTCAATTGCAGGGAAGTGAAAGGTCGATCGACCTTCCTGAAAATTTAAAAAACTCAGCCAACTCAGATTTATCTCACCCACATTTTTGGGCTGGATTTACCATAATCGGTAGTCCTTGGTAAGTAACGGAGGACACCCCACTCCCGCCGTTTCCCTAACCCAAAATAATCATAGCTTCCAGGGTTCAATGTCATCATACTTGCGAAAGATATCATATCAATTCCGGCTAGGCCGGAATAAGATAGAGGACACGGCAGTGGCGGGTGCCGAACCAAAAAAATAGTTTTGTAAAAGCACAGGCCGTGGCGCAATATTATAACGGGCAAGGCCGAATTGTTATTTTTAATTTAGAAAGTATTTTTTAAATTTAAACCGGAAGGGAATATT
>JANPMV010000105.1:0-103100 GCA_031427135.1 Cyanobacteria bacterium VAR_87_metabat_62 | reverse complement strand
GGAGCCGGTGAACCGCATGGCCTATTACGGCATCTATGGCCCCAAGGGCCTGCCCAAGGAGGTGGTGGACAAGGTGCATGCGGCGGTTGATCGAGGTAGGGACACGGCACTGCCGTCTCCTCCGTCTCCTCTTAAAATTTTAATCTTTTTCCCAAGCGGCGGCCGCTTCCCATCCCAAACCGCGACGAACAATAATCGGTTCGCTTTCTGTTAAATCGAGAATGGTAGAAACTTGATAGCCAGGATCGGAATCATCATCGACAATGATATCTACTAACTTTAAAAAACAGTCAAATAATTCAGCCTTGCCAAAGCTTTCTGCTTTTGCAGCAGGTACTGGTGCAGCACCTTCATCATCAGTGGTAATGTGAGCAGATGTGGAAATAATCGGATTTCCCAAAGATTCTAGAAGTGTAAAACAAAGCGGGTGGTTTGGAACGCGAATTCCCGTGGTTTTGCGTTTTGGGTTCATTACTAATTTGGGCACTAACTTGGTAGCTGGTAGCAGAAATGTGTAGGGCCCGGGGATTAACCGCTTGATGATTCTGTATGCTTCATCGGTGACGGCAGCATACTCGGTGATATTTGACAAGGAAGAACAGAGAAATGTTAAAGGCTTATCATTGGATAGTTGCTTGATCTGCCTGACTCGTTCTACGGCAGATTTGGAGTTGAGATCGCAGCCGATCGCGTAAACTGTATCTGTCGGATAAAGCATCACTGCCCCATCTTTGAGAGCTGTTGTAATCTTCTCGATCCGGTCTTTCTGGGGTGCAACTGGATGGAGTCCGTAAATAATTGCCATGTTAAGATATTTTAGGCTAAGTGGGCGATCGAAATATTCAATGAAACAATCAACGATCGAAATTAATTGTTAATAATGAATAAAATAGCTTATTTTGACTGTCCCACAGGCATTGCTGGTGATATGTGTCTCGGAGCTCTTGTGCACGCTGGTGTTCCTTTAGACTACTTGATCGAAAAACTGAATTTGCTCGGCATTTCGACAGAGTACCAGTTGCGGACGGAATTAGTCCACCGGAATACTCAACAAGCAACTAAATTTCATGTCGATTTAACTGCCGATTTGTCCTTAAAACCCGAAAATTCCGCTGATTCCACCCTCGATCCCTCGGAAACCGAATCCCCAACATTCGATCGCGCCCGCCAACACCATCATCACGATGACGAACATTCTCACAGTCACGATGACGATGCTGAAAGCAGCCACACTCACCATCGTCACTTGCCACAAATCGAGGATATCATCGTCTCTGCAAAATTGCCTCCGCGCGTGGAAGCGTGGAGTTTGGCGGTATTTCGCAAATTAGCAGATGCAGAAGGTGCCGTGCACGGTATCCCCGCAAACCAGGTTCAGTTTCACGAGGTGGGCGCTACGGATGCACTTGTGGATATTATCGGTACTTGTTTGGGTTTGGATTGGTTGGATATTGATGAATGTTGCTTTTCGGCAATGCCGACTGGGGGCGGTACGGTGAAGGCGGCCCACGGCAGATTGGCGGTGCCCACGCCGGCGGTGATGCGGTTGTGGGAAACGCACCGAGTGCCGGTTTACAGCAACGGGATCGATCGCGAATTGTGCACTCCTACAGGAACTGCGATCGCCTGTAGTCTCGCTTCTGGTTTCGGCCCGCAGCCGCCGATGCAAGTTCAGGCGATCGGATTGGGCGCCGGTTCCAGAATGCTGGCAATTCCTAATATTTTGCGCCTCTGGATTGGGGAGAAGTCAACGCCCCCCTACCCCCCCCAAGGGGGGAAAGTCAACCCCCCCCTGCCCCCCCCAAGGGGGGAAAGTCAGAAGTCAACCCTCGCCAATTCCCAAGAAACAATCTGTGTATTGGAAACGCAGATTGATGATTTGAGTCCGCAGGCGATCGGCTATGTTTTTGATGCTTTGTTTGCGGCGAGAGCTCTGGATGTGTTCACAGCCCCAATTGTGATGAAAAAGTCGCGCTTGGGGGTTTTGTTAACTGCGATCTGTCATCCCGAAACTCAGGATGCTTGCGAAGCTGTGATCTTTCGCGAAACTACTACTTTGGGAATTAGGCGATCGACTCAACAAAGAACAATTTTGCACCGAGAAATCGAGACAGTTCAAACAGAATACGGCGCAGTGCAAATAAAAGTTGCCAAGTCTGAAGAAGCGATTGTTAACGTGCAGCCGGAATACGAAGATTGCGCCCAAATTGCCCGACTTAAAAATATTAGTTGGCGCGAAGTTCATCGCTTGGCGCTGCAAAGTTGGTACGATCGAAGTTAAAAAGCCTGATAAAGTCGAAGGGCGAAGCATTCCGGCAGGCAATTAATTAACGATCGCCAGAGATATACTGCCGGAATGCTTCGCCCCTACGAATATACTTGAGGACTTACGCACGGTGGCCAAAAACTCGGTTTCTGCGTGAATATTTGTCGAAAAAATTGACATTTTTTGGAAGAAACCCGGTTTTTCCGTAAGTCCTCAAAAAGTTGCAGCTTTTGTGCCGAAAATTGGTATAATTTGAAAAACCAGACGTTGTAAATAGGAGCTATGTTATTTGATTGGGATGAAGAAAAAGCTAGAAGTAATATTGCCAAGCATAGTGTTTCTTTCGATGAAGCCACTTCTGTGTTTGATGATCCGTTGTTTTTAACCTTTGCTGATCCAGAACACTCCTTTCAAGAGCAACGTTTCATTATTATGGGAGAATCAGCCAAAGGACGATTGCTAGTTGTTGCTTACACTGATCGTGCAGATACCACGCGCCTAATCAGCGCTCGTCCCGTTACCCGCAAAGAACGTAAAGCTTATGAGTCAGACCTCTGAAATGGATGATGATTTGCGCCCCGAATATGACTTTACTCAACTCTCTGTTGTAGCCCGTGGTCAAGGACGCAAACAATCCACCCTAACAGTCCAACTAGATCCTGATGTTGCAACAATTTTTCCAGATTCTGGCGCAGTTAATGAAGGGTTGCGCTTATTGATGCGACTGATTAAACATTCCCCCTCCCAGCCAATTGTAGAGTCTGTAACGTCATCAAAAGGGGCATAAGATCAATTCCGGTATGCACGGGACGATCTGTCCATACTGATGACACAACTGCTTAATTTTTAAAGCCGCCGGCGCGCTTGTAAAATTTGTTGTTCCCATTTCTCAAAACTGTGCATTTTTGAGTTATCATCGTGCTGAACGATCGCCCTCATTTGCTCCATCAGCTCGATCGCCAGCGGTACACCAAGCTGCAATTTCTCCAAAGTCTCCCGCTGAGCAAAAACTGTTTCCGGCGTACCTTCTAGTATCAGTTGTCCCCGATCCATCACAAACACCCAATCAGCCCAGCGATAGATGAAATCGAGGTCATGACTTGCTAAAAGGATGGTAGTACCACTGGCATGAATTTGTTGAAGTAACCCGATTAGTTGTCGAGTGTGACGCGGATCGAGATAGGCGGTAGGTTCATCTAGCAGCAGCAGTTTGGGTTTGAGAACCATGATATCGGCGATGGAAACCCGCTTTTTTTGTCCCAAACTGAGATTGTGAATTGGTTCGCGGGCGAGTTGGCTTAGATCGAATTGGTCGATCGCCTCTTGCACCATTCTAGCAACTTCCGGTTCTGCCAAACCCAAATTGTACAACCCGTAGGAGATATCTTCTTCTACCGTCGAAGCTACTAATTGATGTTCCGGGTTTTGAAAGACGAGTCCGATTTGTTGCCGCAATTTTGTCAAGGATTTGCGATCGTAGCGAAAGGGTTCACCTTCCCAGCACACGGTTCCCTGTTGCGGTTGATACAAGCCATTTGCTAATAGAAAAAAGGTGGTTTTGCCACAACCATTTTGACCGATCAGCCCACAGCGTTTCCCGGCGGGGACTTTCAGGCTTAAGCCCTGAATTGTCGATCCTAAGTTACAGGGATATTGGTATGAAGTGCGATCGAATTCGAGAATTGGGCATAGGGAATTGGGCATAGGGAATTGGGCATGGGGAATTGGTTATTGGTGGGAACTAATAAATAACTAATAACAAATAACCAATAACAACTGTCAACTATCAACTGTCAACTGTCAACTCCCAGAGTTGAATTTCATAGCACAAATGCTGCTCAAAAAGTTGGCTAGCCTCCAATCCTTCAACCACCAACTTCTTAAACCAGCGACGAAATATCCAGCGCAGAAATTTGTGGACGGGCGGAACTGCGATCGAAATTAAATCCGCCACATAAATCATTGTGTTCAGTCCATAGCGACGGAAAGTATCGACATACAGGTCAATTGTTGGTAAGATATGAGTGGAAATATCCTCAGTTTTTACTACAGTGAACCCAGCTTGCATCAATGCTGCATGAAGTTCAGTAACCACATGGCAATTAGAGAACATTCCCTCTTTATAATTAGCATCGGATCGAAGCATATCGGCAAGTAGTACGTAGCCACCAGAATTGAGGATTTTGGCCGCACCGTTAGCAATATCAACAGCAGACATATACTGGCTACTTTCGCTAAAGAGAATGAGATCGTAGGATTTAGTTGCTTTGAAGTCTTCAAACTTGGTGAGGTGGAAAACTGCCCGATCGCCCGTACACTTGAGAAAGCGCTGTTGTTGGAACGGATCGGGTGCGAGTCCTTCCACTGCAAAAGCTCGATCGAGCAAATAAGCAGCATTTCCCCCAATCCCGCATCCTACATCCAGCACTGTCTTGATGTCTTTGGGGATAAAATCCAAGAGTTTATCTGTGTAAGCTTGCTGAGCGATACGCAGCCGCCCGATGGTGAGTTTTTCAGCGGGAACAGGTAGGGTTTCCCAATAGCCGTAGTGAAGGTAGGGCGAATCTGTCAGCCCCAAATAGTAATTAAGCGCTGCATTTTGGTAGCGAGTCACTTTGGAAATAGAAATTGGTTTTGGCTGCGACATTGGGAAAATTTAGTAAGTTTTAGGATTTCCGGGAGGGTGAAAATTCTTCCCAGCGCTTGCATATCTGTTAAGAACACTGAACATGGAAAATTGCCAACTGTCTGTTGCCACAAATTGATATCAATTTGACGAAGTTTAGAAAACTCACCAGTTGAAATCAATCCCACACAGCCTCTCATCATAGCGCAGAGGAATAAAATAATAAAATAAATATTTAAGCCGGATTTGGTATAGCATCAAACTCAATATTCTCATACAAATCTGCTACAGACAATTCCACATGAATAGAGGTTAATACAACTCGATCGCCCGCACAGCTATATTCCGAAAAAATCCACTTATTCGCATCAGTTTTAGAATATTGCTCAACCCGTAGACGATATTGGTCGATTAATAAATATTCCTGAAAACTCGTAATACTACGATAAGCAGCAAACTTATCATCTCGATCGTAAGCTTTAGTACCTTTAGACAGCACCTCAGCAATCAGCAGAGGATTAGTAACTGTATCAGTGCGTCCAGATTGAAGTTCGATCGGTTTTGCCACAACCATCACATCTGGATAAGTATAATTATTAAGCTGCGGAACCCAAAGCCGCTGATCTGAACTAAAACTCCGATATGGTTTCCCTTTTAACGCCAGTTTCAGCGCAACAACTAAATTAGTGGTAATTTCATTGTGATCCGGTGTGCCGCCAGCCATCAGAACAATCTCCCCATTGATAAATTCATGTCGATCCTGAGAATTGACTTCCAATTCTAGATATTCCTGGGCCGTGTAGGTTTTGGTTTCAACTTGCGCGATCATATACAACGCTCTCCTTTAATCGACTGATTCCAGTTTATCTTAAAAATCATTAAGCTGCTCCTAAGCTGTTCGACATCTAAATTGCATTTTTTGTGCGGGCTATACGGCCCACCCCACAAGAACTTTATCAAATTTTGACTGTGCAGTTTAAATGCAGAACAGCTTAGTTAGTTTACCAGATGTAGTTCGCGTGGGGTAACGCAGGACGATCGCACTGCGTTATCCCAAGCGTTGAAATACAATGCTGAGAGTTGTCAAAACCGTGCAACCAAACACAGCTTCAAATGTATATCTGCGTGAAGGTTTATAAGGGTAAGAATTCCAAACGCGCAATTCTCCATTAAAGCCGCGCGCCGCTAAACTCAGGGAAACTTGACGGTAGTTTTCCAAAGTTCGCTGAAGCAATTGCCCGATTAAAATGCCTAAACTGTGCATTCCCCGCTTCCAAGTGCGGTAGCCGCAGCGCGAGTTTTGGGCTATCCAAAGTTCATCGGCGATCGCCAATAAGCTAAAAATAAACCGATACATTAGTAATAGCAGTTCTGTGACTAACTCAGGACAGCGTAATTGTCTAAGAATCTGCAATATCTCGGTAAATGGCACCGTCAACAGGATGAAATACATACAACTTGTCGATGCTAAAGTGCGCGGGAATAACAAACTCACTTGGTATAAGCCAGTACGGCTCACATACAGATACAAATTCCCTATGCTAATCCCCCAACCTTGCCAAATATCCCACTGCATTGTCTGGATTTGACTTAACTCAATTCCACCCATCGCCAAAGCAGGCAAACTTGTCAGCAAAAACATCAACGGTAGCGACAACAACCGCAGATAAAGTTTCCCCGGAATGCCCGCATAGATGACGATCCAGACTGCTAACCAAAGGGCGATCGACAATTGTACCGCTGGATGGGAAACTAGAGAAAGAATTAACAGGGCGATCGCAAACGATAATTTATGAGTTGGCGGCAACCCACGCAAGCGATTGGTATAAGCCAGACTATCAATCTGATGGTTCATTCCAACGGCGATTTATCATCAGATTGCTGAGATTGCGATCGACCTTTATAAAGCCCGATCGCATATCCAATGACACCCGCCCCCAGCGCCGCCTGAGTCGCAAATAACAGACTTTCAATTTCTCCACTCGCCGGCTCAAAAAAGTGCTTAAACCAAGGTTCATAGCCCGGTTGAATCTCGGTAATCGCCTTTTCGGCTTGGTCATCCGAGCCACCGTATTCACCGCGCACAAAAGCTAGAGGAATGACAGCAAGTGCAATAACTCCAATTACTAACATCCAATTTTGTTTTGAAGTAGCTTGCTGATTTCTTGTGTTTTTCTGACTCACGGCTTATGACTCCTGTTTCAATAATTTCAGAGTTTCTAACTCTGGTTGACCGTAAGAATGCAGCCAATTCCAAACCAATACAGTCAGCAATCCTTCACTAATCGCCAGCGGTACTTGAGTAATTGCAAAAATGCTAACGAACTTGAGAAAGGAAGCCATAAAACCGCCACTCGCCGCCGGAAAAGCTAAGGCTAACTGCATCGAAGTCACCACATAAGTCAGCAAATCAGCGATCGCAGCAGCACAAAAAATTGCCACCCGTTGGCTACCAGTTCGCATCAGCAATTGATAGATAAAATACGCAGCAAACGGCCCAACAATCGCCATCGAAAACATATTTGCTCCCAACGTTGTCAGTCCGCCGTGGGCCAACAAAACCGATTGAAATAGCAGCACTAAAGCACCAAGTACCGCCATCACCGAAGGGCCAAACAAAATTGCACCCAAACCAGTACCCGTTGGGTGAGAACAACTCCCAGTTACCGAGGGAATTTTTAAAGCAGAAAGCACAAAAGTAAATGCACCTGCTAAAGCTAGTAATAGTTTAAGTTCCGGGTGTTCTTTCGTGATGCGATTAATTTCACGCAAACCTACCACAAAAAAAGGTAAAGCCACCATCCACCAAAATGCCGCCCATTGTACAGGCAAAAAACCTTCCGAAATGTGCATAGCAGCGGCTGGTGTTGCCGAAGTTAAGACAATATAACAACTCAAGCCAGCCATCAATCCCAGGCTGACTAATTTCCGATTTTGTGCCTTCAAGCTGTACCTCGCAGATGAGACTATTTAGACTAACGCATCGGCGGGCATTCTGACTCAAAAAGCTACCTCAAAAAGCTATAGGGCTTTGATTACAGTTGCGGGACAGCGTTGGACTTGCACCAAACTTTCCCCGTTTCCTCTAACGGCTGCTTCCCATTAGAACCGAGTTGTTAAATTCAGTATAGGCGATCGGGCTAATCTGAGCCGACATTTTACCAAAATTCTGATTAAATCAGTCAAAATCACCTGTCTTCTTCCTTCTCTTCCTTCGCGTCTTCGCGGTTCGTTCAATAAATACTATCGCCAAACAAATCAACGTTATAATCTTACTAAGTTTTGAGGAAAGCCGCAATGTTACAGTACAACTTGCCGAGGAACTGGCCCTCCGCCGACGAACTACCAGACTCGGACGAAACACCTGTGGATAACGAACTGCAAGAACTAATACCAGGGTTACTAAAAGCAATCTTGCTGATACTTTGGTCAGAACGCATGGACTGGTTTTTTGGCATAGATATGGGTGTTTATCATCATCTAGACGAACCTGCCATAGTCCCAGATGCTTTTTTAAGTTTAGGAGTAGAACGGTTTTACGACGAAGAATTGCGTCCCAGTTACGTGCTGTGGGAAGAAAATGTCATGCCGCTTTTTGTGCTAGAAGTTGTTTCCCCAACTTATCGCAAGGAATACACCACAAAATTAGACATTTATCAAGGTTTAGGCGTACTTTACTACATCATTTATTCTTCCCGTCGCCGTCGGAAACCTCATTTGGAAGTACACAAGTTAGTCAATGGGAAATACGAGTTACAGTCAGGACATCCTGTTTGGATGCCAGAAATTGGTTTGGGAATTGGTTGTGAAAGGGGAAACTATTCTGGGGTGACAAGAGAGTGGTTGTATTGGTATGATGCCGATGGCACACGCTATCTAACACCTCAAGAACAGATCAAACAATCAGCGGAACGTCTCCAACAGGAATCGCAGCGTGCCCAACAGGAATCGCAGCGTGCTGAGCAATTAGCTGAACGTTCTGAACAATTGGCGCAACGATTGCGGGAATTGGGAGTCGATCCTGACAATATCAACTAATTGCAAAATCTCGTTCTTAGAACCCCGACTTCTTCAAGAAGTCGGGGTTTTGGTACTCTATTTTGTTATATCAATTCCGATTGCACTCATATCAATTCCGGTTACAACGACCTATGATATAGAGGAGACTGCACGTGCCGTGTCCCTACTGTGATTAATTGTAGGGACACTGCCGTCTCCTAATTTCGAGTAACAATAATTCCGATGCCAACGGATTTGATGTTATTTCTGCGGGCACTTCGGATAAATCCCACCCTGCAAACAAATATAAGCAATTTGACTTTGATCTAAATTCTTAGCCTCCCCAAAATTAACTCCTTGGAATCGACCCGATTTACTATCAGCAGGACTTTGAATAAATTGTTCCGAAGCCGCTTTACCCAAAAACTGAGCCCCTTGAAAATTCACTCCTGCTAAATTCGCCCCTCTAAAATCAACCGAACTCACGTCAGCATTCCGCAAATTAGCATCTTGCAACCGAGCATCTTTAAAATTAGCATTTGCGAGTTTTGCCGAACTCAAATCGGCATTTTGTAAGTTCGCACCGCTCAAATCTGCACCGGACAAATCCGCACCTTGCCATTCCGATTTAGACAAATTTGCCAATGACAATTGAGTGCCTTGAGCCTTCACTTTGCCTAAACGCGCACCTGATAAATCCGCTCCCGAAAAATTCGCACTTCCGATATCGGCACCAGTAAAAGTTGCCTCTTTTAACATTGCTTGCTGTAAAGAAGCCCCAATTAAAATAGCACTGCTAAAATTAGCTGCATTCAAATTTCCGCTTGACAACTTAGCTTTGTTCAGGACAGCGCGCACAAAACTTGTCCGGTTCATAATAGCACTGTTCAAAGATGCCCCGGTCAAATTTGCTCCTTCAAAATTAGCGCCACTCAAATCGGAAATCCAATCATCAAATGTGCCAGGTCTTCTATCTTCACCGGTGCCGTAAAAGCGAACTCCCTGCAAGCTAGCATTGGTTAAATTGGCGTTTCTCAGCTTAATTCCCGACAAGTCAACTTTGTCTAATACTAATGTAAACTGAGCTGAACCAGCAGGACTTTGACCTAAATCCGTGCGGCTCAAATCTGCACCGTTGAGCTGGCTGCTATACACTGTGAGAATTTTGCCGATCGCCCTTTGCACTGTTCTTTGGCGAGTGGCTGCTAACTCTCGTTCCTGGGTCTTCCCTCCGAATCGTAGGGATTCGAGGTCGTTGCTGAGAGCTAGATTCAACCGCTGCAAGTCAGGCAAAGATGAAGGCCCCGTACTGACTAAAGCTTGCTGAATCGCGTCCAACATCGCTCGGCTGTCTTCTTGAGCCAGCAAATCCACTAACAGAGGTACGGCCCGGGAGTCTTCCACCGCCCCCAAAGCCAAAATTGCCGATCGCCTCCCCGCTGTCCCGTTAGGCGAAGTCGGAGACAATTTGCTGACTAAAGCGACAAATAATTCGTCGTTTCGCTGCCGAGAATCCCGCATATTTGCTTGACTTTGAGTGTAGATTAGAGTGCCAACAAACAAAGCTAAAATCAATCCCGCACTGCCAATTGTCACGATCACTAAAGTCGTGCCCGGGTGTTGGCGAATCCAATTCCACAAACTGGGATCTTCTTTCTCCCCAGTTTCGGGAGTCAAAACCAAAGCCGCAATCTGCGCGTCTTCCTCAGTCCAATCTTGAGTGGCGGTAGGATTTGCAGACAGTTCGCTCGATCGAGCATTGACGACCAAAGTATTCACGAGTCGATCGTGTCCCGACTGCCGTTTGTAACGGAACGCAAAAGCCCCATCTGCGAGCACTGCCAAGCCGCTCAGCCCCCCTAAAATGATCAAATCAGGAAACGCGCCAGACAAGCGCCAAATCCCGTAAGCGATGCCCAGAGGCACTCCCCAGCGCCCCAAACTTTCACGAATTAGCACTCGCCGAAAACCGGGAGGAACACCCGACGCTGTGACAAGTTTGACGCCGAACCACCGTTTCGGGAGAGTTTGACCAGTTCGGGCGAGCAAAAACAACTGCCACGCTGCTAAAGCTGCCGGTGCCAGCAGCGCCCCAGACCAGAATAGATTAGTTAGGGGTGCGACTCTGGGGTTGCGATCGCGCACGGGTATACCCAAAGTACGAGCGACAGTTTCGGATGCTGCTGCGATTGAGGAATTGAGGGGCACGGTTTGAGCTTCCTTGTTGACCAATGCCCCTATAGTGAAGGGAACGAGGGCGCTGGCGGCAATTAATGAAATTTCAACAGCCCAAGCGCCACACCTGCGAACCAGCAGTGGCATTTGCTGGGATTGTGTCTGCCAAGACGGATCGGGTTGATTAATACCACCGGGTGCGGTTGGGCTAGCCATATTTAGAATTTCCTATTATTTAGTCGTTAGTGTTGGAAGAATCTGGAGAAATTGCCAATTTATACGCTATGTAGATTAGCACTCCGAGAACGGCAAGAGTCATCAGCGCGGAAATTAGCTGTACGATGCTATTGAACACTGTCAGGACAATTATCGCTCCGACGGCAAAGACTGCCACCTGTCCGGGTTTGGGCAATCTTTGAAACTTATCCAGAGATTGATTGTAGAAGGTTCCGATGGCCTGATAGCTATCTGAATTCTGTTTGATGAGTGTCGATCGCTCTAGTTTAGCTTTTAGTTCTGTGATCGCCTGCTGCCAATTGAAGTTATTTTGAGGATTCATAAAAAAATTTGGGAGTTAGTTTAGCTGTACATCGATCATTTTAGGACGGTCACATTAATAAGAGTCACATTAGCCTGTTCCCAAGCGCTAATTATCGTCTACCGTCAAAGGAGTAGAACTTTCCGCCATTCTGTTCCGATAAATAAGGATAAAAATGAAGATATGCTATCCGTGCGCTCGCCCCAGACTGCGCTTTGGCTCGATCGCAATCCTAGCCCTAGGAATGATTTTAACTGCTGCGGACACTGTTCAGAGCCAACCGTTACAAATTGCTCCAGGATTTCGTGAACCGCTGAGCATTTCAGGAGTCTCCGGCGGCCCGAACAATAGTGGCGACTGCGGTTTTGTAGCCCAAGGGCCGAACCAAGTCATTGAAGTAACGCAGGATTTACCTTATTGGCGGATTGCAGTACAAACTGCGGGAGCTCCGAGTTTGATGATTCAGGGGCCGAGGGGGCGTTTCTGCGTGCTACCGGCGAATGCTGCTGCGGGGAATGTCGAATTTTCCGGCTATGGGGACAAGGGAACTTATACAATCTTTGTGGGCGATCGATCTCAAGGTCAACACCCCTACTCTCTGTCCATCACCCAACAGCGAAACTAAAGCCATCAACACCAAGTCCGGTTAAAAAATTATAGTCAAGTTTGTAGTGAGGGCGATCGTCCTCAAAGCATAATTTGTCCTCTAACCCACTTACGAAACAATCGGAGAGTTTGACTCGTGCCCAGTGTTTGGCTTTGTTCGCAATATTGAGAAATCGCTTCAACAATTGGCAGATTGGGAAAAGTCGGACTAATTTCCGATGCCACATATTTCCCATTTTCCAGCACATTAATCTGAAGCTTGTTATTTTCATAGCGCCAAATTTCAGGTACTCCCAGCGCCTCGTAAGCATCCAGTTGAGTTTTGGAAGTTAAATCGACTTCAATTGCTAAGTCAGGCGGCGGATCGATACTTAAGTCGATGCGCTTTTTACCAATCATTCGAGCATAATTTTGAATGTAAAAACAGTTGTCCGGCTCAATTCCTTGTAACATACTCTTGCGCTTGAAAGTCGTAGAACCAAAACACTCTCGATCGATTTCAAGTTCTTCAAGCAATATCTTGACTATATCACCAAGAATTTCTTTATTAAATTCATGTTCTGGTAGCGGCATCCTAATCTCCAAAGTTCCTTGACTGTAAGCTATTCTAGAGGCGCGGTGTTCTCCCAATTCTTCTAAAATTGCTTCAAATTCCTGCCAGTTGACATTTTGAAACAGCACTCTGTGTCCAGGCGGTACAGTGATTTGTCTTAATTGCAGCGTTACCATATCAACCTCCGATTCATTTAATTTTATGATAACTTGTCTGTACTGGGAATTGGGAATCGGGCATTGAGCATCGGGAATTGGTTATTGGGCATTGTTACCAATAACCAATAACCAATAACTATTCGACTATTTTTTGCTGTTTATAAAGTTCCTTAAACTTGCGTTGCTGCTCGTTGTGGTCTACGATCGGATCGGGATAATGCAGAAGTCGGCGTTCTAAAGGCGAAATATTTCCTGTTAGCAACAGTTTCGTATCAACTCGGCGCAATTCTGGAACCCAGTGCCGAATATATTCGCCTTCCGGGTCAAATTTTTGAGCTTGAGTGGCGGGATTGAATATTCGTAAAGGTTTTGGATCCATACCACTCGATGCACTCCACTGCCAGCCGCCATTATTAGCAGAAAGGTCGCCATCAATCAATTTTTGCATGAAGTATTTTTCACCCCATTGCCAGTTAATAATTAAATCTTTAGTGAGGAAACTAGCGACGATCATGCGGCAGCGATTGTGCATCCAACCTGTCTGATTTAACTGCCGCATTGCCGCGTCAATAATCGGATAGCCAGTTCTGCCTCTACACCAAGCTTGAAAGAGCTTTTCGTCGTTCTCCCAAGGAAAGTCTTTGAATGCTTGACGGTAAGGCCCGTCTGCTAATTCTGGGAAGTTATACATGGCGTGTTGGTAAAATTCTCGCCATGCTAATTCCTGTTGCCAAGTATGGATGCTGGTACGCGCTTCTTCACTGCGGCAAGTCTCTATGACTGTCTCGGTAGCTTGCCAAACAGTACGGATACCTATTGCACCAAATTTGAGGGCGGCGCTGAGCTGTGATGTACCGCTAACTGCGGGAAAATTGCGCTGTTCTTGATATTCGTAAATTGTACGATCGCAAAATTCTTCCAACTTCGCCCGCGCTGCATCTTCTCCGGGTTCTATTATTAATATATTTTCCCAAACAAATCCCAAACTAGAAGCAGTTGGCAGTGTTTCAATTGCACCTGCTTGGTTCGCTGTTTCTTGTTCTTCTGCCGTTAATCCAGTCATTAATTCCAGAGAAATTATCGGCAATGTCTCCACTGGTTGAGCTTTCGGTTTGCTGTTCCATTTTTTCCAAAATGGTGTATAAACTGTATATATAGTTCCCGCGCCAGTGCGAATTTCATCTGGAGCGTGTAGGAGTTGATCCCAGAAATTTTCGATAGTGATTCCTGTTTGTTGGAGAGCGTTTGATACAGCCAAATCGCGCTCTTTTGCATAGGGTTCCACATCCAAGTTCCAAAATACTGCCTTCGCGTTGATAGCTGCGGCTAATCTTGGGATTGCTTGACTAGGTTCGTCTTGAATAATTAGTAATTGACTGCCAGATTCAGCGTAACGTGACGAAAGTTTTTGCAAGCAGCCGATCATGTATGTGACTCTGGCTGGCGCTACGTCATCGCGCTCAAGAATGTTGCGATCGAGACAAAAAATACCGACTACTTTCGAGCTTTGCTGGCGCGCTGCTGCTAGTCCGATGTTATCACAAATACGCAAGTCGCGGCGGTGCCAAAATAAAATTAGATCAGACATTCGATTTTAGATTTTAGATTTTAGATTTTAGGACAATAGCGGAGTCAAAAATTCGGTGGTTGAGCCCTTTAAAGCGAACGACTACGCTCAGGATAAACTGCGTCGAAACCACACATTCCCGGCTTCTACTACGCTCAGCCTACGACTTTTTGCGGTGGTTGAGCGGAGTCAACAACCCGGTTTCTAAGTTAAGATTGATCGGTTTGATGCACGATTCTTATCAGAAACCGGGTTTGTTTTTGTAAGTCCTATTTAAGTCAAAAATGGACGCGCCAAGAAAAAGCTAGAAATTGATTTCGCGTCTATTGGTTCGCCAGCTAAGATCGCTTTTTCCAATTCTGCGGGAGTTAATAAAACTGTTTCCATGTCTTCATCATCGTCTTGTGCTGGTGGCTTTTCCAGTTTTTCCAAATCTTGCGCTAAAAAAGCATAAATGATTTCATCGGAATAACCGGGGGCGAGCATAAATTGCCCTAATTTCTGCCATTTTCCGGCACGATATCCGGTTTCTTCTTCGATTTCGCGTTTGATAGTTTCGGCGGGACTTTCGTTGATTTCGATCGTTCCGGCGGGAAATTCTAAAATCCGCCCTTTGGCGGCGAAGCGGTATTGTCGCACTAAGACGAGTTTACCTTCGGGGGTGACGGGAACCGCGAGTGCTCCGCCTGGGTGGCGAATACATTCCCAGTCGCCTTCGGAACCGTTGGGAAGCCGGAGACTAGCTACGTCAAAGTTAAATTTGCGCCCTTGGTAAAATAGGCGCTGTTTGAGGAGTTGGGGTAGTTCTTGACCGATCGACATAAGCGAGAAGCGAATAATGTTTGATTGCACCGATTTAAGACATGATATCAAATCTAGCTGCATCCGAATGATTCGCTTTTTTTGGAATGGCGAATTGGGAAGTTTAGATGAGTTTTATGTCGGTTCTACACTATAATTTTTTGCACTCCCGAACAGTTTACCATTTCCAAGAGTTGTGCGATCGCACTTCCCGTCACTGAATGCACCCAATCCGGGGCAATTTCTGCCAGAGGTACTAATACAAAAGCTCTTTCGGTCATCCGGGGATGAGGTAAAGTCAGTGTCGGAGTTTCTAGGATTAAATCATCATACAGCAGCAAATCTAGGTCTAGGGTTCTCGGCCCCCACTTTTCTCGGCGAATCCGATTAAATTTTGTTTCAATTTCTAATAAATTGATGAGCAATTGTTCTGGTTTTAGTGTAACTTCTAGGATTGCACAGGCGTTGATGTAATCGGGTTGCGGCGGCCCGACGGGGGCGGTTTTATACCAGCTAGAATGAGATTTTACGGCGATTTCTGGGGTGCTGTTGAGGGTGGCGATCGCACTTTTGAGAATTGTGAGGGAATCGCCTAAATTGCTACCGAGGGCGATCGCGCATTTTGTTAATTTCATTGGGAATGGGAAATCGGGAATTGGTAATTGGTAATTGGTAATTGAAGTTACGCACGGGTGGTCAGAAACCTGGTTTCTTTTGTTTTGATGCGTAAGTCCCGATCGCAATCTAAAATATTGTTTTAATCTTAGCTTAATTTATGGTTAATCTTTGTTGATTATAATTGATAAATGTCAGTATTAAATTTAAAAATTAATGAATTTGCACCGTCGCCTCTTGTCTGCGATTATTCTAGTAACTATCAATTTAACAACAAGTGTATCGATCGGTTTAGCACAAACTAAGGAAATATATCTTACCTTAAATTCGGACGATAGTCAATCTTTCGCGGGTTTAGTTCAGCAGGCGGAAGATTTAGCCGCATTGTCGATCGCCCGCGAGTTTCAAGAAAATCCGGCATTAACAGAAGTTATAATCATCATTACAGCCGATCGCAGCAGACAAAGAGTTCCGGTTTTGCGATCGAGAGTATCGCACAGCCAGTGGCAAAAAGATTCGAGAATCGAACAGTGGACTAGATATTTTGCCGATGCTAAATTGCTGCTGGGATTCAGAGACGGCAATATCTCACCTGCAAATTCAGGGCCTTCGCGAGGGATTAACGTACCCGCACCCAGCCGGCCGGCATCCCGACAAAACGATCCGGGTTATCGAGATGATTGAAATATTGGTAATTGGGCATCGGGCATTAGTTATTCATTATTTGTTATTGGTTATTTGTGACTACTGACAACAGTTAACAAACTAATATTTAACTTTTTATTAACCTAAATATAATCTTACTATAATTAACCTTTAGGTTAACTTCCCTTAATTTGACAGCGATAAAATCTCATAGAGAATCATCTGACTAGGGATTTTGGGTTGAAAAGGAATTTATGTCTAAAATAACTCGCCGACAACTGCTAATTTTCTTCGGTAGCAGTGCAGCTACGACTGTGCTTGCGCCTCAACTAACTCAAAAACTATTCGGCATCAATTCTACCTCGGCCGAAGCTGCTTTAAGTCCTCTATCTTTTACTCCGTTAAGACTACCTCATCCGCTGCCGATTTATCGAGAATTGTCTAGCTTTATGCCGACAGCCCCAAACGGACAGGGTACGGTGATGGCCGCGTCGGAAAATACGAGATTAACCAGCTACAGCGTGCTTGACGACGTGGTTGTACCACCGGAATACGAACGGTACGTGATTCTCCGCTGGGGCGATCGAGTTTTTCCCGATTCGGCAGACTATTTCGGATACAACAACGACTATACGGGCTTCGTAGGTATTCGCGGCAGCAACGACGACGGCTATCTTTGGGTTAACCACGAGTACGTATCCTTCCCGATGGCGAAAGTAGCGCCGGATACTCCGTCAGATGTGACATCATTTCCAGCCACCGATCGCGCCGTCCTCGGTCTAGACTTATCGGTAAAAAATCGGGCTACCCTCGGCGAATTCCTGTACAATCTCGGTGGATCGATCGTCCGCATCACCAAACAAGCTAACGGCAAATTTCAGGCGATCGCCCGCGATTCCCTCAACCGCCGCATCCACGGACTTTCCGGTCTGGGAATCAACAGCCAGCGTTCCGACGCATACAAAAGTGTCACCTCCTGGGGAACCAGACAAGGCGACGACAACTATCTTGTAGGCACCGGCCCCGCAGCCACCCAAGTCTTCGCGAGCGTCAACAGCGACGGGCTGGGAAACCGGATTATCGGTACAGCCTACAACTGTTCCGGCGGCACAACCCCGTGGGGCACAATCCTCTCCGCCGAAGAAAACTTCCAAGGTAGCGAAGCATTTTTCGTGGGAGTTCAGGAAAACGTCAAGCCCAACGGTGGCCAAACCAGCTACGCTAAGGGCACTACGGGCGAGGAATTCGGCTTAGTCGGCGAAAAATACGGCTGGATGGTAGAAGTCGATCCCCAAGATCCCAACTTCCGCCCCCGCAAACACACTTCTTTGGGCCGTTTCCGCCACGAAAACGTCGCCTTTCGCGCCGAAGCAGGCCGCAAGTTAGTAGTGTACATGGGGGACGATCGGCGCGGCGGACACACCTGGAAATTTGTCAGCAACGGTAATGTCACCAATCCCGCAGATAAAAACAACAGTCGCTTGTTTGAAGACGGCACTTTGTACGTCGCCCAATTCAACCGTAACGGTGCGGGAAGATGGCTGCCACTAACATTAAATAGCCAAACCAATCCGGTAAGTCCCAAAAAAATGGGCGAAGCCGAATTAGCAAGTTTTGGCAAAGCTCAAAGAGATGCCGCTACTCGCCTGCCAAAACGTGCAGGAATTGCCGGTCAAACGGAAGACGGCGGTTCTTTTGTGGCGGATACAACTAATGAAGCAACAGCACTTCCCGGCTACAGAAATAAAACTCTTGCTAATTTCTATACCAGCCAAGGTGCGGTTTTAGTTGATGCTTTCTTAGCTGCTAATTTAATAGGCGGTACTCCGACGGCGCGACCGGAAGATTTGGAAGTTAATCCTACTACTAAAGAAGTTTTCATTGCCTATACTGACGGTGCACCAGGAAGCGACGGCTATCCAGATTCTCGGATTTTTAATGTTGCGAAATACACTGCCGCCCTCAACAGCGGTCAGCAATCGGGAGGACTGTACAAAATAATTGAAGACAGTTCCGACGGTGCGGGTTTGACATTCCGTTGGCAGCGTTTGGCACAAGGCGGAGAAGCTGGTGCGGTAGCTGGGTCGGGATTTGCTAGTGTAGACAATTTGGATTTTGATAATCAAGGTAATGTTTGGGGTGTCACTGATATGTCTACTAGCACGCACAACGGTTTTGATGTCGGTGCCGCTGCAAAACAGAATCCCATTGACCACAAGAGAACTGGAAACGTGTCAGAGTTTACTGGTGTTTTCGGCAACAATTGGCTGTTTTACATTCCGACTTCCGGCCCGAATGCCGGAACAGTAATTCCGTTTGCTTACGGGCCGAATCGGTGCGAAATCACCGGGCCGACTTTTATCGGAGATACCCTAGTAGTTGCGGTGCAGCATCCTGGGGAAGATTGCCCGATCGATGACGGTACTGTACTCAGCCGACAAATTGAAATGTTGGATTTGAGCGGTGCTATTTTTAATCAAACTCGGACTGTTTCTCGCGGCAGTTTGTGGCCGAGCAATATTGAGAACGATCGGCGTCGATCCCCGATGCCTTCGGTGATTGGGATTCGTCGCGTGCGATCGACTACAACCGGTCAGTTTGTTTAGAGTCATTAGTCATTAGTCATTAGTCATTAGTTATCGCTAGGGTGCTTGTGGCGCACCTCACGCCTTAATTAATGACTGATGGCTTTTGAATTTTAGATTAACAGTTCGCGATCGCACTCTGACAAAGAAACCGGGTTTTTTACCGAATCTGCGATGCTCTAACTCGTCTTTTCGTAAAAAAACCGATTTCGCACGGGCCCCTATGCGTAAGTCGTAATTAAGTATTTTTACTGAGAATAAGACAATTATGACCGTAAGTAATGAAAAATAAGACCTTAAGTTTTATGTAAGCATTTGGAATCAAGGCTAAGCTGGATGTAATAAAAGACTACAGCTTGTAAGAAAAAAATGCTTTATTCACTTTTGCCCAAATCTCAAGTCAAAGTTCGAGTTTTAAAACAGTTTGCAGCCGCTGTTTCGGCTTCCTTAGCTCTCAGTGCAATTACCACTTTGAAACCCTCGCCGGTAACGGCTGCTGGCGATATCCCCCTAGCACAAACCTCGACTCAGCTAGGTGCAAAACCTGATTCTAGCTTGCAGTTAGGGCAGTTGCGTACCACTGTTCCCGTGCAGACAATGCAGCTCGATGCGGGCGGATTTATCCCGATCGCGATCGGCGGTATGATAGTTATGCTGGTGCTGCCGCTATTTTTTGGCGGATTAGTCGTAATTGGCGATCGCGAAGTCGGAATTGTCAGTAAAAAGTTTAGCTTCGGCGGCAAGTCTTTGCCCCCAGGAGATTTAATTGCCTTAAACGGAGAAGCGGGATATCAAGCTGATACTTTGCCTCCCGGTTGGCACTGGGGTTATTGGCCTTTGCAGTACAACGTTCGCAAAGAATCTCTGACGATAGTTCCCCAAGGCGAAATTGGTTTAGTTATCGCAGCAGGCGGCGAGTCGAATCCACCGCAACGCATCCTCGGCAAAATCACAGAATGCGACAATTTTCAAGATGCTCGCAAATTCCTGAAAGAAGGCGGCGAAAAAGGCAGACAACTCGGCATCTTGACTGGTGGTAGCTATCGAATTAACACAGCATTATTTACCGTAATTACAGCAGGAAACGCTCCCAAACATGGGATGACAGCCGAACAGTTGAAGCTGTACACAATTGCCCCAGATAAAGTGGGAATTGTCACAACTTATGACGGCGTTCCGATTCAAGATGGTGAAATTGCCGGCCCGATTATTCCCAGTCACGATAACTTCCAAAACGCCCAAAAATTTATCACAGCCGGCGGGCGGCGCGGTTTGCAGGAACAGGTTTTGCTTTCCGGTTCGTGGAACTTAAATCCTTGGTTTGTCGGGGTTGACCAAGTGGCGATGACCGAAATCCCGATCGGCTATGTGGGCGCCGTGATTTCCTATGTCGGCAAAACCTCAGAAGATGTCAGCGGCGCTGCTTTCACTCACGGCAACTTAGTAAATGTGGGCAATAAAGGTGTGTGGGTGACACCGCTTTATCCCGGCAAACATCCGCTGAATACTCGCATTTTGAAAGTAGAGTTAGTGCCGACGACAAACATTGTATTGAACTGGTCAACTAAAACGGAACGACACAGTTACGACTCTCAACTTTCATCTTTAACCGTGCGTTCGCGAGACGGTTTTGCCTTCGATCTAGAAATAGCTCAAATTATTCATGTTGGCGCTTTAGATGCTCCGAAAGTCATCTCTCGCGTGGGTTCGATGCAGAACTTAGTAGACCACGTTTTGCAGCCAACAATTGGGAATTATTTCCGCAATTCGGCTCAAGCTTATTCTGTGTTAGACTTTCTCTCGGCAAGGAGCGATCGGCAAGCGGAAGCTGCGGAGTATATCAAAGCAGCTTTGCGTACCTACGACGTGCAAGCAATTGATACTTTGATCGGGGATATTTTGCCACCCGCAGAGTTGATGCAAACTCAAACCGATCGCAAAATTGCCGAGGAACAATGCAAGACTTATGAAGTGCAACAAATAGCCCAAACTCAGCGGCAACAATTGGTGCGGGAAACTGCTTTAGCTGAGATCCAACAAGAGATGGTGAAATCGGAACAAGGCGTCATGATTTCCGAGTTAAAAGCGAATTCTCAGGTGAAACAAGCTCAAGGTGAAGCTGAGTCGATTCGAGTGAAGGGAAATGCTCAAGCTGAAGCTTATCGCGCGGGTGTTGTGGCTTTGGGAGGTTCCGGTTATACGGCTTTGCAGTTAATGCAAATTATCGGTGACAGTCATGTGCGAGTTGTCCCAGATGTTGCGGTTAGCGGTAACGGTAGCGGTGGCGGTTTGGTTGACGGTTTGCTGGGAATGATGATGTGGAATCAAACGAGCAAAAATGGCGAGAATGGCGGAGAATTACCTTTAGTTAAGTTACAGAAATCGGAACCTGCGACTAAGTTACCCGTAGCCAAGGTGAATTCGACAAAGCCGCCGGAATCTCGCCCTAATTCTGATAGCGATATTGATTCGCTGTTTGATGAATTGCCGTTTGACGATCGATCTTTGAGTTAAGTTTGTAGTAATATCAAATCCGGTAGCATCGGAATTAATATTACTCGAAATCAGGACACGGCAGTGCCGTGTCCCTACAATTAATCGGGGTAGGGAAACGGCACTGCCGTCTCCTCTATATCATTCCGGCGCAGCCGGAATTAATATAATTCCTAATTATTGATCGCGGTTGAAATCTTTGTACCGATCGCAGTACAATCGATCGATATTGCCTATGAGGAATTTCCCATGTCAGAACAGTTTTCCACTGAGATTAGCGATCGCATCTGCACTCACATGAACGATGACCACGCTAGTGCTGTAGTCCTGTACGCTCAAGCATTTGGCGGCAAACCAGAGGCGACGGAAGCTCAAATGCTCGCTATTGATGCCAACGGCATGGATTTAACCGCTAAAGTCAACGGCGAAACAGTGCCTGTCAGAGTTAAGTTCGATCGCACTTTAAGCGACTCCGAAGATGCTCACCACCTACTTATTGATATGGTGAAACAAGCTCGAAAAGCTCCTAAGTAGCCAAATATTCCATATTTTGTTATAATTCCAAGGTTCGTAGTACGGACTTTAGTCCGGTTCAAAAGTTTTTAACGACTAAAGTCCTGACTGCCAACCAAATATTAATAAAGTTTAATTTACATCTAAACTATCAAATAAAATGACCAAAGATTACCTCCAGCCAAGAGAATTTGATTCCGTCAAAAGTGGTCAAAATAATCCATTCGAGGCACTGGTAAAGCGACTCGATTTGATGATTCGCGCCCGCTATTCGCTGCTGTACATTGTCGGTGCCGAAGAAGAACCGGTCGAAGCCGTAATTGCCCAAGTCGCGCTGCAAGTAACTCCCGCGCGCCGGGTTTTATTCTGGGATATCGTGCGCGGCTGGGAGGATAACGGTTCTGGGAAAGGTTCGGTAATGGCGGCGCTCGATCGCGTCAGCAAAACTGCTGTCGAAGAATATACAATATTTGTACTGCGGGATTTGCACCCAGTCTTGAAATCTCCCTACACCGATAGAAATGCTCCGGTAGTGCGGGAATTGCGGAATTTAACGCGGGAATTGAAGCGCAGCAAAAAAACGATCGTTCTCACTTCTCACGCGCTGGAATTGCCGGAAGAATTGAGAGAAGAAGTGACAGTAATTGATTTCCCTTTACCCAACGTTCAGGAAATCGACAGTTTAATTTCCCACGTTGTCGAAAATCCCGAACAGTTGCAAGTTAGCGGCTTAGCAAGGGAACAGTTGGTGAAAGCTTGTCAAGGTTTGAGCCGCGCTCGAATCGGGCGGGTTTTGGCGAAAGCTTTAGCGGCAAAACAGCAAATTAACGAGTCGGATATTGATGGAGTTTTGGAAGAGAAACAACAAGCAATTCGTCAAACCGGAATTTTGGAGTTTTTCAACTCCCGAGAATCCCTCAAAAGTGTGGGCGGATTGGAGAATTTGAAGCAGTGGGTAAAGATGCGCCAAGATGCTTTTACTGACGAGGCGCGTCGCTACGGAATACCAAATCCTAAAGGCGTTTTGTTAGTAGGAATTCAAGGAACGGGCAAATCTTTATCGGCGAAAACTATTGCTTGCGAATGGCGTTTACCGTTGCTGCGTTTGGATACTGGGAGATTGTTTGGCGGTGTGGTCGGGGAAAGCGAAAGTCGGGTTAGACAAATGATACAATTGGCAGAGGCGATCGCCCCTTGCGTTTTATGGATCGATGAAATAGACAAAGCCTTCGGTAACATTATCAGCGGCGGCGACGGCGATTCGGGAACTTCGCGCCGCGTATTCGGCAGTTTGATCACTTGGATGCAGGAAAAAACCAGCCCGGTGTTTATTGTCGCAACTGCAAATAACGTGCGGATTTTGCCGGCGGAGTTGCTGAGAAAGGGCAGGTTTGATGAGATTTTCTTTCTGAATTTGCCCTCGGAATCGGAACGTCAAGATATTTTTAAAGTGCATTTGCAGCGGTTGCGCCCGAATAGATTGCGCGAGTTTGATTTGGAGATTTTGGCGAAGTGCGCTGAGAATTTTAGCGGTGCAGAAATCGAGCAAGTTGTGATTGATGGATTGTACCGGGCTTTTGGCACTTTTGTGAACGGCCAGCGCCGAGATTTGATGACGGAGGATGTTTTGAGGTCGATCGAGGATACAGTACCTTTAGCTGCGATCGCCCGATCGCAAATCGAAGATTTGAAGCGCTGGGCGGCGGAAGCAGGCGCGAGAACCGCTTCTAATGATACTCAATTAGTTGATGAATTGAAACGCTACAGCCAGCGGCGGGGAGAGGATGCGATCGACAATTAACCCAATTTCGCGGCCGTAATTGGGCATCAGTTCGTTTGTACGATCGCTTGACTGCCACTGGTAATTGCTATCAAGTGCTACTGTAAACTTAAAGCTCCGCTAGCTCGATCGGAAACTAAAGTTATACTGGAGGTAAGTCCATTGACAGATACTTACGATACACGTATTCAGCTAGGTGCGTCTCGTCGCAGACTTGAAGATGCTCAAGTATTACATCAGCAAGAACGTTGGTCTGGTGCTATGTACCTAGGTGGTTATGCGATCGAATGTTCTCTAAAATCCCTCATTTGTTACGAAGAGGGTCGTATAAACAATTTCAAAGAGACTAGGAGCTTTAAAAAAGGACTGCAAGGTTCAGATTTGCATAACCTAACTAAATTATTAGACTGTTTGGCTTCGCTACAGCGTACTATTTCATTAGATAGAACCAACTCTTATAAAGATGCATGGAATACAATTACATCACTTTGGCGAAATGATGAACTGCGCTATTCAGATAAATTAGGTGATGAAAAAGACAGTCGGCGATTTCTAGATGCCGTAGAAAAGTTACATCGATTTATACTAGAAAAACAAGGGGAATCATCATGAACGATACAATTATATTAGAAGAACAAATTTCCGAACATCTCAACCAAGTTTTAAACGGTAAAGCTCCACAAACTCAGATTAAGATTAAGCGCACGTCACTGGGTTGGCTGAAGCTTCGAGTAGTTACCAGCCATTTTGACGGAAAGTCTTTAGCTAAACGCGAAGAGGAAATTGACAGTTTTTTAGAAAATATAGGTTGTCATTTGGGTCAATACCCAATGGCTGGTTATGATTTGTTAACTCCACAAGAAGCTGCTGACCAACCTCCGGAACATATTCAATTACCGCTATGGTCAGATATTTTAATGGCTCCCGAACCCGAGCGACCAGCAATTTTAGATGAAGATAGTTCAAAACGTCCATTAATTGTCACATTCTATTCTTTCAAGGGAGGAGTTGGTCGCTCTACCGCATTAGGATTGGTAGCAGGTATTTTGGCAACCCGCAACCGTCGAGTAGTCATGGTAGATTTTGACCTTGAAGCCCCTGGGATTTCAGTCTTGTTTCAAAACGATGTGGAGAATATTAACGAAGAACAGTATGGCGTCTTGGATTACCTACACCAACGCTATTTAACTCCCGATCGAAATATCCCTACTATTGATAACTGTATTTGTCAGATTAACTTAGGCACTCGCGGCGAACTGTTTTTAGTTCCGGCTGGAGAGTATAACGAAAATTATATTCATCGGTTAGCTGAGCTAGATCGCCATACTTTACAATCTTTTTATAGAGGCGAAATAAATCCTGTTCAACAACTGATAACCGATATCAAAGATCGACTCGATCCCGATGTTATTCTCATTGACGCTAGACCAGGTTTTAATGACACTAGCGCGATCGCCTTATTCGATTTAGCAGACACGGCAATCATCTGCTTTTCGCCCACAGATCAAAGTTTTGAAGGACTGCGTTGGGTTGTGCAAGCTACCAAAAAACAAAGAGATTATCAAGGTAAGCCAGATCTTCGCTTTCTCCTAACACCTATCGCACCCGTAGGAGATGAATTACAGCGAATTTGGACTAACAAAGTTGAGAGTTGGATTGAGGATAACTGGGGCTTGCCGGAAGGAACAAAAGTTGAGGAACTTTACCACAAAATTTTATATAATCCCAACATAGCCACTTTGTCTAGTCTCGTCACTAACCTATCTAACAGCTTACTCGATGATTATCGGCCGATCGCAGAGGTCATTGATGCTAGCTTGCCAGATATTAAATCTAGCTTAGCAACTACAAATGTCGAAGAGCAAAATATCTTAAATGAGTTGGATTTTCAAGCAGCAACAGCCCAAGAATTAGAAGCACATAAAATTCCAAATATATTCCACAGAACTGAAGATTTCTCAAGATTCTTAAGTAATAAAATTTGGCTAATCAGAGGTGCTAAGGGGACAGGAAAAAGCTTGCTGTTCAGACTTTTTGTTGAGCAATCAGAAAAAGCAAAAAATTTAGCTGCTGCTGATGTTGATCTAAACAACGTTCATTTTATTGCAGGGTACGGTCAACCCAGACTGCACAGACAAATACTAGAAAGCGCTGATCTGGCTAGTTATGAAGAACAGGTGGACGAAAATAGCTGGCAATCGTTCTGGTTAAATTATGCTCTATTGCAACTGTGTGGCGCTTTACCAGAATTGCGTTCCCTATTTAATCCAGATGAGGATCTGGTTAGATTAAGTTCTGAACAAAATCCCGAACACGCTCAAATTGTCTCGTGGTTGGCAAATAGCACTAATTCTCCACAATCAGGCGATCGATTGCGTACTGTTGACCGTTGGTTACAAGACAATAGTCAGCGGGTGTGGCTACTTTATGATGAGCTAGATGCTGGCTTTGGCTCTACTCCAACAGACTATCTTCGTCGTAAGCGTTCCCTCGAAGCATTACTTGGTTGGTGGCTCGAAAGCGGAACAAGTTTGAAAAGTATTGTCCCCAAGATCTTTTTGCGAGAAGATATCTGGAATCAGCTCAACTTTACTAACAAAGGACATTACAGCGGACGATTGCTGCAACTCCGCTGGGATGAAGCCGATCTTTGGAGACTTGTACTGCGCCAATCCCTGACAAGTTCTGAGACTTTGAGCAAATCTTTTGAAGAAAAATTGGGAATTACTGTCGATCGACTCAATACAATTGAGTTAGAACAATTGCGTACTAGCCTTTATCACCTATGGGGTGAGCGGATGGGTAGAACAAAAAAAGCCTACACCTATAACTGGGTTCGCACTCGTATTGCTGACGGACAAAAGAACTGTTTCCCTCGCAGTTTAGTATTGCTGTTACAAGAGGCAGTCAAAGCTGAGAAAAATTTTCTTACAGAATACAGTTCTGAGATAGTTTTACGTCCAAAGGCGCTAATCGAAGCTTTGCCATATGTTTCTGAACAACGGGTGGATGAGGTACGCGACGAATACCGTGAACTGGAAGAATATTTAACAAAATTACGGGGCGAGCGTTCTCCCATTGATGAGACGAGACTGGCTGAAATATGGGATGTCAAGGATACAAAATTAGCGGAACTCATCAGAGAGATGGTAGACGCTGGTATTTTTACAGAACGCTCTCGCCCTAAAGATCTTCCCCCCCGTCTGTATGCTGTTGCTGAATTGTATCTTTATGGACTGAATATGGTTCGCAAAGGACAAAAGTAAAAAATAGGTGGATAGACCAACAGCTTTGAGATAGGGAGTGAAGTCCGAACGATCGAACCGCAGCCTGCGGTGATTATTCCCTAAACCGAACCTGAACAGACGGATACCACCCTAATGGAAACATTAACATCGTCGTTACGTTTCGTTACGATAAGGAGACAGAGAGCAAAAAACTCTCGCCCATAATATCAGAGGTAGCCAATTATGAACGGTACATTTCGCGTCGGCAACCTATTTGGAATTCCCTTTTATGTCAACGCATCTTGGTTTTTAGTTCTGGGTTTAGTAACCTGGCAATACGGCGGCGCATTAGCTGCACTGTTTCCCACATTAGGCCCCGTAGCGCCCTGGCTGCTAGGATTATTCGCAGCCCTGCTGTTATTTGCTTCCGTCTTAGCCCACGAATTAGGACACAGTTGGGTCGCTATCAAACAGGGAATTGGCGTGAAATCGATTTCGCTATTTCTGTTTGGCGGACTGGCTAATTTGGAAAGAGAATCGAAAACCCCAGCCGAAGCATTTTGGGTAGCGATTGCAGGCCCGTTGGTTAGCTTATTTTTATCCGGTTTGCTAACAGCGATCGGCATCGGCGCAGCCCTCACAGGCCCCGCAGCCGCCATCGTCCAACTTTTAGCTTCCATCAACTTAGCTTTAGCCTTATTTAATTTAATTCCCGGTTTGCCCCTCGATGGTGGCAACATCCTCAAAGCGATCGTCTGGAAAATTACCGGCAACCCTTACAAAGGCGTAATTTTTGCTAGCCGCGTCGGTCAAATAATTGGTTGGATCGCGATCGCAACAGGCATATTCGGCAATATTTGGAATTTAGTAATCGGTTGGTTCTTGTTGCAAAATGCCGGTCAATCTGCACAGTATGCCACAGTCCAAAATCAACTTGCAGGGCTGACAGCCGCAGATGCTTTGACCGCCGAAAGCCCGATCGTCTCCCAAGACTTGTCCCTCAGAGAATTTGCCAACAACTACGTGATCGGTAGCACTCAGACCTGGCGTCGGTTCCTAGTTACCGATGATGCTGGACAATTGGTAGGGGCGATCGACCTCGACGACCTCAAAACGATCCCCACCTCCCGCTGGCCCGAAGTTTTAGTTCAAGAACTGCTGAAGCCGATCGAATTTTCCACCACCGTCAAACCAGAATTATCCCTCCTCGAAGTCGTCACCCTCCTGGAAACACTCAAAGTACAAGAACTCCCCGTCATTCGCGAAAACGGTGTTCTCGTCGGACTTGTAGAAAAAGCTGAAATTGCCCGCCTGCTGCAAAAACGAGCTCAAGCTAACCCTGCTTGATCCCCTCAGATACTTGACAAATAGCACTTAACCCCCTCGATTTCCCTTACCAAAAGGGCGATCGGGGGGGCTAACTGTAGCTTCACAAAAGTCAATCGATTTTAGATTTTAGATTTTAGATTTGAAGAAAGCGGCCCCACTGATAAATCCCGGGGCGGGCGATCGGGATTCGGAGCTTTTTTCTCGCTCCACGGATGAATCCGGGGGCTTCTGACCAAATTGCTTGATTGTCAAGTCAAACACTAAATTATTAGCTGCAAATCAACGATGATTACTATAATAGTATACTGATCATCTGAGCGAGGACGCTATGCCATCTCAGGACGTTTCCTCTAAATCCGAAACAAAAGAGTCAAAAATTCTCCCTGCTCTCACAAACACTATCTTGCGCGAGGATCTCCCGCCTCAACCAACAGCTCAATTAAAAAATTCAGAGCTGACTGTTTCACCAGCTCAAGATATCATTTACAAATTTTTTTTATATCATATCAACTACTCGACATCCGAATTAGTTTTTCAGCAATTTCAAAAAATATTTATAGAACTGATTGCTCCAGTTAACCAAAAACTAATTCAAGCCCTACACACAATAATTGAGTTTGACAGTCAACAAGAATTCAACAATTTATTTAAACGCTGCTGTTACATCTTATTAAATAACTGGATAACTTACAGAAAATACGAACTTGCTCGGAACTTAATTAAAATTATTAGCGATAGAACCCTCAGCGAACCCCACCCGGACAATTGTCTCAAAATACTGAGAGTGTGGCTGACCAATTTTATCAGCAGCAAAGACTATGAAGACCTAAAATTATTTGTATCCAAGTACGACGAGTACCATTCGGTACCAATTCACTGGACTTCTCGCTATCAGCCTTATTTGCTAGCAACTCAATATCTAAATGCTAAAAACACCCCCGAAGAACGCCAAACTGCCAGAGTATTGTCGCAGCAGCTAAAAGACAAGTACAAGTTTGACCTAGCAATGTATACATCTCGCTCTCAGTCGGCCACATTAAAATTAAAAAATTCTTATAATCCCACACTTTTAGGAGATGAAGCCCTGCGTTTAATCAAAATAATTTTGGTCAACCGAGGCTCCTTGAACTATCGCAGCTTAGCCAATATTTTTATCAATCAGACTCAAAATGTTACCTACAAGCAGTTTAAGGAATATTTGATTAAGTATTTATTTTATTACGAACAAAACTTTGATAAAATGGATATTTATCAAAAAACAATAATCAATATTTTAGAAGATTTTCATCCAAAAAATGACGGAGAAACTTTGAACAGCAGCCTACACCTCAGAACTGGCAATTATCTAATCAAATATTTGACTGTGGAAAATTCCGGGAAACCGACAGATTTCTTTCTCCTGTGTGCCACTCAACTAAATCCTTTAACACTAGCAATTCTGATTCTCAGAATAATTTTGATTTCGCCGTATTCCCGAACCTACTTAGAACTTTGTTTTGCTCGATTAATTCAATACTATCAAGATAACTCAGCTGCGGAATGTCAGTGGCTAATCAATTTTTTAGAACTTTGCCAGATTGCTCTAACTATTTATGGAGAAAATGTCCAATATAATTTAGTAAATATGTCAGAAACAAATCAAGAAGAACATTTGTTTATTGACCTCAATAACTGTCGGGTTTTTTGTCAAGATAAACCAATCAAAAAAGATAAAGATTAGTTAACTGTTGACTGTTAACTGTTGACTGTCAGAAAAACAGCAAGGTCGGACACCGCACGCCAGCCGTTTCCCTACTCCCAAATAATCGCAGCACGCGCTCTCTTGCTCTCTTGCCATCGCCCCCTCGGATGTAACCATCGCCCGATTAATTGTAGTCCAAGGGCACAGCGTCGTGTCCTAACTGTGGGTAATATTAATTCCGATGCCACCGGATTTAGTATCAGTGTCACGGTCTGAGGATTGATGGTAAGATAAGTGCTGTTATTGTCAATTGACAACAAATTTGATGTAAATGCTAATTGAATTGAGGTTATTTTAAGTGAAAGCCGTTATTTTATTGTCGGGAGGGCTGGATTCCTCAACAGTTTTGTATCAGGCCTCATCAGACGGTTGTGAGTGTTACGCGATTTCCTTTGACTACCAGCAAAGGCATCGGCGGGAGTTGGAATCAGCACGGGCGATCGCGCTTTCGGCCGGTGTTAAGGCACATCAGGTGGTAAACTTTGACTTGACGCTGTGGGGCGGTTCGGCTTTGACGGATAATGAGATGGAATTGCCGATCGACCGCACACTCACAGAAATGTCTCAAAACATCCCCAGTACCTACGTTCCAGCTAGAAATACCATCTTTCTCAGCTTTGCCCTCGCCTACGCCGAAACCCTAGAAGCCGATCGAATTTACATCGGCGTCAACGCTTTAGATTATTCCGGCTATCCCGACTGTCGCCTCGATTACATCCAAGCAATGCAGGAAGTCTTTCGGTTAGGAACCAAGCAAGGAAGAGAAGGAGAAGCTATTAATATTGTAACACCTTTGATCGAACTTAAAAAAACCGAAATTATTCAATTAGGCAACAAATTAGGAGTACCTTGGGAGCAAACTTGGTCTTGCTATGCAGGCGGCGAAACTGCCTGCGGCGTTTGCGATTCTTGTCGGTTGCGGCTGGCGGCTTTTGAGGAATTGGGACTGAAAGATCCGGTGCCTTACGCTTAAATATGGCTGACGCATGGGCGATCAGAAACGTGGTTTTTTCTCGAAAAATCAGGACACGGCAGTGCCGTGTCCCTACAATCGATCGCGGTAGGGAAACGGCACTGCCGTGTCCTCTATATCATTTCGGCGCAGCCGGAATTGATATAAGTCCTTGACCTGATGAATCAAGTATAAAACACCCTGGTTCTTCCTGAGCATTCGCTACAGTCTGAAAAAGAGATAAACTAGCCATAGATTGTTTTTACAACTTTAAAACATATGTCTATTGAACAGCGCCGAGGTATTGAAACAATTGACAGAAACCAAAATCTACTTCTCGTTCGGGCTCCTATTGAATCAGTGGCCCAAAAGCTTAGTACGGCAAGACGTGCGGATGTTTGGGAACGGGATATCTACGATCGCGAAATCGAAATTACCGCCGAAAGCTATATTGTATTTCAATTGCGAGGACACCCTTGGACAATCGTTGAGCAACTGAATCATCAGCCCGGTTCCCTTGTATTTGGAGAAGGAGATGCGATCATCCTTTCCAGCTTCCCATCCACTCGCGCCATCTACTACAAATGCAGCGATACTTGCGGTTACATTGGTTATAACTGCTATGACGGAGGTGCATTTGCAGAGATGCTGTACTTTGAGGAAGAAATGGATCTCCTATTCCTCTCTGACTTTCGTGAGGTTAAAGCTGAGGACATTGACAGTGCCTTTCGCTTTACTTACGCTTTTATGCAGGAGCAAGATATATATATTCCCAACGCACACTACGGAAATGTGAGGGCTGGCGATCGCATTAATTTACGCCCCAAAGGCCCGACGTTAGATGATTTAGTACGCAGCGACTTCGAGCGAGTAGATTATCTAGGTATTCGCTAAAATATGCTCAACTCGAAAATTTCGCCATACCTCTCAACCCGCTATTCTTGCGCCCTCTCCCGACAATTTCCCCAGCCGCTACAACTTCATTCAAAGCTCGATCGCCCGCAGCCCCAATCAGCAACTGAATTTGAATCTGATCCAACCGCGGCCCGATCGCCGAAACCACCGTAAGTTCCACATTTTCGCAGCACCAAACTTCCCCTACAGCCGGCATTCTTTGCAACTGATAGCTCAGAAAACCTCCGATTGTTTGGTATTCGTCTGTCACCTGCAAATCCAAATTCAATATTTGATTCACGTCATCTAAATTTAACTGCGCTTGCACTAAAAAAGTGCGATCGTCCAATACTTGCACAGCAATTTCTTTGTTGTCGGGCGACTGGTAAGTACGGCCGATAATTTCTGCGATCAAATCCCTCAGCGTCACTAACCCGGAAATGCCGCCAAATTCATCGACGACGATCGCAATTTCTTCGGACGAACTCTGCATCAAAGGTAGCAATTCCCCCAGCAGCATCATCTCGGGCACAAACCTCACCGAACGCATCCAAGTTACAATTTCTGTGTCGGGAGATAGCAAACCTTCGGCTAAGGGTTTCGCCAGTTGTTTGAAGCCAATAATCCCGATAATGTCGTCTAGAGAATCTCCGGTTACGGGATAGCGGGAATGGTTGGAAATCGCCATTTCGTCCAGCAAATTTTGAAAGGTGGCTGTCTTCGGAAGTGCCACAATGCTCGGCCTGGGCACCATTACTTCTTCTACCCAAACTTCGCCAAATTCAAACACGTTGTTGAGCAATTCTCGCTCTTCTGCTTGCAAGCCGCTTGATTCGCTGGAAGTAGCTATAATTAGTTGCAGTTCTTCGGGAGTAACCGGCCGATGCCTTAAGTCGTATTCGATACCCGCAAGCCGCAAGAGCGATCGAGTGGATTGATTCAGAAACGACACAAAGGGACTGAACAAACGGGAAATTAATAAACTCGGAGGCCCTAAACTTCTGGCTAGCTGTTCGGAATAAAGTAACGCTACAGATTTGGGAAAAAGTTCGCCGAGGACGATTTGCAGGTAAGCTAGCAGGAAAAAAGTTACTATTGATATGCCCAAAGAATGGGCGATCGACTCCTTAATATAAATTGGCAGCGGCAAAGAGCCGATCGCAAATTTGACTAGCACGGCGATCGTATCTTCTCCAATCCAGCCGAGAGCTAAACTAGAAAGAGTGATGCCCAACTGCATAGTCGAGAGCAATCGTTCGATACTTTTTTGCAAAGATTGAACAGTTAGAGCTGCAACGTCGCCACCATCTACTAACTGATTGATGCGCGATCGACGTACCGTCACCATCGAAAACTCAGCCGCCACAAAGAAAGCATTGATTGCAATCAGCAGCAGCACTGACAGCAACCGCGACAGCACATCTGTCCAAGCCATCGCGGGTAAATCAGATATCCGATCGACACTAGCCCCTAAAAGTGACACAATGCTCCCTAGAACAATTTTCTCGATCGAACCCGAACATCCCTATGGAGTTTTGTCTCCCGATCATTATTACTTCGCTACTGGAATGCCAGATATTTGCAACTGTAGCTTTTGACCTGGATAATCTGTCAAGGTTAGCGAAATTTCTTTAGCATTTTCCAACAAAGCTGTAGGAATACTCACAGTACCGTAATATACCTGCCCGTTGGGCGGCAGTTCCGCCGGCAACTCCTCAGCAGTCGCGCTCAGGGCCCGGCCGCGATCGTCTGTGACGTTCAGGAAACTGTAGAGAAACCTCACAGCTTGGGAGCCTTCGTTTTTCATGCTCACGTCTAGCAGCATGGATGTACCGCGCTGACTGGCCGCGCTCACTTCCAGGACTATTCCCCCGTCGCGACTGTTGAGGGGAAATTTGTTACTGGCATTTGCCGCACCCGGTTTTTTGGCGGAGGCTGCTTTAGGGCTTGCTTTGTCTGTTTTAGTATTTGCTTGAGGCTTTGTTTTTTCGGGATCGCGACCTTCTACCCGCGCTTTGACGGTTTTGAGAATGTCTTTTTCTTTCAAAATGCTCACTTGGTCTTTGCTAGCCGGATTTCCCTGCTTGCCGCTTCCAGCATTGTTGCTGGGGCGAACATCGGGTTGAGTCGTTCCTTTCAAGGCTTCGCGACCTATTGTAAATCCCCAAACAGAACTCGTCACACCTGCTCCAAACATCAGAGCGAGCAGAATTAGAGTCAGCACTACCGTCGAATTCACTGCCATTGCCTATAAGTTTATGCCTAGTCGTAGAAACTGCTTTGTCTGGTCGATCGGCTTGCCTGACAGCGGCTAACAGGCGATCGGGGACTAACAGCTCTAAAGATTTTGATTTTTGTTCTCTAGTTTTAGCACGGACTGGGAAATTATGTTATAATTACTTTTGAGTTAGGTCGAACCAATCGATTTAACGGCAGTTGGCCGAGCGGTTTAGGCAGCGAACTCATAATTCGCCCCAGGCAGGTTCAACTCCTGCACTGCCGATTTTCAATCTATCGAGACCTTGGGCGCATCAGCTAGAAACCGGGTTTCTACGAAAATTTTGTGGCTAAGAACGAGAAATCAGATAAGCGAGGACACGGCAGTGCCGTGATTTATTGTAGGGACACGGCACTGCCCATAGGTGTCAACTTAAGCCTAAAATCCTTGGTATCTCTTGTTTTTAGCTAAGTCTAGATCCCCCTAAATCCCCCTTAAGAAGGGGGACTTTGAGAAGATTCCTGTCCCCCCCTTCTTAAGTAGGGACACGGCACTGCCGTGTCCTGATTTCTGCCGTCTCCTGATTTCGGGTAATATTAATTACTCTGCCACCGGATTTGATGTGAGTCAGGCTCGATCGCAAAAATCAGATCAACCCTTAATTAACTCCACTCCGTCGCGCCCGTCGTACTCTTGAACGTAAACCTTAACTTGTTCTTCCTTTGCCGTCGGCAACTTTTTACCCGTAAAATCCGGCTGAATCGGTACTTCTCGGTGGCCGCGATCGACTAATACCGCCAACCAAATTTTCTCCGGCCGCCCGTAATCGTTTACCGCATTCAAAGCCGCTCGAATCGTTCTGCCTTTATATATAACGTCATCTACCAACACCACAGTTTTGCCCGTCAAATCGAAGGGAATTTCCGTTTTAGCTGGTGTCCGCATGGCAACTCGATCCAAGTCATCTCGGTAAAACGTAATATCCAAAGCCCCAACGCATACTTTGACTTGTTCGAGGACTGCAATTTGAGCGGCGAGCATTTGAGCTAAAGGCACTCCTCTAGTATGAATCCCCAACAGCACTAATTCGGACGGATCGCCTGATTTTTCGACAATCTGGGAAGCGACGCGGGTGAGAGTACGCCTCACTTCATCCGGGGATAAAATTTCGATAATTTTAGTCATTGGTTGCTGGGATCTAATTGTTGGCTGTTGGCAGATCGGACAATTTTAGATTTTAGATTTTAGATTTTAGATTTATTTGACAGGTGAATCTGGGGTTTTATTAGTAGCGTCAAAACTTTTTTGCTTTGGTAGCATCGGGCAGAATCCGATCGCAGGTAGGTATTTATCCGCAAATCAGGTCAGCAGTTAGCCGATCGAACATAATACAGTATAGACAAGCAATGATAGTCCCAACCAAATCAGAAAGCAAACCCTTGTTAATTGCAATGCTTGGCTAATTACTTGGGCTGCGATCGGGCGATCGGGTTCGCCTAAGAGGGGTTTGTGTTTGATCGCTCCGCGATAGGAATTTGTACCTCCTAGTTGCACTCCCAAGATGGCGGCGTAGACGCACTCGCTCCAACCGGAATTGGGACTGGCATCTTTAACAGCATCTCTCTGACAAATCTGCCAAATGTAAATCGGTTTGCCAGATATAAGGGCTAAAGTAATCACTGTTAGCCGGCAAGGAATCCAGGTCAGCACGTCTTCTAGTTTGGCGCTAAACCATCCTAAATCTGTGTACGGTGCTTCTTTGTAGCCGATCGTAGAATCTAATGTGCTGGCTGCTTTGTAAGCGATCGCACAGGGGACTATTGCAATCGCCCACATCGAGTCAAGGTCGATCGACCGATCGGTAACACTTGATAATAGACACGGCAGAGCGAACCCAACTAAAGCATAAAATAGCGGTGCTGTGACGCCATCGACTGCATTCTCTGTTACAGTTTCTAACAGTGCTCGCAGAATTTCTGGCTCCGATAAGTTTTCGGTATCCCGACCGACGTAAAGGCTCAACCGTTCTCGCGCCTTGACTAAATCTCCAACATTTAAAGGCGCTAGCACGTCTTCGGCGGCCGCCCTCAAACTGCGACCTGCAAAACAGCTTGCCAGCAAAATGGTCTGTAAGGCAATACCGAAAAGAGGATGCACCCAACTAGCAGCAAGGACGATCGACCAACTGACAGTATAACTGCCTACAATCAGTCCGATCGCTAGCATTGTACCAGCACATCGCAGCACCAGCTTGTGCTGATCGCCTCCTGGACGATCGCCTGGGGGAGGGATTTTGTCGGAGGGATTATTCCAGATATTAAAGACAAGTCGAGTATAGCGGTCGATCGCCCAACCCATCGCCTGCACCGGATGAGGCCAACCCCAAGGATCGCCGATCGAATAATCCAATACCGCAGCTAAAATTAAAACAGCAAATTCATCCGGCATCATTATATATTGTGTCAAACTTGATAGTCCGTCTATCGATTTTAGATTTTAGATTTTAGATTTTAGAATTGAAGAAAGCGACTCCACCGATCAATCCGGGGGCTTGCGATCGGTATTCGGAGCTTTTTTCTCGCTCCACAGATGAATTCGGGGGCCCAGAACTAAATTCCTTGATTGTTCGAGCACTCCTCGTTAGCGAAGCCCTCGAAGAGGATCGCCCGATAGAGCAGATTTTAACTCCTGGTACTCTTGCGGACTTTGATTTTTGAGCGGCGATTTTATCGCAAAATCAAGCTGGCTATCTTCGGCGAACCTGAGCGGATAAAAATCCGTACAAAGTAATCAAGGAAAGGGTTTGAGCAATTCAAGACCTCCTAATTATCAGGCGTCTTTGTCATAAATGCTGAGATTACTTTAGTCGCCCAGCAAGTGTACGTTCTGCTCCCAATTAACACCATCAAAGGGTAGAATCTGAAATTGGGAAATGGCATCGTCGTCAAGACAACGGACGTTGACATCGAATTGATCTGGATGCGACCTTTGGGCGATAGAACGGATGAATTCCGCAAATCCGGCAGAAAGTATGTTTAGCAGTACCTGTATTAAACGTATAGGTTGTCAAAACATCTTCGCCACGCTCGCAAGGTAAAACGTTCCGGCGGCACAATTAGGTGCAAAAATCCCTTCTTTTTACAGATAGAGCAGTTGCAATCAGATGCTTCGTGTTTCTTGACGGTGACTCGGAAGCGGACAGCACCGCAACGTGTGCCGCTTCCTTGTAGGTAACAAGTGTTTCGTTCATGTTTGCTAGAAGAGCGATCGAATAAATGAACTTACCAGTTAAATGATAAAGCTACTTTCTTCCCCTAAAGCCGCTTGCCAACTGCGGACATCATAGTATAAGTCTTCGAGGGAAATACTGTATAGCGCTTCGGCAAGTTTTTTGTGCAATCGGTTCCACAAACTGAATGTTACCCAGTCCTCTGGTTGGGAAACGTTGGGAGAATGTCGAGGCAGAGGTTCAATAGTTTCGCCTACAGCCTCTAAGATTTGTCCTAAAGAGATTTGAGCAGGCTCCCGGGCCAATTGATATCCTCCTTGCGAGCCCCGAACTGATTGGACTAAACCTGCTCGTCGCATTTCAATCAGCAATTTTTCTAGATACGGAGCCGGTAACTCCTGTCGGTTCGCGATCGATTTTACCGATGTCGGGCCGAACCGAGGTTGCAAACTTAGATCCAGTAGTGCTTTGACACTGTAGTGTCCGCGTGTGGTTAACTTCATGGGATTTTAAGATCGGGGCAAATATTCAGCTAGCTGATAGCTGATAGCTGATAGCTTATGCTACCGAGTTTAGAGATTGCTCGCACAAACCCGGCAGCTACTCCTCAAGAAAGACTGCACCTTGTTAAAAATATTTAGATAATAGTGGTTAACAATTGAGCCGATCGGTGTAATATAGTTTTACGACCAGCTATAAAGCTAAAGTTTCTTGGTCAAACCAAAAACCAACCGAGAAAAAATCCGTACACCAGTTGAATATTTCAGGACTCAGTAAATGGCTAAAAAGAAAAATATCGAACCCCTTGAAGGCGAAGGTCTGATCAAAAAGGTCAAAGACCTAGAGAACCTTACCAAGGAAGAAAAAGCTAGAGCCTGTGGCTACTACACCGTTACCAAAAACGGCGTAGAACGGGTTAACATGATGAAATTCCTGAATGCCCTGATTGATGCAGAAGGCATTCAGCTAGACGGGAAGCAAAACGGCAACGGACGCGGCGGACGCTCGGCCAGCTATCGGATTAGCGTTCAATCTAACGGCAACTTACTGATTGGAGCCGCCTACACCAAACAAATGGAACTCCAGCCGGGAGATGAATTTGAAATCTCTTTGGGACGCAAGCACATTCACCTGCGCCAAATCGATCGCGAAGAAGTATCCTAGGTCTTTACGATTTGCTTTGAATTCTTGCTTGAACTGGTTAGTTTGAGTTCAAGCATTGAATACAAGCAGAGAGTTGGCTCTGAAATCTTTCTGCTAGCCAAAAAGAGTATGGCTTCTATACATGGCAATGGCTCGACAAAAGCCACTGCCACCACATTATGTTTTCTGAGAATACCTTTCTCGCCCCTCGCTAGATCCGTTTGGACGAGCGGGGGATTTTCCGTGTAGCTGTTGAAGAGAAGTTTGGCAACCAGCAGTATACGAGATTAAAGAAGTCTAATATGAATTTTGGTTGTACTTAGAGATGATTGTTGACAGTTGACAGTTGAGTGTCAGATCAATTCCGGTTGCATCGGAATTAATATTACCCGAAATCAGGACACCGCGAGTGCCTTTGTCCCTACAATTAATTACGTTAGGGAAACGGCAGAAGAAATCAGGACACCGCGAGTGCCTTTGTCCCTACAATTGATCTGGCGTAGGGAAACGGCAGAAATCAGGACACCGCGAGTGCCTTTGTCCTCGCTTGTCATTCCGGCGCAGCCGGAATTGATATCAGCTTCGATCGCCCTACATGAAATTACGGGCCAGAACAGTTACAGTGTTAGGGAGCAATTAGTCACCAACCTATGCCGTTGCCCCGATTCGCGACCAAAACTGCCCAACCACAAACCAAAATACCCCTGCGCTGGGTTCTAGTAACCTCTTTTGTAGTGCAAATCGTCGCAGCAGTCGGGATAGTTGGGTATCTGTCCTTTCGCAACGGACAAAGAGCAGTCGAAGAGCTCGCCCAAAAATTGATCGCGGAAACGGGGAAGAGAGTTGAAGAAAAGTTGACTGATTTTCTCGAAAATACCCACTTGGTAAATCAACTTAACGTTGAAGCGATCGACCGCAGCGAATTAAACTTAAATTTAGGACAGCGCCAGCCGCGGGGAGAGAAGTTCCTCTCGCAGCAAATGCGGTCGTTTAAAAGCATTCAGTGGATTTCCTTGGGTTCTGAAAAATCAGGAGAATATCTCGGCATTTGGCGCAACCCGACAGACAAGAGCTTGCAAGTTGTCGCAGCTAACGAGTCTACGAACTTTCAAAGCACATACTACGCTACAGACGACCGACGAGGCACTCGCACCGCCAAATTAAACGCAGAAGCGGGAGTCTACGATGCTCGCCGCAGGCCCTGGTATCAAGAAGCCGTTGCAGCTAACAAACCGATTTGGACGAGCATTTATCCGGGTTTTACTCCGGGGACTGTTTTTATTGCTGCGAGCCAACCGATTCGCGATCGCAATGGTAAATTGCTGGGAGTTAGTGCAGTAGACTTTTCACTCTCGGAGATTCATCAATATCTCGATCGCATCCAGCTTAGCAAAACGGGACAAATTTTCGCGATCGAACGATCGGGCTTGCTGGTTTCCAGTTCGAGTCAAGAATCACCCTTTAGAAAGATGCCCGGGAAGCAGCAACCGGAGCGACTGAATGTTTTAGACAGCCAAACTCCTGTCATTCGCATCGCAGCCGAGTATTTGTACGAACACTTCAACGGCTTTGGTAACATTCAACAGCAGCATCAACTGACATTTAACCGAGACGGGGAGAAATATTTTGTAGCAGTGCTGCCGTTTTCTGATAGCCACGGTTTGAACTGGCTGATTGCGATCGCAGTTCCCGAATCCGATTTCATGGGGCAAATTAACCGAAATACCCACAATACAATTTTACTTTGTGCGGCGGCGCTGCTGCTATCGACAATTGCCGGAGTGCTGAGTGCCCGGTGGGTAACGCAGCCGCTGCTGCTGCTCAACCAAGCAGCTAAAGATATCGCCGCCAGAAAGTTCGATCGCGCTGTTGCTGTCAGCAGGATTGATGAAGTCGGCGAATTAGCCGAGTCTTTCAACGAAATGGCCGCTCAACTGAAAACATCTTTTCAAGCTTTAGCCGCCAGTGAAGAAAAATTTGCCAAGTTGTTAGAAAGCTTGCCCGTTGGAGTGACAGCCCTGACTCCCACAGGTAGCACTATTTTTATGAATTCGCTGGGAGAAAAGCTCAGTGGCAAAGGGGCAATGCCAAATACAACCGCAGCAGGGCTCTCAGAAACTTATCAGCTTTATGTAGCAGGGACCGATCGGCTGTACCCGATGGATAGCTCCCCGTTTGCACGGGCTGTGAGGGGTGGAACAATGATTGTTGAAGATATAGAAATTCGCCCCGGTGGGAAAATTATTCCTTTGCAAGTGCGATCGATGCCGGTGTTTGACGCTCTTGGCAATGTCCTGTATGTGATTATTGTTTTTCAAGATATCACCGATCGCAAACAAGCAGAAAAAATATTGGCTGACTACAACCGCACTCTCGAAATTGAAGTAGTCGATCGTACGATCGAGTTAGGCTCGATCAATGCCCGCTTGGAACTCGAAATAGAGGAGCGCAAGCAAGCTGAAAAAATTGTTCGTCTAGAGCGGGACTTTAACTTAAAGATTATCGAAAATTCTCCGATTTTTTTTGTGGCGATCGACCAAACAGGTAAAATTATCCGGGCAAACCGCTGTATGCTGCAAGCTGTAGGTTACACTGCCGCAGAGGTTACGGGCAAAGATTACTTAGCTACATTTGTACCGTTTGGCGATCGAGCCGGATTGCATTCGATTTTTGAACTCGTTACAGCAAGCCAGCAAACGGTTAACGAACACCGCATTCTCACAAAGTGCGATCAGACTTTGTTAGTCGAGTGGTACGGCACGCCTGTTTTAGATGAAAATGGTAATTTTGACTTCCTTTTTGGGTTTGGGATTGATATCGGCGATCGTAAACAAGCACAATTAGCCTTGCAAAAAAGCGAGGCTCTGTTTCAAAAATTAGTTGTTACAGTTCCCGGAGAACTTTACATATTTGTGCAGCATCCCGACGGCTCGGTGAATATGGAATATATCAGTCCGCTGTGCCGGGAAATTCAAGAATTAGAGCCGGAGGAAATCCAAAACAACTCTGCTTTACTCTACGAACAAATGCACCCGGACGATCGCCCCAGTCACTTCGAGGCAATTGCCAAAAGTGCGATCGATCTCGAACCATTTTCCCACGAATGGCGGATTGTAACACCATCGGGAAAACTCAAATGGCTGCAAGGTTATTCTCGACCAGAATTGCGCGAAAATGGAGATATCGTCTGGCACGGCATAATCATTGATGTGAGCGATCGCAAACAGGCAGAACAAGAACTAAAACAAGCCACCTTAGCAGCAGAAGCTGCAAATCAAGCTAAAAGCATCTTTCTCGCCAACATGAGCCACGAATTGCGAACCCCCCTCAACGCCATTCTCGGCTTCGCTCAATTAATGGAACCCAGCGAAAATTTAACTTTGCCGGAAAAAGAAAACATCAAAATTATTCGCCGCAGTGGAGAGCACCTGCTCCAACTAATCAACCAAGTCTTAGACTTATCTAAAATTGAAGCTGGGCGCATGACACTCAACGCCAAAAACTTTGATTTGTACCGCTTGTTGAGCGACGTGCAAAATATGTTCCAAATTCCAGCGAAAAATAAAGGATTGCAATTAATTATTGACTGCACCGCCGATGTTCCCCAGTACGTGCAAACTGATGATGTTAAGTTGCGACAAGTGCTGATTAATTTATTGGACAATGCGGTTAAGTTTACTCAAAGTGGCTCAGTCTCTGTAATAGTAAAGCAGAATGAAGAAGGAAGAATAAAGCCGGAACCGAGCGAAATTTTTAATCTATTTGAAGCTAAGAAAAGAGTTTTTATTTACTTTGAAATTGTTGATACAGGAGTTGGGATTTTACCCGAAGAATTAGACAGTATATTTGAATTATTTGTGCAAAGTTCATCGGGTAAAAAAATTCAAAAAGGTACGGGATTAGGATTAAGTATCAGCCGCCAGTTCATCAGATTAATGGGGGGCGACATTACTGCCGAGAGCGAAGTGGGACGCGGCACAGTCTTCAAGTTTGACATTCAAGTTGTTATAGCAGAAGTTGAATTCATCAATAAATATGTTGAAGTAAATGATTTATCGGAGAGTTCAACTATGGTAACAGAAAAAATATCTGATAGTGCTGCAATATTTACGCTTGACTCAAAGCCGAAAGTTTCCCCAGAATGGACGAGCAATCTAAAACAGGCAGTCCGTCAGGCTGACTTCGACTTGATTTCCACAACCATTGAGCAAATCCGCAGCGATAACAATGTTTTTGCTGAAGTTATGATGAATCATCTATATAATTTTGAGTATCAAAAAATACTCGATTTGATTGCAGAAATTGAGCTGTAGGTAGGGTGCGCCGAAGACCACATCATCTCTCTCTTCTCTTCCTCTGCGTTCTCTGTGTTCTAGAAAGGTTAAATCATTCCGATGCAACGGGAATTGATGTAATACCAATTCAAAAAAGTCTTGCTACCATCCTCAATTTTATACCAATTATTAAAAGCAAACCGTAGGGACACCGCACCGTGCCTATAGGTGTCAACTTAACTTCTAACCCAGTCAGAGACTGCTGTTTGACTATTAAACTTAGATCTCCCTGGCGCCCCCCTTAAGAAGGGGGGGACAGGAGTCTTTTCAAAGTCCCCCTTCCCCCTTGGGGGGGCTAGGGGGGGTGGGGATTTAGGGGGATCGGGATTCGAATAAAAGCGATATTTCTCACGGATTTCAGGCTTAAGTTGACATTAATGGGCAATGCCGTGTCCTAGTCCCTGCACTTAAAAAGTTTCTGTGTACCCGATTTGCGATCGAGGCTATAACAAATCGTCTAGTTCGCGGTAATCGGGCAATGTTGTATCAATTTCTCTACCCTGCCGCACAACTGTGCGATCGCGCTGCGACCTAGATAACAGTTCGCTGAAATTCCGCGCCTTAAACAAAATCAAATCTGCTGGTAAACCAACTCCTATTCGTCCCGAATTCGGCAATCCCATCAAATCCGCCGGAGTCTTTGTCACCGCACAGGGCCAATCCCCGTAAGGCATATCTAAATGAGCGATTCTGACTGCCATATTAAAGATTTCCAAAACATCGTGGTCGCCAAATGCGTAAAACGGATCGCGACAATTGTCGCTAGCAACTGCAACGGGAATTCCTGCTGCTTTGAGTTCGTGCAAGTCAGCGTCACGAATTTGGCTATTCCGGATACTTCCCGAGCCTGAATCTTGTTGCTATCATAAATCACTGCTTCAAATTGCAGCAATTTCACATTCAACCAACAGCAGCATCTATAGCAATCCTAAATGATTCAGATAAATTTGTAGGGGTAGTGCCCCGTGCCTACCCCTATCTATCGGGCAACCACGGGGGGTTTGCCCCTACAAGAATTATGCAAATGATTGAGGATTGCTATAGCAAGAGCCAAAAACAACTGTGTCAAAACCTCAGCATATAGTTTTAAGATCCGATCCTGACAGATCCGGCACAAAACCTCTTCCCATTTACTGGGGAGAAATCGATCCCCTGAAACGGGGGCCTGTGATTGGCAGTCTCAGCAAATCGTCTCACCGGAATGCGATCGGCACTCATTCGGGTTCCTACTCTGTTTATCGAGCGCTAGCAGTGGCCAACGGTGCACTTCAAGCGGATCATCGCCCCGATTTTACCAACACATCTCCGACGGCACACATCGGGCCACATCCGAGTTGGGGCGATCGCAATTTGATTGTTTCTCTCGATCCTTTTGGGGGTTTGGTTAGCGAAATTTACACTTCATTTTCCGAGCAGGGATACGATATCCGCCCGACAATTGCTGTCACTAAAGCTCACATTAATATGCCGGAATTGCAAGATGCCATCGCTAAGGGGCGGGTGCAAATCGATGGCAAAATAGTCAAAGCAGGCGGCAATTTAGCAGTAACTAAAGTTGCGATCGACCCGGTGTGGTATTTGCCGGGAATTGCTGAACGGATCGGTGTTGAAGAAAGCCTTCTCCGCCGTGTCTTGTTCGAGCAAACAGGGGGAATGTTCTCGGATTTAGTGACGCGGCAGGATTTGCACGTTTTCTTGCCCCCAATTGGCGGAACTACGGTTTATATTATTGGCGATGTCGCGAATATTTCTGACCCACAGAAGCCGTTGGCAGTACGGGTACACGATGAATGCAACGGTTCTGACGTGTTTAGTTCGGATATCTGCACTTGCCGCCCTTATTTGGTACACGGGATTGAAATTTGCATCCAAACAGCACAATCTGGCGGTTCTGGGGTAATTGTTTACTTCCGCAAGGAAGGGAGAGCTTTGGGGGAAGTGACTAAGTTTTTGGTGTACAATGCCAGAAAACGGCAGGAAGGTGGCGATCGAGCTGATGCCTATTTTACTCGCACTGAATGTGTTGCAGGAGTTCAAGATATGCGGTTTCAAGAACTAATGCCAGACGTGCTGCACTGGTTGGGTATCTCTCGCATTGACCGTTTAGTTTCCATGAGCGATCTCAAATACAATGCGATTATCAATTCTGGCATTCAGGTGGTCGATCGCATCCCGATTCCCGAAGATTGGATTCCCGCAGACGCACAAGTTGAAATCGTCGCCAAAAAAGCCGCTGGCTACTACACACCAGACGGAGTGCCAGATGTTACAATTATTGCTGAAACTCAAGGGCGGGATTTAAGAGATTGAGATGGTAAAGAGGCGAATGATCGCGTCTTGGCCACATAAAATTTATTGCTGGTTTTTGATCAGTCAGGGTAGGTTATGGCTAATTTGCGTTCTACTGTGATCGTAAAAACAGATATTTGCGGATATACCGCCCGAGTTAAAAAATTATCTCAGTCGGACTTAAGTAGTTTGTTAAACGAGCATAAAAATTTTATTTCAGATATTAGTACCAGAAATGAAGGCAGCGTAATTAAAGGGGAAGGTGATTCATTTTGGATAATTTTTCCGAGCGTCACAGCAGCGGCTATGGCAGCTATAGAAATGCAGCAAGAATTGAGAGCAGAACAATCTAGCAAGGCGAACGACGAACGATTAGCGATTCGCGTGTCGATTACTTTAGGAGATGTCTTGCATCAAGATAAAGATATTTTTGGCGATACGGTGAATCTAACAGCACGGATAGAATCAGTAACTCCCCAGGATGAAATATATTTGTCCCAAGCGGCATGGTTGGCGATCAATAAAGCAGAAGTGCAAACATCTTTTGTTAACGAGTTTTCTTTGAAAGGGATGAGCGAACCTGAAAAAGTGTACAAAGTTGACCAAAGTTACAAAACGCGAATTGTTGAAAATCAAGCAATCATTAAAGCGGATTTGAGAGGTTTTATTGCTTATCAAGAATCCAATTCTATCAGAGATGTTGAATATTTGCTCACTAACTTCGATACTTTTGAAAAAACAATTTGCGAAGAATATGGTGGTACAATTCGGAGTATTGTTGGCGATTCGCATTTGTTGACTTTCCCGGAAGCTCACTCAGCCTTAGCGGCAATGGAAAGTTTGTGTGAGAATTGGAAACTTTTTATTCACGGTAATCAAATACCTTGCGGCTTGTCAGTGGGAGTTGCTAAGGGCAATTTGTATATATTTCGGTCTTGTACTTATGGCAAAGATATTAACATAGCCGATCGCCTGGAAGATATAAGCAAAATAGTATCTCCGGGTACAGAAAAAAATTCGGTGATAGTTTCCGATCAAGTAAAGCGCGAAGTCAGTGGCTCGAAGTGGGAATATAAGCTGATCAAAATTGATAGAAATGTGATTTTAGATAATCTTTTAGACTACAGTCAGTTTGACTTTTTTAAAGAAAACGATGTTTACCGATGTTTGGTGGTATGAAGTTGGACAATATTGAACTTGAGACTGTAGAATATCTGAGGACACCGGCGGCGATTCGCCAAAAGTGCGATCGGCTTTTTGATTTAGCCTCCCAAAACAAACTCTGCTACTTCCGCGTCGATTTATCCCAACTCGAAAAAGCAGCAAACTATGTAATTGACACAACCCGACAACAGTATCCCGATTTTAACATTCCCTTTCACAGCCGCTGGCGACATTTTGAAGTCGGCAACTTGCCGAGACTAGCCGAATTGGATGCAGCAATAGCCGAATTTTCACTCATAGAGCAAGCTAAGATAAAATTTGATTTAGCAATTATCAGCGTTTTGCTGGATGCCGGTGCTGGTGCAGATTGGCAGTATTGCGAAGCAGAAACCAAACAGGTTTATCGCCGTTCTGAAGGATTAGCAATAGCTACTTTTCGGATGTTTTGTCAAGGTGTTTTTTCCAGCAATCCCGATTTTCCTTGGCAAGCTGATTCGCGGGGACTTTCTCAACTAAAACTAGAAACTTTAGCTGCTGGATTTCAGGTAAGCCGAGACAATCCGCTAGTTGGTTTAACAGGTAGATTAGAATTATTGCAGCGTTTGGGGAAGGCAATTTGCCAGGATCCATTATTATTTGGTAGCGAAAACCCGCGTCCCGGAAATTTGGCAAAATATTTGCTCGACAGTCGAGTTTCTGGAGTCAAAATTGTGAATGCTGCGGTCGTTTTGAGCGCTGTTTTGACAGGTTTTGGGGAAATTTGGCCGGGAAGATATGCAATTGGCGGTGTTAATTTAGGTGATGTTTGGCGGCATCCCGCATTGCAAGGAGAAAGTCTGGACTCTGAATTTGTGCCGTTTCACAAACTCTCGCAGTGGTTGACTTATTCGCTGTTGGAACCGCTGCAAGAACTTGGTTGGGAAGTCGGCGGATTGGATGAGTTAACGGGATTGCCGGAGTACCGCAACGGCGGTTTATGTTTGGATATTGGGCTGCTGGGCGCCAAGGATTCGGCTATTTTTGAGCAGAGTTATTTGCCTGGTTCGGAAGTTATAGTGGAATGGCGATCGCTAACTGTGATTCTTTTAGATAAAATTGCCGCAGCTATGCGAGAAAAGCTGCATTTTAGTGCCGCTCAATTGCCGCTGGTGAAGATTTTGCAAGGAGGAACTTGGGCGGCGGGGCGGAAAATTGCATCAGAATTGAGGGCTGGTGGAGTGCCGCCAATTCAGATTGAAAGTGACGGGACTGTATTTTAAAAGGAAGAAGGAAGAGGGGAAATTATCCCGCTCTCCCAACTTAAAACTCTAAATTCTAACCTGACAACTATTCCTCACACTCCCCACAAGCTGCTTATTTGCAAGTGCGATATTTGACGTGATAAACTAAACCGCGATTAGCTAAATCGAAGGAGTCAACGGTTGCCATGCCGGCACCGCGGGCTGTCATCGAAGCATTTACTCTCATGTTTACACTGTCGCCGCAGCGAGACCAAACATTAGCTACAGTGACTAAGCTATCTCGAACGTTGTAGTTAGTTTCGCCGTTGAAAGTCCGACTAAAAACGGGGCCGCGGGTTCCAGCAAAAAAGTATTCTGCTCGCAGGTTGCCTGTGGTTCTAGGAGCAACGTAGCCGCGGTAATCAGCATCGTAGATCGAAATTTGGAAGCCTTGGGGTACTTTGATGGGAATGCTCAGATTGCAGTTTTTTCGGGTTTCTGCTGAGACATTCCCTTGGGCTGTAAATTTATCAAATAGGATGCTAAGTTCTTGACCATCTGGGCTGACAGTGACGCTGGCGGATCGATCGGGGCAACCGTTGCCGCCGTAGCTTGCACCTAAAATTTGAACTGTCGGATTAGCTAAGGCGGGGCTGATAGAAGCAGTCATTAATGCCGTAGCTAGTAATAGTTTTACAAACTTCATGGATGTTCTCCTTAATAAGTTAAGTTGTGTGTTTGGCTCAGCCTAAAAGAATTAAACTGAATTTAGGTAATGTTTTTTAAACTTGGATATTACCGCCTTCATCTATAAAAATGAAAATCCAGCACAGCCAAGCTGATGACCTCGATTTCAGTATCTACAGCAGGTTTTTTGGATTAGTGAATTAATCTCAAAAATTGATTTTCTGCTGATACTTTCTAAGATTCATATCGGTTCGAGAAAGTTCCGGAAGATTTTGGCGCGAAACTCCGGATCTGTGTTATTGACCTTTTGGGGAGTGGGAGACAGCGATCGAGATTAGTCGGGAGGCTGTTGAGCCAGATTTTGGTTCCCCTAGAGCTATTCTGTACCCTGACTGGGAGATGCGGGCGATCGCCTTTACGGCACTATGTGAATTCAATAAAATTCTTTTTTGTTGTATAGGCCAATACATCATTTAAAAATAAGTTGACTAACATACCTCTTGGTTTGATATTGTCATAGGATCTAAACTTTAAAATTTTAATGTCAGGAAAAATCTATATTTAGCAATGGTTACATGATTTTTGAGATTTAATTCGCAAATTGCATTATCTAGATGTATTTACTGCATCTTATGATTAAATTCTATGTATTTAGTGTAACTAATAGCAGGAATTAGTACATACAATAGAGGTATGATGCTCAATGCTTAAGATCGACTACTAACATTTTTTGGACGAGGAAAAAAAGCATGGAGACTACAGTACAGAAGCAAGCCCCACATCAAGCTGTTGAGCAAGTGAAAATTAACAACATCAACAGTTCTGAGTTTGAGCTTTGGGCGAAAGCGGTGAAACGGCAGATGATTTCAGCACTCTCTAAAAAAGGCGCGCTTTGACATCTCTGGGTTGGTTGTCGGCAAGTTGTGTTAATTAAATTAACAAAATTGTTGTCTGCATTGTTGTCCTGCAAGCGATGGCGGCGAGGGTAAGAGTTTTGAGATGGCACCGCCAGCCAACAGCCCTGCGTCGCTTTTAGGAGTTGGGGAGGGGGCGAAAAAAGCATTGCTTGTTCCTAGTTTTGGACGCACGGGTGGCAGGAAACCGGGTTTTTTTACGAAAATACTTCTGTTGCGATCGGCAGAAACGGTAAAAAAATTCGGTTTATTCGTGTCATCTCGTTTCCTGTGGCATCGGAATTATTAATACCGAAATCAGGAAACCATTACCCGAAATCAGGACACGGCAGTGCCGTTTCCCTACCGTAATTAATCGTAGGGACACGGCACTGCCGTGTCCTCTATATCATTCCTGTTCCATCTGCTGAATGCTTTCTGCCAGATTACGATCGCTTGTCAACCGCCGCCAGCAAGCGCAGACTTCCATCTTGAATCTGCACTGCTTTGACTGTTCCCACAGCGACTCTTTGTTGACCGTTAGCCATCGCTACTTCAATCTTAATTTTGGGGTCAGCCTGCAAGCCCAGTCGCCCCCAAAGCCACTTGACTTGAGTAGCAGGAAAAGAGGTCACTTCTACATCTGTAAAGGGCGAATTAACCCAGCGGCTGCCGTCGTTAAAACTGGCTACTTGTACTTGATACCAAACTTGTTCTCCAGTCAATTTTAACTCGTTTTTCGCTTCTGGTTCTAACCATTCAGCGGGATTGATAGTGCTAACTAAAGTAGCAGAACCCATAATTTGACTTTTGTGGTCTTCTAAATTTTCAGCCTGAGAAATTGCTTCTTCAAGTTTATTGACCAAATTCCGAATTCGACTTCTAGTTTCGCTGTCAGTATCTGATTGCCGATCGAGCCAATTCATCGCCTCACGAGTTCCGTCTTGAGAGGCGACAATCAGGGCGCCCCAAGCCTTGACATCGGCGTCAGCGGAATTCACTTTCAAGGCGGCGTCTACGCGGTTCATGATCCGCCCGCCGTCATTTTTGAGGGTTGTGCTAATTTCGTGACTGTTGCTCGGATCGGCTTCAAATACTTGCAAAGCTTGACTCCAGCGGCCGTCGATCAATTCTGCGAGGACTTGTTGACCGGGACTGGCCCAAGAGGCGATCGCCTGAGCACGAGTAATTTTAGCGTGAAATTCGATCGTCTCTAACTGAGCTTGCGCGACTGCGGGCCAATTCTGGCCAGCTTTGGTCTTAGCAATACGCATGACATTTAATCCCGGAGACCACAGCCCGCTGTTGGCCAGCCGCAGACCGTTTTTATAAGTTTCGTCATTGAAGGCAAATTCTTCTAAAGAAATCGGTGTTAACTGAACTGGATTAGGCACAAATTTGCGCGAGCCGATTTGATAAAGAGTAAATTTTGGCTCTAAACCAACTGTTTGGTCGATCGCCAACTGCGGGTTTTGCCCCTTAACAATTTGCTGCCAATTCGGTGCTTGTCCGGCCGCACTTGCCCAATCTAACAGCGAGATTAAATGATTTTGGCTGGGGTTATAGCGAACGACTTGTCCGTAGGGAATTTTCTTGTCGCCCCGTACCAGTTTACCGCTGACATTAAACCAAATCCCAGAGGCTGGGGGCTTACCGTCAAAGCGGCGTAATTCTGTTAGTGGTAGCGACTGATTCGAGGCTTGATTGTTAGAGTTAGAATCAGCTAAAGCAGCAATCACAAAAGATTCCGCAGGGCCTTCGACATTCACAGAACTTGCTAGCTGAAAATACTGTTCTTTTTCGGAATCGCGATCGGGAAGTTGCACCCGCTTGTACACTCGAAGTTCGACAATTTGACGGCAAGGATTTTTGCAAACAGTAGAAGCATTAACAGTCCTTTCTACCATCACCGGCAATAACAAATCGGGAAGAGGATTATCGCCAGATTTATCAACGGTCAGCGGCAGGGGTTCTCCGGTGATAAATCCCAATTTGCGGATGCTGGCTTTGATTTGATCGAGAGTTTGGATTGAATCTCTGCTACCTGTAGGCAGGCGCGACCATCCCGGCACAAACTGAGAGATCAACTTGTTCCCATTAGGATCGACTATTAGCTGGTAACTCAGCCAAGCGCCGCCTCCCATCAAAGCGGAACACCCGCACAAGACGCTGAGGGCGGTTAAATTAGCTACCAGTCTTTTCCAGGGATATCTGGCGGGAGTTGGGGAAACAGGTATGGGAATCAGAGACTCTTGAAGTTTTTTGGGGCGTCGGGTTTGGCGGCGGCGTCTGGTTGGAGGAGGAGCAACTTTGGGATTTTCTGGGGGTTTGGCTCGATTTTTTGAGGGGTTAATTTTGTGTTCCATCATCCAAGTTTTAGAATTTAGAATTTAGAATTTAGAGTTTAAAATTGCAATAGCCGATCGTACTGACGACCTATGATATCCCAGGTGTATTCGGTTTCAACGAGCGATCGTGCGCTCAGAGAGAGTTCCTGTCTTAGCTGCTGATTTTCAAACAAACTGGTAATCGCCTCAACATACTCCTGAACTTTGTTCGCCCGCAAGGCCCTTGTCGGTTGTGAGTCCCCATCGACGGCTAAACCCTCCAAACCTCGATCGCTTGCAACCACCGGAGTTCCCGCAGCCATCGCCTCCAAAGTTTTATTTTTAATCCCAAAACCAATTCGCATCGGCACCACACAAACAGCAGCCTGATGCAAATATTCTGCCACCCTTTGCACCCGACCTACTACTTGAATTCCCGGGAGTTTCCCCAAGGCGAGCACTCCAGGGACTGGGGAGGTTCCGACTAGGGTGAGGGTGACATCGGGATAACGCTGTTGCAAAGGCGGCAGTATCTGCAAACTGAGAAACTGCGCTGCGTCAATATTGGGCAAATTGTCCATTGCGCCTGCAAAAATTAAGGTGTGTCCTCCCGGATCGATCGATCGATATGGAAACTCTACCAAATCCACCCCGTTAGGAATCACATCAATGGTGGGGACAAATAAATTTTCTCGCCCTCGGCGCTGCGGCGACAGCAATTCTAGGAGTTGCTGCTTGTCGGTGGATGTTGTCGCGACAATCCGGGAGAATTTGGAACAGTAGCGTGTTTCGTAGCGGGCGAGTAGGGGTAAATTCAGTCGATCGCGCAGGGGTTTTTGGGACGTACCGGTTGCTAACATTTCCCTGCAAGTTCCCCAAACAGAACTGTGAATGTTTGCCACTGTCAGCAGTTTTTGTCGCCATTCTGGACGCACGTAAATCTCGTTAACGCTGTGTTCGCAGGTGACAGCATCGCATTCGCCTGATGCTACTAATTCGTCTGCCCAATTCTGCATTGCTCTTGAGTAGCTTGAGAGTACGTTCGGAGGCGTCCCGGATAACAAAAATTGACTGAATCTGTGGAATTTTCCGATTATTTCAGAGAACCCCCCCTCAGTCCCCCCCTTGTTAAGGGGGGGAGGCAAGAAGCCCTCCTCAAGCCCCTGGTGCAGAGTTAGCCCCCCCTTGCCAAGGGGGGGTTGGGGGGGTGCTTGCGGGTTGGGAAAAACTGCTAATTTTGCAACGTGCTGTTGCAATTCGTCGATTTGTGCATCGGTGACATCGGGCGATCGGACAGTGCCGAGAATTACATTGTGCCGCCGACTCAAGTATTTCAATAAATTAAACGTCCTTACCTGAGTTCCGCCACGGCTTGGCGGATAGGGAAAAGTCGAGGAAAGCATCAAAATTTTCATGAGATATGGGATAGATAAAGTTGCCGCTTGCGCGATAAAATTGATTGATAAAATCTATTTAACAATCCTCGCACCTATGGACGAATTATTTGTTAAAGCGCTGCTCGAAGACTTGAAAAAGTCTGATGAAACCGTGCGCGATCGGGCAACCACAGAACTCTGGCGGACTTGGTTTAACCAGAAGGGTGAGTATGGGATGCAAATTCTCAGGCGATCGCAAGTTTCGCTAGACGCTGGCGATGTTCGCCATGCTTTGGATTTGCTGACGAAACTGATCTCCGAAGCGCCAGATTTTGCTGAAGCCTGGAACCGACGCGCCGTACTTCACTATACTCAAGGAAATTATAAAAAGTCGATTCAGGACTGCGAAAGTGCTCTCAAACTGAACCCGGTGCATTTTGGGGCGCTGCATGGTCTGGGTTTGTGCTACGCTGCCCTGGGAGAATACAGAAATGCTATTCGAGCTTTTCGCGATGCTTTGGAAATTCAACCGTTTGCTTTGGTGAATCAAAAGCTAATTCTTGAATGTACGGCTCGTTTGAGTTAAAAGCAGAAGGAAGAAGGAAGAAGGAAGAAGGAAGAAGGAAGAAGGAAGAAGGAAGAAGGAAGAGGGAAGAAGGAAGAAACTCAAGGGTTTCTGAAATTTTCGCAATCTCAAATCCAAAATTTACAATGGTGTTAATGCCCAAAATTAGTGTTTGCATTCCTACTTGCAATCGAGTACATTTGCTGGCTAGTGCGATCGCCAGCGTGCTAGATCAAACTTATACAGATTTTGAATTAATTGTCTGTGATGACGGTTCGACTGATAGCACGCCTTTGTTGATGTCGGAATTTGTCGTAGCTTGCGGGGCGGGACGCCATCGCGGGATTCGCTACATTCGACACCCGCAGAATATCGGTAAAAGTAATAATATGCGATCGGGCTTTGCGGCAGCTAGGGGCGAATATTTTATAAAGTTCGATGATGATGATCGCCTGAGCGCGCAATTTCTAGAGCGGACATCTGCTATTTTGGATAAAAACTCCAGCATCGATTTTGTCGGTACAGATCACTGGGCGATCGACATTCACAATCAGATTGACGAAAACCAGACTAAACTGAATTCGCACAAGTGGGGCCGCACCGAGTTGTCGGCGGGAATTATTGAAGACTTGCTTTCCACAGTTTTTCTGAGACAAAGTTTGCAAATAGGAGCAACTTTGTTTCGCCGCCACGCCCTGGAATCAGTAGGATTTCTGCGGCCAAATTTGCAAAATTGCGAAGATAACGATTTGTTTGTGAGACTTGCGATTGCGGGCAAAAAGTGCTATTACTTGCCGGAGCTATTGATGGAGTATCGATTTCATGCAGGACAGCAAGGAGTCGATCGGGCAATTCCGTATTTGAGCGATAAATTGCGCTATTTGACCAGCTACGAATTTGATTCCCAGAAGTTGGAAACAGTCAGGCTACAAAGGATTGCCGAAACTCAATTAGCGCTTGGTTTACGGCTGATTGAGGTGGGTGAAACTACAAAAGGGCGATCGGCGGTCTGGGCTGGAAAGTCGGTTTCTGAGGCGAAAATGTGGGCTGGTTTGGGATTGTCGCTGCTGCCGATCGAGTGGCGGAGAAGGGCGTTTGCGGCTGTGCGGGAGTTGGTGAATAGTGCTGAATTCTGAATTTTAATATCAAGTTCGGTTCAACTGAGATATTGCACCATTCTCATGAACAGGCAAGATGCCTGTTCCACAAAATCTCATAAATTTGAAGTTTACTTAATTAAAATATTCGGTATTTAATTATGTTATGATGTTGATACACTAAAGCTAATGTCTGTAGTTTGAATAGGAGAAATCGCTATGCAGATACCAGAAAATCCAAGCAATGATGAGATCAGAGAAGCATTAATTAAGCTCAGGGAAGAACTAGGTAAGGTCAGGGAAGAACTAGGCAATAAAGTCGATCGCCTGGAATACAAGTTCGACGCATATCAGAAAGGAACTGATGGTATGGTGAGGATGGCTACGACTATTATTATTGCTAGTGCTTCCGTCGTTGTCTTGTCTAGTCTTAGTCCCGCAGTAACAGCCATAGTCACAGCATTGTCAGCAGGAAACGGATAGTAATAATTAGGAATCAAATGCCTTGATATTATACAAAGGCGATCGTGAGTTGTTTCACAATACTCCTGAATCTAATTGGTCTAGATAAAAAAATTCAGGAGCTTTAACTCCCGCTTCATTTCTAATTTTCACCAGTCGAGGCGACTCAAAAAACGCCCGAGCATCTGTTGTTGATGTCCACGCGGAGAAATGAACAATTTTGTTGGGTTCATTGTCATACTTCAAGACCTGATAGAAGCGCTCTCCCGCTTCTTTTCGGATGCTTTCAGCATTATCAAATACCTGTTTCCAAGCTTCATAATTTTCTACTTCATGAATAATTAATACATATTGCATAGCAGTCAGATTCTCTAATAATTTCAAAACTTCAAGGGTTCACTTTAATCCTCATCTAACTCTAGAAAAATTCCCTCAGCATTCAGAACTAAATCGTCATCAGACAGGGGCGGAAAGTCTAAATAAATAGTCCGTTTCAAAATTTCCAATACCAAATCTAACCGCTCTGAGTCTGTTAATCGCTCAAAGGTATTCAAAAGTTCTTCTACTAAAATAGTCATAGCTTTTTCCCTAGACTTGCTTATAGCATAGCACAGGTTTTAAGTAGACCAACCTCAAAAAACATAACACCCAGCTCCCCGCAGCACTTTAAGGCTGCGGGGTTCTAACATCGATCGCGCTTTCCACTAAAGTAGTAAACAGTGCCTGATGTAAATAAGTTTTTCCTAAATATCGTGTCTATATTTTCTGAAATTCCGACTGTGTGGTTGCAAATTTCCCTCGTGGGTATCTGGCTGGGCTTGATTTTACTGGTGGCTGAGGGGTTAAATCGCTTTACTGCTGTCGATCCAGAGGTATCGCGGAAGGTGGTTCATATCGGTACTGGGAACGTGATTTTGCTGGCTTGGTGGCTGGAAATACCGGGTTGGGTGGGGATAACGGCGGGTTTTTTGGCTGGGGCGATCGCCCTAATTTCTTACCAAGTTCCGATTTTGCCGAGTCTTAACAGTATCAACCGCAAGAGTTTTGGGACTTTTTTCTATGGTGTGAGTATCAGCGTTTTGGTAGCTTGGTTTTGGCCGCTGGAACGTCAGGAATATGCTGCTTTGGGCATTTTAGTGATGACTTGGGGGGACGGATTGGCTGCTGTCATTGGGCAGAAATACGGCAAACATATTTATCGAGTTTGGGGAATGCAGAAGAGTTGGGAAGGTTCTGCAACTATGTATTTGGTGAGTTTTGCTGTTAGCAGTTTGATTTTGCTGGCGGTTCAAGGCAATATTTGGCAAACTTGGGCGGTGTCGGCTGTTGTCGCTTTGGTTGCTGCTACTTTGGAGTCGGTTTCCAAGCTGGGAATTGATAATCTGACTGTGCCGATCGGCAGTGCTGCGATCGCCTTTTTCCTAAATCAATTTTGGTCATAAGATTGTAGTGAGGACTAAAGTTTTCATAAAAAATTGAGGACTTCAGTCCTCACTACAAACCTATAGCTACAAACTCACTGAAGAGCTGCTTATTCTTTCGATTTAGAATTCTTGGAGACTTTACCTTCAAAAGGTTGAACTCCACTATTTGGATAGTCGTCATCGCTGGGGCTAAAAATCCGCAGGGCTGCTTCTGAAACGTAACGCATCGCATTAGTGAAAGATTTAGAAAGATTCATGAAATCTGCCTCTTAAGCTCTGGGTTCTGATACTTCTTAGATTACTTCTCGCTTCTGTGTTTGGATGGCTTTTGCAATATTTATTTGAATTACTTATTAGTCTGCAACATCGAAGCAAGCTGAAGGTTTTAGGAGTTGCGCTTTTTTGGGCGATCGACCTGGTTTTTCGGTAGATTTTTGATCGAGCGAGTCAATCAGTCGCGAGCGCTCAAAAATCTGGTTTTTAACTTTGTTCAACGGCTGCCCGATCGCCCTACAAATAGTGCCTGAGATCGTTAACTCGGTTATTTGTATTGATTTCACCATAATATAAATCCAGCAATTTACCTTAAACCCGCTATGCAAAAGCGTAATTTACGAAATCTTCAGACAGGTATCTGCAATCTTAATCAAATATTTACAAAAAGATATGGTGTTACTCACTATAATTAAAACAAATAAGTTTGTCCGGGGTTTTTTTGATGAAAACTGCGACGGAAAGCCTGTACCTGACAGGTTTTGAGGAAATATTAGAAGACCGGGAACTGACCGTTTCCCCAGCAGATTACAGCCTTTTGACCGACCTCTACCAGCTAACGATGGCTGCTTGTTACGTCGGGGAAGGGCTCGACGATCGCCCTGCGAGTTTTGAACTGTTCGCCCGCAGGCTGCCAGATGGTTTTGGTTATGCGATCGCGATGGGCTTGACTCAAGCGATCGACTATCTGGAGAAATTTCGGTTCGATCCGGCGCAAATTTCGGCTTTGCAGTCCACCGGGATTTTTGCTGGCGCCCCAGAGCGATTTTGGACTTTACTCGCCACAGCTCGCTTTACAGGCGATGTTTGGGCGGTGCCGGAGGGGACGGCGGTGTTTGCCAATGAGCCTCTGCTGCGGATTGAGGCTCCTCTGTGGCAGGCTCAGTTGGTGGAAACTTATTTGTTGAATACGATCAATTATCAAACTTTGATTGCGACGCGATCGGCTAGACTGCGCGATGTGGCGGGCCCGGAGGCTAAGTTGCTGGAATTCGGGACGCGCCGGGCTTTTGGGCCTCAAGCTGCTGTGTGGGCGGCTAGGGCTGCTCTGGCTGCTGGGTTTGATGGCACTTCTAATGTTTTGGCTGCTTTGAAGTTGGGCCGCAAACCTGTCGGTACGATGGCTCACGCTTTGGTGATGGCCCTCGGAAGTCTCGAAGGCAGCGAAAATCAGGCGTTTGCAGCTTTTCACCGCTATTTTCCGGGGGCGCCGCTGCTGATCGATACTTACGATACTGTGGCGGCGGCGCGGATGTTGGCCGATCGAGTCAACAGCGGTGAATTGCAGTTGGAAGGCGTACGGCTGGATTCGGGGGATTTAGCCGCGTTGTCTCGGGAAGTGCGATCGATCTTACCGGGCGTTCCAATTATTGCTAGTGGCGATTTGGACGAGTGGAAAATTGCTAAATTAAAAAGTGCGGGCGCTTGCATTGACGGTTACGGTTTGGGGACGAAGTTAGTCAGCGGTTTGCCTATCAACGGTGTTTATAAATTGGTGGATATTGATGGCATCCCGGTGATGAAAGAGGCAAGCGAAAAGGTAACATATCCCGGAAAAAAGCAAATTTTTAGAACTATAAAAGATGGACAATTTATCGGAGATTGTTTGGGATTATCCGCAGAAACTGTTCACGATTGTGATTTTCATATACCATTAATGAAATTGGTTGTTAAGGAAGGTAAACGAGTGCAGGAACCGGAAAGTTTGGACGAAATAGCCAAACGAACTGCTGCTTCTGTTGCCAGTCTGCCTGCGGAAATTCGCCAACTAAATAACCCAATTTCGCCACCTGTGGAAATTTCTACAGATTTGCAGAGTCTCACTCAAAAAACCAAAAAGAGTCAGTAGTCAGTTGACAGTTGACAGTTGACAGTTCTCAACAGTCAACAGTTAACAGTTAACAGTCAACAGTTAACAGTTAACAGTCAACAGTTAACAGCGAACAGTCAACAATTCCCAATTACTTATGCAGAAAATTGCCTTGTTTGGAACCAGTGCCGATCCACCGACAGCAGGACACAAAACAATCCTGAGTTGGCTTTCTCAGCATTTTGATGGAGTAGCAGTTTGGGCGTCGGACAATCCTTTTAAGTCGCACCAGACATCGCTACAACATCGATCGGCAATGCTGCTGTTAATCATTCAAGAAATTAATTCGCCGAGACACAATCTTTGCTTGCATCCACAACTCAGCAGTCCTCGGACGCTAGAAACTGTAGAACAAGCAAAATTGCAGTGGCCAGATGCAGAGTTGACGATGGTAATAGGTTCTGACTTGGTGACGCAACTGTCTCGCTGGTACAAATTTGAACAGTTGTTAAAACAAGTGGAATTGCTGATAGTACCGCGACCTGGTTATCCCTCAGAACAATTAGATTTGTGGCAGTTGAGGCGCATGGGTGCAGAGGTGGCGATCGCATCTTTGAATGCTCCCAACGTTTCTTCTACCTCCTATCGCGAAACAGGAGACACGGAAGCCCTAACTCCCACCATCGAAGATTACATCAATAGGGAGCATTTGTACGCATGGCACGAGGCACAAAAAAGAGCGAAAGTTGCTCATTAGCTGACTTTAAAGTAGGAGTAGATAATGTTATTTTCTCTGTCGATACCGTGCAGAACCGCTTGTTGGTGCTGTTGGTAATGCGGCAAGACGAACCGTTTATCGATTCTTGGAGTCTTCCCGGTACTTTGGTGCGGCAGGGAGAGTCTCTGGAAAAGGCTGCTTACCGGATTCTGTCGGAAAAAATTCGGGTAGAAAATTTGTATCTGGAACAATTGTATACTTTCGGAGAACCGGGGCGCGACCCTCGGGAATTCACCAGGGGCGATCGCTATCTTTCAGTTAGTTATTTTGCTTTGGTGCGGTTTGAAGAAGCTGAGTTAATTGCTGGGAGTGTAGTTGCGGGTGTGGGCCACCGCGTCGGTGGCATTGCTTGGTATCCCGTGCAACAAGTTCCTAAGTTAGCCTTCGATCACAATCAAATTCTGGAATACGGATACCGGCGACTTCGTAACAAACTTGAATACAGTCCGGTAGCTTTTGAAGTTTTGCCGGAGCTTTTTACTTTGAGCGATTTGTATCAACTTTATACGACTATTTTGGGGGAAAACTTTTCTGATTATTCTAATTTTAGAGCTCGATTATTGAAATTGGGTTTTTTGTTGGATACCAGTGTTAAGGTTTCGCGGGGGGCTGGCCGCCCTGCTAGTTTGTACCGCTTTGATGCGGCAGCTTTTGCTCCTTTTAAAAATAAGCCGCTGGTGTTTATCTAACTGTTCCTTGGATGACATTCGGGGATCGATTTAGTAACATGAGAATAGAAGTTATTAAGGAGTGCCGCAGATGAAAGACCCTGATGAATGTGCTAATATTCATGAAGTTCGGGAGGAAATTGATATCATCGATCGAGAAGTGATCGACGCTTTGAGCAAAAGATTTAAATACGTCGTCGCGGCGGCAAGGTTCAAAACAAGTGAAGCTAGCGTTAGAGCGCCCGATCGCTTTCATGCTATGTTGCAGCAGCGGCGCGAGTGGGCTTTAGAATCGGGTTTGAATCCTGATGTTGTTGAAAATCTTTACCGGGATTTGGTAAATTATTATATTGAGGAAGAGTTGAAACATTACCAATCTGAATGATGTTTCCCTATATTCAAATCTAGGACTATAGGAAATTGAGTCCGCGCAGGCGGACTACTAGCAAGATTTATGATAATAATGCAGGTAATATGAAAATTGCGATCGCACAACTCAACCCTACTATTGGTGATATCTCTGGCAACTCCAACCTAATTCTGGAGGCTGCAAAAAAAGCGACTGTTGAGGGCGCAAACTTATTACTGACACCGGAACTTTCCCTGATCGGTTATCCGCCGCGCGATTTGTTGCTCGCTCCGAGTTTCATTGCCGCCGCAGGGGCACAGTTGCAGCAATTGACGCAAGTTTTGCCGCCGGATTTGGCAGTCATAGTCGGCACTGCTATACCTAATGATGATGGTGTTAAACTAGGCGGAAAATCATTGTTCAACAGCGCTGTTTTGCTGCAAAGTGGCGCCGTTCAACAAGTTTTTCATAAACGCTTGTTGCCGACTTACGATGTGTTTGATGAAGATAGATATTTTGAGCCGGGAGAAAACAGCAATTACTTTACTATTGGCGAACTCAAAATCGGCGTGACAATTTGTGAAGATTTGTGGAACAATGAGGAGTTTTGGGGTAAGCGCAGTTACGCGGGCGATCCGGTTTCCGATTTGGCAAAATTGGGCGTGGATTTAGTGGTGAATTTGTCGGCATCGCCTTATGCTGCGGGGAAGCGGGGAGTGCGATCGGCGATGTTGCAGCACAGCGCCACCCGCTGCGGGATACCGATTGTTTACGCTAATCAGGTAGGCGGAAATGATGATATTATTTTTGACGGCAGCAGTTTTGCTGTGAATCGAAAGGGCGATTTGATTCAGGTATTGGCTGCTTTTGAAACTGATTTTGCGGTGGTGGAATATGACGCATCCAAACAAGATTTAGTTGCTATAAATCGGCAAAATACACCAGGAATTGAGGTGCAGCCGTTGAATTTTGATCCTGCGGAATCCGATGCAGAAATTTGGGCTGCTTTGGTTTTGGGAGTGCGAGATTATGTTCGGAAGTGCGGTTTTTCTAAGGTTGTACTCGGTTTGAGCGGCGGGATAGATTCGGCTTTGGTGGCTGCGATCGCCAGTTGTGCGATCGGGCCCGAAAATGTGCTGGGCGTGCTGATGCCTTCTCCTTACAGTTCGGATCATTCGGTTAATGATGCTTTGGAATTAGCCCGAAATCTGGGCATTGCGATCGAAATGTTGCCGCTCGGCGATTTGATGAAAACTTACGATCGCACTCTCGCCGATTTGTTCGCCAATACAGCTTTCGGGATTGCTGAAGAAAATATTCAATCGCGGATTCGCGGCAATCTGTTGATGGCAATTTCTAACAAGTTCGGACATTTGCTGCTTTCGACGGGTAACAAGTCGGAAATGTCGGTGGGTTACTGCACTCTCTACGGCGATATGAATGGAGGATTGGCGGTGATTTCCGATGTGCCGAAAACTCGCGTTTATTCGATTTGTCGGTGGCTGAATGCTGGGGGGATTCGGAAGGGGAAAGATGAGGCAGAGCCTCTAGATATGCGTTCCCAGGCAGAGCCTGGGAACGAGTCTGTAGAGGGGGCTATGCCCCTGTCCCCGCTCTTTGGGAACGAGATAATTCCCGGTAATATTATTAGTAAAGCGCCTAGTGCCGAACTGAAACCGGGGCAGGTTGACCAAGATTCTTTGCCAGCTTACGATGTTTTGGATGACATCTTGCAGCGGTTAATCGAACACCACGAATCTGCCGCACAAATTGTCGCTGCTGGACACGATCCAGCGGTGGTTGAACGTGTAGTAAAATTAGTCAGACAATCGGAGTTTAAACGGCGACAAGCAGCCCCGGGTTTGAAAATTAGCGATCGGGCTTTTGGTACCGGTTGGCGGATGCCGATCGCCAAAGCTTCCTTTTATTAAACACAAAATGGTTAACATCGGCGGTACTTTCGGCTTCGATTTGCTGTTGGGAACCCCCAGCAACGACACGATTAGAGGATTTGCGGGTAATGATACGATTCAAGGTTTGGGCGGAAATGACCTGATTTTTGGCGATCGGGACAATGATTTGCTGGCAGGAAATGAAGGCGCTGATACGCTCTCAGGAGGGCAAGGAAGCGATACAATCTACGGAGGACAAGAGTCTGATTGGATGTTTGGCGATCGGGGTAACGATTTGCTCGTCGGCGGCGAAGGCACGGATATCTTGACAGGAGGCGCGGGAGATGATTTATTTGTAATTGATAAAACCTCCGTCGCATCTACGATCGCCCAAGCCGATGTAATTACAGATTTTGGCAACGGCACTGATAAAATTGTCTTAACAGAAAACATGAAGTTTAGCGATTTAAATATTTCTGTTTTTGACAACCAAACTGTTATGCAAGATAAAAATTCTGGCAATTATTTAGGAGTTGTTTCGGGAAGACAGAATCTGACTGAATCAAACTTTATATCGCTGTTTGGCGGGATAGATAGCGGTCAGCTTTTGCCAATTTCGGTTAATACGATTATAGGCGATCGCGCGCTCGGACTGGAAGTGGCGAAAACTCCCGAAGAACAAGCAACAGGTTTAATGTTTCGCACAGAATTGCCGGATGACAGGGGAATGCTTTTCCCGATCGCCCCCGCGCGAAATGTGCGCTTCTGGATGAGAAACGTATTTATCGATCTCGATATGGTTTTTCTGGGCGAAGGCGTAGTGCTGGCGATAATTCCCAACGTACCGCCGTGTTTGAGCGAAACCTGCCCCAACTACGGCCCGGATGTCCCCGTTGACGGAGTGATAGAGCTCAGAGGCGGAAGGGCGGCCGAATTGGGATTGAAAGTAGGCGATCGAATTCCCAATTTACCCCAACCAGGTATATGATTCTGTAAAAACATTCAATATTTGTGCATCCAATGAATCCGATTGAATTAAAAATAATCCCCAATCAAACTCAAGACGGTGTAGCTTACCAACATTTGCGCTTGCGAATTACCACTCAAGACGGCATTATCACACCCGATGATTTACAAGGTTTGAAACTTCCTCAAAACGTCGAATTCAGCCAAGGAATTGTGATTGAAGGTAGAGGAGCAATTTGGCTGTACGGGTATTTAGTCCACGAATGCCATCCTGCGGCTTGGGTTGGATGTTACGATCCGCGATTAGCAGGTGCGGTAGTGGTAGCGACGCACAAGCACGAGGTATCAGTTGGACAGGTAATGAAATTGAGTTTGCCGAGTGATTAAATTAGATATTGTTGGGTAAATTACCCGCAATATTTGTAGGGGTGGGTTTTACGAACAATCTGTAATTCACATCCACAATATTTATAAACCCGCCCGGCGACTTATTCTATGAAACTTCTCAAAATACCGATAATTTTTCCTAGATTACCGACAAAATACTCATTGAGATCGATCGAAATAGTTTGGTCTTCTAGCTGCATAAATTTCCAGAGGCTGCCAGTCGTCACCACTCCGTAAACTTTCTTAATTTCATTGCCTTTTTGTTGGTTAAACAACTGAGCTGCGATCGTTTCAGCCATACATTGAGCCAAACCCGATTCTATATTATCATTTTTGGCTTCGACTAAAGCAATAACCGGCGCTTCGATAATTAACTGTTCGGGCGATTGGCTAATCAGGAAATCACAAAATCCGTTTAAACCTCTCAGGCTATCTACCGTAAAATCTTTACCTGAAAATAAACCTATTCGATTGTCAAATTGTTTTCTGAGTTCAATCAAAATTGGCGCTACAATCATTTCAGACCTAGATTTTTCCGAGTTAATTGCCAGAGCTAACGGAATATTGTACTCTAGGGTTTCTGATAAAAACGGGCTGTAGGTAGCTTCTGGAATCTCTGCAAACAGTCCGAATTGTTCCGATAGAGTTATTCCAAATTCTGACTTGATTTGTTCGAGCCTAAATTGGCTGTAGGGCATTTAAAAAAGTCTCTAGTAAAATAGACTGGTGAAATTATATTTTATCACACGATCGCCCAAACAACACTTAATTTTAATTAAAATCTATCCCTTCACAGGCAAAACGATCGCAAACTCAGTCCCAGATCCAGGTTCAGACATCACATCAATACTTCCGCCGTGTTTTTCAACCGCAATTTGACGCACAATTGCCAACCCCAATCCAGTTCCTTTCCCGACACCTTTCGTCGTGAACAAATGATCGAATATCTGTTGTTTTACTTCCTTTTTAATGCCGGCGCCGTTATCCCTAATTGTGATTTTAATGTGCCATTCATCAATTACATCAGTGGCAATTGTAATGCTGTTGGGATTGACCGCAATTTCCTCAAAACGGCGTCCTTGATTTGACTCTTCTAAAGCATCGATCGCATTGGCCAGCAGATTCATAAAAACTTGATTCAATTGACCGGGAAAACATTCGATTTTAGGGAGATTGCCGTATTTAGTCATCACTTCGATCAGCGGACGCTGTTCGTTTGCTTTGAGGCGGTGTTTCAAAATTAGAAGAGCGCTATCAATGCCGTCGTGAATATTAAAAGAAACTTTATAGTCTTTGTCGCCTCGGGAAAAGGTACGCAAACTGGTGCTGATGCTGCAAATGCGATCGCACCCGACTTGCATTGAATCAATTATCTGCGGTAAATCTTCCAACAGATAATCGATGTCTATTTCTTCAGCATGGTCGGCAATTTCCGATTTCGGTGCATCGGAGCGATACAATTCTAAGTGTTCCATAACATCTGCCAAACTCCTTTTAGCTTCGCTTAAATTGCCCGAAATAAAGCCAATCGGATTGTTGATTTCGTGGGCGACTCCGGCAACTAAATTACCCAAAGCTGACATTTTCTCGCTTTGCACGATTTGCAGTTGCGCTGCTTGTAAATTTTTTAAAGTTTGTTCGAGCTGTTGATTTTGCTCTTGCAAAAGTTCCGCTGCTTGCTTGCGATCTGTGGCATCAACACCCAAACCAATAATCGCGATCGTCTCGCCCTGGGAATTTTTTAACTGCACTTTCGTGATTTCTAAATAGTGTAGTTCGCCGTCAACAAGTCTGAGAGTTTCGCTGGAGTAATGCGGCAAATCTTGGGCAAGGCAGGCGGCATCTGAAGCCATACAACCCGCTGCATTCTCTCCTAGTATTTCTTTGTAATGCTCGACAGCTAAGAAAGCGCTCAGAGGCACGCCCAAATCTTGACAAAAGGTATTGTTGAAAAACTGTACTTTACCTCTAGGATCGACCATCCAAATCCAAATCGGAGCGACATCAAGAATCGCTTGCAGCATTTGTTTCTGCTGGGCAAGCTGAGCTTCGGTTCGGCTGAATTTTTCTAGCGATCGCTCTAATTGTTGGCTGTAATCCTGAGATTTTTTATATAGCAAAGCATTTTGCAAACAGATCCCTGCCTGGGAGCACAGAAGATTGAGCAGTTGCAGGCGATCGCGCGTAAAAACTCCTGCGGTTAATCGATTTTCCAGATATAAAATGCCGACTAAGTTACCTCGATCGAGAATTGGCCAACACAACAGGCTCTGCGGTTCGTATTTCAGGATGTAGGAGTCGGAATCCCAATCGCATTTTTGAGCGATGTTCCGCATAATTACAGGTTTCAACAAGCTTTTAACGCAGTCAACAATTTTTAGGGGCAGGAGCTCGCTGTTTTCTTCGAGTGTTGCGGATGATAAGCCGATCGCCCGCTGGACACCCGAATTGTCGATCGCGCTCGTAGCAGCGATTTCCCATCGATCGCCACGAGGCAAAATCAGCACAGCTTTATCAGTTGTTGTATTAGCCATCGCCAGTTGCATCAGTGTGGCAATCAGTCGATCGAGCTCTCTTTCACTAGATAGCGCTTGACAAGCTTTTAGGAGAGTTGAAAAATTCCCGAAATCCGAGACGCTCGCCGACACAGACGGATTAATGGATGGCAGAATGGATGGATGCACCGATTGATTTTGGTTGGCTGGTGTTCCGAAAGTGGCTAATAAATTTGCAGCGAGTTTTGCTGGCTGCAAAATCGGTTCCAACAATTGAGAATAGCGTTTTTCTAAGTCGTCAATTTTGGCTCGCTCTCCCCAGCGGACGTAGCAATTATAGGCATCTATCATGTAGATTCGGGCAATTTTTTCTCTTCCCCATGACAGGTAAAACTTAGCAGCGAGTTCGCAAGCAAGAGCTTCTTCATTCAAATATTCGTTAGCTTTAGCTCCGGCAATAGCTCGATCGTACAGTTCCATTGCTTCTGCTTTCTTCCCCAAAACCCGGAGCCATTCTGCCTCAACCAAATCGAACTTGTGCTGGTAATCGATCGGGGTACGGTGCGCGCATTCTTTAAGTTTTTTCTTACTTTCTCCAACGCGCTTCAGGATTTGCTTGCGCTCCGTCGGTGTGGCACCGGCATAGATGGCCAAATGGGCCAGCGCATCGTAAAAGTCGTGCATCATCGTTACTAGCATCGAAACACTATTTTTGAAATAAGGTTTGCTTGCATCCCCCTGTCGATCTGCTGCGGATTGCGGCTCGAATATATCGCGAATTCAGCGCCTTTTTGGGCGGAATTTTCTGCTGCTAAATCTAGCCGATGACAGTCAGAATCAATTCAAATACTGCCTGATTTCATCTATTTGTAAATAACTGGATTTGGTGCGAGTCCACCTTTGGATGTCTGTTCGCTTGAGGGCTATTTCGAGCGATGCAATTAACGGCGACTGATGCAACTCGATCGTATTTTGGCAGCACCGCGTCCCGGAAATCCTCGGCTCCAAGGACATACGTTTGAGCATTTTAGCCACTGGCAGCCGATTTTTTGGGCTCCCAGCCCGACGATCGACTGGCGATGGATAATCGGTGTACCATTGGGCGATCCTCTTCGAGGGCTTCGCTAACGGGCGCTCTCCAGGCATTACCGCTGTCAAATCTACTACATCTACTGTTGCATCCATATCGGCGAACCTCAAGCCAGACATTAACTTGAAAAAAGTTAGTGTATCTATCTTAGGGCATAAACAGCAATATTTGCGAGCCGCCGGGTCGCAAATTCCACCGATCTATTAAGGAACACATTTTATACTTTGGGGATCGCGATTCAAGCCTGTTACTTACGTGTTATTTGCTGCGTTTAATCTCAAATGCGGTTAAATGAACGCGAAGCAGGGTAGAAACACGGCAGTATAGTGTTTTGATAAATACAGTGTTTAATTAAGTAAGTTTAATATAGGTCGTAGCTTGCGGGGCGGGACGCCATCGGCAAAACTTTCGCTACTCAATGTAAAAAATTGCGACCTCAAAAACTCAAAATACAATCTATAGAAATTATCAATAATCCGTGAAATCAGTAGCGCTCAAGCCTCCACCTAAAAAAGTGCCGACTGTTTCATTCTGCTGAAACTCTCGCTGCACTCTATCGTCTGGGCTAATAGCCTTCCTTCGATTAAAACCGAATCAAATCGTAATATGCAGTCTACCAGCGACGAAGCCCAGCTATGAGACAGGGGTTTTAACCCCTGTCAGACTGTAGCTTTGAGATAAATAAACAGCGTTATGTGAGATTAGTCGATCGCGTCTGCCGCTCTTTCTGCTGCTCGTTGAGTTTTGTCAATATCTCGATTCACTTTCGCGCGAACCTTATCCGAGACATCTTCAGCTTTGTATTTTACATTGCGCGCTGCATCTTTGACATTTTCTTGGCCGCCGCTGGTATTGTATCTCAGAGACTCAGTACCCTCTGCTGCTCTTTCTTTGGCTCCCTCGGTGGCTTCTTTAACAATATCTTTCGCTCCTTTCAAGCCTTCGCGAGTGTTTTCTTTAAGATTAGCAAAGCCTTTTTTGGTTTTGTCGCCAAAGTCATCAGCTTTGCGCTGAGCCGTGCGAGCATCTTCATTCAGCTTTTCGCCAATTTGGTCTAGTTTGTCAGGCGCGTCCTCCGCTACCCGTCGCACGTTTTCGCCCACATTGCTGCTAGATTTCGTGTCTATTCTGTGCTGCGCTTGCTCTTTCAGAAGCTGAGCTTTTGCTTCTGCTGTTGTAACGTTTGGGGTTCTGGGATCGACATCGCTGTATTGATTTTGACCACCTTTGTATTCGGAAGTTACAGCCCCGGAAGGCACTTCTTCTCTAATTTTGTCGGCAGTTTTTCCAGTCATCACATCAGTTTTTCCAGTCATCCCATCAGTCTTTCCTGCCGTCACGTCAGGGCGACTGCAGGCCGTACTCACTAATACTAAAATGCCAGCCAGAAACACTGTTAAAATTTGTACAGCTCGAATTTTTTTCAGAAATGCAGTTAGTCTGTTCATAAAAATGATCCTTTCTATTGTGAAATGCTAAAACGCCTGGTGGTCTTGTAGATGGCTACCATTACAAAATTAGGCACTTAAACACTTTTATTATTATACGAATAGAAACAGCAGCTTTTCATCTATCTCAAGTTAGATTCCTCAAGTTATAGTAGAAGTAAGAAGGAAGAAGGAAGAAGGAAGAAGGAAGAAGGAATGGACGCTCCTCAATCTTCTACTAATTATTAAAAGTTGCAGCACCCCGCGCCGGACATCGCATCGTGCGGTTTGCCAGCATGGGGGTTTGGTTCTGTGCGCGCACTCGGTTAAAATGTTTTGCGTTTTCGACTCAAAAAAAAACCTTCCAGTCAGGAACCAGAAGGAAGGTGGTGTATGATCTCAAGTACAACAAGGTCTTTAATCGCAATTGTCGCCACATATCCCGATCGCCCACATCTATCTAATGGCTGAAAGTATCTGCATAGTTCCTAACCATTTTGAATCGCTGCTTTTAGACTTTTGCAGAACTCACCTATCGCTTCCAAACCCTGTTCTGGAGTGCCTTCGGCCAAGCGTTTCACAAAAGCACTGCCAACAATCACAGCGTCTGCGCCCCATTCTTTCACTTGGCGAGCGTGTTCGGGTTTCGAGATACCAAACCCGACGCCGATGGGTTTGTCAGTGATGCTGCGGAGTTCTTGCAACAACTCTTTGGCTCGCGTGTCTAAGCCTTCGCGCACTCCTGTAACCCCCGTCACGCTGACCAAGTAAATAAATCCTTGAGACTCGCGGGCGATCGCTTCTATGCGACTTTTAGGACTTGTCGGAGCCACTAATAATGTGAGTTCAATCCCTAATTTATTGGCAGGTTCAATGAGACTTGCGGCTTCTTCTAAGGGCAAATCCGGCACAACCAATCCCTGAACTCCCGCACTTTTAATTTGCTCCAAAAAGGTTTCAATACCTCGGTACAAAATCGGGTTGTAGTATGTGAACAGAATAATGGGCGATCGCAAATTTGGACTAACTTTCGCCACCATTTCCAGCACCGGATCTAACCGCGTCCCCCGCTGCAAAGCCCTGGTAGCGGCGGCTTGAATCACTGGCCCATCAGCTAGCGGGTCTGAATAGGGAACGCCAAGCTCGATCGCATCTGCTCCGTTATCATCCAAAATTTGCAGTGCTTTAGCCGTTGTATCCAAATCTGGATCGCCAGCAGTAATAAAAGGAATCAATGCACATTGGTTGCTTTTTCGCAACGTTTCAAAACAATTAGAAATAGTCATTAGTTATTAGTCATTGGTCATTGGTCATTGGTCATTGGTCATTAGTCAGCAATCATTACTTTGCGGTCTATATTCAAATACGGTTCAGATAAGACAGATCCGCCCTAGCCCCCCTTATAAAGGGGGGGACAAGAAGTTGCTCAAAGTCCCCCTTCTTAAGGGGGATTTAGGGGGATCTCCGGGTAATTAACAGTGTTAACCCAAGCGTATTTGTCTATATTCATCTTCCTTAGCTTTTAGTCCGCAGTCATTATTTCACCGTTTATTGCTAATAACTAATAACTAATGACTAATGACTAATGACTAATGACTAATTATTTTCTTCCTGCTCAATTTCGGATTGAAGCTTGGCTAATTCTTCGGGAGTGAGTTCATCCAGCCGCTTCTGCAAGACCGCTTCTTTGTACTCTTTTAGTTGCTGGCTGTAGGTCATACTTTGAGTAAGTGCCCGAAATAAATAAGTCACCAGCCAGCCAATCAAGCCGGCGACCAAAAATAACTGACTCCAAATCCCTGCATTCATGCTGTCTAGTCCGGCGAATTGCAGCACCAAGTAGGCCAACCCACCTGCTACAAAAAAGCCGAGACAGATTCCAATTACGTCAATACGTCGCATTTAGGCTTCTATCTGCCGCCGTTTGGGGCGAAAATTTAAAAAGGGAGCTAGGATCAACATACCTGGGAAGAAGAAGAACATCAAGAAGTACATGAAGCCGCGCTCAAAAGAGCTGGCCACGTACCAGCGGCTGTTCAAATAGGCGTAGGTAGCCACGGGTACTACCAGAAGGTAGGTTCCTGCCAAGATGGCGTAAAGCAGCAAGGTAATATACATAGATTTGCTTTAGGGGAATAATAAGAGGGATAAGTGGGCTGATACACTCCGCTAGCTGGTTAACTATTGTACCGCTTCGGGAGATGCAGCGCGACTTTTGGGAAATTTTCGATTAGGGGTTGCGTAAATTGGGGTTTTGGCTGTATAGTCAAAGGCTGTTGTTGTGAATGACTCAAAACTCACAGCAATTTCATATAAGGGGGGCGTGGCGGAATGGTAGACGCTACGGACTTAAAATCCGTTGACCCGAAACGGTCGTGTGGGTTCAAGTCCCTCCGCCCCCATAAAAATTCAGGCCAGAAAGCGCGATCGTCATCTCATGGACGGTAAAAAGACCGCGATGTCTGTAGGGGTGGGTTCAGCAATATCTGTAATATAAGTTATAGATTCAGTAAACCCGCCCCCGATCGAGACTTCGTGCGCTCCAGACAAACAAAAAACGAGGCCGCGCGCGATCTTACGCAGCAACTGGCAAAGTAATCGCAAATTCCGTTCCCTGTCCTATTCGAGAATTTACCTCAATTGTGCCGTGATGTTTGGCAACTATTTGATGGGAAATAGCCAGCCCCAATCCAGTACCTTTGCCGATCGACTTTGTGGTAAAAAACGGGTCAAATATGTGCGACGCACAATCAATCTCGATTCCCGGCCCGTTATCGCGAATCTTCACCGTGACGGTGTTTTCTGCGGTAACTTCGGTGCTAATCCAAATCGCCGGCGCATAACCTTTATCTCCCTTTTTCATCTCTTCCAGCGCATCTATAGCATTGCCGATCACGTTCATAAATACTTGATTCAGTTGTGCAGGATAACAATCTAGTAGGGGCAAAATGCCGTAGTTTTTAATAACTTTAATGCCTTGTTTGATTCGATGATTGAGAATTATCAGGGTGCTGTTAATTCCTTCATGAATGTCGGCGGGTTTCATTGTTCCATCGTCCGATCGCGAAAAATTACGCATGGAGACGACAATTTCGTGAATGCGATCGGCTCCCATTTTCATCGAAGCCAGCGTTTTTGGCAAGTCTTCTATCAGAAATTCGATGTCAATTTCTTCGAGATGATTTTGAATTGCCTCTGGTGGCTTTGGATAGTTTTCTTGATATAGATTCACGAGTTGCAGCAAATCTTCGGTGTATCCCTTCGCATGATCGGCGTTCCCCCGAATGAAGTTCACGGGGTTATTAATTTCGTGAGCCACACCAGCCACCATTTGACCGAGAGATGACATTTTTTCGGTTTGAATTAGTTGGGCTTGAGTTTGTTTTAGTTCTTTTGTATAGTCGCTAACTCGCTGAATTAATTGATTAAAAGAGGTGGCTAAAACTCCGATTTCATCTTCGGTTGTAACTGGTATTTGTAGGTTAAAATTGGACTCGCGAGCTACTTGCTGAGCAACGTTGGTGACGATTTCGATGGGTTGGGCGATCGCACGGCTGGTGTTGAGGGCAAGTAACGCGGCAATCAGTGCTGAAATCACCATACTCCCGAGTATAATTCGATTTCGCAAACCTTCAGCTTGTTCTAATGCTTCCGAGCCTTGCACTTTTTGAACTTTGACTGCGGTAATTAGCTCTGTTAAGTTCTCGGAAATATTATCTAATAATAGCGCTTCTTCGCCGCTGCTAATCCTCAATATTTGTAGCTGGGCTGCTGCGATTTTTCCGGGTCGCAAATTAGTCGCTTCTACTTCTTGTAACTGGAATTTAGTTAGCTGAGAATAGTAATCGAGGATGATGGTATATCTCTTTAACATAGCCTGAAACTTTGTGGCTTCTGTTACTAGAGGATCGGGATTTTTTCGGGCAAAAGATTCTATTTCTGAAATCAGGCTTTGCGCCTCATTGATTTGCCGAAAAAAGCGATCGCTTTCGTATTCCAGCCAAACTGCGTCTCCCAAAACCGCAGGTAGCCTCGCCGCGTGCGATCGGGCTTTGAGTACGCTACTTTGGAAATTTTGCAATAGTTCCTGTTGCTGCTGGGCAACATTTAGCTGAATTAGAGCTGCTTTGCGGAAATAATCTCCCGCTTTCATTCCCGTACCCGTTCCCAAAATAGCTATGCCAATAGCTAAAGCATAGCCGTAGCCAATTTTTTGGCTGATCCGCAACCGACTGAATATTTGCTTGAGCCAATTTGGCTGCATAGATACATTCTGGGACGAGTTTTTCTCAGTATATTTGTCAGTTTTGGCTTGGCTATCCAGGGATTGACTGGCATTAAATAGCAACATCGCAAGTCCTCCCAAGGCGATCGGTAAATACCCCTCCTCGGTCAAGGATCGTTTTCTAGCCGCTTAGTTTGGAGGGTTTCTGATTAAGTATCTCTGTTCTGACAGCGGGCGATTTGTGATCTGCATCAACACTCTATGTGATTTAACCCAGATCGATAAAAATCTTTACATTGCGATTAGTATTTTCACTTAGTTTGGGGCTGCGGGCCCAACTATTGGCTGACCTTGTTTTTCGGTTTCTGCTAGTTCTAGATTTAATGCCAGCAATCGATCTAAGATATTGTCAGTCTCAGTAAATCCGTAAGCTGCATGACATTGGCGATTGAGCTTGGCATGGAGTTTAAAGAGCTGACTTGTTGCTTCTTCAAAAAACTTATTGTAAAGTTGAGTAATTCCCACTGTTTTGCACATTTTTTTAGTGGGGTACAGTGAAATAGTAAGATCGAAGCGCGATCGCCTTTCTCATTCCTAAACGCTTTCCATTTTAATATTGTAGCAGGTTCAATCATGGTAAAGTCTCAGTATGAGGGATATTCCGCCGACGACCAACACAATGTCGAACTCGGAGAGAACTTCGGAAGTGCCAAAGTGTATGCACAAAATGCACAGTCCGTGCTTAATAAAGCTACTGGATTTATAAGTGCTTACGATTTTACTCTGAATCCTTATCGCGGCTGTCAGTACGGATGCAGCTATTGTTATGCTGCTGCTTTTAGCCCTAATTTAAAGATGAGGCAGGATTGGGGAAATTGGGTAATTTTCAAGCAAAATGCACGAGAAATTTTAAAGAAAGAGTTGCATAGTTGGTACAAGAAAAACCCCGATCGACCACCTAGCATTTACATGAGTAGTGTCACAGATCCGTATCAGCCAATCGAATCTAAAAAGCTATTAACTAGGTACTTGTTACAAGTGATGGTTTCCTATCAACCGACGCTGGTTATCCAAACGCGCAGTCCTATGATAACTAGAGATGTTGATATTTTACAGCAATTTCAGCGGTTGCGAATTAACATGAGCATTCCCACTGGTAGCGAAAAAGTGAGGAAAGATTTTGAACCAAAATCGCCGAGTATCCCTGCGAGACTCAAAGCTATGGCAAAACTGAGATACAGCTTTCCTTACCAAGAAAATTGCGAAGTCCGATTTTCGATAACTGTGACTCCACTACTCCCTACATTACCGGAAGATGAAGCTAATTTTATTAGCAAGCTGGCAGTTGTAGATCGGGTTGTGATTCAGGATTTTCATGCCAGCAACGGGCGATCGCTAATTGCCTCAACCCGCGAGGAAGCATTAGCTCTTAAACAAAAGTACGCTTGGTGGTACAATAGCGAACAAGAGAGTTATCAAAAGTTTAAAAATAAATTAATTAAGATGCTCCCCGGTGTTGAAATTATGGAAGGTAAAGAGGGATTTGGCTATGAATAATCCGCTGGCTAATTGGTGGCGTTCCCAAAAGTTTAACCAAGCCGTTAAGAGTCAAAATAATCGACTAGCCCAAAAACTGTTAAAAGAAATACAAAATTCTGGGGCAAAACTCTCATGGCAAGAGAAGCTATTTAAAGATCGGCTACAGCTTGAAAAATTATTGCAACAAAAAAATGACCGCATCAAAGAAGGCGATCGGCATTTAGCAGAATTAGAAGTGCAACTAAGCTTCGGGCAACTTGACGATTCGCTGGCGGGGATTGATGAATTAACGTTGTTTCCGAATACAAAGTTCATTGAATACATTTCAAAAGCTTTCAAACTGATAGAATGCGATGCAAGTATGGTTCAATGCACTGGTATTGATGAGAAGGTATTTAATAATTTTGAACAACATCTGGCTGGCTTCATCAAGAACGAGCTTAATAACATGAGCCGTGAAAAAAATAATGTTGATTATTTACTTCAGCAAGCTATTGAGGATATTCAAAAGCTGAAAGAAGGACAAGATCCTCAATACAATTTTGAACTCAGTCCTCACATCTATTTAATTAGGTATTTCCTAGATAACGTCTATTGTACATATTTAGCTTGGTTCCTGATTTACAAAGCAGGATTATTACCAACTAAAGTTAATATCCTCGATATTGCCGCTGGGCCGGGTACAGTTGCATACGGACTGGGTTTGTTGCTGCAAAGCAGTAGCGACTTTTTTTCAATGCCGCCAATGCACATATCCTACTACTCTCTGGAACAGCAAAAGGCATTTCAATATCGGGGACTTCAGTTTTGGCGGCAGTACATGGAACCCCAGGCGATGAATGCTTACTTTCGTTTTGACACTTCTAGTATCTTTGATGGGGAAAATCAATCGAAAAGACTGCCGAAAAAATTTTTTGATTTTATAGTGATTTCTCACTGTTTTTTTAACGATAGGGAGACAAGAGAAAAATCCCTTCAGATTTACAAGGATATATTTACAAACAGCCTGACAGATTCGGGTTACGCTTTGCTAATTATTCAAGAAAAGAAGTTGCTGATACCCTACAATGTTCGTCGAGTTGATGATTGCCAACAAGAGCTAAGTGTAGTACAACAATTTGTTGATGAGCTGGGCTTAAACTTAGTTTGGTATAAATATTTAAATTCAATCGGTAGCAGGACATCCCATGCTAATTTTGGAAAATTTGCTAGAGAAAATCTACCTGTCCAGAAATTCATCAGTCCACTTTTCCGCCAGCACCTTAAACTACCTTACGATCCGCATTATGGGCTTGATGACTATGTGATATTGGCAAAAAAACGATGAATATACATCTAATAAGTTTTGAAAAAAAGTCTAAATTTTAACATTTAATTCTACAAGCCTGTGATTGAAAATTCGACTGAACCTACAAATAAAAATCAAAATGGATGGCATGGCTGCCTAAATTTAGTCTACGCCAACCGCAGCGGCACAACTCAAATCATTAACAATCAAATGCAAGCACCGCTGAAAGTGCAGCGCCCGTTCTATCCTGAAGGTAAAGAGGTTTGTCACAGTGTCATATTACATACGGCTGGGGGAGTTGTTGGGGGCGATCGGCTTTCGAGCCATTTTCACCTCCAACCCAACGCCAAAGCCTTGATTACCAGCGCTGCTGCTACTAAAATCTACCGTAGCACCGGACTAGAATCGCAACAAAATATCGACATCCAACTAGAATCAGGTGCTCATTTAGAGTGGCTACCGCAGGAAACAATCGTTTTTGATGGCGCAATTTATCAGCAAAACTTGCGGGTAGAATTAGCACCAAAAGCGACTATTTTGCTGTGGGAAATTACGCGCTTTGGACGCAGTGCAAGGGGCGAAAAATTCTTGTCGGGAAAATGGCGATCGCACACCGAAATCTGGCAGCAAAACCGTCCTTTGTGGATTGACAGACAATTGCTCGCAGGCGGCGAAAAAATGCTCGAAAGTCCTCACGGCTTAGCCGGAAAACCAGTAGTTGCTACCCTCGCTTGGGTGGGCGAACCCGTCACAGCCGAACTCGTGGAAAAAGTGCGATCTTTGCCATCTGAGGCAACAATTTATCCTGATAACTCAACCGTCGGCGTGACTCGCATTCCTAACGGTTTGCTGTGCCGATATCGCGGTACATCCACCACCGCAGCTAGAGACTGGTTTGTCAGGATTTGGGACTTATTGCGCTTGTCTTTTTCAGAACGCCCTTGCTGTTTGCCCCGAGTTTGGGTAAAATAGGATTTTCTGACATCATAAATTCTCTCATTTACAGCTACTTCGATATCAAATATGATGTATAGTCGATAGTCGAACTTGAGTAAATAATACGATCGCACTTACGAGAATAAAAATGCAACTCACCCCCCAGGAAAAAGACAAACTGCTAATTTTCACCTGCGGCTTGGTAGCAGAGCGCCGGAAACAAAGAGGTTTAAAGTTAAACTATCCCGAAGCCATTGCCTATATTTCTGCCGCTATTTTAGAAGGAGCTAGAGATGGCCTTACCGTCGCCGATTTAATGAGTTACGGCACAACTCTCCTGACGCGGGAAGATGTGATGGAAGGGATACCGGAAATGGTGCATGAGGTGCAGGTTGAGGCGACTTTTCCCGACGGAACTAAGTTGGTGACAGTACACGATCCAATTCGTTAAATATTTAACCGCATAAACTAGCAGGAAAAAGATATGATTCCGGGAGAAATGATTGTTTCAGACGGTGAAATAGAATTAAATGCTGGGCGTGAAATAGTGCGGCTGATGGTAGCAAATACGGGCGATCGCCCGATTCAAATCGGCTCCCACTATCACTTTTACGAAGCTAACGAAGCCTTAGAATTTAATCGAGAACAAGCAAAAGGAATGCGATTAGATATTCCGGCGGGGACAGCAGTTAGATTTGAGCCTGGAGATGAAAAGCAAGTGCAATTAGTACCTTTTGTCGGCAGTCGTGAAGTCTACGGATTTAATGGTAAAATTAATGGTGAATTAGATGAATAAGAAACAATTTGAATATTATCAATAATATTGTGAAAATAACAAATAATCAAGTGAGGAGCTAATTAATATGAGTTACAGAATGGATCGCCGCGCCTATGCGGAAACCTTCGGGCCGACAACGGGCGATCGCGTCCGATTAGCCGATACCGAATTATTCATAGAAGTAGAAAAAGATTTCACAACCTACGGCGATGAAGTTAAATTTGGCGGCGGTAAAGTCATCCGCGACGGCATGGGACAATCGCCGATTTCTAATGCTGATGGCGCTGTTGACACGGTAATTACTAATGCTTTAATATTGGATTGGTGGGGAATTGTCAAAGCAGATGTCGGGATTAAAGAAGGCAATATTTGCAAGATTGGCAAAGCCGGAAATCCTTATATTCAAGACAGAATTGATATTATTATTGGCCCGGGAACAGAAGTAATTGCGGGTGAAGGAATGATTCTCACTGCGGGGGGAATCGACTCTCACATTCACTTTATTTGTCCGCAGCAAATTGAAGTGGCGATCGCCTCTGGAATCACGACAATGATCGGCGGCGGTACAGGCCCAGCAACGGGTACTAACGCCACAACCTGCACTCCCGGGCCTTGGCATATGTACAGAATGCTGCAAGCAGCCGATGCTTTTCCCGTCAATATAGGATTTTTAGGTAAAGGAAATACCAGTCAACCTCAAGGATTAGTGGAACAAATCTTAGCTGGTGCAATGGGTTTGAAACTTCATGAAGATTGGGGAACTACACCAGCAACGATCGACACTTGTTTGAGTGTAGCTGAAGAGTACGACGTGCAAGTTGCAATTCACACCGATACTCTCAATGAAGCGGGATTTGTGGAAGCTACAATTGCCGCTTTTAAGAATCGGGCAATTCATACTTATCATACTGAAGGTGCAGGCGGCGGACACGCGCCGGATATTATCAAAGTTTGCGGACAAGCTAATGTTTTGCCTTCGTCAACTAACCCGACTCGCCCTTACACAGTCAACACTTTGGAAGAACATTTAGATATGTTGATGGTGTGTCACCATTTGGATCGGGGTATTCCTGAAGATGTGGCTTTTGCTGAATCGAGAATTAGAAGAGAAACTATTGCTGCTGAAGATATTTTGCACGATTTGGGCGCGTTTAGCATGATTTCTTCGGACTCCCAGGCGATGGGAAGAGTTGGGGAAGTGATTATTCGGACTTGGCAAAGTGCTCATAAAATGAAGGTGCAGCGGGGACATTTGGACGGGCCAGATGCCCGTTTCACAGGGAATTTGGACGGGCAAGATGCCCATCCCACAAGTAGTGAAAATGACAATTTTCGAGCAAAACGGTACATTGCTAAATACACAATTAATCCGGCGATTACTCATGGAATCAGTCAGTATGTTGGTTCGATTGAAGAGGGGAAGTTGGCGGATTTGTGTTTGTGGAGACCGGCTTTTTTTGGGGTGAAACCGGAGATGGTGATTAAGGGAGGGGCGATCGCCTATTCGCAGATGGGAGATGCTAACGCCAGCATTCCGACGCCGCAGCCGGTGCATATGCGGCCGATGTTTGGCAGTTTTGGCGGTGCGATCGGGGCGACTTGTCTGACGTTTGTTTCGCAGGCTGCGCGCGATCGAGATATTGCCGCACAGCTTGGTTTACAAAAGCCCACTGTAGCAGTTTCCGGCACGCGGCAAATCAGTAAAAGAGATATGAAACTCAACGATTATTTGCCACACATGGAAGTCGATCCAGAAACCTATGAAGTGAGGGCGGATGGAGAATTGTTGATTTGTGAACCGGCAACAGTTTTGCCAATGGCGCAGCGATACTTTCTATTTTGATTGGTTATACAATCATTATCAATACTAATATCAATTCCCGATGCCCAATGCCCAATGCCCAATTCCCAATGCCCAATGCCCAATTCCCAATTCCCAATTCTCAATTCCCAATTACTATCCGTGCATTTCTCCATTGGGCATGATTGTGCCGCGCAACTGAGCTCCCGCTAAATTAGCCGTGCTCAAATCGGCCCTAATCAAGGTTGTGCGGTGCAAAATTGCCTCCCGCAAATCTGTTCGAGCCAGGTAAGCATCCGTCAAATCGGCTTCACTCAAATTTGCCTGGTTAAAATTAGCTCGACTCAAATCAGCCCTCACCAAATTAGCTCGACTCAAGTCAGCCATAACTAAATTAGCATTGCTCAACTTAGCATCAGGAAGAAATGCACCCCGCAAGTTAGCGCCAGCCAATTCAGCATCAATTAATACAGCTCTTTCCAACTTAGCATTTGTCATTACAGCGAAGGAAAAATTTGTTTCTACCAAAGTTGCTTCAGTCAAAAATGCGCCATCTAAAATAGCTTCGCTGAAATTCGCCTGAGTTAGATTTGCTTCCCGCAGAGATGCTTCAGTCAAATTCGCTTGACTGAGATTAGCTTTAGTCAAATCTGCACCTAGCAAATTGACGCCCCGCAAATCCGCACCTTGCAAATTTGCACCCCGCAAATTTGCACCCTCAAAAAGCCGCTGCTCTTTGCGAAGATTAGCACCGCGCAAGCACGCGCCGCGCAAATCTGCACCTTGCAAATTGACGCCCCGCATATCTGCATCGCTCAAATTTGCATCGATAAAAACTGCTAGAGAAATGTTGGCTTTGCGAAAATCTGCACCTTGCAAAGTAGCTCCGTGGAAGTCTGCATCGGACAAATTTGCTCCGCTCAAGTTTGCCTGATTTAAGTTAGCACCGCACAATTTTGCATTAGTTAAATTGGCGCGTTGAAGGTTAATTCTGCTCAGGTACGACATCGCTAAGTTGGCACTGCCGAGATCCGCGCTGCTTAAATTGACGCCAATTAAATCGGCACCGCTCAGGTAGACGTTTCTCAGATTCATACCTTGAAAATCTAGTTCTCCTGATGTATATCGCCTTAAAACTTCGCTAGCATTCATATTTTTTTTGTTGTTAATTAGGTAAAATCTGCTATTTCTAGATTTCTTGAATTTCAGTCTTTGGTTTGGTAACTTAGTTTGTGTCTGCCCAGAATTGGGCGTGACTATTTAATGAGTTTGATTCACAAATTCTTGAGTCCAAGCGACTGTTTTGTTACCTAACTGTCGCCCGTGAATTTTGACGTTGGTAAGAGATTGTGATTTTAAAGTACACAGTTTTTTGTGAATGTATATAGCTGTCGCCTGTTGGTTTGGTACTTCGGCAGACTCCAGAATGACGTGGAGCCAACCCTCTTTAAATCCCGCTGTAGCGGTAATTCCTTTAGGCTGTAGCAATTGATTTATCAATAGGGCGATCGCCTTTGGTTTGCCTTGTTTGGCCATTTCCACAAGCTGATACTGATTTGGCTGCGGGCCAGAGTTTTGCTGCTGCTGCGTTTCTGAAATATTTTCTGCGATATTTTCCGGGGTTTCCGAAGCCGAACCCCCGCTTTCTTTTAACTCCACTTCGCTCAGAATTTCTATTAACTTGTCTGTAAATTCATGAACTTTTCCTACATAATCTTTGAGATTTTTATATTTCCAGTACAAACGCTCCTCTGCTGTTTCCGTAGAAAATTTTCCGTTTAAAGCAACTTCTAAATCGCTGAATATCTTTTCTATTTGCGCCGTTGCTGAGTTAGCACTTTGAGTTACTAATCCTTTCATTTCTTCTTCCAATCCCAACTTGCGTTTGATGGAATCGCTAATATTTATAGGAACATGAGCTGCCGGCTCGACACTTATGATAACTGTCGGCGTTTCTGAAAGTGGGAGTGTTTCTACCGCTTCCTCTCTGAAATCGGCAGTGGAATTATTGCTGCTGGTTTCGGGTTCTTTAAACTGTACATTTTCTGCCGTGTCCGGCACTAAGTAACTTTTCTGGGGGTCATAATGATAGTGAGTCGGAGCAGCTTGAATGATCTGAGTAATATCGCCCGCATCAAAATAATCGCTGCGCCTGTCAACCGGCTCGCTTTCTTCGTAAACACTGTTTAAATGCGTCTGATCGTAATCTTCGGTAGCCGAATCTTCGGCTCGATCCTGTTCTTCTTGTTGGACTTTTGCGTAACAAGGATTCATCGCTTTGATAATTACGCTAGCCGCTTGGTCGCATTCGTCTGTGTTGTCGAGATTGTCCGAAGTTCTGTACAACTGAGATTCGAGTTCGGCGAGGCTGCCGCAGACATTAAACAGTTGTCGGAGCAGGTTGTCAAGTTCTTGGGTTTTCAGCAGCAGCCAGTCGCGATCGCTAAAAGTGAACTGGTGATAAAGAGTAGAAAAAATGAGGATTTTTGCTCTCAGCGGATTGGTTTGCTGTAAAATTTTTTGTCGGACATCAAATAGATTTCCGGGGTCTCTTTCGCTTGAGTCTCCTGCTGGCAGTTCCGAACTGAAGTGGTCATCAAATGCCGGCGCTTCATAACCGCCAAAATTAGATATGTTTGTTTCTAATTTGGTAAAATCTTGATATTCGTAAAGCCGGCTGAGTTGGCAGACGATTTGATCTGTAACTAAAGCGTACTCGGTTTTTTTATTGACCTTGGCAACTATACTGTTTAAAACTGATTCAATATCTTCTAACCTGTTGTATTTAGTGCAGAGTTCTTCGATCAAGCTTCTGACATCAGCGCCAGCAAGCTGTGCCGGATCGTTTTCCCAACACTCTTTACAAGCAAAAAATATTATTTTTTTTATGCGCGAGAGATTGACATCTTGTTCTAATTCGCGAACAACTTCATCTAAAATAGATAAAGCTTTCATAGTTTTCCTCCCAAAAAAATACCCTGTCAGCAGTCAGCAAGAAATAATAAAATTATACCATATTTGATATATGCAAGACTTTGAGGCGATCGTAATTGGCAGCGGCATTGGTGGGTTAGTCGCTGGCTCGATGCTAGCTCGCTACGGCAAGCGGGTTCTCGTCTGCGAGAGCCACACCATAGCGGGCGGGGCGGCTCACAGCTTTTCGCGCCGGGGATTTCACTTTGATTCGGGGCCTTCTTTTTATTGCGGTTTGACCGATCGGCAGTCGCTCAATCCTTTGTCACAAGTCCTTAATATGTTGGAGGAGTCGATCGCCACAATTTCCTACGATCCGCTAGGTCATTACCATTTTCCTGAAGGAACTTTGCCAATTTATGCTAATGCAAGAAATTACTTAGATGCTGTAGCTAAATTCGCACCGCAAGGTGCTGTAGAATTACATAGATTTCAACAAAACTTATTAGTTTTGTATGAAGCTTTACGTGGAATTCCCGCTTTAGCGCTGAGATCCGACTGGCAGTTAATACCTGTTTTGCTGTCTCGGTATTCGCCTGCTTTGCTGAAGCTGTTGCCGCTGGTAGGTGCGATCGCGGGTTCGGCCGGTAGCTTGATGGATCGGGACGTGCGCGACCCTTGGGTGCGGCGTTTAATCGATTTGGAGTGCTTTTTGCTGTCGGGTTTGAAAGCGCACGGAACTGTCGCGCCGGAAATAGCTTTTATGATTGGCGAACGATCGCACAGCGCGATCGAATATCCTGTAGGAGGCAGCGGTGCGATCGTCGATGCCTTAGTTCGAGGTTTGCAGCGCTGGGGTGGAAAATTACGCCTCGGAACTCCCGTCGAACAAATATTAGTTGAATCCGGCAAAACCACCGGAATTCGCTTGCAAAATGGCGAAATTATCCGCGCCCCAATTGTCATCTCAAATGCCACAGTCTGGGATACTTATACAAAGTTATTACGGCCCGAAGATTTGCCGGAAAGTTATCGAAAAAACAGCTTGTCGATGCCAGCAGTAGATAGTTTCATGCACCTGCATTTAGGAATTAAAGCCGCAGGACTCGAAGGCTTGACCGGCCACCACGTCGTCGTTCATGACAGCAAGGTTGACATTACAGTACCCGGAAATACCTGTATGATTTCGATTCCGACAGTGTGGGATGAAACTCTCGCGCCGCCCGGACATCACGCGATTCATGCTTATACTTTAGAACCTTACGCAGGTTGGGAGTACGGCGACGGTTATCAGGAAAAAAAGCAAGCGCGATCGCAATCTTTGTTTCAAGCTTTAGAAAAGATTATACCGGATTTGCGATCGCGAATAGTCTTGGAGTCGATCGGCACACCGCTAACCCACGCCCGATTTTTGCACCGATATCAAGGAACCTACGGGCCTGCAATCGCCGCCGGAACAGGCACATGGCCCGGGCCACAAACCCCAGTCAAAGGCTTGTATCGGGTGGGAGACAGCACCATGCCGGGAATTGGCGTACCCGCCGTCGCAGCATCGGGTATTTTGTGTGCGAATACCCTGGTAAATTCGGATGTGACAGCACAATTTTTGTAAATTGGTAGATCAGAGGGGCGGGTTTTGCCAAAGATATTTTAGGCAAATCAAAAAAATATATAAACCCGCCCTCTTTCACAGGAGTGCAAGCATCTTTCTCGCTATCGGGATGCTTCCAAAACCGATTATCCACCAGCGGCAAAAGTGCCCATAATTGCGATCGACAAAGCCAAACCGGGCAACAGCAGCAATCCTAACATCAAAGCATCATGTCCGCTCATAACTTCCTCCTTGTACTGGTGTTATACCAATTTAATGTGAAGTTGCACATATCCCGATCCCCCTAAATCCCCCTTAAGAAGGGGGACTTTGACCCCCCCCTGTCCCCCCCTCCCACCAGGGGGGTTAGGGGGGATCAGATTGTATGCAGCCTCATAAAAAATTGGTATTAGATATTATATCGTACTAATCGCAAGCCGTCTGTCATCTTAACAATTAAAACCGACATACAGATTCAGGATTGACAGGGCAAATTTTATTAACTATGGGATTCCCGCGCAAGTCGAGGGTAGTTAACTTTTGCAAAGATTGCAGGGAAGTGATATCAGAGATTTGATTGTTGTACAAGTCCAGCAAAAATAAGTTATTTAAAGCTTGCAGCGGGCTGCTATCGGAAATCGGATTATTGAATAGATAAAGTTGAGTCAAATTAGTTAACGATTTCAGCGGACTGATGTCGGATATTTGATTATTACCGAGGTTAAGTTCAATTAAATTAGTTAGCGATACCAAAGGACTAATATCGGATATTTTATTTTGAAACAAAACCAACTTATTTAAGTTTTGCAGGGATTTCAGCGGAGTCAGATCGGATATCTGATTCTCGAACAGAAACAGCGTATTGAGATTTTTTAATTCAGCCAGCGGGCTAATGTCCGAAATGTTATTTTTATACAAATACAGTGTCTGAACTTCAGTTAAATCTGCCAGAGGAGCGATATCTGAAATTTGATTCTTATACAAAATCAGCGCCTTTAATTTGGTTAAATTTTTGACGGCGCTGATGTCAGAAATTTTGTTATCAAATAAGACAAGTGCGGTAAGATTAGTTAGAGCTGCTAGGGGACTGATGTCAGAGATTTGATTTGTATCGAGAACGAGTCTAGTCAGATTTGTGAGAGATGAAAGCGCACTGATATCTGATATTTGATTGACATCCATAATCAGAGTTTTCAGGTTGATTAAAGATTGTAGGGGACTGATATCTGATATTTGATTACTGTCGAGGATGAGATTGGTAAGTTGAGTGAAAGATGAGAGGGGACTGAGATCGGTAAGTTGAGTAAGTTTGAGATTGAGTTCTGTTGTACTCGAAAGCAGTTCGTTGGCTCGATCGCACTCTGAAGTCTCTGAGGCTTGTAACAGTATATCTACCGTATGTTTTGCCCCAGGAGAGATATTTTCTTTGTGCTTGCACCAATCTATAAAGTTATTATAAGTTGTTGTCATGGGATTTTAGATTTGCAATTTTAGATTGGCTATTTTAGATTGACACGAAACCTAATTATGTGGGTGCGCCTTCCGAGCACCTTACCGCCGTAGCGCGTCAAACCACTTTTTGTGTAACTCTTATATTTTCGATTTTCGATAAGTATAGCAATTTTATTAAATTTGTGGATTAGGTTTTTTTCAGCTTTTGAGAAATTTTAGCAAAAATTGTGTAAAGTAATATTAACGTCCTTAATTGTATTGCATTCGCAGGAGCCAAGAGCTAACTATGACACCAGAACTAATCTTTAACGCAGCTAATCTGTTCGTTTTGCCTTTCTGGGCAATTATGATTTTATTGCCAAAGTGGGGAATTACCCAAAAAGTGATGAATTCCTTTATTCCGTTTGCAGTGCTAGCCGCCTTGTACATATATTTGTTTGGTAGCAGTCTGACGCCGGAAAATGCGGCTGCTTTGTCCAATCCCAAGCTGGCAGATATTGCTAAGTTTCTGGGGGAGGAAACGGCGGCGGCTACGGGATGGATACATTTTTTAGTGATGGATTTGTTTGTGGGGCGGTGGATTTATTTGGAAGGACAGCGGACAGGAGTTTGGACGGTTCATTCTCTGGCTTTGTGTTTGTTTGCTGGGCCGATGGGATTGCTTTCTCATATTGTAACTGCTTGGATTACTGAAAGGTTTTTCCCAAGTTCTGAAAGTCTTTCAGGGACGGACAAAATGCCCATCGCATCAGAAAATTGATGTATTGTGGAACGGGTTATCTAGCCCGTTCGTTTCTAAGAATGGTGCAAGAAGATATTAGTAAAAATATAGACCGCAGCTAAATCAGAAAGAGGTTGATGACGATTTACCGTTGGGTGGGGGCGGGTTTATGAGATTATTGATTTTAGGCAATTATTGTTGGTGAAACCCGCCCCTACAATCCTCGATCGCCGCAATATTTAAGTAGTGGCTAGGGGCAGCACTAAGCGGGCGATAATTAAATTATTTTCTAACATTTCTAAAGACAAGTTGCCCCCCATTAAGCGTACTGCTCGCTGACAAATTAAAAGATTTTGGACGATCGACCTATTGGCAGAAACGGCTAATACATCCGACCCGGAACCGCCGTTGAAAGCAGAAATTAACTGTCGATCGCACTTTTGACCGCTATCAATCACAGACAATTCTAGCAAATCTTCCCCCAACAACTGAGAGCGAACCTCAATTTTGTCACCAACGGACGATCGCCTGCAAGCGGCAATCAACAATTCGCACAGGATCAAATCCAGCTTGATGCTGTCGCCGCGAACGCTCAAAGTCTGGCCCGCAGGTAGCGACACAGCAGTTTCTCTGTTGACTTCCAACAAGATTTCCGACTGTTTCACCGCCGGGGCAGTTCGATCGAGCGATCGCCTCATCCAAGCACTCACAAGCACCGCATCTTGTCCAAATTGCAGTCGCCACTGTTCCTGTTTCAGCAGCAAATGAGTTGACCCCAAAGCATTGCCAACTTGTCGCAAAACCTGTTGGTAACGCAAAGTTTTCAGAGCATCCTTTTGTTCCTTCGCCGACTGCAAAATCGACTGACTCAACTCCCCCAACTCCTTGATTCCCGCCCCCACAGTCCGGTAAAAATCCTCGAAACGGCGCTGCTTGTACCAGTTGAGCATCTCCAGATCCAACCGCTGCGAATCGGCGGCCGATTGCACCGCCAAATACCTGCGCCACCAAGCCAACTGATCCGCCATCGAGCTGAGTAAATTCACCGACAACTCAGACCACTGGCGGCCCGGAGCGTCCGCAACCACCACAATGCCCACAGGAGCGTGTTCTGGGGCACTCCGCAGCGCCACCGTCAGAATTTCGCCAATTCCCGGACTGCGGAGCCACCGCTTCGTCGCCAGCGGTAGTTGACTCATGCTCTGTTGCAGCACGCCCGCTGTGAAGAGGGTTTGTTGGATCAAAGCATCTGTTTGGAAAGGAATCACGGCCTCGGGATTGAGGGCAAATACCGGATTTGCAGCTATCGCCGCTGCGATTGAACCGGACTCCTGGCCGGGATTCCAAGTAATTACGGCTACTAAAGGACAGGAAATTGTCTGGGAAAGGTGTTGAGCAAAGTTTTGATCGAGCTTTTGCAACCGCAAATCTGGAAAAATCATCGGTGAAACAGCAGATTTCTGCGGCCCAGATTGCTCCTCGCCAGAATGCTGCAAAATCGCCAAACCCGATTTGATCGATCGTTCAAACTGCTGATATTTGTCGATTTCCGAGCTCTGCTGCCAGGAGTGCAGAATCAATCCTAGCTGTTGGCTGACTACCCGCACCAATTCTCGCTCGGCGCGCTTCCAAGTGCGAGTTGCACTGTGTCCGACAACCAGCAAACCCTCGATTTTCGACCTTCGATTTTCGACTTGCGACTTTCGATTCGGGTTTTCTCCCTCTGCCTTTTTCCCAGAAGTGCTCGACGCCAAAAGCGATCGCACCCCCGCTTCCCCCAACACTTCCCGCCAAGCGCCCAACCGCCCGTCTTCCTCCCAATTCTCAATAGCCAGAGGTTCCCCAGTTGCTTGCAACAGCAACACATCAGCAACATCCAGAGCCAGCAATGGCGAGGGTACTTGCCTGCGGTTGCGGGGCAGATTTTGGGAGACAATTTCAAAGCAATTTTGTTCTTCGCCGTACAGCAGCAGCAAAAAGTATTCGCATTTGAGCCGCCCGCACAACTGCTCAGCCGTATTTTTCAAAGTCGCCTCCCAGTCAGCATCGCTGTAAATGGCGCGAGCGATTCCGGCAGTTAAATCTCGATCGAGCTCAATTTGCTCAATCCTCTCCTCCATCTCCGACAGAGGAGCAGTCAGAGCCACCAACTGCGCCACTCCCCGCAGGTAATGTTTTTCATTGTCTTGCCAAATCCGCGGCTCGTTGGCTTCGACTGCCAGAAATCCCAACAATTCCCCTTCCAAAACAATCGGCGCCGCCAACAGAGAGCGAGCACGAATTTGCTGCATCAACCGCCCAGTCAACTCAGTTTTCAAAGAACTGTGAGATTCACCAATCCAAACGATTTCTTCCCCAGCCAAAGCTTGATAAAACTCACCCAAGTCTTGCACCGTGATACCCGAAGCCGGTCGGCCCTGCCCGCCCAAACCAGGAGTAACTTGGCGGTTGCTGACTCGGCGCCAAAAATAGCGTCGCTCTCCCTCAAACCAATAAACATTAGTGCGCGTCGGCTCAATAAATTCGTGGGCTTGTTCGACTGCCGCCTGCAAGTATTGATCGAGCGATCGCAGTTCCCGCAACTGTGAAATCAGCGCCAAAAGAGATTCATCTGGGCGTTTAACTTGTTGTTGCTGCCAGTCTTTTTCTATTTGATAAAGAGCAGTTGCCAGCGCTCCAAATACGATCGCCAACTGCGTTTTTCCCCCCGACTCCGTTTCGTATCCCGACACATCAGTCCCGAGCAAAATTACGCCGTAGCAGCGGTCTTTGTAGCGGAGCGGAAACAGAGTCGTACCTTGAATGTTGAAAGTTTGAGCAGCTTTGCGCCATTCTCCGGCTCTGTTGGACGATCGCAAATCCGGGACTTCCACCGGCTGAAGCTGAATCACCACTTGTTCCAGCAAATCCCCCGGGTTCAGAGCAAACCGCTGTTTCAGAAAAGACAGATCGCCGTTAGGAGTCATGCCACCTTTCCCGAACAATCGGTGAGCTTGTCGATCGTACAACCCGATCCAAATCAACCGCCAGTCAAACTCTGCTTGCAAATAAGCGAGAGTGCCCTCCAGCAGCACTTCCACATTCTCCTCTTCTCGGAGAGTCTGGAGAACCTGCTCCAGCCCCGTGATTTGTTCGTCTGAATCCTTTGGTCTCTGCTCATGCCCCATTGCCCAGCTTCCCCGCACCTTTACCTTTGTCCAACTTCAAATTACCAACTTAAAAATTTAAAAAATTAAAATAAACAGAATCAACCTATAATATAGTCGTCTCAATTATGCTTCAATTTAAAAGATTAGAACTATTGCAAAAATATAATGCACCCCACCCCAACCCTCCCCGAACTCGCGGGGAGGGGGCAAGATTATTCTTGTTTCCCCCCTTAATAAGGGGGGACTAAGGGGGGTGAATTTGACGAGAGCAAGAGGTCTATTGGATAAAGTCGATCGAAGTTGAAGTCAAAACCTCACCTTCGCAGTCTGAATCCTGAATATTTTTATTTTGCATTCGTAAATTGCCCCTGTACAAATCATTGGACATATATCAATCAAGCGTACGCCCGCTGCTGTTTTCCGTATTAAAAACCGATGCCGAGTGGCTGCACAACCGCACTCTCCAAGTCCTCGAACTCGCAGCCAGAACCCAGTCAAACCCCGCAACGGGCCAAATCCTCTCCCGATTGCAAAAATCTTTGGGAGTCGCAGATTCTCGCCTGGAACAATCATTGTGGGGACTGAGCTTTAAAAATCCTGTCGGCTTAGCTGCGGGATTTGATAAAAACGGCGTAGCTGCCGATATTTGGGCAAATTTTGGTTTTGGCTTTGCCGAACTTGGGACTGTCACCTGTCAAGCACAGCCGGGAAACCCGCAACCTCGCTTGTTTCGCTTAACCCAGGACAGTGCAGCCCTCAACCGCATGGGATTTAACAATCAAGGAGCCGTAGCAATGGCAGCTCGGTTTCAGGCCGCACAGCACAACCCTCAGTCCTCGTTCCCGATCGGCATCAATCTCGGTAAATCTAAGGTAACACCGTTAGAGGAAGCAGCAGCCGACTATTTGGAGAGTTTTAAACTACTCAAAGACTGGGGCGACTATTTTGTCGTTAACGTTTCATCTCCGAATACCCCAGGATTGCGATCGCTCCAAGATGCTGCTGGACTTAGCACAATTTTGGAAAAGTTGCAACAAGAAAATCAGGGAATTAAACCAATTTTAGTTAAGATTGCGCCGGATTTGACATCAGAGGCGATCGTCTCAATCCTCGACTTAGCAAAAACCTACCAACTAGCAGGAATTATCGCCACAAATACCACCATCCGCCGCGACGGATTGAAAACACAAATATTGCGAGAAACCGGGAAACCGATCGCCGAAGAAGCTGGCGGAATTAGTGGGATTCCAGTGCGAGTGCGATCGACAGAAGTCATCCGATTTATCTGGGAGTATACAAAAGGCGAATTACCAATAATTGGAGTTGGCGGTATTTTCACCGCCGAAGATGCTTGGGAAAAAATAGCCGCCGGTGCGAGTGTAATTCAAGTCTATACCGGTTGGGTTTACGAAGGGCCTTGGATGGTACGCCGAATTCTCCAAGGTTTGCTACAAAAGTTAGAAGAACGCGAATTTAATTCGATTTCTCAAGCCGTTGGTTCCGCAAATATTAAGTAGTCCGAAGACAGAGAGGACTAAAGTCCTCACTACAAACTTCAATTTTTAAATCGATTGACAGTCAACAGTTATTTTTTAGTACAACCGAAATTGATATTACTGGCGTTTAGAAAATTCTGCCAGCTTCCAAGTTACGGTCACAATCATCAAACGTCCTAGAGCATTCAAACGATCTTTGGCACTCTTTTCAAATATTTGAGATAGAGTTTCAGAATTAACATTTATCGACACTTCTTCAGCCGTTGCTGCTGGTTCTTTCACTTGGACTTGTTCAGAAGATGTCTCAAGGCTGACTTGTAGCTGCTGATTTTCTTCTTTGGTCATTTTCCGAGTCCCCTCCTTGAGTTCTTGCATACATAACCCCTACTACAAATGCAACTTATGTGTATCCGGTATTTAAGAAATCAATTTTTCTCTACCCGATAATCCCAGTTACTAAAAATAACTTGAAAGCTTTGAGTTCATTTGTGAGTGATCTTCAATAGCACTTCCGCACTTTTCCTCAGAAATCTGGTTTCTTTACATAATTCTTATTGATTTCAAAACTTACACACTACCTGTGATACACATCACAGAATTGTTATATCTGCTTAACAGTAATATTTCCGAGATTCTGATATTATTAAAGCTTAACAATTAATTTCACACGGCGATTTATCTCAAGCCGAAAACAAGCGTCGGGAAATTATTAACAAACTAAAGGTGTAGAGCAGATGGCAATTTATCTCGATACTGCAATTGTAGCGGAAGCCGCACGGGCGAGTAAGTTCGGCTGGATTGCGGGAATTACGACTAATCCCACACTTTTAGGAAAAAGCGATTTATCTCCCGATGTGACGCTAAAACAACTGGCACAACTGATTCCTGGGGAAGTGTATTATCAGCTAATGGCATCCGACTTTGATGGCATGGTAGCAGAAGGAAAAGCGGCTTTTGGATTAATTGGAAAGCAGACAGTCTTGAAAATTCCGGCAACGGCGACGGGTTTTCAAGCAGTAGCGCACTTGTCACCGGAAATTCCTTGCGCGGTGACAGCTATTTATAGCGCGTCCCAGGCCGTTGTTGCAGCAGAAGCCGGCGCAAAATATGCGATCGCCTACGTGAATCGCGCCACCCGACTCCTCGGAGATGGTTTTGCCTTAGTGCAGGATATGGCAAATGTCTTGAAGAACAGCAATACTGAAATTTTGGCAGCCAGCATTAAGTCGCCGGAAGAAGCGGTGAAGACTTTGTTAGCTGGAGCACATCATTTGACCTTGCCTTTTGATGTATTGCAGGCGATCGCACTTCACGAATTATCGCAGCAAACAGTTGATGAATTTGCGAAACATGGGCGGGGAATTAGTTATTAGATAATTGGAAATTGGGAATTGGGAATTGCGAATTGCGAATTGCGAATTGCGAATTGCGAATTGCGAATTGCGAATTGTTACTTCTTCCCTCTTCCTTCTTCCTTCTTCCTTCGATCAACAGTCAACAGTCAACAGTCAACTGTTAACAGTCAACAGTCAACAGTTAACTGACTAAGGCATTCGCCAAATCTTAATCGTGCGATCGGGACTGCCGCTCACAAAAGTCTTGCTATCTCTGCCAATAGCAACAGAACTCACAAACTGACTGTGACCAGAAAGAGTGCTTCTTTCTTTTCCAGTCTTCAAATCCCAAACTATAATATCTCCGCCACCGCTGATCAAAGTACGACTGTCCGGGCTAAAGGCGATCGTCCTCACCCAGCTCGAATGCCCTTTAAAAGTACGAGTGCGCTTCCCGTCTTCCACATTCGACAAACGGATCGTATTGTCGCTACTAGCACTAGCCACAACTCGCCCGTTCGGGCTAAAAGCCACAGCATTAACCGCACCTCCGTGACCCGTGATAATCCTTCTGACTTCTCCGGTGTTGAGATTCCACAAACGGACAGTCTTGTCCTCGCCTCCGCTAGCGAGAGTCTGACCATCCCGGCTCAAAGCGATCGCATTTACTGCTCCGGTATGGCCGTTCAGAGTCAGCAACCTGCTGCCGGTTCTGACATTCCACAAACGCACAGTTTTGTCATCGCTGCCACTAGCCAGATTTTGACCATCGCTGCTAAAAGCGATCGCGTTAACGGCTGCTTTATGAGCGACAATCGTCCGCACCCGCCGCCCCGTCTTCAAATCCCACAAAATCAGATTATTGTCTCCGCCGCCGCTGGCCAAAAGCGAGCTGTCCGGGCTCACGGCTAGGGTGTTGACCGATTTTTTAGAATGCACCGGATTGAGAGTCCGCACCAAGCGTCCCGTTCTCACATTCCAAATTCTAATCGTCCCAAAGCTGGCGCTGACCAAAGTTTGACCGTCCGGGGACAGGGCGATCGCATTTACGCTGCCGACATTATCCAAACTTCTTTGCAAAAACTGACTGCTAGGCAAACTAGAAAGCAGCCACACCGGGTTTGCCGGAAACACCCCGTAACGCATCGAACCATAAATTTGAGACCCGCCCAAACCCAGCATCAAAACAGCAGTGCCCGCCAGCAACTTATTTTTCCAATCAAAACCCTCTTTCCCGGGCTTCTTCAAGCTGGAATTCAGAGGTCTGAGGCGGTTCACGGAACTCTGTTTCGTCTGCCCTGACCCGGAAGTTCCGCGAATTTTAGTTTGCCCAGTCGTCGGCAATTGAGTCGGCAACTGAGTTTCTGCGCCGTCGAGATTAATTTCCTCCAAGCACTGCAAAACCATCTGCGGACTTTGAGGTCTATTTCCCGGAAAAGGCGCCATCAGGTAATCGATCACATTAGCCAGGGGGTCAGAAACTTGCGGAGCTCCTTTGCGCCACATCAATCTACCCGTGCGCGGGTTCTCGGGAAACGCAGTCGGCGGCTTCCCAGTCAGCAAATAAACAAAAGTGCGCCCCAAAGCAAAAAAATCCGACTGCGGAACAGCCTTGCCATTAGTTTGTTCCGGTGGCGTGTAGCCAGGAGAAACAATACCAGTCACATTTTGCCCCTGGCCCACCTTAGCGAAATAAGTCGCCGACACTTCCCTAGCAGTCCCGAAGTCAATCAGCACTAACTGCCCGTTCGGCTTGCACATAATATTGTGCGGCTTGATATCCCGATGAAAATAGTTGAGTCTGTGAACTTGGTCTAAAATTTCCGACAGTTGTTTGAGCCAGTTCAGAGCTTGTTCTTGACTGATCGGGCGGCCCCGATGTTTCAGCCAGTCTTGCAAATTTGCCCCAGCAATTTTCTCCATCACCAGACAGTGAAAAGACTCTGTGCTGTGAGCTGGCGAAAATATAAAATAACCGTCGCGATCGACCTTTGGAATACCTGGATGTCTCAGCCTGACCAATACGTCGGCTTCTTGCTTAAAAAGTTCTACAGCTTTGGGATGTTCTTTGAGGAGGACTTTTAGCACTTTTCGGGCGCCGTTGTCGTCCACTTCAAATGTTCTGCCAAAGCCGCCGTTTCCGAGAGGCGTGACTAGCCGATATCGACCTTCCAACAAAAGTTGAGACCCGCAGTGGATACACGCGGATTTGCCAGAGTTGGCTGGATCGGAGGGATTCGGGCATTTGGGATTGAGGCAATAACTCACGAAGCCACATAACCCTGATTGAGGTTGCTCTATCAAGTTTTACTTTGACACTCTCAGCACTCAGGCGTGACTGAGATTCTTGGTTCACCGAAGTCACTTACTTGGGACTGGATTTCTCCCGCCAAAGTACACGTGTATTCTCCCCAAGCGTTAATTCCGGTATGCCCTACCGTACTTGATTAGTCTTCTTGATGTAGTTAGGTTTCTGTTCAAATGCGAGTTTTCCTAGACGGCAACACCGTTAAGCGTGACTACGTACTTAACAATCCAGTTAAGTATTTACGTTGTCTAGTTGTACTCAATTTTCAACTTGCGACCATCATATCACACCTAGTACAACACTCATGAATACTCTTGAACCAAGTCCAGAAGAGTCGCCCAAGTCAAGCGGACTAAAGTCTCGCTTGTTTTCGGCATCCCGTCTTTTTCTATAACGAGCACCCACGTTTCAATTGTACGATTCAATTGTACGATCGCGAGCGACCTCTATCCAAGGCATTCGGCAGAAGGAAAACCGAAGAGGGGAATGAGGGGGACAGTGGGGGAGGGGAAGATAGGGAGAGTGGGAAAAATCTTCCGTCTTCCCTGTTCCCTCAGCATCAGAAAGCCTGTTAAACAAGTCCCCCGATTACCGGATGGCATTGTTTATCATGATCTCGATCGCCCGTCATCCATCAGAAAGCCTGTGAAACAATTCCCCCGATTACCGGATGGAAGTAGAACGCCAGCGCCAAAACCGCATAAGCTGCCAACAGCAAAGTACCTTCGAGCCAGTTAGAGTTGCCGTCAGAACTGATAGAATTGGCGATCAGCACCGACACCGCAACCGCTACAAGTTCAAACGGGTTGAAGTTCAAGTCCATCGGTTTGTCCAAGACAAAACCTGCCAAAACCAACACCGGGGCAACAAACAAAGCAATTTGCAAACTCGAACCCATTGCCACAGAAACCGACAAATCCATTTTATTTTTCATCGCCACCGTCACCGCCGTCGTGTGTTCGGCCGCATTGCCAATAATCGGCACTAAAATCACCCCAGTAAACAGGGATGTCAGCCCCAAACGCGCCGTCGCTTCTTCCAGAGTATCCACTAGCAGTTCCGACTCCACAGCTACCATCAGGGTACAAGCCAACAGCACCCCAATCCACAGCGGCAGATTGACTTTGTGGTCGGGACTGTCTGGTGCTAAGTTATTCTCGGCTAGTCCTTCGAGCATTTCATTTTCTGCCACCCCTGCATCGTACAGATAACTGTGGGTTTTCATCGAAAACAGCAGCGTCAACACGTAGACAACAATCAGGACTACAGCAACAGCGCTAGAGAGGTTCTGCATAGTTTCTGGAGGGATGCCGATAGAAGTGGCCTCAACTGCCGTCGGCACCAAAATCGCAATCACGGCTAAGTTCATCGCTGAAGCGTTCAACCGGGCGACTGTTGGCTGAAATTCTTGTTCTTTGTAGCGCAAGCCGCCCAGCAGCATCGCAAATCCCATCACCAGCAGCAGGTTGCTCATAATTGAACCGGTGATGCTGGCCTTGACAACATCTATTAGCCCGGCGTTGAGGGCGACGATGCCGATAATCAGTTCCGTGGCATTTCCGAAGGTAGCGTTCAGTAAACCCCCCAAGTTGGCGCCGAGGACGACGGCGATTTCTTCGGTTGCCGTACCCATCCACGCTGCTAGCGGGATGATGGCTAGGGCGGATGTGATGAAGATTGTGGAGGATTCCCAACCGAGAAAGTGTCCGGCTATGGAAATCGGAATAAATAACAGTAGGCTGGAAATTATTGTATTTGTGTTTAGCATTTAGATTCAGAAAAGCTCCCAACCGTCAATCATAGCCTGCCACAAAGTTTAATAAAGGCGGAGGGGAGAGGATTTGAGTGTTCGCTTAAAGCTGCGGTGGGACGTGAGGGCGATCGCTCAGTTGACACTTTCACCGATGTGAGAAACTCGAAAAGCGATTTGTTTAGCCGATCAGTTCAATCGATTTTCATATTCTACCCGCTCGATCGCCTCATATTCCGCATTGTCTTGAGAGCAAAGTTGACGATTTCTGGGCGATCGTTTTTTCAGATGTTCGTCTAGTGATATAATCTTTAAATACAGCCATTCTGCAAGAACAGCCATACATAATACTTAGGACTGCTTCAGCCATGCCTCTACAAGAAGAAATTGAAAGAACAAGGCAAGAAATTCGGACAGATAGCTACTCAATGTCTATTGGCGAGTGGATCAGTCTTTATGAGAGTAAGGAAATCGATATTCACCCAGCTTTTCAAAGGTTTTTTCGTTGGTCGGATTCTCAAAAATCCAGGTTTATAGAATCAATTCTTTTAGGTATACCGATTCCACCAATTTTTGTCAGTCAAAGAGCTGATGGGATTTGGGATGTGATCGATGGTTTGCAGAGACTCTCAACCATATATGAATTTGTAGGTATTTTGAAACCTGACAATCAAGAGCAAGATACATTTTCTGCTGTCGCCTTACAAGAAACAACTTACTTACCTTCGTTAAAAGGTAAAAAATGGAACGATCCTGACGATAAAGATAACTCTTTAACTCAGGCGCAGCGTTTATTGATAAAAAGAACCAAAATATCCGTCAATATTGTTGAAAAAGAAAGTGATGAAATGATTAAATATGAGCTATTTCAGCGGCTGAATACAGGAGGATCGATTGCTACACCGCAAGAAGTAAGAAATGGCATTCTTTTAATGTTGAATAAAGATTTATATAATTTAATGCGTTCACTTGCCGAGCGCCATTTATTTAAAAGCTGCATTGCTTTGAGCGATCGCCTCTATGAAGAACAGTATGATATGGAATTAGTATTGCGTTTTATTCTTTTCTTCGATCGAGATGATGCCAGTATTCAAACGCTGGGCGGTGATGTTAGCGAGTTCCTAACGGCTAGAATGCGTGAAATGGCTATTAAAAAAGATTTGGATAGCCTCCACATAGAGAGAGCGTTTGATGTGACATTCAGTCTGCTTAATGAAGCTACGGGAGAGGACAGCTTCAAGCGATATAAATCGGAGAATGATAAATTCCTGGGAGGGTTTCTATTATCTGCATATGAGGTGGTAGCACTAGGAATTGGATACAACTATCAAAATCCAATTCCAAAAGACCAAATACGTAATCGTATAAAAAATATTTGGTCAAATCAAACTTATCAAAAGTGGTCGGGAGCAGGAGTGAATGCAGCAAGACGCTTACCCTATCTTATTCCCCTTGGTAGAAAGGAATTTTCCCCTTCATGAAGATCCAATCAAAGGAAGAATTAAACTATAGATTGGCAACGGATCTTACTTGGCGAAAGAAGGAACTGTCAGCAATGAAATCTTTGATAGAATCGAAAGATGTTTCGGACCACAAACATAAAGCATTAGTTCGCAGTGGAGTATGTATTCTCTATTCCCATTGGGAAGGTTTTGTCAAGTTAGCAGCCAAATCTTATCTAGAATATGTTATCTCAAAAAAGCTTACCTATCAGGAGCTTTCTAGTAATTTTTTAGCTTTGGCTATGAAAGAAAAACTTAAGGATGCCAAAGAGACACATAAGCCATCATTGTATATACCTGTTTGTGAGTTCTTTCTTTCCGAATTAAATCAGAGATGTATCCTACCTAAACCTAAAGATGTAATATCTACTGCATCGAATTTATCTTCTGAGATTTTAAAAGAAATAACTTATATTCTCGGAATTGACTTTTCAATATATTCTACTAAATCGCAAGTAATTGATACCCAGCTTTTAAAGACAAGGAACGAAATTGCCCACGGTGAGGATTCGGTGTTTGATAGGGCTGAATATCTAGAGGTACACAGAGAAATTCTAGAAATGCTCGATCTATTTCGGGACCAGATAGAAAATGCTGCTAGTCAGAAAAAATTTAGGCGGGATTCACCTTAGATAATGACAACAGGAGCCAATAATTATCAGCCCTATCAATAAAACTAGATTTTTTCAAAAAACAAATTGCTCGGAAAGCGACAAAGTGGCAAGGATTTCATTAAAATTATGATATGGGAAGTGGCAATTCTTGATGTTAACCCTAATATGACTGGAGCAACATAACACATGATTGATATTGGACTGACTCACATTGCGCTCCCGGTTTCAGATGTCGATCGCAGTATTGAATTCTACTCCAAATACGCTGGAATGCAAACAGTGCACCGCCGCATTGATACAGCAACTGGTGTTGCTATAGCTTGGCTTTCCGATCGCACTCGCCCTTTTGTAATTGTTTTAATTCAAAAAGATTCCGTACATCCAATTTTATCTCCACTCGCGCACCTGGGAGTTGGCTGCAAAAGCAGCGAATACATGGACGAGCTCTGCGACAAAGCACGCCAAGAAGGGGTATTGCTTGAAGGGCCAAAAGATGCTGGATATCCGATCGGCTACTGGGCTTTTTTGCGAGATCCTGACGGGCACACGCTGGAACTATCCTACGGGCAAGAGATCGGATTGACAGCTTGAAGTTATAATCAAAATATCGCCCTCCAAACCCGATCGCTTCTCATCTGGAAACAAACTGGAGACTCAAATGACCGTAGCAACCATCGCACCACCCACAAAAGAATCACCTCTACTGTTTGAAGGACTCACTTGGAGAGAGTTCAAAGCAGTTGAGCAATTGTTAGACCGTCCAGGATATCGACTTTCTTTCCTGGATGGAATTTTGGAGATTAAACTAATGCCTGGAGAACCCCATGAAACCGTTAAGAAGAGAATTGCCGCATTGTTGGAACTGTACCTGCTGATGGCGGGATTTGACTTTACGCCAACTGGTTCAATGACTCTAGAAAGTGAAACCGGAAAAGTCAAGCGAGAGGCAGATGAATCCTATAAACTTGCTCCTGGTCGCAGGCTACCAGATTTGGCGATCGAGATCGTGTTTTCTAGTGGTGGGATCGACAAACTTGAGGCATATAAGCGACTGAAAATTCCTGAAGTGTGGTTCTGGGAAGATGGATTATTGGAGGTTTATCACCTGCGTGGAGATGGCAATACACTTGACTATGAAAAGATTTCTAATAGTGAGGAGGTGACAGGCATCGATCTGAATTTGTTGTTACGTTGCATCAATATGGTGAATCATGTGGATGCGATTAATACTTTTCAGCAAGCACTTCAAAAATAACTGCGATTAATAGGTCGCGCGTCTTTTTAGCATCTCTGTTCACATCTTATATATCTGCAAAAAGTAATGGAAAATACTCAATGACGCAAGTTGTAATTGTGGGAGCCGGGCCAACTGGTGCGACACTTGCTTTGCTATTGGTAAAGCGAGGGATTGCTGTTACCTTGATTGAGGCTGCAAAAGATTCCTACCGAGTGTTTCGCGGTGAAGCGTTGATGCCGAGTGGATTGGATGCGATCGCCCAAATGCACTTATTCCCAATGCTGGAAAGTGTACCACACCGACAAATTGATGCCTGGGAGTTCATTTTGGGCGATCGACAATTATTTCGAGTTGATGAACCAATGGGGTCGAATCGACCTTGTACGCTCGTTTCGCAGCCGCCTTTACTCGAAGCACTAATTGCAGAAGCTCGGTTGCATCCAGAGTTTGAATTTATCTCAGGTGTTCCAGTCAAAGATTTACTGTGGAAGGGCGATCGCATTTCCGGTGTTAAGCTAGCAGACGGGCGAGATATTTTGGCTACACTTGTCATCGGTACAGATGGTAGAAATTCGGTGGTACGACAGCGTGCGGGATTGGATTTAGTAACACAGGAAAAAAGTATAGATGTTTTGTGGTTTAAACTTGCCGCCCATCCTCGGTTTGTGGCGGATAATGTCTTTTATTCCATCCTAAATGATGGTAGCGGATTCAGTGTTTTTCACGGTGCAGAAGATGGCAAACTGCATCTGGCTTGGGTGTTAGCGGCAGGGGATAAAACCGATCGCAAACACGCAGATTGGGCTGAAACTTTTGCGATGCTATCGCCTGCGTGGATGGCCGAGCATTTTCGCAACTCTCAAGATACGATCGAATCTCCGATGCGATTGTCTGTGGTGGTGGGTCGCTGTCCGCGCTGGCATCGGCCTGGAATCATACTTTTGGGGGATGCGGCACATCCGATGTCTCCGGTGCGCGCTCAAGGAATTAACATGGCGTTGCGCGATGCGATCGTGGCAGCCAATTATCTTGTACCTTTATTGAAAGCAGGGGCTAATTACGGGGATATTGATTTAGCATTATCGCGGATTCAGGCAGAACGGGAACCGGAAATTATTCGCGCCCAGCAACTGCAAGCACAAGAAGCATGGAAGGGCGAACAATTGCGAAACAATGGATTTGTGCGTTTGTTGATGATGCAAGTTGCTCCGTTTTTGGGTAACAGAATTCGACAGTTTTGGGTAAAAGGGCAGTATGAGTTGCGGCAAGGAGTAACTGAGGTTAGGTTAGTTGTTTGAAAACAGATGATTCGGCGGTTGAAACCGCTACTATACAAACAAAGTCCGCCTCCGCGGACTAAGAAATAAATGCGTTCAGGACTATAAAATTTAGGAGCAGATTTTATGCGATCGACAATTATCAAAGGACCGATCGGCAATATTCACATTATCGAAGCTAGCGCCCCTGTGACGGCTGGGGAGTCGGAGGCTGTACCAGTGTTGTTTGTCCACGGTATGGTGCTTTCTGCGAGCGTCTGGGAGCCGCAGTTGTCACGTTTAGCCGGTACTCGACGGGCGATCGCCCTGGATGTGCGGGGACACGGTGATTCCGCACCGCCTCCTGACGGCAACTATGCGCCCGACTCTTGTGCGGCGGATGTTTTCGCGGTGCTGGATGAGTTGGGGATCGATCGAGTGGCGATCGTCGGAAACAGTTTCGGTGCTTGTATCGCCCTTGCAGTAGGCGCGATCGCACCGCATCGCATCGCACAGTTAGTCCTGGTAGACCCACCTGGCGACTTTACGAAGCTTCCCGTAGAGGTGTACGAGACACAGCTCGTCCCGTTCCAGAAGGCTTTGGAGACGGAGGATTGGCGGGCTGCGGCGGCAGCGGGCTTCAACGACTCGCTGACGGGAAGCACGGCGGGTACGCGCGATCGGATTCTGGCTAATTTGGCGGCGCAGGCGCGCGATCGGCTGCTGGGAATGTATCGTGGTATGTTTGCCTTTGAAGCGGTCAATGCGCTCGATCGCTACCTAGCAGCTCCAGGAACAAAAGCCCACGCGATTATTGCTCCCTCAAATGCTTTTCCATTCAGCCTGCACATCCTGCGCCCTACACTGACATCAACTACGATCGCCGATACTGGACATTGGTTGATGCTGGATGCGCCGGAAGCCTTTGCGAGGGAACTTGATATCTGTTTGGAAGCCGTTTAATACAGATATTCGACAAACTCTGTTAGTTTTACCACGATTCATCGAGGGTTAAATTGTGTGGGTTTTTGAGAGTGAAGGCGTTGTCATCTTTGATTAAGTCGCCCGTACAGAGAATAGGTAAGCGTTCTTGATAAGCCTTGATAGCCAGGATATAATCTTGGTCTTCGAGTGAGGTTTGAATTTTACGCAATTTATCAGCAACAAGGCCTAGGAGAGTAATCTCACCACTTAACTTATGGGTATTTGGGGTATGGATTTGCATCACAATTCCTTGGATAATTGTGTTGGGAATGCGGCTAATTAATTCACTTAAAATTTCAACTTGGGGGCGATTTTCGGCATTTTCTAGGGTTTGGATTGCCTCGCGGATGCGGGCTGCATAATCTCCGAGATTTTCCCGATTAGGTAGCAATATTTCTAATTCTTCTCCATCGGCTGTGGGCTTATGCCAAAGTGTGGCATTGTCTAAGAAAGGTTGATCTTCATGCCAGCCGTGAGTTTGTAAGTAAGTTCTCAGTTGATTTAGGTCTATTGTTTCGAGGGTTTGACTATCTTTTACGGTAACTTCCATGGTTGAACTCCTTGGCTAATTCCCTCCATAATTGAGTGAAGGGCGGCGACTGTAAATTGGTTGGTTCTAGGGATGGTGGCGGTGACAGCGGTTGTGTTTTGTGTTTTCGGTTTTCCTCGCAGCGAGATCCAATATCCACAGTTTCTGATGCAGAGTTCTGTTTCTGACTGAGTTAACCAGTCTTCTACTTTTTCGGGGATTAAAACGATAACTAAAATTCTGGGAATGGCGAAGTTATCCATTCTTAAGTCATCGTAGTTTTTGAGTTTGAGGGGGTAGCGGATGGAGTTATCGTCTTGGATATCTCTTGATGTAGATTTTAACTGCAATTCTAAGCGGGGTGCTCTGATGGGGCCTGTTCCGCCTTTGGCTGCTATTCCCCAGTCTACGCTGTCATCGTCTACGAAGGGTTTGTAGAGGGAATAGCCGGCAACAGTGGTGACAGCTTGCAGGTAGATGTTGCTGAATTGTTCTTTTTGTTGGTTGATGTCCACTTCAATAGTTTTCGATTATTAGAGTTGCTGACTTGCATTCCTGTTTCTTGATTAAAGGTTCCCAGATGCCTGCAAACTCTGCTTTATGTGTTCTCCTAAAACTTTTATTTCTTTTGCCTGAACAATGTATCCCAAGTGGATCATCAGCCTTGTCAGACTAATCGGTTGTTGACTCGTAGGTATTGTTTCAATTACGATTTCTCCCTGCGCGGTCATGCAAGGGCCACTAAAAAGTACACCAAGTAAGAAAACTCTTGTGTATCCCGTAAATGTCCCTGACTTGGTGGTGAACATTCCTTCATTTACAATCAACACAGGTGAGCCAGAAGAACCAGGGAAACAGGCTGCATCAATTACAGTTGTGCTTCTTCCTTGAAAATCCACAGCCGGATGAGTTGCAGTAGTTCCTCTTCTAATAAGTAGGTCAGCGCGAAAAAACCTAACTATGTTAAAATAAGTAAACACAGAGAATACATATACTAAGGTAACTCAATATATGGGCGCTAGATTAAGGGTATTTCTTACTCAAAAGCAAAACAAAACCCTATTAGAACTG
>JANPMV010000104.1:0-37051 GCA_031427135.1 Cyanobacteria bacterium VAR_87_metabat_62 | reverse complement strand
TTCCTAGGTGTGCTCTCCCTAACTTAAAAATGGCTGTATCCCTTTGCCCCCTAATATCTCCGGGTGGCCCGGCCTGTGCGGTCTCCCTACCCCATTATTTGTCGGCACCCGCCACTGCCGTGTCCTGCGTTCATATCATTCCGATGAAGAGAAGATTTGATATGACTGTATTAGGACATCAAATCGAGTCTGGTGAAATAACTATAATTAAGTTTGCAGTGACAGCATTCGTCCTCAAAATCCTCTACGGGGATATCTAACAATTTGACGATCGGTAATTAACCGGATTCGATCTAAAATAATCAGTCACCAACCGACATCCCCAGAAATTCAACAGCACTAAGCTCAAAAAATGGGTTGACGCGCGAATTATAGCGGTAAGCCTCCATGCACGCCGCACCCTAAATATACAGGTTCCGCTTCCGGGACTCTTCCATTAAAACCTCGGATTAGCAATAGTTTCAGTTGCTTTTTAGGATATGAGTGATGACTGATGACTAAAATTGCTTCATCGCGCGTTCCATATCCCGCTTGTCTTCCCGTTTCTTCAAATCTTCGCGCTTGTCGTACAGTTTTTTACCTTTCCCCAAACCAATATCAAGTTTTACCCAGCCGCCTTTCAAATACATTTTTAACGGCACTAAAGTCAAGCCTTTTTCTTCCACTTTGCCGATTAATTTGCGAATTTCTTGCTTGTGCATCAGCAATTTGCGGGTGCGGCGGGGTTCGTGATTGAAATAGTTGCTAGCACTTCTCCAGGGAGAAATATGAACGTTGATCAGCCATATTTCACCATTCCGAACTAAGCCGTATCCGTCCCGCAAATTGGCTTTTCCTTCCCGAATTGATTTTACTTCAGTTCCCTTCAGCTCGATGCCTACTTGAAATGTCTCTATAATTTCATAGAGATGGCGCGCTTGTCGGTTATCGCTAACAATTTTGTATCCTGGACTTTTTTCGCTCATTTTTACCTCCGATAAAATTTTTATTATAACGCTAGCTTCTCTGTAGAAAAAATAGAAGCTTGACAAAACTTAAATTACCGATCTAGGCATTACCAATTTTGCTGAGCTAAGATGTCACCAACGTGAATGTCAAGCGGTATCATGCAGCGCACCAATGTTCCTGATTCTGGAATTTCAGATTCTGTTACTCCCCATAGGGCGATTAATTTGGTTTGGCTAGCTCCTTTTTTACTGTGGCTCACTTGGTTTTTGGCCAATATATCAGCAGTTAAGTGGCTGTTATCCTCGTTTGTTGAGATACCGACACTGTACAAGATAGTAATTGGTTTTCTGATTGTAGCATTAGTAGTGCGATCGACTCTGAACTCCGAGCGAGCGCCCGGATTTTCGCCAAATTTCGTTTTGAGGCGCTATCCGCTGCTGTTGATGTTGGGCGCGGGTATTTGCTCGATCGCCTTTCAGTGCATTATTGATATCAAACAAGTTATAGTGCTGCTATTTATCCTTGGAACTTACGGGCTGTGGGGCTTGTTTGCGAATCCGAATTTTTGGCAAAAAAACTTGCCAGTTGCCGGCTTGCTGGCTTGTATTCTACCCTTCAACAGTCAGTTTAATAGCGGATTGGGTTTACCAGCCCGAGTGATAACTGCTCAGGTAGTAGAACAATTGCTCTCAATGCTGCACATTGGGGCTATTTCTTCCTACGACATCATCGTCTTGGAAAACGGCATCGCTCACGTTGACGTGCCTTGCAGCGGCATTAAAACCCTGTTAGTGGGGACACTATTTTTACTGGCTGCTACCTGGTTAGAAGGCCGCAAATTGAGTTTAAAATGGCTGGGAGTATGCGCTGCTAACTTCTTAATGTTAGTATCTGCAAACGCTTTGCGAGTTACCGTATTAGTGCTGGTTGCCCAAGTTTTAAAACAACCAACTTATGCAGAAATCCTGCACGTACCCCTGGGCATTGTCGGTTTAGTTTGCGCTTGTTTTTTAAGTTGGTTGATGCTGCAAAAAGTTCCCAAATTTGCCGAACCCAAAAATAATAATTGTGACTCGCAGCGGGATTCAGAAATTTTGAAAAATCAGCCTTTAGCCAAACCAGCACTAATTGCGGCGGTGGCTGTTTTAGCACTGATTTCTCAATTGTATCATGTAGAAATTGAAAAATTAGCGATCGCCCCGCTAAAATTCCCCCAACAAATTGTATCCGAATCAATTCCCCTAAATCCCAGCGAACAAAGATTCTTTGGCAATTACCCAGCCACGAAAACAGAAAAAAAGAGATTTGTGTCAGGTAACTTGCGCGGTTCCATGCTCACAGTAGCCAGCACATCTTGGCAAACTTATCACGCACCGGAGTTATGTTTCGTAGCCAGCGGCATTCCCGTCGATCGCATAGAAAGAAAACAGCTAACTCCTGCTGTAACGGCGCGCTGGCTGTCTCTCAAAGACAATACACTATCCGCTGCATACTGGCTGCAATCTCCGCAGCAAACTACCGATAACTTTTTATCGCGCATCAGCAGCGACATCACCAACAAAAATCATACTTGGGTGCTGGTTTCGATTCTATTTGACAGTTCCATAAATCCTGAAAATCATGAGGTACAAGACTTTGCTGCAAATGTACACGATGCCGTCAAACAAAGCTTAAAAGGAGAAGTAAATGAAAGTCAAACAAGTATTTGATGGAATTTTTCAAACCATTTTTTGGTTGTGGAATTTGACTTTTTTATCGATAGTTTATTTAGGGATTTTGCCTTTAGTGGCAGGGTCATTAATTGTGGCGACAATTGACGGCATCATCCCGCTAGAGTTTTCTTTGACTATGGCAGCGACGATCGCAGTACCCACTGTGTGTACGGTAATAGGATCGCGTTTGAGGAAGCAACCCTTGCAGCTCATGCGTTTGTTTTACGGCGTGGAAGCACCGCTATTTTTACTGTGTTTAATCCGCTTGTTCCTGCTGCGAGAACTTACCCCCGCTAGTTCTCAAATTATCGCTACTATTGTGCTGTGCATAGCAGCATTTTTAGTAGAAATTCTGTACGGATATCTGGGCAAAACAGAAAACGTTGAAAATATTTCCGATTCTCAAAGTTCTCATAACAAACAGCCTCATTTTTTAAGCTTAATCGGATCGAAGCGCAGTGCGTGGCTGCAATTAGCCTGCCACAGTTTAATGCTAGTAGTTGGTATTTGGGCGGCAACATTACTAATGTATTACGCTGTACCAGTGGGAACGGTTACAGTTGCTGGATTCTTCAGTACAGTGATTGAATTCTTCAAGTTTACATGGGTATCATCTTTTTGGGAGATGTTTAAATATGGGGAGTGGATATCGGCTTTAATTTGGATACCGCTATCCTCTATATTGTTTGGATTAAGCTGTAGCTTATTCGTTGTCATGCCTTCGCTGTACGGCTTTCTCTACATCCAATCTGGACGCAAAATATGGCGCAGTTTTGCCGCGCAATACGGGAAAAATCAGGCGCTTGCGGGAAGTTTGGGAGTAATCGCAGCTTGGTTGGCTATTTTCGCGGCTTTGCAGCAACAGCCGCAAATTGCAGCGCTGAAAGTGCTGGCGACACCGCCCGCAAATGATACTGTACGCCAAACTTTATTAGCGAAGTCTAATGCGATTCGCTCCGGCTTAGTCAATGCTTATTTATCCGATTACCGCTACCTCAGCACTGTGGGAGAAAACAACCACATCTATGCTATGTACAAAAGTTTCAATTTGCCAGATTCAGTGGCTCGAAACCTACAAAACAGCTACAATTTTTTAATGTCGCCGTTTTTGTATCAAGGCTCTCGATCGGATGTTAAAAAAGCGGAAAAACTTTACGGCGAATTCTTCGATACCGAAATTCAAAAAGGTGACGCAGCAGCAGTCAAGCACGCGGTACAGTCAACGTCTAACCGCGAAGAAGCTAAAGCTGGTTTACTAAATGTCAATCAGGAAAAAGTATGGCTGGAATCGCAAGAAGTTACCGTCACAGAAAACGGTGATTGGGCTGATGTTCAACTTTACGAAGTTTACAAAAATCAAACGCCGAATTTGCAAGAAGTATTCTACTACTTTTCCCTGCCAGAAAGCGCCGCAGTTACAGGAGTTTGGCTGGGCGATACGGGTGATTTGAAAAAGCGTTTTGCATTTACTGTATCGCCTCGCGGTGCTGCGCAGCAAGTCTACAATCAACAAGTGGTAGAAAGGGTCGATCCGGCTTTGCTAGAACAAATTGGCCCCAAACAATATCGCTTGCGGGCTTTTCCAATTCCGGCTAAACGAGAGTTTTCGAGGACATCAACTAACGCCCCAACGGAAATGAATCTGTGGCTTACTTACAAAGTCATGCGACAGCCGCAGGGTTGGGCGATGCCTGTTTTGGCTGAAAAACGTAACATTTTTTGGAACGGAGATACTCATCGTACGATCGCCGGAAAACAGGTAAACTACAGTGGGCAACAGGCAAAAGAAACTTGGCTGCCGCCATTTGTCAAGGCAGTTTCGCAACAGCAGCCAATATCACAGATTGCGAATTTACCGGGAGAAAATACGATTTCGACTAAGCCACTGATTGATGCAAATTACTCGCTACCACAGGACAAAAAGTTTGCATTGATTCTTGATACTTCCCGCAGTATGGCGGCGGAAACTAAGCAGGCAAAGGAGACTTTTGAATGGCTAAAAGCTAATACAGCAGGCAAAAACGCGGTTGATTTGTATGTTGCTAGTGCTGCGGGAATGCCGCCTAAGTTGGTGCAAGATTTACGCAGTTTTGATGGTGGTAAGATGACATTTTACGGTACGATCCAACTTAAGGATATGCTGCAACAGTTTGCACAGTTGCGCGGCGATCGTACTTATGATACTGTATTTGTGGTGAGCGATCGCCACAGTTACGAATTATCGGACGATCGCAAAACCAGCATTTCCATACCCTCACCGCTGTGGATAGTGAATTTGGGAGGTTTACCACCGGGTTATGACGACGCAACTTTGAAGGTGATTCAAGATAGCGGCGGCGGAGTTGCTACAGATATCAAAGAGGCGATGCAGCGAGTAGCAACGACAGCAGCATCAGGAAAATCTACAGTTAGCGTGGTTGATGGCTATGTTTGGAGTTATGCCAAAACTCCGAAGGCGGCGGCGGTTTCGAGAATCACAGATGGTGATAATGAAGGTTTTAAACCCATAGCTGCGCGGCAGTTGATAACCGCACTTAGTAAGCAGAAAACTGCTAATCAATTGACTCAATTGGATGCGATGCACTCGCTGGCTAAAACTTTCAAGGTGGTGACGCCATATTCTTCGATGATTGTGTTGGTTAATGACGCGCAAAGAGAGCAGTTAAAGGCAGCGGAAGGGAAAAAAGATCGATTTGACAGAGAGGTAGAATCCGGTAAGGAGGAGTTGACTAAACCGAACAATCCTTTGAATGTTTCTGGGGTTCCCGAACCGGAAGAATGGCTGCTTTTGATCGCTGGGGCGATCGGGCTTTTGACGATTTTCTACCGTCAGTGCCGCGCGAAAATCGTATAAAGTGGGGCCAGAAACCGGGTTTTTTAGCTGATTTACGGCGTTTAACGAAGTATTCCGAAAAAACCCGGTTTCTTTGTCGGAGTGCGTAATATCTCGGTAGCATCGGAATTATTAGTATTACCGAAATCAGGAGACGGCAGTGCCGTTTCCCTACAATTAATCTGGCGTAGGTAAACGGCACTGCCGTGTCCTCTATATCCTTTTGATGCAACCGGAATTGATATAAATCCTGATTAATCTATTTCCACAAAAACGCGATCGCCCTCAATCTTCACCGGATAAGATTCCAGGGAATCCGGTGCATTCAAACATTTACCAGTATCTAACTTGTACCGAAATTTGTGAAAAGGACAGGTAATGATGCCGTCACTTACCTTACCCATATCGATCGGATATTCCAAATGAGTGCAAGCATTGCGGTAACAAGTGACATTCGTACCTTGACGGTTTAAAATTAGTGAAATACCCTCAACTTTAGCCTTCAAAATATCCGATTCGGGAATCTGATTTAGCGCTGTTATTTCTACCCACATATGATTTTTTGGTTTAAATAAATTATGACCGACTGATTGGCGAGCCTGAAGTGCTATTATACTGATAATTTGTCACTCCAAATTCAAATTTATGGCAAAATTACCAGACCAAACTATCAGCACTATTTTCAGATTGCAACAGCGGTTAGTCGCACTTCTCGACACAGCAACAGCAACAGAATATTCCCTCTTACAGCAATTTGGCGAAACACAGGAAACAATGCCTGAGTTAGAAGCGATTGATAATGTCAAGGAACGATTGAGAATTCCCTACAACCGTTTGCACAGAATCTTGCAACAGGTAGCAGAATCTCAACCGGCAGCAACAGCCGATGTGCTAGACTTTTTGTATAGCACAATAGACCAGGGAGAGGCGATCGCCGATTCCTCAGAAGCTAGTATTCAAGAAATTAAAAGGAGTTGGAATCTGCCATGACTCAACAGTCAAGAATACCCGATTTAGAAACTAGACAGAAAAATGTTGCTAGGATGCGAGAATCTTCTCGCCTGCTTGACGCTTGGACGCTAAAATTAGATGAAGTCCTCGCAATGTTAGAAGCTGATAACCGCCGTCAGCGACAGGAACGTTTAGATGGTAAATATCGGCGAGTACCAGAAAAAGTAGCCGAATCCTAAATAATTGCCCAAATCGTTTGACTACAATATCTGTTGCTGATTTGATGGCAAAATAAGGATTAACTATCATTATCTAATTTCAGGGGAGGAATTTGATCGGCAGTTAAAGTAATTACTTTGCCATCTTGCCAAATGCTAATTGATTCCCCTAATTTGCGGTGTTTTTCTATGGCTTTAGCAATAGCAATTTTAACCCCAGCATCAATTTTTTGATGGAGTTCTGTTAGGGGAATTTGCGGTTTACGATCCAAGGGTGATTTGGTTCCAGATTGGGGGGTCATAAATAATTTCCTCTTGATTATTACCCGATTCTGCCACTAATTGAGGTTGATTTTTAGTATTATCATACACTATCCAAGTATCGCATAAAGGTAAATACAAATCTATTAAGTTTTTCCGTCCCCGTTCGTAGCGACGGCGGATAGTATCTTCTGGGATATTGTGGCCCCCACTTTCTACCCGTCGGCGTACCCGCGTAATGGCTAATTCAGGACTTTGCAACCAAAAATAAATTAAGTTGATTTGATAACCTTTAGTTTTACACTCTCGCAAAAATCGGGCAAAATTTCGAGCAGCTAGAGTAGTTTCAAAAGCAAAATCAGCTTCAGCCTTGACTAAAGTTGATAGCCTTTATAACATTAATCGTCCCGATTGAATAGCTACAGATTCAGGGTTAAAAGGAGAAAGACCCGCCGCTATTTCATCGGCGTTGACATATTCAAAAACCTCTAGGAAGTAGGGTAAGATTTCCCTAGCGGCGGTGGTTTTTCCAGAACCGTTAGCACCGCCAATAATGTATAAATTAGGCATTTAATAAATTATTAGTTTCAAGTAAAATACTCTGTAACTTGCGCGTCCAATCTCCTATCCCCTTATAGCAAAATTCCCAATCAGCCAAGTCAATTTCCCATAAATTATTAACCTTCGATTCAAGATTTATGATAAAAACTTCATCTTCAGAAACTCGCTGGTTAAAAGCGAGATAATCCATCCCATATTTAGCCTGATACTGAGCATTTATTTGTCGAAGTTCAGCAATTTTACCTGTAATTTGCTCGATGGTATAGCGTTGGATTGCCAAATCCATAGCCGCCTGCAAATCACCCAAAGCACTCAACACTTCAACATATTCATCTTTGATTGATACTGTCACCATAATCTGACAACTGCCTCAATAAATTTATTTGCTGCTTTGAACTTCGAGCGACTTAATCATTATTAAATTATAGTAGCAAAAAAAAAACCAATTCGGGAACTTGATTTAGCGCTGTTATCTCTACCCACATATAATTTTTGGGTTTAAATAAATTATGACAGAATGATTGGTGGCTTTAGCATCAGGATAAGCTCCAGGTTGCAAATATAGCTGAGCTATGAGATAATGTATCAAAAATTTATATTTATGAAATCCAAAATCTTGACGGGACTCCTGACAGGGTTGGTTGTTTCTGCCAGCACAGTGGCGCTCTTTAGTCAACCCAGCCGTGCGGGAAGTGATAGCTTTTTTTGCGGTACTGTCAACAGAGAGCCTGTCACCTTCGCTCGCACCCCACGGGGGAGTGTACCCCTTGTTCGCTGGACTTCTAACAACTATTTTCCGCCACCGTGGACTGCTCAAAGACGCTGCCAAGACGTAGGTAGAAGATTTCAGCAAAACTACGACAACGGTACTCTCAAATATATTAACACTGGGACTCTGAACGGAGAACCGGTGGTATGTGCTGCTGTTAACAAAGACGATAGTTGTACGAATAGGACGTTGCTATTCACTCTCAAGCGGGGGATTGATGCTGACGCTACTTTGCAGAGATTAATGGATCGTCACGGGTTGGCCTCTGGATATGTACTATCTGAAACTGGGTCTGGTTCTGTTGATGTGGAGAGATATCTGGAGGGAGTACCTGTTGAGGAAAATGTTTCTCCTATTTCTCCATAGGCGATCGAAATCAGCAGCATGACATGGAAGGAAACGGATACACAGATTTGTGATCGATCGTGGTTTTGGTTGTCTAAAACCTCACATCTCAAATCAAATTATCCGTGTATCCGTGTCCAAACTTGTGTCGTGCGCTTTCTCTCTCTATTTTTAAACCCAAAAATTATGAACTTCTCTAATAAAATTCCCATCGCCTTAATTGGTACAGTTGCAACTATTGTCATCACCCAACCAACCGCAGTTTTCGCAATATCTGCTGCTGAAGTAGGCAAAATCGCTAAATCAATCACTGTCCTGATTGACAGTAAAAATCCCGGTTCTGGAATCATTATCAAACGGAATGGCAATACTTACACGGTGCTCACAGCCCGTCACGTTTTCAAAGATGCTCAAGCTAAATATGAGATTGTCACGCCAGATGATAAACGGTATTTACTCAATTACAGCAGTGTGAAAAAACTGCCAAATATTGACTTAGCAATTGTCGAGTTTACCAGCAGTCAAACTTACAGCGTGGCGAAGATTGGCAACTCAGATTTGGCGACAGAAGGGAAAGCGGCTTATGTGGCTGGTTTTCCGAAGGCTACAGATGGATCAATTAATCGCTCGATTTACCAATTTAAGAAGGGGGAGGTTACTGCTAATAGTTCTCGACCAATCAATGATGATGGTTATAGTTTAATTTATAGTAATGACACGCTGCCGGGAATGAGTGGAGGGCCGGTGTTGAATGAGAATGGTGAGGTGGTGGGAATTCACGGTAGAGGAGAAACTACGGTTGTTCCATATGATATTAACCCGACGATTGCCGTACTTAAAACTGGTCGGAATCTGGGGATTCCGATTAATACGAGTTTGAGATTGTTGGCTTCATCTCAAGTGGATTTAGGGGTGAAAGTTCCGAGTGCACCTGTGGCGACTAGGCCGAAAGCTGATGATTTTTATATTCAGGGTGGGGATAAGTATGAAAAAGGAGATTATCAGGGTGCTATACAAGCTTTCAATCAAGCAATTGTGCTTAATCCTAATTATTCCGAAGCCTACAACAACCGGGGAAATTCCCGCTTTCAATCAGGAGATAACCAGGGTGCGATCGCTGATTACAATGAAGCTTTGCGAATTAACCCTAACTATGCCGATGCGTACAGCAACCGGGGAACTATCCACTCTCTGTTAGGAGACAAGAAGGGTGCGATCGCCGATTACAACCAAGCTTTGCGAATTAATCCTAACGATGCCAAAGCCTACAACAACCGGGGAATTGATCGCTCTAAATCAGGAGATAACGAGGGTGCGATCGCCGATTACAACGAAGCTTTGCGAATTAATCCTGACTATGATATCTACAGCAACCGGGGAAATGCCCGCTCTGATTTAGGAGACAAGAAGGGTGCGATCGTCGATTATAACCAAGCTTTGCGAATTAATCCTAACTTTGCTGAAGCGTACTACAACCGAGGAAATGCCCGCTCCGATTTAGGAGACAAGCAGGGTGCGATTCAAGACTTTCAGAAAGCAGCAGAATTATTTCAGCAGCAAGGCGAGACAGATGGTTACCAAAATGCTGTAAATAGAATTAAACAGCTTTAAAATAATATACCGAAATAAATTTATTTCGTGTCTTGAACTTCCAGCGACTTAATCATTTTCTCAACAGCGGGCAAAAACTGCTCATACTTTCCCGCTTCAGACACATAAGTAACAAAATAAGCCTTGTCATTTTTCAGCGTCCAAACCTCTAACTTTTTCAACTCTTGATTCCCTTTCTTTGTTGTATAAACAACTCTATAGCCGTTTTTGCCTGCCAGAGTAGATGCACCCTCTTGGATTATCTTAGCATTTTTATCTAACTTCAGTATTTCTTGCTTAGATAACTTCGTATATTCATCAAGGGTTTGATTGTCCGTTTTTTCAACTTCGACAATCAGGTGTTCTTGAAAATCGGCTTCGCTTTCTTTAGGTGAAATGAATTGAACAACCTCTTTGGTAATTACGTTAAGCTCTTCTTGTTTGTCCCAATTGTCAGGATATTTAATCTTGATTCCTTGGGCTGTATTGTCATAACTCAGAAGATTAGTGTCGAATCCAAAGAATTTTCTAATTTCTGGTGTAAATAATGATACTATACCAAATACGACGGCCAAAAAAGCCCCCAACAAACCTATTTTATGATCTCGTGTCCAGTTACTCATTAATTTCAATAGTATTTTATGATGTGATAGCGTCCTGCGAGTGTTTGTCCTTGCATGAGATTTATGTTGGGTAGCAGTAATATGGCGGCTGAACTATTGATAGTTTAGTTGAGTTTGGGAAACCTGTCATCTATAACGGCCAGCTTCAGACTATCTCGATTTTGTCGGGTATTATGGATGAATCTGACTCAAAATCACCCTCAATCTATCGTAATCATCCTTCAACAAAACACTCAAACTCCTCCCCGCTTCCACCAACCACGATCGATCGCGCATCCGCAACTGATAAATCTCCCGAATCGTCGCCGCCGTCAGCGCATCCACCGGCGCATTTGTCACCCCCAGCAAAGTCCTCAAAAAATCCAACTGTACCGTAAAATCAACCACCTCATCCGGTTCGCAGCGATAAACCGCCTGGTGAATTTGTGGCGGGCGCGGCGGCAAATACTGATAAATTGTACCCCTCGATGAGCCGTGGCCGTTCAACCTTTCCGGCGCAGTCTCAAACCCCACAATCGCCACTCGAAACTCGGTTTTGAGCATCGCAAAAATCTGCGGTTGTTCTTCTCGCAACTCTTCCAGCGACAAACCCAAAGCCCGAGCTCTGTGCACCGAGTCGATCGGGCTAGTGGTAGCATGGTAAACCACGCCGTAGATTTGATTTTTCGACTCTTCATCTTCCGCCTTCACCCAACTCCCAAAAGGTGGCATCACCGGAAAACTCAAGTCATCCGGTTCCAAGCATTGAGCCAAAAACTCTGTAGTTGCCGTCTCGATGACTTCAGCAATGCGATCGGGATGCCGCTCTTTTGTTCCAAATTGGGGTAAAGGTAAACGCATATTTTTAGTTATTAGTCATTAGTTATTAGTCATTAGTTATTAGTTATTAGTGACCGCAGGAATTATGCAGAAACTAATTTTACCAAATCCGACTTTAATAGCCCTTTATTCTTGAGTCAGCGAAGGAGGAATTCGTTTATTTAGCAGCAGTTTCAACCGCCGATTCTTATCAAAAGAGGTTTCTAAACCGGATTTGGTATTACCAATGATATCAATTCCGGTTGCATCGGAATTAATATTACCCGAAATCAGGACACGGCAGTGCCGTGTCCCTACGATTAATCTGGCGTAGGGACACGGCAGTGCCGTGTCCTCGCTTGTCATTCCAGCGCAGCCGGAATTGATATGACCAATGACTACTTAGCGCGGCCAGCAGTAGCATCCACAAGTTCCAACTGCGACAGCCGGAAAGTAATTAACTTGTCCCAATTGCCGCCTTCAAACAATACCGCGACTTTCCCATCGGTAACTCGCTGAACTTGTCCTTGAAAAGCGTAGTAAATCTCGCCCTTATCTTTAACTCGAACAGCCGAACCAGGAAAAATCATAGTTTTTTCAATGTTATGTTTGCTGTTTATAGTTTACCGTTTTTTGGCGATCGAGACTTGATGCTAGAACAGGCAAGATGCCTGTTCCACAAATACTCACAGGCAAGATGCCTGTGCCACAAGCTGATTAACAATGCAAGATGTGATTTAGGCTAAGGCTGCTACGGAAACTTTACCAGCAATCCGACCGGCGATCGCCCGCAACTCCCTCGCCGAAGCAGAATCCGGTTGTCCCACGACAATTGGCACACCGGAATCGCCACCTTCCCGCAACGGAATTTCCAGCGGAATGCGGCCTAACAGCGGCACTCCCAACTCAGCAGCCGTCCTTTCCCCGCCGCCGGAACCGAAAATATCATATTGCTTATCCGGCATATCCGGCGGCACAAAATAGCTCATGTTTTCCACAATTCCCAACACCGACACACCCAACTGCTGGAACATCTTCAACCCCTTGCGGGAGTCCAACAAAGCCACAGTCTGCGGAGTCGTCACAATCACCACACCAGCCATCGGCACCGCTTGCGCCATCGTCAACTGCGCGTCTCCAGTACCCGGAGGCATATCCACAATCAGATAGTCTAAATCGCCCCAATTCACCTGATACAGAAACTGCCGGATGATCCCGTTCAACATCGGGCCGCGCCAAATTACAGGCTGGTCTTTCTCAATTAAAAACGCCATCGACACCAATTTGACGCCGTAGTTGAAAGCAGGTTCGAGGCTTTCCCCACTTTTTCCGTCCCTAACCATCACTTTCGCATCTCCCAAACCCAACATATTCGGGTCGTTGGGCCCATAAATATCCGCATCCAGCAAACCGACTTTAGCGCCGGTTTGCGCCAGCGCTACGGCCACATTTACCGCCACCGTGCTTTTGCCGACGCCGCCTTTGCCGCTGGAAATTGCGATAATATTTTTGACGCCTTCAATACCTTGTCGATCGACCATTCCCTTCTGCTTCGGAGTCTCGGCTGTCACCTCCACAGCCACTGTTTCGACTCCCGGCAACTGTTTGACCGCTTTTTTGCAATCATCGACAATAAATTCTCGCAGCGGGCAAGCAGGCGTAGTCAGCACTAAGGTAAAACTGACGACACCGCCGTCAATTTTAATGTTACGAATCATGTTCAATTCCACCAAACTTTTTTGCAGTTCGGGGTCTTGCACGGGTCGCAAAATTTCTAAGACTGAACTAATATCGAGTGTATTGGGCATTGTGTTCTCCACGATAGCTCTGCAATTGGGTCAAATAATTTGCCATCGCAGGTTTAAGTATATTTTTGTTGCTATTTTTTAATGTATCTTCATTGCGATCATTTGCAGACCTGCGGTGGCATAATTACATCACGACTGGATTTGGGAATCATCGCCCATCTAAGACTCAAATCTGACAACAGAAATTTTATGACAGTTTCTACAACTCTTAAAACAGCCACTTCCCCGTTTTTGCCGCCCGCTGATTCTAGAGCTAGAGTCAGCCAATTTATGAAAAGCCTACAAGACGAAATTTGTCAATCCCTCGAACAGCTCGATGGTGGCGGCAAATTTAAGGAGGACTCTTGGGAACGCTCCGAAGGGGGCGGCGGACGTTCTCGCGTCATGCGCGAAGGCGATGTGTTTGAACAAGGCGGAGTCAATTTTTCCCAAGTGTGGGGCGAAAGTTTGCCGGCTTTGATTCTGGCCAAGCACCCAGAAGCGGCCGGTCACGATTTCTATGCCACTGGCACTTCGATGGTGCTGCACCCCCGCAATCCCTACTTGCCTACGGTTCACCTGAATTACCGCTATTTTGAGGCGGGGCCGATTTGGTGGTTTGGCGGCGGTGTCGATTTGACTCCTTATTACCCGTTTGCTGAGGATGCAGCTCATTTTCACAAAACTCTGAAAGCAGCTTGCGATCGCCACCATCCCGGATATTATCCGACATTTAAACTCTGGTGCGACGAATATTTCTACCTCCCGCACCGCCAAGAAACTCGCGGCGTGGGCGGCCTGTTTTTTGACTACCAAAGCGCTCAAGCCCCGCTTTACCGCGACCACAATGTCAAGGGAAAGGCCGCTGAGTGCAGCAACAGCATCGGAGTGCCGGCACCTCGGAGTTGGGAGTCGCTGTTCGCCTTCGTACAGGACTGCGGCCGGTCATTTTTGCCGGCTTACACCCCAATTGTTGACAAGCGTCGATCGCAAGAGTACGGCGATCGCCAGCGCGATTTCCAACTTTACCGCCGCGGCCGTTACGTTGAATTTAACTTGGTGTACGATCGGGGCACGACCTTTGGCTTGCAGACCAACGGACGCACCGAATCGATTCTAATGTCCCTGCCACCTCTGGTACGCTGGGAATATTGCTTCGAGCCAGAACCCAACTCTCCAGAAGCCGAACTCTACTCAAAGTTCTTAAAACCGCAAGATTGGGCGAATTGGATGCCTCAGCAGTCACCGACCTGAGTTAAACTGACTGAGAAAGTCCTTAGCTAGCAATTAAGTAGACAGAATGGTAAACTTTTACACAAACACTCATAGTGTGCCATGTTCAAACCCTGCGCGATTTGCGAAAAAGCTTAGACTTTCAGTATCAAGTCACTACTTACTTATGCAAAAACCACGCAACGATAAGTAGAAGATTTAAATGTTGATGGGATGCTAAAAAATCACAAACTAGCGCAGGCAATAGCTGACTGTGGATTCTATGAATTCAAGCGTCACCTAGAATATAAGGCGAAAAAGTTTGGTTGTGAAATAATCATTGCTGACTGCTGGTTTCCGCCCTTGCAAAACAATAGTCAAGCTGTGGGCAGATCCAAGATATGCCACTGAAAGAAAGAACGTACAACTGCGAAAGTTGTGGTAATTCGATGGACAGAGACTTGAATCCAGCGATTAATTTATCACGCTTGGCTAAAGCGCGAAAGCTTACTGAGGGATAACCGCTCCCATGCTCCCTGTGAAGTAAGAAGCAAATATCTAGACTTGTCTAGTATTTGTATAGCAGAAAGTAACCACCGCGATAAATAGTCATAAATTTGAGGGAAGGGTCAGTGATTCATATTGATCAAAAAACCCACACGCTATCTGACGGTACAACAGTTATCGTCTTAGCACCGACAGGACGGTTGGACATCACGACAGCTTGGCAATTCCGCCTCAAGTTGCAAGAGTGTATTTCCAAACTCAGCCGCCATGTCGTCGTGAATCTTGGTCAGGTAAACTTTATCGATAGTTCTGGCCTGACCTCGTTAGTCGCAGGTATGCGCGATGCGGATAAAGTTAAGGGTAGTTTCCGAATTTGCAATGTTCATCCCGAAGCCAAACTGGTGTTTGAAGTCACCATGATGGATTCTGTGTTTGAAATCTTTGAAACTGAAGAAGAAGCTCTAGAGGGGGTTCCGCGCGCCAGTTGAGCACTCCTGCTTTACTGCTTTAATCGGTTGCGGTGTAATAGCTATGTAAGCTTGAGATTCCGAAGCGCATAGGAACCTATCAGAAAAAGAGGAAGGGGTAAGAATTTACCTGCTTCCTCTTTTTTTCGGAAAATTCGAGAGGTTGCTTATATCAATTCCGGCTGTTCCTGAATAATATAGAGGACACGGCAGTGTTGTTTCCCTACAATTAATGGGGTAGGGAAACGGCACTGCCGTGTCCTGATTTCGGGTGATATTAATTCCAATGCAACCGGGATTGATATTACTGCAAAATGTAAGTGAGGTACGATCGCCAATGTCAGAAAAAGTCTTACTGTCAATCAACCGGCGTTGCTTCTTCCCTGGCTTTTCTCTCAGTTTAAACCAATATTTCAGAAGCAAAATCCTGACGCTTGACATATCTAAAAGGGCCCATTAAAGCTCCCCAGATAGCCTTGCCTGTCGTGGGGCTTATTCCTTTGTCGTAGCTGAGAAATTCCTCGGCGGCGGCTTCAAATCCCAAGTCTACTTGGTAATTTTGCTCACCGTAGGTAAAGCCGCAGAGAGTTCCCTCCGGCAAAGATGCCCGAAAGCGGTAGCCGTTTGAGCCTAAATTTTGCACTGCAACGGAGAGGGTGCAGCCGGGGAGAAGTTCGATTTGCTCGCGAGTAAGCTTTCTCAGCAAGTCGCGATCGCGACCAGATCCTTTAACCGCTTCAATATCCTTAAACATATAATACTGAGCTTCTATAAGTCCTGGCGCTGTCGGTGAGTGCCTCAGTTGCACGATGCGCGGGCGGTATGGTTTGTCCAATTCCAGAATATTGGCTTGTTCGGCAAACAGGGCAATACTGGGTTCGGCAAATAGGGAAACGGGCAGGGGTCTTTGCCAGAAACGCAGGTGCACGTACCAAGCCGGGTCTGCTAGCGCTTGTTCCCGGTTGTCAAATTCGCCCGCCATGTACTGCGCTAAAGTGATTAATTCAGGAGAAATTGTCATGCTTGTGGGAAGTTTGAGGATTTGGGATTGACAGTAAAAACTTATTGTGATATGTTTTGCCAAAACTTGCTGCGAAACTGAGAAGATTAGATTTCTGAGCGATCCCAGAAGAGCTATGATTGTAAAGATACTGGGGTTTTACCCTCGTATTGCGACATATTAATTGTTGCTGTCGATCGCCCGTAAAATCTTCTCCGTAAAATTTTGCCTCGGTTTCCGACAGCACCGCTTAAAAAAAACTGGCAATTATTGTCAGCCCGATCGCCGAATTGACTTCCCCGACTTTACTCACGCCGCTGCGGCAAAATTATTTATCTATAAGACTCAGGTGAACAATAACCGTACTGTTTCAGATACTAAGCGAAGTTTCTATACGATTCACACTCGGCCGATTAACTCAATTTACCGTCGAGTGGTAGAAGAGTTGATGGTAGAAATGCACTTGCTTTCGGCGAATGCCGATTTTCAATACGATCCGATTTATGCTTTGGGTGTGGTGACAGCTTTCGATCGATTCATGCTCGGATACGCCCCAGAAGCAGACAGAGTTTCGATTTTTAACGGTTTGTGCAAATCCCTAGAGGACGATCCCGATCGCTACAAGCAAGATGCTCACCGATTGGAAAGCTTGGCTGAGCGACTTTCGGGGCAAGAGTTGCTCTCGTGGCTCGATCGCTCTACTAGCTTTGAAGATACAGCAGATTTGCAAGCGTCTTTAGGGGCGATCGCCAGCAACCCTCAATTTAAGTACAGCCGCTTGTTCGCGATCGGTTTGTTCTCGTTGTTAGAAAAAGCTGACGCCGACATGGTAAAAGACCAAGAAACGCGAAACGACGCGATCGCCAAAGTCAGTGCGGCTTTACACTTGCCTGAAGACAAAGTTAGCAAAGATTTAGATTTGTACCGTAGCAATTTGGAAAAAATGGCCCAAGCGCGAATAGTGCTTCAAGATGTCATCCAAGCGGAACGGAAAAAACGCGAAAAGCGAGATACAAAAGTTACAGCCAGCCCCTCGGCAGACTCTTCTGACAGCAACAATTAATCGTTTGAAGGAAGTTCGGCAGCGGATTCGCTCAACGGATGTCGGGAAGAAGGAAGTTCGGCAACGGATTCGTTCAACGGATGTAACGGATGTCGGGAAAAAGGAAGAAGAAAGAGGAATTTTTGGCGTTGCTGAATTTAGGTATGATTCACTCGCTATAGCAATCCCTGAAACTCGCTAGTAGGGGCAATTCATGAATTGCCCGTACTAAATTTCGGAGGCAAATCATACTCCTGCAGCAGCAACGCCGAATTTTTTTTGTTTTAAGTAACAACTAAATAAAATTCTTAAATTCTCATTGTTTGTTCTTGAATTCTGGCTTCGGGCTTCTGGCTTCGGGCTTCTTCCTTCAGATGAATGTTGGTTGCTCAAAAACTAGAAATCCCGCTTTCAGAATTGAGCGGGATCGACTTAACCAAAATATCGCTAGCTACTGGGCGTGGTACTACGACTGCGGCTCAAAATTAGTGGCGTTAGCTTGCAGCCAAGTGCTTAGCTGTGAAAGAACTTCGTTTCCAGAAGACTTGCCAAAAGCTGTAGGGTTTGGGGTGTCGGGCCTGTCCAAGTTGCGGGCGATCGCTGCGTTGACTTCTTTGGAAATCAAATCGTGAAGTTGCTCTTTAGCCCTAGCCCTTTGAAAGTGAGCTCCTTCTTCCGTCGTCGCGTACAGAGGCGGCAGCCTATTTAAAGCATAAGCCGCAATATCTCCCACATCCAGACTCAGGTCGGTCGTCGCCTCAATTTCTGCCACCCTGGCGATCGCATCGCTGAGCACCAACTCTTCCATCACGTTGATGAACTGTTTGCGCGGCAGAACCACAACTTCCCCGGTCAACAAAGAACCCATCAGACGATCGAGAGCCATATACTCTTCGATCGACAATTCCGAAGCCGTATTGCAGATCCGTCCCACCTCAGCCTCCATCGACGGCGTTAAATAGCCATCCTGCAAAGCTTGTTCAACAATTTTTTCAATACTCATATATGCTTCCCGCTCAACGGCATCATTAATAGAGTTTTTTTTGAAGACGCGATTGCTGGCGTCTTGAGATTGGAGTTTTGAGGTTGGAGTTGAGAATTTTGATACCAATCCTAACTCAATACGGATAACTAATTCCAGTTATCTGCACGCCCCAGCCACAAACTTACCCCATAATTGACGGCTTTATTCGTCAAAATACCTAAAAATTCCTACTCAACTCCAACAAGCCGCCAAGGTACCGGATCGACAGACTGCCCATTTACATAAAGTCCCCAGTGCAGGTGAGGGCCTGTCGAAGCCCCCGTTGACCCCAGAGCACCAATTACTTGACCGGCTTGCACAAAATCACCCTCTTTAACATCAATCCGGCTAAGGTGCATCAAAATACTTGCTACCCCTTGGCCGTGGTCGATACCAACCACATTCCCGTGGATTTTGAACCCTTGGGATTCGCGTCCCACGAGAGACACCAGGCCAGCAGCAGGTGCCATTACTGGAGAACCGTAAGCACCCGCATAATCGACGCCACGGTGGTAGTAGTCTTGGGCAAACACCCCATTATAGTACCGACGTACCCCGTAAATAGTGGTAATTTCGCCAGAGTTTGGTCGCAATAATGGGCCGTTCCAAAACTTTTGGGGTGTCACCAGTGCTTTAAATGCGTCTACGCGATCGAACTCGGCATCAGTACCTTCGCTGTCTTTACCCGGAGGTAGAGTGATAGATTGAGTGGGAAAATTGCGCGATCGAACTTGCACGCTCAACTTCTGCACTTGTCCGTCACCAGCGACTTGAATTTGGCGAGCACCAGCTTTTTCTAACGGAGTTGTCGGTAGCAGCGCCCGAAAGCGATTATTGCCCATTGGAAAAGCCGGGTAGTTTTTTTGCAGTACAGAAACCGTGGGAGTCGGGCTGCTGCTATTTACCTGAATGATGACTGACAGCGTGTCTCCGAGTTCGGGATTTGCAGGCGTCACCTGCACCTGCAAAGCTTGCGCGGCAGATACCGCACTCAGAAGGCCCGCAACAATTCCCCCGCTCAAACTCACCGTTAGCTGCTTTGCCTTCAACCCTCCCCACCGGAAAATAGGATTCACAATTATTTTTGCACTTTGTCGGCAGTTGCTTTGATTTACAGTCATCATCACCGATATCCTAAATTCTTATCTAGCTAATGTTACACAAAGTAGCTAACTCTAGCACGCTCTCACCGCAAAGAATAACGCAATGTTAGGACTTGCGCCAAGTCTGTAAATGTAGCCTGCAAAAGCGCAAAATGCAACGCGCGATTTGGCTTATTTGTAGCGTAACTGGGTAAGTTTTGAGTATTTGGGGTATTTATTCAGTAAATGCCACAGTGGTTAATTATACAGAGGTCAAAATGCCATGCCAAATGAGCAAAATCAACCCGGAGAATATGATGCCGTCAAAGGCGGTCAAAATTCAACTCCTGTCGGTGCGGCGGTACTGGGAGGAATTGCGGGCGTTAAAAGCCGATTGGCTTCACCGGCGATCGAAGTGAGAATCATCGCACTCTCCGATGCGCTCAAATATGGAGAAGCAGGATTAGATTTGATAATTGGAGCATTGCGGGATGAGTCAATGCAGGTTAAAGTAGCAGCCTATTCATTACTGAAAGATAGGAAGGACTTAAAGATAAAACTACAGTTTTCCAACTATTTACCCACATTTAAATTTGATGTCATCACAGTCGATTCCTCTGGCAAAGAAAACAGCCGCACTAAGTCATTTGCTCGCTTCTTCCCTGAAGACTTAGGTAATGGAATTGTACTGTCTATTGTTTATATTCCCGTCGGCACGTTTATGATGGGATCCTCTGAAAGTTTTTACGAACAACCAGTGCATCAAGTAACTGTCCAACCTTTTTATCTAGGCAAATATCCGATTACTCAAGAACAATACCAAGCGGTGATGGGAAATAACCCTGCTTATTTCAAAGGCGCGAAACGTCCTGTAGAACAAGTAACCTGGAATGACGCTGTGGAATTCTGCCAGAAGCTTTCTCAAAAAACAGGCAAGACTTATCGCTTACCTTCGGAAGCCGAATGGGAATATGCTTGTCGCGCCGGAACGTCAACGCCTTTCTATTTTGGTGACACGATTACGCCGGATTTAGTTAATTATAATGGGAATTATCCCTACGGTTCTGCACAATCGGGACTTAATCACGAACGAACAACGGATGTGGGAAGTTTTCCACCGAATTCATTTGGCTTATATGATATGCACGGCAATATTTGGGAATGGTGCAGCGATAAATGGCACGGTAATTATAACGGTGCACCGAGTAACGGAAGTTCTTGGGAAACTGGAACAGATAATAACCGTGTGCTTCGTGGTCGTTCGTGGGGCTACAATGCGGTCAATTGCCGCAGTGCCCTTCGTCGCGAGGATTCGGCGAAATTCAGGTGGAAGAACATGGGTTTTCGCGTTGCGGTGGCGTCGGTTTCTTTCTTGTCCTAGTTTTCCCGGCGAGGACTCTTCTTTTCTCTCTAACCCTTTTGCTATTTTCTCTCTCGATACGTTTGTAGGGTGCGTTGCCATCTAAAATCTGCAAATGCGAGCTAATTTGTAGGGTGCGTCGCGATGAACAATCTACAAATCAAATCGACAATCTCGCAGCGACGCACCGCCAGAGTCAGTCAGGTGCGGATCCATCTCAAATCTGTAAATTTCATCAAAAATTTCACAGATCCGCACCCTACAAAAACGGAAATAGGTTAAATCTAGTTTGTAGGGTGCGTTGCCTTCTACAATCTGCAAATGCGATCGACAATTTCACAGCGACGCACCATCCAAAATAGGGTGCGATCGAACTAACTAGGCTCTGCGGTGCGTCGCTTTTAGATTTCTCGTTTGTTTGCGGAGATTCTAGATAGCGACGCACCCTACAAACTCCGAAATTACCCTACAATTAGCTGGCTGGCGCTTTGGAAAAATTCATTTTTTCAACTACATTTTTCCGCAGATAAACTGTCAGCGGTTTTTCGATTAAAGAGTAGAACAAGCAGCCTGCAACTACTGCCATCAGCGCTACCAACGAAGGTGCAAAAAATCCATCGTAAAATTTTCCTAGATTCGCCTTTTGCAGCACTTTTGTAATTGCTGATACGATCGGGCTGTGGATTAAAAATATCGAGTAAGAGGCATCTCCCAAGTATGTTAAAATTTTGGGGACTTTTGGAGAGTCGTTAAGGTCGATCGATGCCGAACCTATGATTAACAAAGCCGCCAACACTCCAAAAGTGCTGATTCGATCTATTTCTAGTTTGTTTGCAGCCGTCAGAATTAATAAAGCTACATATCCTAAATTTGCTGCCCCAAACAAAATCCATCTGTTTTTGCTAATTGTAGTGCCAAATTTAATCACAACATATCCAGCCAAGCAGCCGAGGACAAATTCTAGATTCATATTGCCAAATACTAGATTTAGGAAAAAAGCCTCGCCACCAAAATTTACTACTTTTAAATAGTGCAGCATTGTGACAAATAGCCAACTCGAAAGTATCGGCACGGAATATTTTGGTTTGAACCAGATGGCTAGACTGAATAGCGCATAAAAAAACAGTTCATAAATCAAAGTCCAGCCAACATCTAGAATTGGTTTATCATTCTGAGGCAGGAGAAACAGAGATGCTAATATGTGCTGAATACTTAAGTCTTTGTTATTGGCAAAACCTGGTACTACTAGAAAAAAGGCTAAAACTATGAGAGTAATTATCCAATAAATTGGGTAGATTCTGACGGTGCGTTTGACTAAAAATGATTGTAACTGGTCTGGTTTGCCGATCGCCGATCGATGAACGTACACCATAATAAAGCCACTTAACACAAAAAAGTAATCAACACCACTCCACCCAGCCTGAAATAAATTAAAAAAAGTTACTTGTTTTAACCTTTCTATGCTCATCTCGTTCAGGTGAAACAGCACCACCAATATAGCTGCAATACCTCGATAAACCTGTAATAGATTAAGCCTTTTGTGCGGTGTTGAAGTCTTGGCCATCTGAAAATACCTCGATCCTTGGCGGTTGTTGCAGTTGCTCTTCAACTATAGTCAACGCCTCAAACACAGTCAACACATTAGATACTATAATATAACTTTACACTTTTTTCATAAAGTTGTGCAAGAAGACTTCCGACTGATCGTTGACTTAGTTCTAGTTCTCGCTGCTGCCGCAGCAGGAGGACTCTTTGCATCGCTGTTGCGACAGCCGGTAATTCTCGGGTATCTCCTGGGAGGGATCGTAGTTGGGCCGGCCGGTTTGGGGCTGATTAAAGAATTAATTCAGGTAGACACCCTGGCTGAATTTGGCGTTGCTTTTCTGTTGTTTGCCTTGGGAGTAGAGTTTTCCTTTGCCGAACTTCAAAAAGTTAAAGCTATTAGTTTGGGCGGCGGGGGCTTGCAAATTGTGCTGACGATCGCCTTTACCACGGCAATTTCCTTGGCTGTAGGCTGGGTAGAATCGCCCGCCCAAGGCGTGTTTTTAGGATCGATCCTGTCGCTTTCCTCAACAGCAGTCGTACTCAAGTGCTTGATGGAACGTTCCGAAAGCGGTACTTCCCACGGTCAAGTCATGCTGGGAATATTAGTAGTTCAAGATTTAGCCTTGGGGCTAATGTTAGCAGTTTTGCCGGCTCTCAACCAGCCAGCAGAGGCGATCGGCATCACGGTAGCGTGGGCGCTGCTGCGGATTAGTTTATTTGCTGCGGGTGCTGTAGTTGCGGGAATTTGGCTCGTACCGCAGTTGCTGCGCTACCTCGCGAAAACAGAAAGCCGGGAACTGTTTTTGCTGGGAGTTGTGGTTTTGGCTTTAAGCATTGCGCTGCTGACAGAATATTTGGGTTTCTCGATCGAGATGGGCGCCTTTGTGGCGGGTTTAATGATTTCCGAGGTGGAATATGCCGACCAAACTCTAACTTATGTCGAGCCTTTGCGAGATATTTTTGCTTCCCTATTTTTTGTGACCATCGGAATGCTAATTGACCCGTTCTTTCTCTGGAATCATCTAGAATTAATTCTGGGACTGGTATTTCTAGTATTTGTCGGCAAGTTTTTGATTATAACGCCGATCGTTCGACTGTTTGGCTATCCGCTAAAAACCGCATTAATCGCAGGTTTGGGCTTAGCTCAAATAGGAGAATTCTCCTTTGTACTCGCTAGTTCCGGCCAAGCGTTGGGGCTGGTTTCGCGAGACGTTTACTTGTTAATTTTAGGAACGACAGCAGTCACTCTGGTACTGACGCCGTTTGTATTGAGAAGCGTGCCGCAGTTATTCAATTGGGCGGAAAATTTCGGGCCTTTGCAGCGCTATTTTGACCAAATGTCTCAACCTGTAGAAATAGCGGAAAGTTTGCCGGAACAAAATCATGTTGTGGTTTGTGGCTACGGGCGAGTCGGCAGAAATTTAGTTAAAGTGCTGCAAAGCCGCAACTGTTCGGTTGTGGTGATCGACGAGTCGGAAAGCAGAATTCAAGAGTGTAGAACGCAGGGAATTCCTTATATTTACGGTAATGCCGCCAGCTTGCACGTCTTGGAAGCTGCGGGGGTGGGCCGGGCCGCATCAATGGCGGTGACGCTTCCCGATCCGATGAGCACTCGCTTGTGTCTGAAGCGGGCTTTGGAATTAGTCCCGGATTTGGATATTGTGGTGCGGGCTAACAAAGATAAAGACATTGAACTGCTTTACCAACTGGGGGCGTGGGAAGTCGTCCAGCCGGATTTTGAGGCGAGTTTAGAACTGTCTGCACACTTGCTGGCTGGGATGGGAGTCTCCGCAATGGCGATCGGGCGGGAAGTGCAGCAAATTCGCAGCAGTCGCTATCTGGAATTGCGGCCGGCGCGCGAACCTTTGGCGGTTTCGCGAGATTTGAAAGTGGCGGTTCAAGATATGAACAGCGAGTGGTACAGTTTGCCCGAAGGTGCTCCGATCGCCGGCATGACTCTGGAAGAAACTAACTTGCGACAGTTGACAGGGGTCAGCGTGATGGCGATCGTCCGCGAAGATGGGCAGGAAATAGACTATCCCAACGGGAAGGCAGCTTTGCAGTCGGGCGATCGAGTGTTGGTCGTTGGAGAACCCGAAGAACTGATCAGTTTTGAGTTGCTGGCGAAGGGGGAAATTGCAGTGCCACAGGGGGGTAGTTCTTGCCAGTGGCTGAGGCTGCCAGAAAATAGCCCTTGGGTGGGTCAAAAACTGTCGGAGGTAGATTTGCTGACTCAGTACGGGGTGCAGGTGCGGGCGATCCGCCGGGAAGGGAAGTTTACTCGCTGGCCGGACGGAACTACCGATTTACAAGAGGGCGATCGTTTGCTGCTGTGCGGTGGTTTCTACGAACTCGGCTTGATGCAACGGACGGCATCACAGCCGATCGTACAACCTGCCTTAAAGCTGCCTATTCTCGCCACGCAAGTGACCGAAAAGCTGTTTAGCGATTAGGGCAGTTGGCATGGGGCATTGGGCATGGGGCATTGGGAACAGGGAATATTTTTCCGGCGTTGCTGAATTTAGGTATGATTCACTCGCTATAGCAATCCCTGAAATTTAGTAGGGGCAATTCATGAATTGCCCGGGCAATTCATGAATTGCCCCTCTAAATTTCGGAGGCAAATCATACTCCTTTCTCAGCAACGCCATTTTTCCTATCCCCCAATCTCCCCCACTCCCAATCTCCCCCTCTCCCCCTCTCCTCAAGCGTTGGGTTTGAGATAAGCAATTGCCGATCGCGAGATCAGAATTTGTGTTTCTGAGGGATCGAGGAGGCAAATGCAGCTATTATCCTGCCAAAAAATTCTGCCCGCTAGCAAGTCGCCGGTCATGAGTTTGATCTCTACCTGTTCTTTGTCTTTGATGTAGCTTTGTATTAAGCGAACGCTGGGCAATCCGGTCTCAAATTCAGACATACTGAGAAATGGGTAATTTGTTGACATACTCACCGCCCTAAAAGTGCGGTGATTCTTGACACTTCATCGACTGATGCAACGCAAGCGTAGTCTTACTCTGTCTCCATGTCCGTTTAAAGTCTCCCAATGCCCTGTGGCGACTTTTTACCCTGCTTCCATGTTGGAGTTAACCATTGCCTTTCTAGCCGTTTCTAAGTTTGCCCGCATCGTAGCTATTTCAACGTGTCTTGGGCCTAGAAATCTTTTGGGTGTTATTATCTTATACTAGCTTTTGCCAACAAGATCGGAAAATCAAAGCCGTACTAGAAGGACGGGGCTTGAATCTCAGTTTCTTGGTCATCACATCATCTCATCAGTTTTAACCAAAAGAGGTTTGTTTTTATGCCGATCGAGTTTACGAAGTATCACGGACTGGGCAACGATTTTATTCTGATTGACAACCGCCACTCCTGTGAACCAGTTATAACAGCAGAACAAGCTGTGGTATTGTGCGATCGACATTTTGGCATCGGCGCAGACGGCGTAATCTTTGCTCTTCCAGGGCAAAATGGTACTGACTATACGATGCGGATTTTTAACTCCGATGGTTCGGAACCGGAAATGTGCGGCAATGGGATTCGCTGTTTGGCTAAGTTTATCGCCGATTTGGAAGGATCGAAAATTCACCCCCCCCAACCCTCCCTGAGTAAGGGGGGGAGTGAATCTCAGACTGAGTACCGGATTCATACGGGTGCAGGGGTTATTATCACAGAATTGCGATCGGACGGACAGGTGAAAGTCGATATGGGAGTTCCCCGACTGCTGGCTGCGGAAATTCCGACAACTTTGGCCCCAGCAGATGCCAAAGTTATAGATATGCCGATCGAAGTAACCGACAAATCTTGGTCTGTTACCTGTGTCAGCATGGGCAATCCTCACTGCATTACTTTTGTAGAGGATGTTTCGGCTATTGATTTAGAAACTGTTGGGCCTCAATTTGAACACCACCAAGCATTCCCCCACCGTACAAATACGGAATTTATTCAAGTGATGCGACGGGACTATGTAAAAATGCGGGTGTGGGAAAGAGGCGCAGGTGTTACTCTAGCTTGTGGGACTGGTGCTTGTGCGGCTGTGGTGGCTGGGGTGTTGACGGGAAAGTGCGATCGGACAACTGCTGTTGAACTCCCCGGTGGCGTTTTGGAAATCGAATGGGCAGAAGTTTCTGGACGGATTTACATGACAGGGCCGACACAGCAAGTATTTAGTGGTTGTATTAGTCATTAGTCAACAGTTAGCAGTCAACAGTTAGCAGTCAATAGACCCTTCGACTACGCTCAGGGTACTGCAAAAGTTAACAGTCAACTGTTCAAAAAATCTAAAATCTAAAATTAAGAAGGTGGATTTGCATGGCTGGAGGTATTTATCTGATTCAGGACGACGACAGGCTGGTAGAAATGATGGAACAGCCCTACGACTCGGAAGACCAGTTACAAGACTTGCTAGTAACTTATCCCACTTTGATCGCGGGAGACCAGATCGATCGGGCGACTGCGCGGAGGTGGCTGTTAATTTCGCGGGAAGCTGCAATCCCCAGCGATGAGGAAACAGCAGTACAGTGGTCGCTGGATCATTTGTTTCTCGACCAAAATGCAGTTCCTACTTTGGTAGATGTCCGGCGAACTCCTAATGCCGAACTACGGCAAAAAGTTTTGGGTCAGTCGATCGACTATGCTGCTAATGCGTTGGTTTACTGGCCGATCGATTCAATTATTGCTTTGTTTGAAGCTAATTGTCGCGATCGGGGTCGCGATCCCGAACAGATTTTTGAAGAATTTCTCGGTGCACATGCCAATGAAGACCGATTTTGGCAAAAGGTTAAAACTAATTTGCAAGCGGGTAAAGTTCGCTTGGTTTTTGTAGCTGACGAGATTTCCGCTGAAATGCGCCGAGTTGTGGAATTTCTCAACGAACAAATGGACCCGGTCGAAGTTTTGGCCTTGGAAATTAAGCAGTACGTAAGTGAAGACGGTTTGAAAACGCTGGTTCCCAGAGTGATCGGTCAGACAGCCGAAGCACAGCAGAAAAAATCCAGCGCAACGCGCGAAAGAAGGCGGTGGGATGAATCTTCATTTTTTGCGGAAATCAAAGCTAGACGGGGCGCGGACGAGGCGCAAATGGCAAGAGAAATTTACCTTTGGGCAAAAAGTCAAGAACCCGAAGTTCAAATCCAGTGGGGAACGGGGGATGCCTACGGCGGTTTCGCCGCTCAATTGCCTCAAAAGGGCAGAAAACCCTATCTGTTATTCACTGTAGATATTGCTGGCAGAATGGAGATTTCTGCTGATAATTATGGTTCCGGGCCGCCGTTTAATGCGGAACAAAACTGGCTAGAATTGAGAAACAAGCTAAGTTCGATCGGTCTGTCGTTACCTACAGAACCAGGGGAGAGAAGGTCGCCGAGTCTGGCTTTGTTTACTTTGCAGGATGAATCTGCCCTCAAGCAAGTTATGGAAACTTTTGGCTGGGTGATCGAGCAAATTAAAACGTTATAACTGAAGGAAGAAGGAAGAAGGAAGAAGGAAGAAGGAAGAAGGAAAAAAATGTCCGATGCCAATTCCCCATGCCCCATTCCCCATGCCCCATTCCCCATGACTAATATCGAATATTAGCTTGTTTCATGCGACGCAGGGCTTCTCCCAGCCGATCGCAATCTGCAATCAAACTAATTCTCACATATCCTTCGCCGCCCGGCCCGAAAGCATTGCCAGGAGTGACAACAACACCAGTTTGCTGCAAAACATTCAGGGCAAAATCAGTCGAACTCATGCCGCGAGTGCAGGGAACCCAAAGATACATTGCAGCCAGAGGTTTAGGAATATTCCACCCTAATTCTGCCAATCCTTCCACCATAAAATCCCGGCGACTGCTGTAACGCTGCTGAACTTCTTGCAAGTAACTGTCGGGTAATTGCAGCGCTGTTTCCGCTGCTGCTTGCAAGGCGGAAAATATACCGTAATCTAAGTTTGTTTTCAAGGTACGCAAACCTTGGATAATCTTGCTATTTCCGACTACAAAACCGACTCGCCAGCCTGCCATATTGTAGGTTTTTGACATAGTGTGAAATTCGACACCGATTTCTTTACCACCGGGAATTTCTAATAAACTTGTCGGTTGATAGCCGTCAAAAGCTAATTCTGCATAACACAAGTCGTGAACCAGTAAGATTTGATGTTTGTGTGCGAAAGCAACAATATCTTTGTAAAACTCGCGGGGTGCGGTGGCACCGGTGGGATTGCTGGGATAATTGAAATAAAGTATTTTGGCTTGTTCGGCTACGCTATCGGGAATGTCTCCTAAATCAATTACCCAGTTGTTTTCCGGTTTGAGGATGATGTTGTGAACTTTTGCACCGGCGATGATGGGGCCGCGAAATAATACGGGATAAGCGGGAGTTGGTACTAATACTAAGTCGCCTGGATTGATGTAGGCGATCGCAAAATGTGCTAAACCTTCTTTAGAACCCAACAAAGGCAATGCTTCGCTTTCTGGATCTAATTCAACGTTGTAGCGGCGGCTATACCATTTGGTAATCGTGCGGCGGAAACTCGCAGTTCCTTCAAAGGGTGGATAGCCGTGATTTGCAGGATTTTGGATGGCTGCGACGGCGGCTTCTACTACTGGTTGAGGAGTTGCACCGTCGGGGTTTCCCATTCCTAAGTCTATTAAATCGAGTCCTTGTTCGCGGGCGCGGGCTTTGAGTTCGTCGAGACGGGCAAATACGTAGGGTGGTAGTGTTTGCAACCTGTCAGCAGGGCTAATCCAATCCAATGTCATTTGTTTTTTGTCTGTTGTCAGTTTTCCTGGTTTGTAGTTAGGACTTCAGTCCTTTCTAGGACATTTTTTCAAGGACTAAAGTCATTACTACAAACTGTTTTAATTCTTAATCTTTAATTCTCCCACAGGTGCGGTGGTTGAAACCATCGCTGCCATTAATTGTTCGGGAACGACTTTAAAGGGCAGTCTGTGGATGTCGGAATAGGGATTGCAGGCTATTTCGCTGGCGCGCTGCAATTGTGCTAGGGTAATGTCTCCAAGTCCTAGATTGTCTAAAGTTTGGGGCAATCCAATCTCGGCGTAGAATTTTAAGAGTTGCTGTCTGGCGGTGGCTGCGAGTTGATTGTTTTGCAACATTTCTTCTAGTCGCAGTTGGACTAAAATGCCGTAGGCGACTTTTTCGCCGTGTAAAGTACCATGACTTGCTAATAGATGAGTCAAACCATTGTGGACGGCGTGGGCGGCGACGGTGCGACATTGGGCGCCGCCAATTCCGCCGATTACTCCTGCTAGCAATACGACTGCATCTGTGACTTCTTGCCAGGTTTCGCTACCCGGTTCTTTGAGGGCGGCGGCTGATTTTTGGAATAGGATATCGCGCAGTATTCTAGCTTGTTGGACGGCGGAAATGATCAGGGTTTGTTCGGAGTGTCCGCTGCTGACTGATGCTTCATACCATTTGGCGATCGCATCTCCAATTCCTGCTACTAATGTCCGCTGAGGTGCGGTTTGAATTAAGCCGTAGTCGAGGATTAGCAAGTCGGGACATCTGGCTAATGTGACATCGTATTGGAATGCACCTTGTTCTGAATAAATGTTAGAAAGGGCTGTCCAAGCGGCGCAGGTGGCTGCTGATGTGGGTATTGTGGCGATCGGGATTTGGCACTGATGGGCGAGGAGTTTGGCTGCATCTAGGGCTTTCCCCCCGCCAACTCCGATGATGAAATCGGCTTCATGGGTTTGGACGGCTGCGCGGAGGGTTTCAAGGCCCATTTCGCTGCAATCCTTGCCGTAGGCTGTTTCGGCGGATTGTAACTGCTGCTGTTCGAGGATTGGTTGCAGGTAGGGTTGGGCGGCGGCGAGGGAGTTGCTACCGCCGACGATTAGGGGGCGTTTTCCGAGACGGGCGATCGCATCTCCGGCTTGCACGATCGCCGATCGACCCCGCAATACACAGGCGGGAGCAATTGTCAAGGAATAAATTGCAGTTGCAGTGGCAGTTTTGGTGCTTTGGGTGTGAGTCATCGAACCACGGATAAGTGACGGGAATGTTGACGCTTTGCAGGATTGCTGGATTTTCTAGGATAACTCTAACCTGTGCTTGACAGCATGGTAAGTTTTATAAAGTTTTTATTAAGTATTGTCCGGGGTTGGAGGATGCGAGGGGGGAGTTGAGGGCGATCGGTATGATAAATTTAGAAATACAGGCAATTTAAAGGATAAGGCAATGCTGACTAAACAAGATTGGGACTGGTTAGCAGTATGTTCTCATTATCAAACGGCAGTCACAGTCCAGACACTTCTCAAAGAAGGAAAATCTATGGAAGCCACCGCAGGTTTAGAATCTTTAATTGAAGCAATGGGAAGAAGTGAAAAACGAGCATTAAAAAGCCAGTTAATCCGTTTAATGCTTCACATTATTAAATGGAAATGTCAACCTCAAAAACAAACTTCTAGCTGGGCTATCAGTATTCTCTCGGCGCGCCGGGAAATAGAAGATATTCAGGAAGAAGTTCCTAGTTTGAATCGTGATGCTGTTGAATCTATTTGGGATAAATGTTTTCAATCAGCCGTGAAAGAGGCTGAAACCGAAATGAGGAAAATTAAATGTCACTTAACATCCCTTTCTTGGTCTGAAGTTTTTGAGGATGAATATACTTTACCTGATGGCGATGGCTCAGATTAAAAGTAAAAATATCTGATTTTATATCCCCGAATCATTCAAATGTTGGCTCTCGGTATTCTGTATTTTTAATCATTGGAAGTCGGCTGCTTTCTTCTGCCAAACAAACCAGACATACTTAAACCAGTCACTAGCAAACCAATCAGTCCCAAACCATTTAAAATCGGGTAACTTGCTTGAAGATTAAAGATTTCACCTGTGTGAATTTGCAACAATAATCTCGCTGAAATTTCTGTATTAATCGGCCATTCTTTAACAACTGTTGTTAACATTCCAGTCACCACAGTCAGCGTCAGTGGCAAAGCAACAATAATGGCTAGAATGCGGTGGTACTTGCGAAATGCTTTTTTCATTAGCGTTAAATTTTCAGAATATTAAATTTATTTAACGATAGATTGTGGAGTGCTTGCTTCTGCTCAAATGTAAATTTAGAACAAGAAACAAGCATTCTGCATCTAATTTTAGGACTTAGGAAAAGTCTTAATAATTTTGTCCAATGAGTCCAATTCTGCAAGCACTTTGTCTTTACTTGGCTGAGACTTTTTGAATTCAGTCGTCACTTTTTCAGCAGCTTCTTCAAGTGCATTATAGCCTTTGGGTGCTTTTGCCTTGATGGGATCTTCAAACTTCTTCCAGGAATTCTCGAATTTACCAAACTCCGTTTTAGCTTTGGCAAAGTTGCCAGCTTCAACCGCTGTTTTGGTATTGAACACTATACCACTTAACTCTGGATAGTTTAAGGGAGTTGCTGCTTTGTCAGTTACAGTAGCAGCAGGAACCGCTGAGGATGAAGTTTTCGGAGTGGAAGCTTCCTTCGCACTGTCACAACCAGCTAGGGTTATAAGGCTGATGGCGCTAAGGACAAGGATTTGATTTAAACGAGCCATGAAAAATCCTCACGTAGATCGATAATATAATTTAGTATGTCACATAGAAAAGCCGAAATATCTTGCCAATGGAGTAAACGTTTAATTATTTCCTCACTCAGCGGCAATTCCCACGGTTCAATATCACCGCCATCATCTCTATCCCACAAGGAATAACAACTATAATCAGGCATTAACTTAATTCTTTGCAACATCATTACCAATCTCCAAAAAAACAATTTTACCATCCGACAATCTGGCAATTCCCAGAATGTCATCTGGGTTATGCTTAACTTCATAGACCCGCAGTTGGGCGATTAACTCCTCTCTCTCAACCTCACCCATCAATAAAATTACCTCTAAACGTGCGATAATCTAAAATCTAAAATCTAAAATCTAAAATCGAATGACTGAACAATCAACCGCAATCTACCGCACCGAAAGCGATTCGATGGGAGAAAAAAAAATTCCATCTAATGTCTATTATGGCATCCAAACTCTCCGCGCCCTAGAAAATTTTCCGATTAGCGGTATCAAGCCTTTATCGACTTATGTTGATGCTTGTGTTTTAATTAAAAAAGCAACGGCGATCGCCAATGGCGAACTCGACTGCATTCCCCAAGACATCAGTCAAGCCATTGTCCAAGCAGCCGACGAAATCCTAGCTGGTAAATTGCGCGATCAATTTGTAGTTGATGTTTACCAAGCTGGGGCTGGAACTTCTCACCACATGAACGTCAATGAAGTTCTTTCAAATCGCGCTTTGGAAATTTTGGGCGATGAAAAAGGCAACTATAAGCGCGTTAGTCCGAACGATCATGTAAACTATGGACAATCGACCAATGATGTGATTCCGACGGCGATTCGGATCGGTGGATTGTTGGCGCTGGAAAAAACTTTGTTGCCGGCTTTGTCCGATGCCGTAGCATCCCTAGAAAGTAAAGCTACCGAATTCCAAGATATTGTAAAATCTGGCCGCACTCATATGCAAGATGCAGTGCCGGTTCGACTGGGCGAAACCTTCCGCGCTTGGGCGCAAATTCTCAGAGAACATACCTTGAGAATTGAGACCGCATCGGGAGATTTGACATCCTTGGGATTGGGCGGAAGTGCGGTGGGAACTGGCTTAAATACTCATCCTGAATACTGTGAAAAAGTCGCTGAAATTCTCTCAAAATTGATCGACAAACCTCTGAAGCCAGCACCGAATTTAATGGCAGCTATGCAGAGTATGGCACCGTTTGTAAATGTATCTGGTTCACTGCGAAATCTGGCTCAGGATTGCGTTAAAATGTCCCATGACTTGCGTTTGATGGACTCTGGGCCGAAAACGGGTTTGAAAGAAATTCAACTGCCTCCGGTGCAACCTGGTTCGTCAATTATGCCGGGGAAATACAATCCTGTGATGGCGGAAATGACTTCGATGGTGTGTTTTCAAGTCATGGGTTATGATAGTGCGATCGCCCTTGCGGCCCAAGCAGGACAATTGGAGTTGAACGTGATGATGCCCCTGATCGCCTACAATCTGATTCATAGCATCGAAATTTTGGGCAATACCATCAGCGCGCTGACTACCAAATGCCTCGCCAAAATTGAAGCTAAGGGCGATCGATGTCTCGCTTACGCTGAAGGTAGTCTCGCCCTCGTTACGGCTCTCAACACTCACATCGGCTATCTCAACGCCGCCGATGTGGCTAAAGAATCTCTAGAAACGGGAAAATCTTTGCGGCAAATTGTGCTAGAACGGGGTTTAATGAGTGCAGAAGACTTGGCAAAAGTTCTAGATTTAGAGAAAATGAGTGCGATGCCAACATCATCGGCTAACTCTTAGCCATAAAATGGCAGTATTGTTTGAACGTCTGAAGTTTAGGAGTAAAATTTATGCCCGTAGGTTCCTTTGCCAAATTAACTCAAGATAAAGAGAACACAACTCAAGTGACATTTCATTATGTCGAAGGTCACACAGAAACCTTTACTATTCCGATGCCTGCACAAGAATTCCAAGAGGAAGTTCTGCATTTGTTAAATCAACCTTGGTTGACTTTTCATTTAGTCGATCAAACGGTTTTTATCTGCACTGCCCGCTTGGTAAAAGTGGAAGTTAAACCGTCTATTCCCGAACTCCAAGGTCAAGGAATATTCGCTAATTCGCTGCGAGTTAGTACCATGCAGCGGGCTGCTGCTGGTAGGTTGCCGATGTCTTAAAAGTAAGGTTCGCACTAACAACAAATTGGCCAAACAGGGAATCGGGCATTGGGCATTAGAAATATATAATTCTTGCCAATTTCTAATAACTATTCCCCATTCCCCATTCCCCATTCCCCATTCCCCATTACCACTATGTCTTCTGTTAGTTTAATTCGGGCAAATTCATACGATCGCCAAATCCTACAAGCATCGTTAGAAAATTTGCTCGCACCCTTGGGCGGAATTTCGGCTTTTGTCAAAAAGGGCGATCGGGTTCTTCTCAAACCCAATCTCCTCACAGGTTCTCGCCCTACCAAAGAATGCGTCACCCGCCCAGAATTGGTTTACTGTGTGGCGAAAATGGTCATCGAAGCGGGAGGGAAACCGTTTTTAGGCGACAGTCCGGCTTTTGGTAGCGCGATGGGTGTAGCTAAAGCCAACGGTTATTTGCCACTGCTAGAAGAACTGAATTTGCCAGTAGTTGAGTTTCAGGGGAAACGCTACGAAACTGTCAGCGAAGATTTCAATCATCTGCGAATTTGCCAAGAAGCAATGGAAGCGGATGTAGTAATTAATTTGCCCAAACTCAAATCTCACGTTCAATTAACCGTGACAATGGGTGTTAAAAATTTATTCGGTTGTGTCCCAGGAAAAATGAAGGCTTGGTGGCATATGGAAGCTGGCAAAGATAGCGCCAGATTCGGTGAAATGCTGGTAGAAACTGCCCGGACAATTAACCCGAATTTGACAATTTTGGATGGAATTATCGGTCACGAAGGTAACGGGCCAAGCGGCGGCGAACCTAAGTTTTTGGGGATTTTGGGCGCGTCTAGCGATGTGTTTGCTTTGGACAGAACGGTAGTTGAAATTATTAATGTCGATCCGGCGCTGGTTCCGACTGTAGCTGCGGCGATGAGATTGGGACTTTGCTCGAATTTAGAGGCGATTGATTTTCCGCTTTTGCAGCCGGAAACTCTCAAGGTTTTGGATTGGAAGTTGCCGGAAAATATGATGCCGATTGACTTTGGTATGCCTCGGGTGATTAAGTCTACTTTCAGGCATTTTTATATCCGGTTTATCAAAGAACGGATGGGGGCTTATGCAGGAAAATAACAGGTTTTTAGTAGGGACACTCCAAGAGCCAAAGCGTGTCAACTTAAAACTAAAACCATTGATAAATCCGGGTTTTATGCTAAGTCTAAATCCCCCTTAAGAAGGGGGACTTTCACCCCCCCTGTCCCCCCCTTCTTAAGGGGGGCGCCAGGGGGATCGAGCCCTAATCGTCAGACAGTTTACCCGTACTACGTTTGACGTTAAGTTGACACTCCTTGGGCACGGTGGAGTGTCCCTACAAACCGATCGTACTTTTAACTTTCTAGGGTAGCCAGCGAGGGTGAAATCCTTTTAAAGGCAATTCTTCGGGTAATAGAGAATTGTTAGATACCGGTGCTTTTTTTAACTTTAAAAGTATGAGAGTTGAAGAGACGATCGCACTTCCGCCCTCTGTTCTCAAATCTCCTGCGACTGGTTCCGATTTTTTAGCAACTACCCGGTCTAATAACAATTCTAACCCATCGGGTGACAAACTCATTTTTGTCTCGACCTGATTCGGCAAAACTAACAGCGGTTTTACGGCAAATGTCTGTAAATTAATTGCTTCTAGAGTGAGTTTTTCAGAAAAATCTTTCCCCGGATATCGAATTTGAGATTTTCGTAGTCTTGATTGCCTAAAATTTGCTGGATATTGCCCGGTTTTTGAGCCGGATCGGAACTTCTGCCGGTGGTTGCGGCATACAAAGATTGTTCGTACAAACCAGGCTTATATTTTGACCATTCGCTAGCAGAAAATAATATACGATCGCCCGCCGGGTAAATTCTAAAATCTTTAACGACTAAGTTCTCAGGAGTGAGGATGATTTTTTGTTTGCGGGTGAGGTTGTAAAGAATTAACCGCCCTTTTTCTGCGGCTTCTGTCCCTTTGTAAACAAAAGCTCGATCGGGCGTGTTAAATTGACTGACAAACGGTGCGATCGCATTTCCTTGTTTGTCAACACCTAGTTTTTCCCGCGCTTTTTGCAATTCAATCTTATAAGTGCGATCGTACTGAGGAGGCGCTGTCGCCCCCCAGCAACAAAAACCCGATCGCCAAACTCAGCAACAGTATCAATAATACAGCCGCGCGGTCGATCGGCTCGAATCTTTTTAATTTTCCCAAAAACATACAAAAGCCTGAATTTAGACTAGACTTATTCCCAAACTTGTTTCAATACAAACCAGCAATCTCAAATAACCTGTTCAATTTTATGCGATGCCTCGAATCAGTCTGTTAAACTAATGTTTTTGTCCTCTACTAGAAAGTTATCGTGAACAAAAACTTACTAACTTTACTGGGCTGCTCCGGTTCTTTAGCCTTAACGCTCTTAGCAGTAAATCCCGCTAATGCTAGCACCCGAATTTCCTCAATTCCAAGCATTCAACCTAGTGACACAATCGCTGCCAATCCAGACATAAATCAAGATGAAAGCCAATCTTGGCTGCCAGAAATCAACTCTGACAAAATAGGAGATCTCGCCGTCATAATTTTAGGCTGCAACTGCAATGGCTGTCGAACTCAAGTCCTTCAAATGATCGAACAAGGACGACTGGTACTTCCTCAGTAATCTAGACAGCAAATTACAAAGCAAGCAAAATAGAAGTCATATCAATTCCGGCTGCGCCGGAATGATA
>JANPMV010000103.1:0-76301 GCA_031427135.1 Cyanobacteria bacterium VAR_87_metabat_62 | reverse complement strand
GCTGTGTCAGTCCAATATTTTGCATTCTTCAGAATGGCGGCAACGGCTGTTGAGACGGGAAACTCCGAAGACGAATAAGACCGTCATTGTTAGCCCTAGTTGGAAGCCCCAACTAGGGCTAAGCAAGTTGGGGTACTTCACTCTGATGTTTTGCCAGGCTGCCGGTATAGCAAGTTTTGGGGCTTGCTCTCACCGCAGGAAAGATACGTCCATATTTCCAAAATTGGTACTCAAAGCTAGATTCAGGTTTTCCAGGGCTTTGACTAACCACACCACCCCTTCTCGGCTAATGAATTCGTAGTGACCGAACAAAATTGCCAACCGCTTTTCTAGATATGGCTTGACTTTGCTGCAAATTAGGACAATTTTTAGCAGCAAACCTGTGGTTTGGGTGGGCCCGAGGTTTGAGATCAGGTCGATGAAGACAAAGTGGTTGGGCCGCACAGAGCTCTCTACTACTAAAAAGTTCAATAACTGGCTGCAAGTTCTGAGCATTAAAAATTCGTTGAACTTCTGATCGTCGTTGTGAGGGAAGGTATTTTGTAGTTGCTTATACAATTTTTCGTTAAATTGACTTTTGCCATAGCGATCGGCGGCGATCGAAGAAATCAGATATTCGTACAAGTCATCTTTAAATGAGCCGTAGGACGCACTTGTGCTGGTGTTGGCCATGAAGCGGCCAGCTAGCTGTCTGTAGGTATCGGCTCCTTCTACTTTTCCGACAAATTGCTTGAGGGCAAAGAACAGTTCCGGGTCGCTCAACAGTGTCGGATTTTTTATATTTTGTATACTCCTGCCAAAGGAAATTGAGGTCTGCCGGCGAGCCGTTTGGGCTTTTCTCACTTGGTGAGCGACGTATTGGGAGAGATCGATTTCAAATTGCTGCTGCTTTTGAGCTTGGATTTTTTGAATGACTTTCTGCTGTTCGTAGTTGCTGTCGTCGCTGAGGAGGCAGTGTTTGTAAAGGTAAGGGTAGCGGGGAATTAGGGTTCCGAGGGCTAGGGTAGCGGGACTTTTGCTGTTGCTACTGTCTTCATTGCCGTGAGTGATGACTTTGGCTAAGCGTTTGAGGGTGAGATACTGTTCGCTTTCGGTAAATTGATTTACTAATTGGGGAAGGGAGCATATCGCTCGCGATCGACTGTACCCAAATAATATTTTCGGGGCTTCTTCAAACACAGCGATCAATTCAGGGATGGCTGCTTGCTTGCTGGGGTATGTTTGCCAGCGATTGATCAGGATGTGACAGCAGCGGTTGAGGATGTACTTAAAGTCTTGTTGGCCCTGTTTTGAGGCTGCTATTTTTTCGAGTGCGTCGGCGACAGTGCGATCGGGATATCCGATGCCGTGGATAAACAAAGTACGAAAGCGGCCGATCAGCTCAGCAGGCTGTTCTACTTGTACCAACTCCAACCAGTGGTTGTAAAGTAGCTGTTCTTCTTCCTGGCTTTGTCTGTTATATTCGTTCACTGTGGATTAACCCTCCGAGGCTTGGACAGGAGCTTTAAGCGCAATTGGCAGATATGAATTGGCAGATGAAGCGCCTGATTTGAGTCAACCGAGCTTCTCGCCTCCCGAGGCGCGAGGGGTGGAAGCGGTCGGTAGTTTAAGCCGATCGAGATTGTTTGCTTAGTTCAACTATTTACCAACACCAGCATGACATGAATTGTTGGCAATTAGCAAGGCCTAAAATCACCATAAACTTTGTGAATTATTGGTAAAGATTGTGGGTGGCTTCTGTCGGATTTCTTGGTTGGCGACGATTTAGTATTAGGATTGTCAAGGTCAATCCTGGTCGGCAGCCCTCTATCAGTTAAATTTGAGGTCGGGCAAGGTAGGATTAGCTGTGAAAATAATTATTTGAAATGTGAGTGCTGCTAATATGGTCTGTCGCGTAAGTATCGCCCGACTTGCTGAAATTTTAACTGTAGCTTTGCCTGCTGTATCTGAGGGCGTTTTGACAGTTGTAGGGACAGGTATTGCCACAGATACGCGCACTATTGAGGGGGGCGAAGTATTTTTGGCGCTGCGGGGAGACAATTTTGACGGGCATCAATTTGTGGCGAAAGCTCGGGATTTGGGGGCGATTGCGGCGGTAGTCGATCGCACTTACCAACAGGAATTACCCGATTTTCCGCTGTTGCGCGTTGACGATACTTTAAAAGCTTACCAGGCGATCGCCGCCTGGTGGCGCGACCAATTTAGCATACCGATAGTTGCTGTTACTGGTTCCGTCGGCAAAACTACTGTTAAAGAGTTAATTGCGGCGGTTTTATCAACTCAGGGAAATGTGCTTAAAACTCAATATAACTACAACAATGAAATTGGAGTCCCAAAAACTCTGTTGGAGCTTTCGCCGTCACACAATTATGCTGTCATTGAAATGGGAATGCGCGGACTTGGGGAAATTGCACTACTCTCGCAAATTGCGCGTCCGAATATTGCGGTAATTACTAATGTGGGAACGGCGCATATCGGGCGATTGGGTTCCGAAGAGGCGATCGCGCAAGCTAAGTGCGAGTTGTTAGCAGAAATGCCTGCTGATAGTATTGCAATTCTCAATCATGATTCTGATAGATTAATGGCAACTGCGGCGAAAGTTTGGCACGGAAAAACTTTAACTTACGGCTTGGAAGGCGGAGATTTGTGCGCCGAATTGCTAGATAATAATACCATACTTATCGATGGTTTAGAGTTGCCAGTGCCATTACCGGGGCGGCACAATGCTGTAAATTATTTAGCTGCTTTGGCGGTAGGAAAAGTTTTAGGTATTGATTGGGAAGTTTTAAAGCAAGGTTTGTCTGTCCAGTTACCGGATGGACGGGCGCGCCGTTACGATTTGCCGAACGATATTGTAATTTTAGATGAGACTTACAATGCTGGTTTGGAGTCGATGCTGGCGGGGCTGAGACTGTTGGCTGATACTCCAGGAAAGCGCCGGATTGCGGTGTTGGGAACGATGAAGGAATTGGGGGATAGGTCTCTTGAATTTCACCGACAACTAGGAAGGGCGGCGCGAGATTTAAATCTCGATGCTTTGTTTGTTTTTGCTGATTTTGAGGAAGCAGCGGCGATGGCTGCGGGGGCTGCTGGTTTGCGTTTTGTGGAGATAGGAGATATTACTGCCGAGAATGGGCGGTTCGATTTAGCACATCGGTTGTTGGGATTTGTCGAAAAGGGCGATCGGATTTTGTTTAAAGCTTCTCATTCGGTTGAGTTAAATCGAGTTGTGGAGAAAGTTAGAGCTGGTTTGGCTGGAAAATAATAGGATGTTCTCTGGAACATAGAACGCAATCAAATAGGTTAGTAGTTAGGACTGCAAGTCCTTACTATTAACCTAACTCAATTTGACTCCTCACCACTCCCGGAACAAGCGAATTAAAGCATTTTCTTTTATAGTCCTTCTCAATTCCAAAAACCGCAGCATTTCAACTTGCGATAAAAAAGGGAAAGTCGGAGAAACATCTCTTTCTGCATATTCCTGTGATTCCAACTGATAAATTATTAAACGATTTCCGTCGTAGCGCTAAACTTCCGGTACACCTAAACTTGCATATAAAGAAAGTCGATCGAGCGAACTGCTAGTAACGTCAATTTCCACAACTAAATCTGGGGGCGGATCTTGATTGAGATCGATTTGTTCTTTGTCCCAAACCACATCCTCATTTTCGATATAGTATAGCGATCCTAAATCATTTGCATAATTTTTGTAGGGGCAATCCCCCCGTGGTTGCCCAATGCCTTGGAGGGCGGGCACTCTTGGCACCGCCCCTACTGCATGAATGATTTAGGATTGCTATAGTTTCTTGCCCTTTTTGTAAAATCATTACCCAAAGTAACGAGATTGCAAGGGTTTTAGTACCCCTTAAAATGGCTAACGTGCAAAATTGGGATCCTTTAGTTTAATTAAACAAACACCTCCTTCAACGTACTTTCTATTATTTGTATTTCCATACGAACAATCTAAAAACAATAACACATCATCAGGATAACCAGAAGGCATTGTTAGCTTTATATGACCACTCACGGTGAAATTGCCTGAAGACTCTAATGGAATAGTTGCTCCGTTTTCGATTTTGGGGAAGGAAACACCTTTATAGATAGGCTTTTTCTGATCGCTTGTAAAGTCAGCAATCTTAAGATTAATTGTTGTCAATATATTTTGATCGTTGTAAATAGCTTGAGCCGTTAACACAAGCTGGCCATCACTTGATTTCCAAGTAGAGGATACGGGTGTTTCCCCTAGCATTTGCTCGGCTTTAGGTTTTTCAAGATCAGGCTCAACTTGAGATTGCTTTGCTGTCGCTCTCAATGAAAAACTTACTTTATATCCTTTGGGTCGCTCTTTTTCTTTAGAAGTCATTGTACAGTTTCTGTTCGCTTGAGTTTTTGGGTACTTATAGTGATCGGGAAATCCGAAAAGAAATCCTACGCACCATTAGGATTTCTCTTGCGGAATTGTAAGCCATTATCTACAAGTTTGTAATGCTAATATCTAATCTGTTTCAATCAGAGACTATTAAACAACATTGTCTAGTTCAAACTTGAATTGCGTGGCCGATTTACCACCACCACCACCACTCATAATTATGTCAGCACTGCTAATACCTAGCAAATCAAACTCTGTATTGATATCAGAGAGCACTGCGGTATTGATTTCTTCTCCTTGTTGAACATCAGATACTACCCCGATAAAAATCTTCGGGAGAAATTGAAAAACAGCTTTTAGACTAGGCGAAACAATCTTATGTTTGGCGACTAATTTACCGTCTTTAAAGGCAAGGGCTGAGATAGAACCCAGTGACAGGTTATTCTTGACTTCAACTTGCGATGGACTGGCTGTTGATTCAGAAGTAAGAGTAAGAATATGACCAGATTTCGCCATTTCTACTGCAAACTTATTTCCAGTGGTTGCTAACATTTTACGCGTGTAATTACCATCACTATCTGAAGAACATACCTCAAATTCTAACGGAAATACGAAGGGATGGTTACACCCCGCACCACAATTAGTTATTACCTTCCAAGCAATAGCTATCTCCTCAAAATTTGTGGCTTCATTTTTTTGAAAGATTAATACTTGACTATTGGCGACGTCCTGTGACTTATTGATAAAATTAAGTTGGATATCCATGATGATTAATCAGTTCCTTTTTTTGTTTTTGTTTTGCTTTTTGTCTATTAGATGAACCCTATTCATGCTCAGGGGTTATATGCAAAGTTCCAATTACTTGCTCATTATTGTCGATTAATCTGGCAGAAAAATAGCCGCCGTCTTCTTCATCAAGATTAAGACGAGAGCAGGTAAATACTGCACTGATTGTGTAGGATCCTTGGCGCTTCTTGGGCTTAAACTCGAACTGGATGGCGGTTCCGGTTTTTTTTCCAGTGACACTGTAGCCACGTGATAGTCCATAGGCAATCAGAGAAGCTAGGGTTAAAAGAGCGGTAATATTCACAGCAGCTTGGATCATAAAAATCGTGACGTCAGGCTCCCCATCGCATACTTCATGCTCCCAATTAGCGGAGACTTTTGGATATAAAACCTGTTGCCATTGACTTACTTGATCTTTATCCCCTACCTCCACTGTGAATGTATTATTAGATATTTGGATTTTATCGAAGACTAATTCACTCTGCTTATCATTGTTCTTCCATTGGATATTAGGGAATGGTTCTGGAGGTGAAATTATCATGTCACTCATAGATTAACCTCTGCATCGCTTATGAATCAATCATGCAGCTTCCCTTCCCTCAACACCAGCAAAGTTTGCAATTTTAAGAAGAAAGATAAGGATTTAGCACCAGCAAACCCCCAAAGCCACTCCCTCTCAAGGCTGCAACAGATTTTCATTCAGGGGTATCGATCTTAAGCAGGAAACTTTACACACTTCGTAACAAATTCCTCTGAACTTTTATTAATAAGGATTCCAGGTCGATCGCCCTCCCCAAAAGCCATGCAAATTTGATTAAGTTATGTGTAAAAGCACGGAGCTTTACTGAAGAGTCCCGTTAACCTATGTACTTACTATGACTAACAGGCTTGCGTATATTTCCTTATGCTCCAACCTCAACCGCGATGCAGAAAGACCGCAATCTTTACCCCGCAAGGATTTCAGAAAATTCTAACAGCAATATCTCAGACAAACAATTGGAACCCTTACACAAAATCCTGTCCCTTAGAAGCTTTAAGCGAACAGACTGGGCTATCGACCCATACCCTCAGCAAAGTCCACGCTAGGAAAGCGGGTGTTGATTTACGAACCCTCGTGCGTTACTTCAGCGCTTTTGACTTGACCTTAGAACCCAGCGATTATCTGTCCTTTATGCGGCATGGGGAAACGACTGAGCCAGTTCTAGCTGCACCGTCTCATCGAGCACAGGTTACGAAATCGCCTCCCCCGAACAATGGCGTGAGTTGGGGTCTGGCACCGGATGTTTCAGTGTTCCACGGTCGCACCGCAGAATTAGCCACTTTGCAGCAATGGGTTCTAGAAGATCGCTGTCGTTTGATCGCTCTCTTAGGTATGGGTGGTATCGGTAAAACCTGGCTGGCGACTAAGCTGGCAGAACAGGTACAGCATGAATTTAAATCCATCGTTTGGCGCAGTCTCCGACCGATCGCCCGATCGCACTCCCCCATGCCCTTGAGCGATTTCCTAGACGACCTGATTCGCCACCTCGCCCCCCAGTCCAACCCCACAATTCCAGAAGCCATCGGCGCTAAAATGCAGCAATTGATGGATATCTTGAGACAAATACCCTGTTTTTTGGTTCTGGATAACATTGAATCCATTCTGCCAGCGCATACGCCAAAAACCCCTTGCAGGAACGGTTCTACAGAACAACACCCTGCTGACGATGAGACGTATCGCGAGCTTTTACAACAACTGGGACAAGGGCGACATCAAAGCTGTGTGGTGTTAACCAGCCGAGTAGAACCAAAACTGCTCCTGTCGATGTCAGGAGAGAATTTAGGAATCCGTTCCTTACCCATCCCAAGATTGCAGCTTACAGAAATCCAACGGATGTTTAGCGCTAGAGGCTCATTCCAGTGCACGGCTGCCGAATGGAATCGCTTAGTTGACTACTACGGTGGCAATCCCCTCATTCTCAGCATCGTTGCCGCCACCATTCAGCGTTTATTTGCTGGGAACATCACAGAATTTTTAAGACAAAACACGATGATTTTTGATGAGATTCGTGAGGTGTTAGATCGACAGTTTGAGTGTTTGTCAGCTCTAGAGAAAGACGTGATGAGAGTTCTGGCGATCCAGGATACGTGCCTCTCATTTTCAGACCTGCGATCAAAAATTTCACCTTCAATCTCAAAAATAGTCCTGTTAGAAGGTCTGAAATCTCTGAAAGCGCTATCCCTCATCGAAAGGACGGCTGCTGATTCTGGCTTGCAACCGCTGCTGAGGGATTATGCGAAAGAACGTTTTGTGTTGTAGGTGCGGATCTTCTCCTACGGGGGACGCACAACAGGAGACTCTGCCTCCTGTTTGCCTGTGGGATCGAGACTCTTCCTGTTAAAATGGGTTCCTAGGCACAGCCTAGGAACCCATTGAATTAACTACTTCGCAGCTTGACGCTCTTTCGCTTCCTTGATCACTTCTTCGGCGATGTTGCTCGGACAAGGAGCATAGTGCGAGAAGGACATCGAAAACTGGCCGCGGCCGGATGTCATAGTACGCAAGTCGCCAATATAGCCAAACATTTCGCTCAACGGCACATCTGCCTTGATCCGCGCTCCTGTCTGGCTTGTTTCCTGAGATTTCATCATCCCCCGGCGGCGGTTGAGGTCTCCGATGACATCGCCCATGTGATCGTCTGGGGTGAATACATCGACGTTCATGATCGGTTCGAGCAACTGAGGCCCAGCTTTGGGAACCGACTGGCGATAAGCGGCTTTTGCAGCAATTTCAAAGGCCATTGCTGAAGAGTCAACGGGGTGGAAACCTCCATCAATCAGCGTAAATTTTAAGTCTAAGCAGGGGAACCCAGCCAAGACGCCGACATCGATGCAGCTTTCAAAGCCTTTGTGCACGGCTTGCCAATATTCTCTGGGGACGCTGCCGCCTGTTACTTTTGACTCGAACACGAAGCCGCTTCCGACTTCACCGGGCTCGACGATATAGCCGATTTTAGCAAATTGACCGGAACCACCAGATTGTTTCTTGTGGACGTAGTTGTCTTCGAGGCGTTTGGTGATCGATTCGCGGTAGGCTACCTGCGGTTCGCCAACTTCTACCTCGACGCCGTGGGTGCGTCGCAGAATGTCCACTTTGATGTCGAGATGCAATTCACCCATGCCCTTGAGGATGGTTTCGCCGCTTTCTTCATCTGTCACCATGTGGAAGGATGGATCTTCTTGCACCATTTTCGTGAGCGCTGCTCCCATCTTTTCTTCGCCTCCTTTGACTTTCGGTCTTACCGAAATGGAGATCACTGGTTCTGGGAACACCATTGGCTCTAGGGTGGCGGGATTTTTGGGGTCGCAGATGGTGTGTCCGGTGCGGACGTTCTTCATACCGACGATCGCAATAATGTCACCTGCTTGAGCAGATTCAATTTCTTCGCGAGAGTTGGCGTGCATTTCTACGAGACGGCTGACGCGCTCGGTCTTGCCTGTGGCGGTGTTGAGTACGGTGTCGCCTTTGGATAGCGTACCGGAATACAAGCGTGTGAAGGTTAAAGCACCAAAGCGATCGTCCATAATCTTAAATGCCAGGGCGCGCAAAGGCTTCTCTGGATCGACGATCGCAAAGTTGCCTGTTTCCTCGCCATCGAGATCCACCTCTGGCTGCGGCAAGACTTCCATCGGGTTCGGCAGGTAGTCAACGACTGCATTGAGCACTAACTGCACGCACTTATTCTTAAACGACGAGCCGCAGTAGGTTGGGAAAAATGCCAAGTCGCGGGTGCCCTTGCGGATGCACCGCTTCAGGTCTTCGATACTCGGCTCGTTTCCTTCGAGGTACTGTTCCATCAGGTGATCGTCCTGCTCGACAGCCAGTTCGATCAACTGTTCGCGCCAGGTTTCGACATCAGCGACCATATCGGCCGGAACATCCGTAATTTCGTAGCCCATCGGATCGCCCGATTCATCCCAGATCCATGCTTTGCGGGTCAGCAAATCGACTGCGCCACAAAACTTTTCTTCAATGCCGATCGGCAGTACCATCACCATTGGTTTGGCGGCTAGGATTTTATCGACTTGCTTGACAACTCGGTAAAAATCTGCACCCGTGCGATCGAGCTTATTGATATATACGATACGAGCTACTTTGGAATCGTTAGCATAACGCCAGTTAGTTTCCGATTGCGGTTCAACTCCACCCGAACCGCAGAAAACACCAATGCCACCATCGAGAACCTTTAGCGAACGGTAAACTTCGATCGTAAAATCGACGTGTCCCGGAGTATCGATGATGTTGAGCTGATGCTCGTTCCAGAAGCAGGTAGTAGCAGCGGACTGAATCGTAATCCCGCGCTCTTGCTCCTGTTCCATGAAGTCAGTAGTCGCCGCGCCTTCGTGAACTTCACCAATTTTGTGGATTTTACCTGTCAGTTTCAGGATTCTTTCAGTTGTAGTGGTCTTGCCAGCATCTACGTGGGCGAAGATGCCGATATTTCGATAACGAGTGAGATCTTTCATAATTACTGTTGAGATTAAATGCGACGAACCGTCGGCGACCACCTGTAAGCGTGACAAGCGAGGAATCAATGTTGCCTTAAGCGCCAGTACAGGCTAGATTTCCTTTCCCCTGTTTTCTGGCAGGACTATCTTAATTTTGACACTTCCTCGTCATTCCTGCGAAGGATTCTTAGTTCAAAAAGTGCGGGAATCCTTACAACTCATAAAAATTACCATGATTAAGGTAAAAATTATCTCACAAAATAGGTTGCATTGAGGCACTCATTGAACAAATAGGACTTATATCGTTTGCCATTGCATCGGAATTATTAGTAGCCCAAATTAGGAGACGGCAGTGCCGTGTCCCTACAATGTTATTTGGGGTAGGGACACGGCACTGCCGTCTCCTCTATATCATTCCGGTGCAACCGGATTTGATATTACATATGGAACCGAAAAACCGGGGTTTTTTAAGATAATCCTTCATTACAAGCTGCGTCCAAAACTATCTAAGTCAAAATTGACCCACTCATCATCCGCTGATATCTCCGTTCCAATTCATCCCGCACCACAGGCCAAGCATTCAAACTTTCATCACTCTCAATTACCATTTGAGCCCCCGCCCTCGCCAACTCCAAAACCTCCTGATCCTCCACCAAACTCGCCAAAGCAAAATCTGGCAAACCAGACTGCCGAGTTCCTAAAACTTGACCAGGCCCGCGCAATCTCATGTCCATTTCCGCAATAAAAAAGCCATCTTGAGATTGTTCTAAAACCTTCATTCTCTGCATGGCTTCCGCAGTCTTGGAACCGGGCATTAACAAACAATAAGAACGACTTTTTCCCCGACCGACTCGACCCCGCAATTGGTGCAATTGGGACAGTCCAAACCGCTCCGAATTTTCAATCAGCATTACCGTGGCATTCGGGACATCGACTCCCACTTCCACCACAGTAGTAGATACTAAAATATCAGTTTCTTTGTCCCGAAACTTCGTAATTGCCTCATCTTTGTCAGCACTGCTCATCCTACCGTGGAGCAAACCCACCCTAAACTCAGGAAATATACTTTTTTCGAGTTTCTCTTTTTCCTCAATTGCCGATCGCACATCCAACTTTTCCGACTCCTCCACCAGCGGTAGCACCACATAAACCTGATGCCCGCTCGCCACTTCCCGCCGAATCAAATCGTAAGCTTGGCTGCGTTCTTTTGCCGACAGCACAGTGGTTTGAATCGCCTGCCTGCCGGGGGGAAGTTCATCAATTTGACTCACATCTAAATCGCCGTGCAGCGTCAACGCTAGAGTCCGAGGAATGGGAGTGGCCGTCATCGTCAAAACGTGCGGAGATTCACCTTTTTGCTGCAATTTAGCGCGCTGCTGCACGCCGAATCTGTGCTGTTCGTCTATTACTGCCAAACCCAATTTATGGAAATTCACCGTATCTTGAATCAGGGCGTGAGTTCCGACTAAAACGGGCAATTCTCCGGTTTCTAACTGGCTGTGAATTTCCCGGCGCTTCGCTACTTTTGTCGAACCAGTTAACAGTTCGACAGACAAGTGCATCAAATTAAACCAACCTACCAATTTCCGGTAATGCTGTTCTGCTAAAACTTCTGTCGGCGCCATTAAAGCGGCTTGATAGCCGGATTGAATTGCTGCTAGCATTGCGACTACGGCGACTACAGTTTTGCCGGCGCCGACATCGCCTTGTACTAATCTGTTCATCGGTTGCGACGAAGCTAAATCGTTGAGGATGTCGTTAATTACTCTTTCCTGAGCATTCGTCATCGCAAAGGGCAATATTTCATAAAAATGTTCGATCAATTTGCCACTAGGAAGGATGACTGCGCTGGCTTGAGCTTTTCTTTGGGTTTGGCGGCGCTTTAAAAGTCCTAATTGCAGGTAGAAAAATTCGTCAAAAACTAGGCGGCGGCGGGCGGCGGCCAAACAATCTCGATCGAGCGGAAAGTGAATATTCGTCACCGCATCGGCTAAACCCATTAAACCGTAACGCTCGCGCAAATCGTCAGGGAGCGATTCTGGCAACATTTTCGCCGCCGGCATTGCCGCCAAGATCGATCGCCTCACCGAACCAGCATCCACCCCTTCCGTCAGGGGATAAACGGGTATCAGGCGGCCGACTTTCATCGATTCGATCGCACCGCCGGAGTCGTCTAAGACTTCTAACTCGGGATTGTCTAAAGTAATCCCATATTTCCCCTGCTTCACCAACCCGGAAGCTGCGAGTACAGCACCAGCACAATACTCGCGCTTTTTGAATTCTTGCCAGCCGCGATTGCTGTAGCGAGGTCCTGCAAAAAAGCGACTAATTTTTATTTCTCCGGTGCGGTCTTTTAAAATTACTTCTAATATGGTTAGTTTCTTATTCTTTGGACTAGAAAAGCAATTGCAGCGCTTAACTTCGGCGATTAAAGTAACAGTTTCCCCTGCTACTAAGTCGCGAATTTGTACTTGCTTGGCATAGTCGATGTGGTTGCGAGGATAGTAGTAAAGCAGGTCGTATACAGTGTCTAAACCGAGTTTTAGCAGGCGGTTGCCATTGGCGGGGCCAATGCCAGTCACGCGGGTTAATTGTTGGTCGAGAGTCAAGCTGGGCGGTGGGGGGGCTGTACTCAGGGGTGCTGTGCGGGGAACGGAAACGGCTGGAGTGCTTTGATCGGAAGGATTTTCTGGTCTGACTTGTGCTGATTGTTCTTGCTGGTGATGGGTTTGTGATTCCCAAACTTGCTCCATTTGTCTCAGGAAACTGACTGTAATGGCGATCGAATGTTGGCGCCCTTCAAGATCCTTCTGAGGGTAGATGTCAAATTCCGCTGCTAGTTGTCTAGCTCGATCGCGCGAAGCAGAAGCACCGACAGCACTTGCCAACTGTCTCAAACTGAGGCCCAGAAACTCGCTGAAACGATATTGACTGCCTTGGAGGTCGTTAAATCCGCGATCGGCTTCTACTGAAAGAGCTTTTTGCAATCGCTGCCATTCTGGTTGGTTATTAGTCATCAGTCATTAGTTATTAGTCATTTGTTAACAGTTAACTGTTAACTGTTAACTGTTAGCTGTTAACTGTTAACTGTTAGCTGTTAACTGTTAACTGTTAGCTGTTAACTGTTAACTGTCATTAGCCAGCAGTCATCAGTCATTAGTTACTAATCATAGCTCAAAAATTCCAGACAACAGACAACTGTCAACTGACAACTGACAACTGTCAACTGCGGTGCCCTGATCGTAGTCGTTCGCTTCGATTTAAAGGGTCAACTGACTAATCTTCAAACCAACTCGATCGCCAAGCTGACTCAGCCTCCACTACGTCCATTTCCCGCTGCTTTTTCTGGTAATCGCGGCCGACTGAGTTCAAGCGTAAAGAGAGGTTGCGAATTTGCTGGCGCCAAGCCGAGGTTCCCGCATCGGCAAACTCTATTTCCGACAGTCGCAGTTTAATTGCTGTAATGTGCAGAGGTTTAGGGCGCGGTGTTTCTGCCAACTTTGGCGGTGACGAGGAGTTATCGGTTTCAATAACTATGTTTAATAAATTAGGTGGCCCCGCAACGCTGTCGCCGGACATTTCAGCTTGAGAAGCAGCTTCTAGAACAGGTTCTGGCAATTGACTCGGCAAAATTCCCGACTGTTGCAGCAAGCGGTTGGTGTCGCGAGAAAGCAGCTTGATATGATGGGCGATCGACTTTTCAATACTATGTTGCCAGCGCGCTAAATTTTCCGGGGAATGACTAGGAATTGGTAACTGATTATTTGTCGTTGGTAATTGATAGTTAATGGCGGAAAATTCGTTTTTTTTCTCTATTTCTTCTGCTTCTTCCTCTATTTCTTCTTCATCATCTTCGTCAAATTCATCTTCATCGAATTCATCATCTTCCTCGAATTCATCTTCGTCGAATTCGTCTTCCTCTGATGCTTCTGATTCAGTCGCCAGCGATCGCAATTTTGCTTCAGACTCCGCAGCCAAAAGCCTTACAGACTGCTGCATTTTTTGCCGCCCGTCGAAGGACAACTTGAGAAACGACTCCGGCACCGCTTGAGTGCAAAGGTGATAGCAAGCCAAAATTAATTGCTGCCGCACCGCTTGTCCCAAGGCAGTTAAATAACCCTCGTAGGTATTGTGAAACTCCAAAGTCAAGGCTGTTAAAGCTTCTTCGAGTCCTGCCAAATCTTGCTGTATTCGCTCTCTTGCTCCCACCATATCTCCCGTATTAAATTAAAATAGGACGTGCGGAAGTTTTTTATTTTTACGCTATCTGTAGTAAGGTGCGCCCCAAAGCGTGTCAACTTAAGCATGAAAGCTTTTGTATTTCTAGTTTATCGCTCCCGTTTCGATCCCCCTAAATCCCCACCCCCCCTAGCCCCCCCAAGGGGGGAAGGGGGACTTTGACTGCTTCCTGTCCCCCCCTTTTTAAGGGGGGCTAGGGGGGATCAAGGGGCTCATCGGTAGACGATATACTGATACTACTTTTGACATTAAGTTGACATGAATGGGTTCGCCGAGGCGCACCCTACAAATATAGTCTGTGCATAAGTCCTGTAAAAATTAAAAATGCAAAAAATTAGCTTTTCACATTTTTAATTTTTATTTCTCAATCTTAATTTTGGATTACTGCACAGCACCCATTTGGGCTGCCACTTCATCGGCAAAGTTAGCTTCTACCTTTTCAATGCCTTCGCCCAAGACAAAACGCACGAAGCGGCGCACTTGGACATTTTCGCCGATTTGGGCGATCGTTTGTTTTACCAACTCTTCCACCGAGATATTCTGATCTCTAATATAAGGCTGATCCATCAAACACAACTCTTTCAAACGCTTGTCAATGCGTCCTTGAACAATCTTTTCCTTAATATTTTCCGGCTTGTTGCCCAAGTCATCTTTGCCCATTTCAATTGCCTTTTCTCTTTCGATAATTTCGGCGGGGATATCTTCAACTTTCACGTATTCCACGTTTGGACAAGCTGCAATTTGCATTGCAATATTGCGTACCAAAGCTTGGAAATCTTCGCGGCGGGCAACAAAATCGGTTTCGCAGTTAACTTCTACCAACACGCCAACGCGGCCACCGGTGTGAATGTAGCTGCCCACTATACCTTCAGAAGCAACTCGTCCACCTTTTTTTCCTGCTGAAGCTAGACCTTTTTTCCGCAGCCACTCAATTGATGTTTCGACATCACCATCGTTTTCAATGAGGGCTTTTTTGCAGTCCATCATGCCGGCGCCGGTTTTGTCGCGCAGTTCTTTAACAAGTTTTGCAGATATGTCCGCCATCTTCTTTAAGTTCCCAATCAAAATTAGTTATTAGTCATTAGTCATTAGTCATCAGTCATCAGTCATTAGTCACTAATTTTAATGTTAATGATTAGACCACAGTGAAGAAATACCGATTAAATATCTTCCAAAAATGCTTTTTTGAACAGGCAAGAGGCCTGTTCCACAAGAATTGTTGGAGATGTCTATACAATTAAAAATTAAAAATATCCAACTAAAAATTATTATTTTTAATTTTCAATCTTTAATTTTTAATTGCCTGGTGTCAGATTCCGATCGCAATACTAGCTCTCGGTTTCTTCGCCGTCCGTGTCGGCGGCTTCGTCGGGATCTACATAATTGGGGTCATCCAATTCTTCGATTTCGACATCGTATTCAGCGCCTTCGTAACCACCTTCGTAGTCGTAGTCTTCGTCACCGTCGGTGCCTTGCTGACCGTGACGACCTTCGTAGATGGCATCAGCCAATTTGCCGACAATCAGTTTGATCGATCGAATAGCATCGTCGTTTGCCGGAATTGCAATGTCAACCAAATCGGGGTCGCAGTTGGTATCTAACAGAGAGACGATGGGAATTCCCAACTTTTGGCATTCCAACACCGCATTATACTCGCGACGTTGGTCTACCAGCACCACTCCGTCGGGAATCTTCCGCATTGTCTTGATTCCGCCCAGATATTTCTGGAGTTTAGCCATTTCTCGGCGCAGCACCGAAGCTTCTTTTTTCGGTAGCAAATCCAGGGCGCCGATTTCCTCGCGGCGCTCCAAATCCTTGAGGCGCTCGACGCGGGACTTAATTGTCGTCCAGTTGGTGAGCATTCCACCCAGCCAGCGCTGGTTGACGTAGTAAGCACCGCAGCGTTGAGCTTCTTGGGCTACAATCCCAGCAGCTTGACGCTTTGTACCCACGAACAAAAACTTTTTGCCTTTTTCCGAGGCCACTCTCATGTACTCGTAAGCGTCTTCCATAAGCTGAGCGGTTTGCACGAGGTCGATGATGTGAACCCCGTTGCGCTCTGTGAAAATGTAGGGAGCCATTTTCGGGTTCCACCGGCGGGTTTGGTGTCCGAAGTGAACACCTGACTCTAACATTTGAGCCAAACTGACTACTGGCATGATATTTTTAACTCCTGATTCGGGTTAATCCTCCATCCGGTTGCATTTCTGAAGGCTTGCGCCCTCGAAACACCCGAAAACCCGGATGTGCGAATTTAAACAACTTTTCTAGTTTATCACAGGGCGCGCTACTTTTTCTGACTGTTTGATATCCGTAGGGTTGGGTTATCCTCCGTCTTGAGTGAGGCAGGGCTGTTTCATTCTCAGGTAAATCATCATTTTGTAGGGCGGTGCCAAGAGTGCCCGCCCTTCTTCCTTCCTATCCACGATTTTGTAAGTGTTTCAGAGATTGGGGCAACCACGGGGGGATTGCCCCTACAAAGAATTAAACAGCCCTGGGAAGTTGGCTGGTTTTGGGTGCGCGCGCGAAGGATAGATAGATGCCGATCGATCGCGCTGCTTACAAAAAATTCAAAAAAACGCAAAATCCAGGTGGGAGGTTGCCGAAGCCTTTGTTAGCGTGTGAGAGAATGGCGTTGTTGGTGCGTGTCTTGTGCCTTCTACTTCGATCGATCGAGGTTGCATCCATTTTGTTCGATCGACAATTCTGCCACGCCTTCTCGATCCGCAAAAATCCCAAAGCTAAAAACACCATGCCCATCCCGATTCTCGTCTTGCTTGAAGTTCTAATTGTCATCGCACTTTCCCGACTTGTCGGTTTAGCATTTAGAGCGATCAAACAACCTCAAGTCATTGGAGAAATTGTAGCAGGAATTATGCTCGGGCCTTCACTCCTCGGTTTGGTTGCACCCGCCACCGCAGCAGCACTTTTTCCAGCCGAAGCCGTTCCCTTCCTCGATGTGCTATCAGAAATAGGGCTGATATTTTTCATGTTCTTGATTGGTTTGGAACTAAATCCCAAGTATCTCAAAAACAATTTAGATATCGCGATTTTAACTTCCCACGTCAGCATTCTAGTACCATTTTCCTTGGGAAGCTTGCTAGCGCTGCTGCTGTATCCGATCCTTTCAAATAATAGCGTTTCATTTACAGCCTTTGCCCTGTTTTTGGGGGCTGCGATGTCAATTACGGCGTTTCCAGTGCTGGCAAGAATTATTACAGAGCATAACTTGCAGAATACAAAATTGGGAACGCTGGCCCTGACTTGCGCTGCGGTAGACGACGTGACGGCGTGGTGTTTGTTAGCGGTGGCGATCGCAGTTACTCGCACTAACTCGATGATCGGCGCTTTGCCGACCATTTTTGAATCTTTAATTTATATCACTTTCATGCTGACTGTAGTCCGCTGGTTCTTGCAGCGGCTTTCCAAATATTACAACCGCACCGGCAGATTAACACAGTTAGTCCTCTCCGGCATTTACATGGGAGTTGTAGCATCGGCTTTAATTACTGAATGGATCGGCATTCACTTAATTTTCGGCGCATTTTTGCTGGGAGCGGCAATGCCCAAAAATGCGGGATTAACCAGAGAATTAGCAGAGAAAACCGAAGATTTTGTATTAATATTTCTGCTGCCAATATTTTTTGCTTACAGCGGCTTGCGGACTCAAATCGGCCTGCTCAACAGTCCCGAATTGTGGCTGCTGTGCGCCGCAGTTTTGGGAGTAGCAATTATTGGTAAATACTTCGGGACTTACGTTGCTGCCCGAGTATGCGGCATTAGCAACCGCGAAGCTTCAGCGCTGGGGTGGATGATGAATACTCGCGGTTTGACTGAACTAATTGTGCTGAATATCGGTCTTTCTTTGGGGGTAATTTCGCCGCTGCTATTTACGATGTTAGTCATCATGGCTTTGGTGACAACTTTTATGACTTCGCCGCTGTTGGAGTGGACTTATCCGAAACGGTTAATTCGGTTGGATATCTCGGAAGTTAGCCCGGAGGATTCAGAATTAGCAGATTTACCAATTGCTGAAGATAGCGAAGCAACTGCTAAAAAAATACTGCCAACTTATCGAATTTTAGTACCAGTTGCTAATCCCAATACGCAGAAAGGTTTGCTGAAACTGGCGATCGCCCTAGCGCAGCCTGCCGCTGGTATGGGCGGTCACGATTTGCAGTCTGCGGCGGTTCATCCTCTGAGTTTGATCGAATTAAATCAGGATTATGTCTTTCAAAGTACGCCTGCGGAAGCCGATCGCATTATTCATGAACGCCACTCTAAATTATCAGAATTGATTGAGAGTTTGGAACTGCCGGATGCTAGAAAATTCGTGCATCCGATCGTTCGGGTTACTCAGGATGTGGCGCGGGAAACGGCGCAAATTGCGGAACTCGATCGCGCGGATTTGATTTTGCTAGGATGGCACAGACCTACTTTTGCCAGCAACCGTTTGGGAGGGCGCGTCGGTCAAATTCTCAGCAGCGCTAAGGTGGATGTAGCAATTTTTGTTGACAGAGGTCGGGAACGGTTGAATAATTTGTTAGTGCCTTATGCGGCAAACATTCATGATGATTTGGGGTTGGAATTGGCGCTGAGACTGTTAGTTAATAGCGAGGAGCGCCGTTTGACTGTGCTTCGGGTGGCGGTTGACGGGGAAGCTGGAAATGAGCTGAGTTACGAGTTTCAGAGAGTGATGGAACAGTTGCCGGTTGAGGTGCGATCGCGGATTGAAACTCCGATTGTGGAGGCGGCTGAGCCAATTCAAGCGGTGGTGGCGGCTTCTGCTAATGCTGATTTGACGATCGCAGGTACGAGCCGAGAGTGGGGAATTGAGCGCCAAACTTTGGGACAATATACTGATGAATTGGCGGTGCAGTGTCATTCTTCGCTGCTGATTGCGCGGTGCTACGTTAAAGCGCGATCGCACTTGGCTTCGGTACTGGTTAACAGTTGACTGTTGACGGTTGTCATTGGTTATTTGTGAGGCTACATAGAATCGGATCCCCCCTAGCCCCCCTTAATAAGGGGGGGACAAGATTCCGATCAAAGTCCCCCTTCTTAAGGGGGATTTAGGGGGATCAAGATATATGCAACTTCACATTAAATTGGTATTAACTGTTAACTGTTGGTTATTTGTGAGCGGCTATCAATTCCCAATTCCCAATTCCCAATGCCCAATTCCCAATGCCCAATTCCCAATTCCCAATTACCCAAGATTATGAATCATTTAAGCCTTAAATCGCTGGCATTTTACGGGATTGCGATCGGCTCTGTTTCACTGTTGTTTAAAGTAGTAAGTGCTTACGGGGAAGCAAATTTAAAGGCGGCTCCGGCAATTGCCGGAAGTTATCGCTTTGATGCTAAAAGTTTGCCAGAATGTCTGAAATCTGATTCTTTGGTCTTGACAATCGAGCAATCGGGTGTTTATTTGAGTGGTAGTTTGCGATCGGGTATCAGCGAGACCGATCGGCAAACAACAGCCAAGGAGAAACCTTCTCTACTTGGCAAGTGGGAAAATCAAGGATTGAGTTTGTCTGGTGCAGTTCCTAATTTACCAGGTTGCAGTGAGTCCACAGCAATGGGTGAAAACAGTTCTGTTAAACTGCGAGGAATTGTTGAGAAAGATAGCCTCAAGGGAAAAATCAGCTTGACGGATGGGGCGGCGGCTACTGATTTTATTGCTGAAAAAGCAGCCGTGGCGAAACCCCAGAAGCAGCAACATTAGTTCGATCGCGGTGTGCGACATAATTACTAAACTCTGTCCTTTAATTCTGTCGAAGTCAGGAATCATCAAGCTTTAAAGGCCGGTGTGGATCGGCGGGCGATCGAACTCCCCCCGCCGGAACTCGCCCGTGACGGTCGGTTGCTGCTAAATTTAAAACATAGATAAAAGTCAACGATCAAAATAAAGTATCTTTCTCGGAGTCGCAGGTTCAGAATTTGTCATGCCCGAGACCCCACATACCCGTATAGTTTGTTTGGAATGGATGTTGCCGTGATCTTAATGCCGTCAGAAACTTCGCTTATCGAGTCAAACCCGTTGATTTTAGACAGTTTGCCAGACTTGTCGCCGAACGATGGTGGGTGTCCCCGCCGGGCTAGATTGCAAATTGACTTGATGTTGCTGGCGATCGAAGCCTTGTATCTCGGAGGTGCTGAAGAAATGCTGGCAGTGTCAAAGGAGTTGGAATTGGAATCAATTATCAAAAATCGGGTTGCCTTTTGGCTGATGCGTAATACTAACCCGCTGAGACGCTATACCCAGCGTCGCTCCCTTACCGTTGTCGAGGCAAAAGCCCTGGTGGCGATCGCCTGCAATATGGCGCGCAAGTTAACTGCGACAATTCGGCAGTTGCTGCAAGATTCGCAGCAGTTGCGATCGAGAAATATCCCCCTCGACCAAAACTTACCGCTGGCCGAGTATTTAGAACGCTTTCGAGCTCACTTTCGATCGCGCATGAACCCCAAGCGATCGGTAGTTGTAGCTTACGATTCCGACGACAAGCTCAACGAACTAGCTTTAAACTTGTTGAGCAAACTGCTATTTTGTACAGGCACAGCCGGAATGCAGCGCTTCTGGGTTAGCCTGTTTGATGGAGAAGTTGAATAAAAAATGACTATTAGGCGTCAGTACAGTCTGCCAAATTGCACCCTGGTGTTAGAAGGGTTGAGCGATGGATCGGCAGCCAGCCAGTTAGATATGCGGCCGGTGCTTTCCATACTAATGAGCGCTGAATGCTATGTGAGCGGTCTCGCCGAGCCCCTGACGGGGGGACGGGAGTTTTTTGAAAGCTTGGTGAGGGCCGTCAGCAGCTACGCTCAAGAATTTATGAGCGGAGTGCATTATCCCGATCGCTACGGCCCGAATTTGGGTATGGTGCAGTTGCACAAAATTGACGGGAATTCGCACCGGTTGACCGTTCTACCCGCCTCCACAGGCAGCGGAACCGAAATCGTCGAAAAAACAGAACTGTCGGCAGAAGTAGATTTGACGACGGTACAGCTATTTGATTTAGTAGAAGCGATCGATCAGTTTTTTGCCGACACGCAAACGCTGCCGGAATTGTCGCTGCAATTAACCCCAATTTCCAAGCGTTATATCAAGTCGGCCGAACCTTTGGCGAAGCGCAGTTTGCCCGCTGCGGTGGGAGTGTCGAGTTTGGCTTTGGCTGCGATGGCGTTTTTCTTGGTGCCGATACCGGAAGTCCAGCGCCCGAGAGATCCGGTGCCACAGCCCAATGCTGCGGGCCAGAATCTCGGTACGCCGAATTCGGGCGGATCGGGTTCGCCAAATCCCAATCCCACGCCTGCGGCTGACGGTTTGCTACCTGGGAATACGACTCCGAAAGCTGAACCGATTGCGCCGACTCCGATCGTCACGCCGCAGTCGGAAGCTTCACCTAGCGCCACACCGCAGTCGAACACTTTGCCCGAAAGCACGCCGAGTCCTGTTTCTGAAGCTTTGCCAAGTCCTGGGGCGATCGCCCTGCCGATTACCGATCCGGCAGAAATTGAACTGTTGAAGGGCAAACTTTCGCAGGAAATTGACGGAGTTTTAAAGAATAAGCCGGCTGTTGATGCAGAGTTGGTTTATCGGGTGAGTATGGCTAAAGATGGGGCGATTGTTGGTTACAAGTCGGAGAATTCTGCCGCAGTCGATCGATCCGAAACGCCGTTTTCTGAGTTGCTTTACAAACCGATCGGCAGCAGGCCGCCTGCGGAAGCGCTGGCTGAGTTCCGAGTAGTTGTGGCACCGGGCGGCACGGTTGCAGTCACTCCTTGGTAAACGGTTGATTGCGCCGTCCTGAGCGGAGTCGTTCGCTTCGATTTAAAGGGTTGACTGTTAACGGTTGACTGTTAACGGTTGACTGTTAACGGTTGACTGATATCAATTCCGGCTGTGCCGGAATAATATAGAGGAGACGGCAGTGCCGTGTCCCTACCGCGATTAATTGTAGGGACACGGCACTGCCGTGTCCTGATTTCGGTTAATATTAATTCCGATGTTACCGGAATTGATATCATTTACAAACCAATTTCTCAAAGTCCTGTCGGTGCGATCGGCTCAATATTTGGGTCAAATCCCCCGACTTGATTTGTGCGAATTATCCACAAAAATGCTCCCTGTTTTAATAAAACTTTGGCGATTTCATCTTGGGTGCGCCTCGGGAGCATTGTTCGATAACTAATAGCAGCTTTTATCAGGTTCGCTATACCTGCAAAAAAGCTTTTTTTAAGTTCCGAATCAATCCCCGCTAATCTCGAATTTTTGCGCCAATCTGGACGGACAACGCCGAGGGGAATTAATACTTTTTCTAAACTTTGTCCTAATGCTAGTAACTGCTGAAATCTTTGAGTTTGTGCGGCGGCGGGATTTGTTTTCAGCCAGTCTTGAATCTGAGGATTTGACTCGATTTCGGAAGTGATTTTTTTAATGGTAGCGTAAATAGCCTGACTTGAATCTTGCACGCAAGAAGTTGCTGGCGTGACTGAACTTGCGCCGGTGCCGTCTCCGCTGCGGTAGCGGGCCATCATGATATCTAGTTGCTGGTTTAATTCGGTTAAGGGCGACAAGATGATGCCGTCAAAATCGTAGTCGCAACACACGCAGTCTAATTTACAAATAATATCGCACACCGGGCGATCGCCCAACCAGCCGCGCTGCAAATCTCCCATATAACTTTGCCATTTGCTGGAACCGGCAACGATTCCGTCGGGATTGTGGGCGTATACTTGTTTGTATTCTATGTCAAAACGCAGTTCGCTGGTAAATCGATCGCGCACTACTTTTGCGACTCCGAAAGCAAAATGTCCGGTGACAATTCCCAGGGGCGCAGATTCGCCGCCTTTGCCGCCGATACCGCCGAAACAGTGAATCACTATGCCGATATCTCCTTCTTGCCAAGGAGAGATTGCAGCGTTTTCTGTAGCGTCATTTGGCGATAATAATACTATTTTTGCTTGTCCTTTTTGGGCTGGTGTATTTTGCCAGTTTTCACTGCTTAAATAAGCCAGAGATTTTTTTAGTCCGAAATACGTTTCATCTGCTGTTAATTGGGCAATTCTGCGGGGTTCGATTGCCTGGACAACAAAAATATTATCTTCATCTCTTTCGCCGTAAATATACCAGCCATCTGGATTTAATGGCGATTGTTCGATCGAGTGATTGGTAGACCTCGCTATGCCATTTTTGTCTGGCTGTACTTGCGGAATCCGAATGATTTCGGCGGCGCTGTCAAATTGTTGGGATGTTTTGTTGAAATGCCGGACAATAAATTTGTCGCTGTCGGGTTCTTTTCGCTGTAAAATTGAGACTAAGGCGCACAAACGTCCGATTATTTGTACTGGTTCGCGATCGATAATTAGTTCCTGCCGATCGCTGCTGCTGTGGTTGATGACAATCACCGGCCTCCGCAGCATCACAGTCACGCTGTCTTCGGGCCTGCTACCTGCTAGAGTTTCTAAAGGGCCGACATTTCGCCAGCCGTTCAATCTATCTGGATGGATATTGCCAGATTTTTGACTTTTTTTAGTTTGTTTCGTAAAGTTGATATCTTGACTGACTGCGTGGACAAAAAACTGAACTTGACGGTTTGTACTCCACTGCAAAAATGCTGTTTTGCCAATAAAATTTTGATATTTTTTGGGTGCATTTATCACTTCAAAAAACACTGAACCGTAGGGCTGGCGCTGTTCGTTGGAAGGCAAAATCAAGCGCCCGTGCCAAAGAGCGATCGGCTTGTAGAGATCGGCAACTGCTGCTGGATCTTCGCAGATAATCTCCGGTTCAATCGCTTGTGAAATATCGCTTTCTGGTTCCCAAAAAACCGCCGGATAATTTGGATCGTTATCGACAAATTGCGGTTCTAAAAAAACGTTTTTACCTGCGGCAATATTGGCAGTTGAATGTCGCGTTTTTGGGCGTAATTTCAATTTCAAAAAATGGCGATTTTTCTCCAGCTTATCCTGCAACCAATTGACAAAAACCCGAAGAAAAATAAAAGCTGTTAGAGCGCAAATCACAGCCAAGGCTGTCAGCCCCAGAGTCAAAATTAATTGCTCGAAAGATTGACCTGAAATTAAAATAATTGTGGGTTGGATAGAATAAAATACTGCCATAAGTAAGTCCACCTAATAAAACAGAAGATATAGATGGCTAAAAAATTTGCTGTACAAGCATTCTTCCTTCTTCCTTCTTCCTTCTTCCTTCTTCCTTCTTCCTTCTTCCTTCTACTTAATATCTAAAAACGAGTTTTAGGTTCGATCCAGTCGGTGCTGGCTTGAGTGCCGAAAACTAGGGGTTTGTCTTCGCTGACAGCTACCGTTTGCCCCGTCATATCGACTGCACAAAGAGGCCAATGTCGATCGCCCAAATGGCCAGCGCGGAACAGCACTTGTCCCGGGAAAACTTGACTCCAACCCAACAATACAGCATGAGTGTAAAGACTGCGAGCCGGAGCAACGGTGTAAGTGTAATTATCATTTTTGTCCCAAATGACACCGTAGTCGGACATATCGGAAGAGTTGAAAAGTGCTTCAAATTCGCGGGCGAGAACGCGGGAACCGTCTTGATTCCAAGAAACAGGCACTAAAATGGCGATCGTCCCAGACATATCTGTATCATCGCTAGCATACATCCCACTCTCCGCCAGTGGGGAAGCAGCCGCCACTGTTTGCAGATCCCCAGTTTTGAGATTTTCCACAAACATGACGCTGCTAACCCGACAACGGGCAAATTCCGGCTGCACTTGCAACTCAATTCGACTGTAAGCCGCGTATTGGCCGTTAGTTGAAACTAGGGAAGGGCTGCGATAATAGCGGAGGCCTGTGCCCGCAGTAGAACTCACTTTAGCGTGAGTGTCGCTAATCCATTCCCAAGGAACGGGATAAGGGCTATTTAAAGGGTCGGTCATCGGTTTTTCTCGCAAAACTTCTAATGATATCAATTCCGGTAGCATCGGAATTAATATTACCTACAATCAGGACACGGCAGTGCCGTGTCCCTACAATTAATTGGGGTAGGGACACGGCAGTGCCGTGTCCTCCGTTTATATCATTCCGATGAAGAGTGAATTTGATATGAATTATCTAACAGATTCAGGCTGACACGCAGGGGACGAGAAACCCGGTTTGTGCCGGAAATGCTTTGCTGCCAAACTCCAGATTTGTAGCAACCGGGTTTCTTTTTTAGATTTTCGATTGGAGGACAAATCTCAAATCTCAAATCTCAAATTGATGGGCAAAGGTGGCAAGGTCTGCTAACTTAATTTAGTGGGTAACAAAACTTAACTCAAGTCCTAGGAAAATGCAATAGGTAAGATAGTATCGAAATTAATCTGGTATGTGCACCGAGAGGCAGGAACAATGACGCCATCTTTTAACCAAAAACCTTCAATCCCCCCGGTTCGGGTCTCCAAGTCGCGAGGAAAAGGCTTGCTTTTACTGTCGCTGATATTTCGGCTGCTGCTGCTGGGAGTAGGCAGCGGTTTTGCCTGGGTTTTGGGGATGGCGATCGCTCAAATTTATCCCTCTAACACCGCCGAGATGCCGCTTGCCGAAAGATTGGTGCGTCTAACTCAAAATTTGAACCCCAGCCCGAAACGCGCACCAGAAACGCCAATTCCGGCGCTCCCGGCACCAACGGCTACACCCACTCCCCAGTCACAAGTCAGTCCTGCCCAGAGAGAGAAATTGCAGTCGGATTTGAGACAGTTGCAGGGCGAACTCAACGCGCTAATTGGCCGTACGGCGGCTTTGGAGAGTCAGTTGGGTAGCAGTCGCCCGACGGAAACTTTGGAAAAGCGGTTGCAGTTGATGTCGCGGGAATTGGCTGCGCCGGAGACGGTGGCAAGTCCAACTCCTGCTTTACCTGCGATCGGCAGTAGCCCGACTCTGAACCCTGGAAGTGTGAATACTGCGCCACAGAATGCCAATAATCCGGTGTTTGGGGGGGATGGGCTGATGGTAACTCTGCCCAGCGATGTTTTGTTTGATACTGGTAGCATTTCCTTGCGCGCGGGAACCAGTGCGATTTTGGACAATTTGGTGGCGGATTTACGCAATTACGAGGGGGCGACGGTGCGGGTGGGGGGCCACACTGACGACGCGGGGGAAGCGGCGGATAATCGCAATGTGTCGTTTGCGCGGGCCCAGGCTGTGGTGCAGTATTTGTCGGGTGTGCTTGGGCAGAAGTATCATTGGGTGGCGATCGGCTATGGGGAAAGTCGCACTTCGGTGGATAATAGTTCTGATGCCAATCGACAGCGCAACCGCCGTATTGAAGTGGCAATTAGTCCTTAGTTTTTAGTCATTAGTCAGTAGGGTGTGAGTGATGATGTTGGGGCGCAAGAAACGGCACTGCCGTGTCCTCATCGCAACGAAGAATGATGATTTTGGGGTAGGAAAAATGCACGGTGTGGTATCCTCTTCACGGTAGGAAAGGACACTGCCGTGTCCTCCGTTACTATCTGACTAAAACCGAAATTGATATCATGCCGAAGGCGTAAGAGGCGGCAAGTCAGAATTATTTTTAGCCTGATTTATTGTCTCTCGATGTTCGATCCTCAGCTTCGGTTTTAAATACAAGTTCTCAATCAAAGCTGCCACTCCGGCAAACCAAGGTGGCACAATTACAGCGCCAATAATTCCCAATACTTGAACGCCTCCCAACACAGACAGCAATTGATATAAAGGATGCACCCCAACTGACGAACCAACCAGCAAAGGATCGAGGACGTAAGTTTCCAAGTTCTGGATAAAGACAAATAACAGCAATACCCACAAAAGAACCCAGCCACCTTTAGCTAATGCTACGATTAATGCTGGTATTGCTCCTAGAACTGGGCCGATAAATGGAATCAGGTTGGTCACACCTGCGATCGCACCTAAGCCTAAAGAAAATTCTGGCATTCCCAAAATGCTTAAACCTGTGGTAATGAATATCCCTAAAATCCCAGAAACTAGGAATCGCCCGCGAATGTAACTCCCCATTCTTTGACCAATTGGTGTAGCTTGGGCTGCTAATCTTTCGTCCCAAGGTTTTGGAAAAAACTGCACTAAACTTTTAATTAGTGTATCACTGTCGGACACCATGTAACCTGAAATAAATAAGGCTAAAACTAAACTAAAGAAACCGCCGAGAATGCCTCTTGTTAAACTGTACGATCGCAAAACCAGTTGTTGACTCGATCGAATCAGCCAATTAGTCAACGATTGAGTGTCTAATAGCTGACTTACGAATGTTGGTGCATCGTCGGTTAGGCGACTTGCTAAGCTGGTGACCACAGTTTCCAGACTTTCGGCGTAAACTGGTAACTGCCGCAACAGTAACTCTATTTGTTCGATCACCGTGGGCCCGATTAACACTACCGTCCCGCTCAATCCGCCGATCAGAGTTAAATAAACCATAATCACCGCCAGCCAACGGGGAACGCGCATTGTTTCGGCCCAATTGACGATCGGGACGATCGAAGCGGCCAGCACCACTGATATCATCAAAATTACCAGCAGACTCCGCAATTGCCACAGCAGCACCAGCAGCAAGGAAGATGCTATAATTAGTAGCAAGTTAGGTAAAGAAATGGTTATCCGCTGTTCTGACATAATTAAATAATAAATGTAGTCTAAGTCTAAGAGGGCGGGTTTATCTGTCTCTCGATTTACCCGAAATATTTAGGGTAGAACCCGCCCCTACTTATTTTATAATAAAAAGTAACATCGGCACAAAAAAATAATATGGAACCACAATATTCAACCCAAGATTTATCCCCCATGCCGTCTATAAAATCACCAACGCTGTTTTACGAATGGCAAAATTATCGCTGTGCTTATGATTTTTACAATCCAACTACTGCGACAGAAGATAGCATTCCTTTGTTATTGATTCATCCGATCGGAGTAGGTTTGTCAAGAGTCTTTTGGCAGAGATTTTGCGAGAGTTGGTACAAATCAGGTAACAGCAATCCGATTTACAATCCCGATCTTTTGGGCTGTGGTGATTGCGAAATGCCCGCTGTAGCTTGCTATCCTGACGATTGGGCTGCACAGTTGCAGTTTTTTCTGGAGACTGTAGTAAAAAAACCTGCGATCGTCCTGGTGCAAGGTGCTCTATTATCAGTAGCCTTAGCTTTAGCAAAAATTGACCAAGAAAGCGGCTCGAATTTAATTCACGGGCTAGTGCTCGCGGGGCCTCCAGCTTGGGCGGTGATGAACAAGCATTCTACTGAAAGACAGCAAAGAATTGTCTGGAATTTGTTAGATTCTCCCTTGGGAAACGCTTTTTACCGTTACGCCAGACGCGCCGAATTTTTGCGTTCTTTTTCTGCTAAGCAACTGTTTGGCGATGCTGCGAAAGTTGACAGCGAATGGTTGGATGCTTTGCAGGCTGGGGCGGCGAATCCTGACAGCCGCCATGCGGTTTTCTCGTTTTTGGCGGGGTTTTGGCGGCAGGATTACACTAGCACGATTCAAAAGTGCGATCGGCCTACACTGATTGTCATGGGAGAACAAGCGTCAAGTATCAGTCAAGCTGGTAAAGAGGAAAAACCCGATGAAAGATTAGCCCAATATTTAGCTAACTTTCCCAATGCGGAAGGTTTATTAATGCCGGGGCGAAATGTTTTACCTTACGAATCTACCGCAGAATTTGTGAGTGCTGTTGCAGAGTTTGTGAATGAAAGTTTGCAACCGCAGATGAACGCAGATGAACGCAGATGAACGCGGATGGAATTTCATTAGACTAATAATTTACATACCGCAAGAAACGGGTGGCTTTAAGTTTGTACCATCAGTAGACTAAAAAGATGCAAATCTTTTTTTGAATAGCCGATATGATTTCGATGGAAAGTCCGAGTATCTATGACAAGGAAGATTATCACCGGATTGCTAGGGCGATCGCATTTATGCGTCAAAATCACTTGGATCGGCCCGATTTAGCAGCCGCAGCACAGCATATCGGCTTGAGTGAGTATCATTTCCAGCGAATGTTTACTCAGTGGGCTGGGATTAGCCCGAAGCGATTTTTGCAGTATCTGACAGTGGAATATGCCAAATCAAAGATTGCTGAAACCAAAAGCCTGCTCGATTTAACTTCAGATGTCGGCTTATCTAGTCCAGGAAGATTGCATGACTTGTTTGTGAATCTCGAAGCAATGTCTCCCGGTGAGTTTAAAACAGGCGGATTAGGATTGCAAATTGTCTGCGGAATTCACGACACTCCTTTTGGTAAAGCTCTAATTGCGACAACAAGTCGCGGTATTTGCAATCTGCGTTTCTTGGATGGAACCGATGAGCAAACCGCTGCACAAATGCTGCGGAATGTATGGTTGAATGCTGAGGTTATTTGCGATCGCGAAATTACTCAACCTTTGTGCGATACAATTTTTGATAGAGCTACTTTATCTCGCAAGCCGATCGCACTTTTGGTAAAAGGAACTAATTTTCAGGTTCAAGTCTGGCGGGCACTTTTGAGAATCCCATTTGCGGGAATCACCACCTACCAAACCATTGCAGAAACCATCGGGAATCCTACAGCAGCTAGAGCCGTGGGAAATGCGGTGGGAAATAATCCCATCGCCTATCTAATCCCGTGTCATCGCGTCATCCGCGCATCTGGAGAGTTGGGCGGTTATCGCTGGGGTTTGGAGCGAAAAACGGTTATTTTGAGCTGGGAAGCCAGCCGCGAAATTAGTTGAGAATTCGGCGGTTGAAACCGCTTCTTGTCAAACAAAGTCTGCCTCCGCAGACTATGAATGGAGTTTCAACCACGATGCCAGATAGTGATACCATCCTTTTGATCGATCAGAGTAATCCCATTATCCTTAAGTTCATCACGAATGCGATCGCCCTCAGCAAAATCCCTCGCTTTCCGGGCATCTTTCCGCTGCTGAATCATCGCCTCAATATCCTCATCCGTCAAACCACCAACCGAGATTTCCGCCTCAGCTTCCGGCCCAAGTTCCAAACCCAAAACCCCCGCCAAATTCACCAAAGTCATCCACTTTTGCTGCAACAATTCCGCAGGTGTTTCTGTTTTCCCTTGATGCACCAAAACATTACCTTCCTTGCCCAATTCCTTAGCCAATTCAAACAGGACAGTCAAAGCACCGGGAGTATTAAAATCATCATCCATCGCGGCTTGAAATTGCTGCACTAATATGTTATCTTGTCCAGTCAAATAATCGATTTTATCAATATCCCAACCGAGTTTAGAACCGTGTTGACTGCCAAAAAGTAAGCCTTCCTTCAGAGTTTGCCAGCCATTTTTAGCGCTAGCGATCGCCTCTTCGGTAAAATCAATTTGACTGCGGTACTGCGCCATAAATACAAACAGCCTCACCGCCATCGGTTCCACCGCTTTCGCATTGTCGCTTTGAATCTTGCTCCCCCCCTTACCAAGGGGGGGCTGGGGGGGGTTAGATTCCAAATCGCCCGACCAATTCCCCTCCAACAAGTCGCGAATTGTAATAAAATTGTGCAAAGACTTAGACATCTTTTTGCCATTGACAGTCACGAAAGCATTGTGCATCCAATAATTAGCAAGGGACTTGCCCGTCGCGGCTTCAGATTGAGCAATTTCGTTTTCGTGGTGCGGAAAAGTTAAATCAGAACCGCCGCAGTGAATATCAATAGTTTCGCCCAAGCAATCGCGCACCATCGCCGAACATTCAATGTGCCATCCGGGACGACCTTTTCCCCAAGATGAATCCCAAGAAGGTTCACCGGGTTTAGCACTTTTCCACAGGGCAAAATCAGACGGATCTTGCTTTTTTTGAGCCTCTATTTCTGCGGTTTCCAATCTACCACTAGCGCCAGCCTGCATTTCTTCCAACTTGCGGCCGGACAGTTTTCCGTAATCGGCAAACTTCCTCACGTTGTAGTAAACGTCGCCGCCAGAAGCGTAGGCATAACCTTTATTTTCTAACTCGTGAATCAGCCGTTTAATGCCGTCCATTGTATGCGTGGCGCGGGGATATTCATCGGCCCTGAGAATATTCAGCTTGTCCATGTCTGCGAAATATTCATCGATGAAGCGTTCCGCTACGGCTTCCATTGTGGAATTTGTCTCGCGGGCGCGATCGAGTATTTTGTCGTCAATATCGGTAAAATTCTGGACGTAGCGAACATCGTATCCGCGCCACATCAAGTATCGACGCACCATGTCCCACACAATGTAAGCGCGGGCGTGGCCAACGTGGCAGTAATCGTACACCGTAACGCCGCAGCAGTACATCCGCACCTTTTTTGGTTCGATCGGGTCAAAAGGTGATTCGCGACGGGTCAAGCTGTTGTAAAGCGTTAGGGGCATGGGATTTGAGATTTGGGATTGATGTACTGCTTTAATTTATTATATTACGGTTGGTGAATGTTTCGATGTTATTACCAAACATCTGTTAAATCTAAGATAAATCCCGGCAATACTTCTTCACCTGATAAAGTCCTGGGATTATCTAATATTTCCACATCCTGATTTTGTCTATATATCTCGACTTTCTGGTTTTTGCGATCGATTAACCAACCCAAACGAGCTCCATTCGCCATGTATTCTCGCATTTTTTCTCGCAATGGTTCCATGTTGTCAGATTTAGAGCGCAATTCTACAACAAAGTCTGGACAGAGGGGAGCGAAGCCTTCTCGTTCTTTGGGTGTGAGAGTTTGCCATCGTTCTAGTTTAACCCAGGAAGCATCAGGGGAGCGATCGGCACCATTGGACAATTTAAAACCGCTAGAAGAGTCAAATACTACTCCTAGCTTGGTTTGGCGATTCCACAGCCAGAGTTGTCCTGACATATCTTGGTTTCGATAGCCTGTATCGCTTCCTGTGGGTGCCATAACGATTAATTCTCCTGTAGCAGTTCTCTCTAGCCTTAAGTCACGGTTGACGGCAGCAATTTCCTGGAACTGTTCGTGAGTTACTTTGAAGGTTTGGGGAATGGTAATGGTGGTTTTGAGCATACTGTGCGGTTTCGCGATCGGCTATTACCTACTCTATTGTGTCACAGTCTTTTTTACTATCAAAATTTGATTGACAAACTGCGCAGATACCGTGTAACATTTAATTAGATGCTAATTTAATGCCATTATTATGATAAACCTTTCAAGAGACATACATTCTCTCACCGATTTCAAACGTAATACGACTGAGTTTGTGCAGCGGCTTAAGGAAACAAAACATCCTTTAGTTCTAACGGTCAACGGGAAAGCAGAGTTAGTTGTTCAAGATGCTGAATCTTATCAGAAGCTTTTAGATGCGGTTGAGTTATTGGAAACTTTAAAGGGAATTAAACTGGGTTTGGCACAAATGGATCGAGGAGAAGGAAAAAAAGCGGAAGATTTTTTTAATCAACTGTTTGAGAAGTTAGACAGTTAGTCATGAATCAGAAATATCAAGTCATATCGTTTTCGGTTGCATTGTCAGTCCTGGACGCGCTTCGATCGAAGAAACCGGGTTTTTAACCGAATCTGCGGGTTGTGACGATTATTTCGGAAAAAACCCGGTTTCTGGGCCCATGCAAGTTCTAATTGCCCTAGTATATAAGGAAGGTAATAGCTGATGAAAGACAATATCTGGATTAACATTTTAGAAGCAAATAAATTGATGCGATCGCCTGATGAAGTTATAGCATTTGAAAATGCTTTAGCCTCACTTGCCGATCGTCCTCAAGATGAAGATTTGCCAGATTTACATCTGATTTTAGACGATCGCTGCGAACAGCCAGAAGTCATGTTTGGTTTGATTCATTTTCTAGAATCTTTTGATGTGTCAGCCCAGATTCAAGCATTTGTTACAGTTGTACCGCAATTAATGCTCGTTGCTTCGGAATGGACGAGAATCCTCCACAGCCGCATTTTAAACGATGATGATGCTTGTCGTTTGTATCGAGATATTTTGCATTCATTGAACTCCCAAGAACCTAATTTTGTTCCTCAATTGCTGGAAGAAAGCGCTAGTTATTATTTAAACAAGCGAGAGCCAAAATTAGAGTTAGCTAGGTAAGTTTGATTCATGTTTCTAAGCTACGGCAAAATCTGTCAAAGGGCGATCGTCTGGATGGTGAAAAGCCAGCACTATATCGCTTTGAGGAACTCCTTCCTTTAAAAGTTCGTTGGCGATTCCTTCTTCTGTCCAATCTTCTTCTATCCAAATTTTATTATTTTTAATCTGGATATGAACTGTAATTTCTCTGATTCTTTTATTTTGTTGCCATCCTACCTGAAACCAAAGATATTGATCGTGATTTTCGTCAAAGGCTAGAAGCATCTTTGTATTGGCTGTGGCTTGGTGGGAAATTAGGCGATCGTACTCGCTCAAAATCTTTTTGATGAGAGTGCGATAGTTCTCTATCTTATCCATTGGCTAATTACCTGCGATTGAATTTCAAAAACTATAATTAAAATTTGATTTTGATTGACAATAAATTGACTAGCCTTGTTCATAAAAAAGTTATTATAAATGCGATCCTTGGCAGGCATATTCCGTTTGGGCGATCGAGCTTATCGATCAATTATACAGGATTCCTGAGAAATTCGACTTCTTGAAGCAGTCGGGTTTCTGGATGCGTAGTGCCAGCAGCTAAGTCCACCTGTACGGAATATTATTTTGCATCCCGAAAAAGTGCAAGTCCTGATGTAGAAAATAACATTACTACTCCGAATAGCACCCACAATAGATGAAATCAGCAGTAGCAACCTCAGAAGTGTATTTCAACTTCTTCATGAAGGTATTGAAGACCATAGCAGAAAGTAAAAGTAACAGCCAACAGGCGTACCTGCTGTTGCAAGACAACCTAGACAAACTGAATGATAATTTTGCCTCTTGGTTGCGAAACTGGGCAACGGCAAAAATGTCACGAATAGAGTCAAAAGTAGCACAAGCTTTTGCGATGATGATTCTCGATTTTAGCAACTTGATTGCACAGTTTTCTTTAGGAAGTATAGCCAGTAATAAGGAAATTGCGATTGCAGGTTACGAAGCTGTCGAAACTGTCTTTACCCGCGAAAAATTTCCTAAAGATTGGGCAACAACTCAAATTAATATGGCTAATGTCTATGGTGACAGAATTAAAGGAGATAAGCCTGAGAATTTAGAATCAGCAATTCGCCTTTACCAAGCCGTACTTCAAGTTCACACCTCCGAAGACTTTCCCCAAGATTTGGTGGCAACGATTCAAAATAATCTGGCTGTTACCTACCGTGACAGAATCAAAGGAGATAAAGCCGAGAATTTAGAAAAAGCAATTGCCTATTGCAAAGCCGCACTTGAAATTTGGACTTCCGAAAAGTTCCGTGAATATTGGGCAATGATTCAAAATACTCTGGGAGAAATATATCGTGAAAGAATTAAAGGAGATAAGGATCAGAATTTAGAAGATGCAATTGACTATTATAAAGCTGCCCTTGAAGTTCACACCCGCAAAAAGTTTCCTAAATATTGGGCAATGAGTCAAAATAATCTGGCTGTTGCCTACTTATATAGAATAAAAGGAGATAAGTCTGAGAATTTAGAATTAGCAATTCGCCATTACCAAGCCGCACTTGAAGTTCGCACTCGCGAAAAGCTTCCCGAATATTGGGCAAGGACTAAACATAATCTGGCTGGTATCTACATTAACAGAATTAAAGGAGATAAGATTGAGAATTTAGAAAAAGCAATTGGCTATTTTCAAAACGCACTTGAAGTTCGTACCCGCGAAGAATTTCCCCAAGGTTGGGCAGCGAGTCAACATAGTCTGGGAGAAGCTTATCGTAATAGAATCAAAGGAGATAAAGGTAAGAATTTAACGACTGCAATTATCTATTATCAAGCTGCACTTGAAGTTTACATACAGGAAAAATTTCCCCAAGATTGTGCTGAAACTTTATATTGCCTTGGACTTGCTTACCAAGAAACAAACCAAAAATCTCTTGCCTATGATACCTTAGCTAAGGCTATCGAAATAGTAGAATTCCTGCGAGAAGAGATTATATCCGGGGATGAATCTAAGCAAAAATTAGCTGAAAAACACAACCAAGTCTATCAAATCATGGTAGAAGTCTGCTTAGATATGGTCAATTACACCGCAGCGATTGAATATGCCGAACGCAGCAAAACTCGTAACCTAGTTGAACAAATCCTCACCCGTGATTTACATAATATCTTCCCCCCAAATGTTGTCAAAGAACTAGAAAAACTCCGAGACGAAATCGCTAGTTATCAGAACCAAATCCAGACTGGTAAAGCCGATAACCCAGAAACTCTAGCGCTACATCTTGTGCAGTTACGACAGCAGCGCAACAACTTGCAAAACCGCTATCTGCCCATCGGTTCTAGCTTCAAATTTGACCACTTCCAGGTAACTTTAGATGACCACACTGCAATTATCGAGTGGTATATAACTGGTGAAAGCTTCCACACATTTATCTTTACCCGCCACAGCCCCCAACCCTTCGTTTTGTCTGCCACAGCCGATGACCGAAATGCTTTGGTATATTGGGCTCATGCCTATCTGAAGGATTACTACGAGCAAAAAGACAACTGGCGGATTCACCTAACCCCGCGACTCCAGGAATTAGCAAAGATTTTGCACTTGGATGAGATTCTCGCCCATCTTCCAAAAGATTGTCAGCAGCTAATTCTTATCCCCCATCGGTATCTGCATCTTTTCCCCCTTCATGCTTTACCGGTCGGTGAATTGTGCCTCCTAGATATTTTCCCCAAAGGTGTCAGCTATGCACCCAGTTGTCAGCTATTATTACAAGCACAAAAACGAAAACGCCCCGATTTTACCAACCTGTTTGCCATCCAAAATCCTACCAAAGACCGTCCCTATGTCGATTTTGGAGTTGAAGCTATCCGTCCTCATTTTCAGCCTAATGACTATGTTCTCCCAGGAGACAAAGCAATAAAAGCTAACCTCATTCAATCAGAACAACTACGCTCTGCTCATTGCTTCCACTTTTTCGGTCATGCTACATTTAACTTTGAAAAATCAGCTCTAATTTTGGCGGATGGACACCTGACGCTGGGAGAAATCTTTGCTCTAGACTTAAATCAATGTCGCCTAGTTATCCTCTCGGCTTGTGAAACTGGGATGACAGATTTTAACAGCATCAGCGATGAGTATATCGGTTTACCAAGTGGTTTCCTGTTTGCAGGTAGTCCTAGCGTCGTCAGTACCCTTTGGGAGGTAGATCAACTGTCTGCTGCTTTTCTGATGATTGAGTTTTATGAAAACCTCAGAAAATATAAACAGTTAGAAGAGGGAGATATTGCGATCGCCCTCAACCTATCACAGAAACGGCTACGGGATTTAACTGTTGACGAATTTAAAAAACGCCTGGTTCAATACAAGCCTCTAATTGATGAAATCCTTAGTAAACTGCCAAAAGTAGAGCGTAGGAAAGCTGAGGCATCAATAACATATCGCCTATCTCAAGCATATCCTTTTGCTCACCCTTCCGATTGGGCAGCCTTCACAGCTACAGGAATCTAAGCTTCAGACTCAGACGACTCACAAAACTTATCGACACCTATTTGAGTCACTTTGATAGCAACTAACGTTGCTAAATTACCTGGAAATGGGATAAATTCTCTCAAGTCCTTACATAATTCTAGTAAATCACCTGTGTATTTGTTACAGATAACTTTCCGCGCTTTCTCCGTTAACTTGTCTAAATAACTTTGGTCTGACTCTGCTAGAGTTGATATTGTGTATCCAGACTCAATTGCTAATACTTCTGCTGCATCTTCTAAACTGTTATCACAAGCTTCTACTTCGTCAAGTGCAGCTAATGCCTGTGGATCGCTCGCCAATTCAGAGCGATATTGTGCAATTTGTTCTGATGTAAGTATGGTCATTTGAGCCTGACTCCGTAAAATGTTATCAATGCTTTTTACCTTCAATCATCCAGCAGCTACTGCCGGATTTTTTGGAGTTTATCATGTTCCCAAAGACATATGACTTACGCATGGTCTTCAGAAACCGGGTTTTTACTAAAATATTTCTTGTGTAGCCCGCAGATTCGGTAAAAACCCGGTTTCTAAGCGTCGCACGAAGTCCAGCGACATATCTATTCTCAGGACTTACCCACTCAGACGCTTAGAAACCGGGTTTTTATGCGTTTCTGCGTGTTGTGACGAATTTTTCTCGCAAAAACCCGGTTTCTGACTACCCATGCGTAAGTCCCAAGCGGAGCGGTTATGCTGGAACGATCGCCTCTTGAAGATGGATAATATTTCCCTCTGAATTTAAGATATAAAACCATTCCCTCGGAATGATAGTTTGATTCAGTATTCTGAGATGATCGCTCAACTCTTCAATGGAGAATGTTTCTACATAAGTAACAGTTTTTGTATCGCAGGGTTTGAGGCGATCGTTTTCTCCAATGTAACGACCCTCACCAACATAGCCTAAACTTGACAAAAGTTCTTCTACTTCGGGTTCGACGATCGGCATACTTAAGTCGTCATCAGGGTAATCGACAAAAATAGCAATTTTACCTGTTGCTGGAACTTCTAATTCTGGAGAAGTCCAACCCTGTTTATAGTCCCAAACAATTGTACCTTTAGTCTTCATCTTCGCCTCCTGGGAAAATACATTGCCAAATGTTTTTCTGAAAATGTTGAACGGCGAGTAACTTCCGTCCTTTTGCTTCTTCTAAGCAACGTTCAACTGCTTTTTTTCTGGTTCCTGCTACAACAGATTCGGTTTGAGGATTCCCCATACGCTGGATTTCATCTTCAGGATCTTCGAGATAGCTAAATGGGTTAGTTGTCATTGTCCGAACCTTCCTGCTGCTGTTGGCGGGAGTCAAGTGCTCGATCGATCAGCTTGGCGACTATCCAAGAAACCGATCGCTCTTCTGAGATGGCCCACGCCTCTAAAGCGACTTTCTTTTCTTTGGGAATGTATACCGCTATCAACTCCCGCTTGCGTTTTCCACCCACGATGTCTTTTTCTTTTAATTCTATAGACATTGTATCTTCTACCTTTGATTTAACTTTGCTACTATATAATATAGTAGCATATAGTATGAGCAGGCCAACAAACAATTCAAGAATCTGCCAACGCTGACAAAACTTAATAATCGTTACTAAACAAACCGGGTTTTTACAGTTTTTGTGGGCTGTAACGAAATGTTCTGGAAAAAAACCCGGTTTCTGACCACCCGATCGCCCCCACCCTCCAAACCCATCAAAAGCCCTTCACACTCAAATGTCATCAAACCCTAACATTTGTCTCCACACCGATCCCCCAAACCTCAAATATGTCAAGATTCCCTGACATATTGATCCCCAAAATCACGAAAATGCGTATAAGTACCCAGGATTGAGGCAAAAGACCCCTTGACCCGATCGCAACTTATCTGCAACATTAAGTTATGACAAAGCGATCCCAAAGAAATGCTTCGATTGAGCAGCTCTCTTAATCGCACAACGCGTGTGCTGCCAGCACAGCGTTGCTAGCAGCACCGATCGCACTAACAAAATCGATCTTGTCAATCAAGAATCGACAGATAAAGCTTTATTTAGATCGGACGGTGCGCGCCGAAGCCAACAAGTTATATCCCCAAAATTGGGGACTTAACTAAGTGAAAACAAGCAAGGCTTCAAAGGTTGGAGAGATTTGGAAGCTCGATAATATTTGCATTTAAAAGAGTTTCTAACTCAAAAAGTCAACACATTTGTGTTGAAACGAAAAATCTAACCCGCCATCCCAAATTAGTGGAGAACAAACTCATGGCAAAAGAACGCCCACCATTAGAAGAGATGACTTTGCGACAACTACGCAGAGTTGCTAGCGAATGTGGAGTCTCTCGCTACAGCCGGATGCGGAAATCGCAACTCCTGGCATCAATTCAAGAAATTCAGCGCACCAAATTTTCATACAGTCCATCTCGCAAACTAGAGGCACAAGAAGCAGTGGAAGCAGCAAAGTTTGAACTGGGTCAAGAAGATAGAACAGGCGGTTCTTTGTCGTCGGTGGATGAAGGTTTAGCAGATTTGCCCAACGGCTACGGCGAAAGTCGGGTTGTTTTGATGCCCCGCGACCCCGAATGGGCTTATACATACTGGGATATTTCTAACGATCGCAAACAAGAATTGCGCCGCCAAGGTGGACAGCAACTCGCCCTGCGGATTTACGACGTTACAGACGTTAACCTCGAAATTCAAAGTCCCCACAGCATTCAAGAATATCCCTGCGACGAACTAGCCCGCGAATGGTACGTCCCAATCCCCGTGAGCGATCGGGATTACGCGATCGACATCGGCTACCGCTGCGCAGACGGCCGTTGGTTGGTATTAGCGCGATCGGCCGAAGTCCGCGTCCCCCCCGTCTATCCCAGCGACTGGATCGAAGACCAATTCATCACCCTCGACTGGGAACAAGACTTGCGCGGCCAAACCTTCGCCGAACTGGTTCCTCCGGCCAAGAAAATTGCAGCATCAACAGCAGCCACCACGACCAGTTACAGCAACGGTAACGCCATTTACGAACAAATCTTCGGTATGGCAGAATCCGCTGAATCCTTGCGCGTAGCGGGTTCTGTCTTCGGTTCCATGCAGCACGTTGCAGGTTCCATGCAGCAAGTGGGCATCCACGAACAAGCTGTCAGTTCCTACGTCTTCCCCTCCGGCGTCGGAATGTGGGCTGTTCCCACAATGTCAGGTCTCACGATGTCGGGTGTCGGTATGTCCGGCCTCACGATGTCCGGTGCCGGTATGTCCGGTGTCGGTATGTCGGGAGTTGGCTTCGCAGCGCCGATGCGCCCCCGCCAATTCTGGTTAGTTGCTGACGCCGAACTGATCGTCTACGGCGCCACCGAACCTGACGCTACTGTATACATTGGTGGACAGCCGATTAAACTCAATGCAGACGGCACTTTCCGGTTCCAGATGTCTTTCCAAGACGGCTTGATCGACTATCCGATTTTTGCAGTAGCAGCAGATGGCGAACAAAATCGCGCCGTCCACATGAAATTCGAGCGCGAAACCCCTGAACGTCGCACCAACACTAAGGAAGATGCTGTTGTTGAATGGTTGGGTTAGTAGTAATGCTCGATCGCTCTGGGGGCGATCCCCCTGGTTTGTGCCAATTTTTGAACCATCACAAGGCCCAACCTGCACATCTGATGATTTGTTAGGGTTAATTCCAGACAACAACCCATAACACCCCCTATACACCGTTCTCCTGTTTTGAGGAGCGGTGTTTTTTGTATTTAGATGTCTGCAAGAACTTATATCCTTTACAGTTGTTTCTGAATGATTGAACTTTTCGGCGTTGCTGAATTTAGGTATGATTCACTCGCTATAGCAATCCCTGAAATTTAGAGTAGGGGCAATTCATGAATTGCCCCTACTGGCTATTCATGAATTGCCCCTACTTGGGATAAAAATCATACTCCAAATCAGCAACGCCAACTTTTCTAGGGCGCAGAGGGGCGCAGAGTTCGAGAATAGAGAGAGATGAATAATTTCGATTTCAACGGATTTGATTTCAGACAATTCTCTCAATATCTACCTATAGATAGATGTTGACTTAACTCGCGATCGAGCTTGTTATATCAAAATTTTCTCTCTTCACTCAAGCATTATTAAGCAACCTAAAGTTTACTTAAATTTTTATTGCACAAACTCGCTAAATCCCGCGAAACCGCAGAAAGCGAGTTATGAGAGAAATAAGGCGATCGTACCGCCACTTCTCTTTCTTCAAATGCCAAAAATAAATTCCCCGCCGACACGAAGGCAAAAGCCTCATCTTTTCGCCTTATTCGCGATCGCATTAGCCGCCGTCTTGCTTGTATTTATTCTGCCGGCACTGACTCAACAGCCAGTCGTGCTCACCATGTTAATGCAAGGCCAAGACATTCTCAACTGGAGACCATTTGTCAAAGAATTTGAACAGAAAAACCCCAACATTCGGATTAACCTAGTAGAAGGGCCCTTTGACACAAACCTGGTAGAAAATCTTTATACATCAGCCTTTCTGTTAGGCGAGTCGCCCTACGATATCATCAACATGGATATTGTCTGGGTTCCCAAATTTGCAGCCGCAGGTTGGGTAAGAGATTTGACAGACAAAATTCCCCCCGAACAACTATCAAAATTCATTCAAGGAAACGTCGAAGGTGGGCGGTATCGGGACAGACTTTACCGAATTCCCCACGCTTCCGATGCCGGAATGCTTTACTACCGCAAAGACATTTTAGAACAAGCGGGAATTGCAGCGCCGAAAACCTTTGAAGACATGGTAAAAATTTCTCAAAACTTGCAAAAACAGGGAAAAGCAACTTGGGGCTATTTGTGGCAAGGCAAACAATACGAGGGAGTATCTGCGATGTTTGTCGAAGTGCTTTCCGGTTTCGGTGGCTTCTGGGCTAACCCTGAAACTTTTGAAGTAGGGTTAGATAAACCAGAGGCAATTAAAGCAGTTGAATTTCTCAAACATACGATCGCCTCTGGCATCTCTCCACCGGGTGTAACCACCTACGGCGAAGAAGAAACCAGACTTTTGTTTCAAAACGGTAAAGCTCTATTTTTGCGAAACTGGCCCTATGTTTGGAAGCTGGCAAATGCCGAGGGTTCCAAAGTTAGAGGCAAAATTGCGATCGAGCCAATGCTCAGCAGTATCGGTAAAACAGGCGGTTCCTGCTTGGGTGGCTGGGGCTGGGGAATTGCCAAAACCTCAAAACATCCAGAACAAGCCTGGAAAGCAATTAAATACCTTACCAGCGAGGAAACCCAGCGCAAATTTATTTTAGAAACAGGTTTAATTCCCAGTTACAAATCCCTATTTACAAACAAAGAAATAGTCGCCAAATATCCCCACTACCCGCAACTCCTAAAAGTAGTTGAACGACCAGCATTGCGCCCGCCAATAGCACAATACGCTCAAGCCTCTGATATTTTGCAGCGCTATTTGAGTTCAGCTTTTACCGGGAGAATGAGTGCAGAACAAGCAATGAAAGCAGCGGCCAGCGAAACTCGCAATTTATTAGGAAGTTTGAAACAACCTAAAGCTTCGTAAGTTTTAGCTTTCAGATCGATCCCCCCTAGCCCCCCTTAATAAGGGGGGGAAAGGGGGGGTCAAAGTCTTTTTTCAAAAGGGAAGAACTGGAACGTTCAAAGTCCCCCTTCTTAAGGGGGGATTTAGGGGGATCGAGACTCGGCTACAAGTGAGAGATACAAAGGTGAAAAATATGCAATCAGACAAGATGCGACAGCGCGAACAAAAAACCGGATGGATATTAGTAGCACCAGCTTTGATAATTTTGCTGCTAGTATTTGCTTACCCAATATTGCGCGCTTTTTGGCTGAGTTTATTTACCCAAAACCTCGGTACGGAATTAAAACTAATTTTTTCCGGTTTTGCTAACTACAGTCGAATGTTAGGCGACGGGCGTTTCTGGCAGACTTTAAGCAACACGGCAGTATTTACGATCGCCTCTGTTATCCTGGAATTAATTCTCGGCATGGGCATTGCCTTAGTTTTAAATCAATCTTTCGCAGGGCGCGGCATTGTGCGGACAATCTCCCTGCTGCCTTGGGCGTTACCGACTGCATTGATGGGTGTAGCTTGGGCGTGGATTTTTAACGACCAATACGGCGTAATTAACGACATTTTGATCCGCTTGGGATTGATTAAAAATAGCATTAGCTGGCTGGGAGATCCGACTTTGGCAATGATGGCAGTGATTACAGCAGATGTGTGGAAAACTACACCCTTTGTCAGTCTACTTTTGCTAGCGGGATTGCAATCAATTCCCGGTGATTTGTACGAAGCCCACGCCATTGACGGCGCGAGTAGCTGGCAGAGTTTCCGTCAAGTTACCTTGCCACTGCTGATGCCCCAAATTGTGATTGCTTTGCTGTTTCGATTTGCCCAGTCTTTCGGCATTTTCGACTTGATTCAGGTGATGACGGGAGGGGGGCCGGCGGGGGCGACGGAGACGGTTTCTATCTACATTTACAGCACGGTAATGAGGTATTTAGACTTTGGGTACGGGGCGGCTTTGGTAGTGTGTACTTTTTTGATGTTAGTGTCAGCAGTGGCGATCGCCGCTTACCTGTTATCGAGAGCCCGCGTCAATGCAGCCGGAGGAAATTAAATTATGTCGATCGCCCGCGAAAAACCTACCACAAAAAAAACCTTTGACATCCGGCAATTAATTGTGCCAATATCAGCGCTGTTAATTGTCGCATATTTCCTCGCACCTATTATCTGGCAGGTGCTAACATCTTTCAAAATAAATGCCGACATTTCAGCGATTCCCAACGTCTACATTCCCCAGCGAATTACCTTCGAGCATTACCTGTCGCTATTCCAGCGCCGCCCGTTTGCACTGTACATTTTAAATAGCGCTTTTGTTTCCATTACTTCAACATTGCTGTGTTTGGCAGTAGGTGCTCCCGCAGCTTACGCTTTAGCTCGACTGCGCTTGTGGGGCGAGAAAATTATCCTCGCAACTATTACGATTGTGACGCTATTTCCGGCAGTGCTGCTGTTTTTGGGACTGTTAGAAATTGTCAAAGCTTTGAACTTAGGCAATAATTATTTAGCCTTAATTATTCCTTACACCGCTATCAATTTGCCGCTGACAATTTTGGTAATGCGGAGTTTCTTTCAACAGTTGCCAAAAGATTTAGAAGATGCGGCTAAGGTTGACGGATACAACACTTTTCAAATGCTGTGGCAAATCGTGCTACCGATGACCTTTCCCGCTTTAGTTACAACCGGAATTTTAACGTTTATTTCAGCTTGGAACGAGTTTATATTTGCACTGACATTTATGACTCGCGAATCTCTAAAAACAATCCCCGTCGCCACGGCTCAACTCAGCGGCGCGTCAGTCTTTGAAATTCCCTACGGCCCGATCGCCGCAGCCACCGTTTTGGGAACATTACCCTTAGTTTTGCTAGTTTTAGTGTTCCAGCGGCGCATCGTTCAGGGTTTAACAGCCGGTGCTGTAAAGGGATAATTTTCAACCTTAAATAATCCTAGCATCATCAACACTTTCTCTTCCCTTCCCCTCTCTTCCTTCGTACCCTTTGCGTCTTCGCGGTTCGTATATCAATAAAAAAACATGGCAAAACTACAACTAAAAAACCTCAATAAAACCTACAGCCCCAAAGTAGTTCCCGTAAAAGACATTAGCTTAGATGTCAGCGAGGGCGAATTTCTGACATTGCTGGGGCCCTCGGGATGCGGCAAATCGACGACACTCAGGTTGATTGCGGGGTTGGAACAGCCGACTCGGGGCGAGATTAGAATTGGCGATCGCAATGTGACTTATCTCAGACCGGGCGATCGGGATATTGCAATGGTTTTTCAAAGTTACGCGCTTTATCCGCACATGACAGTATACGAGAACATGGCATCGAGCCTCAAACTTCGCAAAATCTCCTCCGGCGAAATCAACCGGTTAGTGACAGAAGTTGCAGCATCCCTCGGATTGACCGAATTAGCCGATCGCAAACCCGGAAAACTATCAGGCGGACAGCGGCAGCGAGTAGCCCTCGGACGCGCCTTAGTGCGCCAACCGGAAGTATTTTTGCTCGACGAACCTTTGAGCAATCTCGACGCATTATTGCGCGAAAAAGTTAGGGCTGAACTCAAACAATTATTTTCCTCCCAAAAAGCTCCTGTAGTGTACGTTACTCACGACCAAACCGAAGCAATGACGCTTTCTACAAAAGTCGCAGTTCTCAACAACGGCATCGTGCAGCAGCTAGATCCACCAAACCTAATTTATACCCGTCCTGCAAATCAGTTTGTAGCGGGTTTTGTCGGTAGCCCGCAAATGAATTTGCTAGTGCTTAAATGCCAGGGCAATTTTGCCATGTTAGGTGATTCAGGAGTTGCACTGCCAAATCTGCCGACTGTGCCGCCAGAAATTGTGTTGGGAATTCGCCCGGAACACGTCGGCTTTGCAGATGCAGGCAAGATGTCGGGGCCAGAGGCAATTAAAGGTGAGGTTTATTTAGTGGAAAACTTGGGAATGCAAAATTTAGTCAGCGTCCGAGTTAAGGGTTTGGAGTCGTTTACAGTGCGGGTTTTGCTGCCAAATGACCGCAAGTGGAATTCAGAAATTGTAGAGTTGGTTTTCCCGCCTCAGTTGCTGCACTGGTTTGATGTCAAAACGGGCGATCGCTTGCAATAAAAATTTGCTCTCCATAGCGCGATCGATTGAAAAGAGTCTAACCTTGTGCTGACAAAAACATCTTTTGCTTTTATCTAAGTTATGACTTTAGTTAGAGGTAGAAATATTTGGCTTTTGTTAAGGTGATACTTGTGTTTGAAAAAACTAATTGGCTGACACATAGGTGGCGTGTTTACCAGATTTTATCGCTCACCTATAACTCAATACGGTTCAGTTAACACTGTTAATTCCCCGGAGATCCCCCTAAATCCCCCTTAAGAAGGGGGACTTTGAGCAAATTCTTGTTCCCCCCTTTTTAAGGGGGCTAGGGGGGATCGGTCTTATATGAACCGTATTGACCTATAACTCTATTTATGTCGCTAATTGCCAGCGGAACCTAAATTTGGCTTTCGCTCGTATTAGCTGATTTTGGAACGAGTCGATTAGATGAAAAAATGTTGCAAATTATCGCAATCAACTTAGGGAGTATAACCGAGATGAATTTGATTTCTACAGCGATCGCTCGCATCAGTTCCCTGCTTAAGGGCTTTCAAATCAAGAGTTTTTTGAGTGTTGTCCTAGTCGGTTTTCTGCTGCTGACAACAAATGTTGATTCGGGACGCAACAAGGCTTTCGGCACTTCTGGATCTAACGCGGATCTAAACAATCCCGAAAGACCCCAAACAACCCGGGAATGGAGGAAAGAAGCTCGCGAAACCTCTGATTCTCCGGGCGATCGCATTCAGAAGATCGGGCAAGAGGCAGGAGCAGCCGTGAAAGAATTCGGGGAGATGTACCAAGATACTGCTAAGAGAAGTATGTCTGAATTAAAGGATAATAGCGCAAACGCCAGCAAGTAGTCGACCATCGATAAACTAAGATAGACGCTCAAAAACCCAGTTTCTCTGATGAAACTGGGTTTTTGATTTGGCAGCGTTTTATGTTAAATTATATTCCGGTTGCACTCCTCGACATGATCGGAACGGAGGACACGGCAATGCCGTTTCCCTACCGTGATTTATTGTATGGAAACGGCAGTGCCGCATCCTGACTGTTGGTAATATTAATTCCGCGTAATTCCTGATGAATAAACATCTTAACAGTCTTTGCTTGACCTGCCTGCTGTTCGTGTTACCTGTTTGTCCGGCGACAATTGCCCGCGCTCAACTTCCCGAAGCTTCGGATATTAATGCCAAGCAAACAAATCTGCTCAAAGATGAACTGTATTTTGGTTTAACTAAACCGGGAGGCGAGATTGTTTCGGAATCAGAATGGCAGGAGTTTGTCAGTGCAGTTATTACCCCTCGTTTTCGGGAAGGTCTAACTGTATTAGACGGCTCCGGGCAGTTTCTCAACAGTTCGGGAATGCTGATTAGAGAAAATTCTAAAATAGTGATTCTGATTTATGAAAAAAGCCCGGAAAAAAATCGAGCTGTTAATGAAATTATCGAAACTTACAAGCGTACTTTCCAGCAGGAGTCAGTGTTGCGGGCAACCAGCGAAGTTAAGGTTTCTTTCTGATGCGGTCGTCCAACCGGGGTATTTATGATATTATTTGCGGTAATCAAGGTCATACCCTCAATGATAAGTTGGGTGCGGGTGCAAGAAAAATTATAATTTGCGGGAACCGATCGCACATTGCAAAAACTCGCTAAAAAAACCAGCCCGGGAGAAAACAAAAAGATGATGAACGACGGCAACCCAAAACCTGAACCGCCCGAAAGCAAGGATTCAGAAAATTTGGACGGTATAGCGAAAGCTTTTATTGTGAGCGTGGCTTGGTCTTACGCAGAGGCATTGGAGCGAACGAAACGCGCCCAAAATCAACAGGAAATCGCGCCGGAATCTCAGCCAGAATCTCAGACAGAATCTCAGACAGAAACAGTCGTAGCGTAGCGGGGCGTAAGCCATCGCACTTTTGAAAAAAATTAATCAGCAAAGGTGTTTTGGGTTGAGAAAAATCAACCTAAAACAGCCTCTGCGATTGCTCGCGGCAGAGGCGAACAGCGACACGAAATCGGGAACCAGTAGATTTGGGGCGATTCCCTACGGGATAGCTACGCTTCACGACTTTTGCGGCAGATGCCCCAAATTAAAGGGGTTTGTATTTGATTTGACTAAATGTATTTCCGTCGCCAAAAAAGATTAAAACTAAACAATTTCCGCTTTTACGGCTACAGTGTACAAAACAAATAACCAATTTTTAGATCGGTCTCATGTCTAATTCAAAAATGATTGGCAAAGCGATCGCAGGTGGCATTTGCTTCGGCATCCTCGCCAGCAGCTTCAACGCCTCACAGGGTCACGCATCCCCAGCAGCACCAACAATTGCCCAAGCAGCAGCCCCGGCCGCAGCCCCAGCCGCAGCCCCAGCCCCAGCTACTAGCAACCTCGACAAGCAACTCCTAGGTCAATGGCAAGGCACAGTTCCCTCTGGTCAATCTTTCACCTTCGTCTTTGCCCCAGAAGGCAAATTGTTCCTGATGGCTAAAGGCCCCGACGGAGCAGCCCGCGCCAAAGAAATGAGGTACAAAGTTAATCTCGGTCAACAACCGATGCACCTAGATGTCGGCCTCAGCAGCACAGAAACTGTTCAGACTGTTTTTGAGTTGACTCCCGAAGGTCAAATGCGCCTTCAGTTGCAAGGCACCAATCCCGGACAGCCGAGACCGAATTCCTTAAACGAGCAGGCCACTGTGTTTAAAAAGGTCTCCGAGACCACTGCACTGCCGGCTGACACTCAAGTCATCGGTTATTGAGGAAAAAAATTGCAGGCAGAAGGCACTTAAGGAATTCTGAGATTGCCAGGAACGAAGCAATCTTAAAACTTTCCCCGTGCCTTTTGCCTTCAACAGACCAGGCGCTACAATCCACTTAATCTCCCTTTAATTTTTCCCTTAGACCTCCATGAGTGAAACCGTCTTAGAAGTTCGCAACCTGCGGGTTGAATTTCAATCTGCGGATGCAGGCAATGCGTCTGCAACAGTCAAAGCAGTTGACGGCATTTCCTTTGAGGTGAAGCGAGGGCGAACTCTGGGAATTGTGGGAGAATCGGGTTCGGGAAAATCCGTCACATCCCTAGCTGTTATGGGTTTGCTGTCGAGTTCGCAAACCAGAATTGAGGGCGAAATTTGGTTTTATCCCACAAAAGACGGGGTTAGCAATCCGGCTGTAAATCTGCTGGAAATGCCGGACAGGGAAAAACAAACATACCGGGGCAGCCAGATTGCCACGATTTTTCAAGAGCCGATGAGTTCGCTAAATCCGGTTTATACGATCGGCTTTCAACTCACCGAAGCCATTTGTCTGCACGAACAGGTATCGCAGACAGAAGCGCGGCGCAAAGCTGCCTCTTTGCTGCAAGAGGTGAAGCTGCTAGCGAGTGACGAAGAACTCCGGCAGCGGTGTTTGGTTTGGCGGCAAGCAGCAGTTGGGGAGGACGATCGCGATTTGATGCAGCTCCTCAACGCCCAAAAACAAGCTATGCTCGATCGCTATCCCCACGAACTCTCAGGCGGTCAAATCCAGCGCGTGATGATTGCAATGGCCATTTCTTGCAATCCAACTTTATTAATTGCAGACGAACCGACAACAGCCCTAGACGTAACGGTGCAGGCAACAATCTTAGCTTTGCTGCGCGAGTTGCGGGACTCTAGAGGCATGGCAATGATTTTTATTACCCACGATTTGGGCGTGATTGCTGAAATTGGCGATACGGTGGCGGTAATGTACCGCGGCAAGATTGTTGAGTGCGGCGCGATCGAACAAATCTTCAGCAATCCCCAACATCCTTACACAAAAGGTCTGTTAGCTTGCCGCCCAACTCTGGAAAAGCAACTCCGCCGCTTGCCGACAGTTTCTGACTTTATGGATGTCACCACAAATGCTAGCGGCGAATTAGTAATTGTCGAGAAAAATACCGATGTAGACGGCGATAACAGCGGGGGAAATCCCGCTTTTGCAACAGGAAAACCGCCTCGACTGCCGCATATTTCCGGCCCTTTGCTAGCTGTTAATAACTTGCGAGTTGGTTTTCCGGTGCAGGGAATGTTTGGCGAAACAAAACGCTTGTTTCTGGCGGTAAACGATATTTCTTTTGAGGTTTATCCAGGGGAAACTTTGGGTTTGGTGGGCGAATCTGGCTGCGGCAAATCAACTTTGGCGAGAGCTTTGCTGCAATTAATTCCGATCGCTAGCGGTAAAGTGTTTTTTGAAGGTCAAGAAATTACGCCTCCTGCGAAAAGTAGTTCGGGATCGCAGTGGCTGGCTAATTATCGGATGCAAAAAGAGTACGATCGCAAATTGCGGTGGCTGCGGCGGGATCTGCAAATTATTTTTCAAGACCCTTTTAGTTCTCTCGATCCGCGCCTGAATATTGGGGATGCGGTGATGGAACCGATGGTGATTCACCGCTTTGGGAAAAATCAGAAGGAACAGCGCGATCGCGCGGCTTATTTGTTGGATAGAGTGGGTTTGAATCCCGATTTTATGCGGCGCTACCCTCACGAGTTTTCGGGCGGCCAGCGGCAGCGAATTTGTATTGCTAGAGCTTTGGCTTTGAATCCTAAGTTTATTATTTGCGATGAGTCGGTTTCTGCATTAGATGTGTCTGTGCAGGCGCAAGTTTTAAATTTGCTGAAGGAGTTGCAAACAGAGTTTGGACTGACTTATATTTTTATTTCTCACGATTTGAGCGTGGTCAAGTTTATGAGCGATCGGGCGATCGTCATGAACAAAGGTAAAATCGAGGAAATTGGCACAGCCGATCGCATTTACCGCCAACCCCAACAAGCTTACACGCGGCAACTCATCGCTGCTATTCCGGCGGGGAATTTGGCACGAATTCGGGAACAGCAATTAGGGCGATCGGCTGCTGCGTCGCAATTGGCACACCAGCCCCCATCTGGGGTCGAGGAGTCGAAACACCTTTGAATTGTCTCCTTCTGCCTTTTTTCCTAGCATATACAATTAACCTATTTTTGAATTAATTGTTACAATTTATACTGATTTTTTATAAATTTCACCTTCGCAAATCAGATCGAATCCGCTCTTCATCGGAATGATCTAAACGGAGGACAGGGCGAGTGCCTAAGTCCCTACAATTAATGGGGGTAGGGAAACGGCTTTCGCGCCGTGTCCTCGGTATCATTCCGATGCAACCGGAAACGATATCAGATGGAATCCGCGCTTCATCCAAAGGCGTAAAGTCTCCTTCGAGTGGCTAGCAAACAGCAAGTGCAACGGGTAAGTTTTCCGACTCACGGTTATAGCAACCGCGCCCGACGGTTAGGACTTTCTCGATCGCTGAAACCCTTGTCGGGATTTTCTCTTCCTTCTTCCTTCTTCCTTCTTCCTTCTGCCATCACACTCAACAGTCAGCAGTCAACAGTCATGTATGAGTGCAAGCGGAATTGATGTTACCAATTACCAATTCCCCACGAACATAGGAGTGCAACTAAAAACTCCTACCAACATTTTTTTGATTTTATCTTCACAAATCAGCAGTTGATCTTCATCTTAACTTCAGAATTTGTGAGTAATATTAAAGTTGGCTGAACTTGACTAATATTCCGGGTTTTTCAACCAGCAGTCAGGGCGCTCCACGCAGTATTTTCGTACATCAAACCCCGTCAGTCCCGGATGCAAAAAGTGGTTTTACGCGCTACTAAGAGCGAGTTCAGGTGCGCCAAAAGCATCCTACATAATTGGTTTGGCGTCCGGTAGAGTCGGCTTTTGAGTCCGGGAATAGCTAGATTAGGCCAAATGTCTAATGACTAACAGCAATATCTAGCGCAGTATTAGACATCAACTCTCTCGCTCAGTCAAAAAAATTATAAAATTCGCACTCCTGCTACAAAGAGATTGCTAGCTAATTCCGTAAATACACTTAATTATCTTTCCGTGTTGCGTAAATTTACGTAGATTTTAAATGCTAGATGTCGCAAACTCGGGAAAATTAACAGTATTTAAACATTTTTATTGGAAATTTTAAATCGGCCAAATTTAAAATAATTTAAGAGTAAAAAAATGAGAAACTACGTTGAGAGCATCGAAGTAGCCAAAACCCCAAAAATGTTTAACTTCCTGCAACTGTTGTTAAGAAAATTCACGGCAGCAGTCACCATTCGAGAAAAGGCAAAATCCAGAATGCAGTCTGAAAAAAAAATCAGCCTAGGAACGATCGCCAGCGGCAGTGTATTCTCAGTTTTGATAATTGTACTGCTTGTCTTAAACGGGTTGCTCGTAGCTGGCTCTAGCTGTGATAATTTGTATGATCGCCCACTCGCCCTGGGATTTTTGGGAATAGCAAATATTGTCCTGTTGGCGGTATCGGCGCGCTCAAACGCCTCTGCTGTCGCAGCCGGCAACGATCGCCAATCCACCAAACCCGACGAGGGCGATCGCTTTTTTAGCCTCTCGCCAGATATGCTGTGCGTCGTTGGTTTTGACGGTTATTTCAAACGCGTCAACCCAGCAGCAGAAAAAATATTCGGCTATTCCGAAGCCGAAATGGTTGGCAAACTCTTCATTGAATTCGTGCATCCAGACGATCGCGAAACTACCTTACAAGAAGCCGAAAGTGTTGCTGCGGGCAATCCTACCATTGGGTTTGAAAATCGTTGGCGGTGTCAAAACGAATCTTACAAGTGGGTAGCCTGGACAGTTAGCTCTTTCTGTGAGGAAGAATTGATGTACGGTATCGGCCGCGAAATTACCGATCGCAAACTCGCCCAAGAGTCGCTCCAGCACAGCAATTCAATCTTGCGATCGGTGATTGAAAGCACGCCGGATGTCATTTTTGTCAAGGATATTCAAGGCCGCTATGCGATCGTAAATTCGGCGGCTGCTGACTGGCTGGAAACATCGGTGGAGGCAATGATCGGCAGGGACGATACAAATTTATTTCCCCCAGAAATTGCCCAGCAAATTATCGAAGCAGACCGCAAGATAATCGCAGGGGGAGAAAATTTAAACTATGAAGAGATTGTCCCCAAAAATGGAGAAAAGCGGACGCTGCTAACAGCAAAATGCCCTTGGCGCGACTCGGAAGGAAATGCGATCGGCGTAGTTGGCATATCTCGCGACATCAGCGATCGCAAAGAAATAGAAGCAGCGCTACTAGAGAACAACATCCTGTTTGAAAGCGTGGTCGAAAGTACAGGCGACAGCATTTTTGTCAAAGATACTCAAAGCCGCTACCTATTGGTCAACTCTACGGCGGCGGGCATTATTGGCTTGCCAAAGGAAGAAATTATTGGCAAAAAAGATGCAGAATTATTTGCGCCGGAGATTGCAGAGATGCTGGTGGAAAATGACCGCCGGATCTGGCAATCTGGTATTGAGGAAACGCTCGAGGAAGTAGTAAAAGATAGCGAGGGCAACATCGGGACATTTTTTTCTACCAAAAGTCCTTTGCGCGATAGAGCCGGAAACATCACGGGTGTAGTGGGAGTTGCTCGCAATATTAGCGATCGAAAACAAGCAGAAATTGCCCTACAACAAAGCGAAGAAAAATATCGGTGTCTAACTGAAGCCACCTCCCAAATTATTTGGGATACAAAAGCCGAAGGCGAATTCGTCACCCAACAGCCCGCATGGAGTGCATTTACTGGACAAACCTACGACGAACTTAAAGAATGGGGGTGGCTGAATGCTATCCATCCAGACGACAAACAACATACTTCGCAGATGTGGTCTGATGCACTTACCAACCGCACTTCATACCAAATAGAACACCGCTTACGCAGGTACGACGGCGAGTACAGGTACATGAGCGTGCGCGGTTTGCCCGTATTGAACGCCGACGGCAGCGTTCGCGAGTGGGTGGGAGTACACGCTGACATTACCCCAGCCCGGCGCGCCCAAGCAGAAATGCGGCAACAAAAAGAATTTCTGAGCAGCATCTACGACAGTGTGGACTACAGCATTTTCGTACTAGATGTCGGCGCAGATGGAGAGTTTCGCTACGCCGGCTGGAATCGAGCAGCAGAGTTACTCAGCGGTGTCAGCAGTGAGTTCGGGTGTGGCAAAACTCCCGAAGAGATTTTGTCAGAGTCTACGGCAGCATTTTTTCGGAATAAATTAAGAGAATGTGTGCTAGAAAATAGCTCAATTTTATACGAACAAGCTGTTAATTTTGGCACGACAGAAGTGTGGTCTATCACAACTCTGACTCCGCTGCGAGACGAATTTGGTAAAATTTGTCGCATTGTTGGTAGTGCTGTCGAGATTACCGATCGCAAAAAAGCCGAACAAGCTCTAGCAGAACAATTAAAACTTTCTGTATTCATAGCAGATGTGGGAATTTCTCTGACTCAAAATCAAACTTTGACGACAATTTTGCAAAAGTGCTGCGATGCAGTTGTGCGCCACTTGGATGCTGCGTTTGCTCGGATTTGGACGCTGAATGAAGAGGGAAATGTATTGGAGTTGCAAGCAAGCGCGGGGATGTACACTCACATTGACGGCACTCACAGTCGCGTTGTTGTCGGCGAGTTTAAGATTGGTTTAATAGCTAAAGATCGACAACCCCACTTGACTAATGATGTTCTAGAAGATGCCCGTGTCAGCGATCGAGAATGGGCGGCGCGAGAAGGAATGGTAGCTTTTGCGGGATATCCGCTAATTGTGGACGATCAGTTGGTGGGAGTAATCGCGATGTTTGCTCGCCACGAGTTGAAGGAATCAACGCTGATTGCTTTGGCTTCAGTTGCGGATGCGATCGCCCTGGGAATTAAGCGCAAACAAACAGAAGAAGCCCTCGCCCGACAGCAGCAAACTTTGAGGGGAATTATTGACAATGCTCCGATCTGGGTGTGGATGGCAAATGCTAGCGGGCGGATGTTATTAGTTAACAAAACTTTCTGCGAAGATGTAGCTATACCTGAAGAAACATTTTTAGCAGCATCTCACTATTCCGAAGTTCAGGGATTAGAAGCATCTGCTAACTGCATGGCATCTGATGTGCAAGCCTGGAGCCAAGATACTCCCTGTTATGCTGAAGAAATTGTCCAGTTGGCTGACGGTGAATCTCACCATTTTGAGGTGATCAAAACTCAGGTAAAAGATGATTGGGGTAACGCGATCGGCTTGATTGGTTTGGGTTTGGACGTGACGGAGCAAAGAGAAGCTCAACGAAAATTGCAAGATTCGGAAGCGAGATTTCGCAAGTTAGCCGAGCAGGAAGCGCTGCTGAACCAACTAGCGAGCAATATCCGCGCTTCTCTGGATTTGGATACTATTTTAGCAACAACTGTGCACCAGATTCACGAGTTGCTGCAACTCGATCGGTGTCTATTTATTTGGTATCAGCCCGAGGCTTCGCCGCCTGTTTGGAATGTGACATACGAGGCAAAAAATGCTGATTTGCCCTTGATGTTAGGTTTATATCCTACTGATATGACTGGTTCTCAGGCTGCACATATTGCGAATTTAGAAATAATTCGGGTCGATGATTTTGAGACTGTTACCGATCGCGTAGAACGGGATTTTTTCATCTCTACAGGATTCAAGTCTCTGCTGGACATTCCCCTGCAAACACAGTCCGGTAAAATTGGCGTGATTGCTTGTGTTACTTGTGGCGTAGTGCGTCACTGGAGTGACGAGGAAGTGGAACTATTAATGGCAGTAGCAACTCAATTGACGATCGCCCTCAATCAAGCCGAACTTTACGAAAAATCTCGCCTCACAGCCGCAGAAGCGAAAACAGCAGCTATGCAGCAAAAATTGCTCAACCAGCTCGCAAGTCAAATCCGTGCTTCTCTCGATTTAGATACTATTTTGGCCACAACTGTGCGGCAGATTCGCGACTTGCTGCAACTCGATCGCTGTCTGTTTCTCTGGTATTTACCCGACGCTTCGCCCCCTGCTTGGAATGTCGTGCACGAAGCTAAAAATGATGACTTGTTCTCAACTTTGGGTTATTTCCCTGCTGACATAACGGGTACGCTGCCCCAAAAGATCGCCAATTTGGAAGTTTATCAAATAGATGATGTTGCAACTTTAAGCGATCAATTAGAACGGGAATTCTTGTTGCAGTTTGGTTACAAGTCTGTGTTGGATTTGCCGATTAAAAGTGCAGGGGGTTTAACTGGTGTTGTGGGTTGCGTTTCTTGCAGCGAGGTGCGGAGGTGGACAAAAGACGAAGTGGAGTTGATCGGGGCAATTGGCGATCAATTGGCGATCGCCATTAGCCAATCCGAACTCTACACTCAAAGCGTCGATTCAGCCCGGATAGCGCAAGAACAAGCTGCCCAACTAGAAGTAACTCTGTGGGAACTCCAGCAAGCTCAAACTCAGCTCGTGCAGGCAGAAAAAATGTCTAGTCTCGGTCAGATGGTAGCAGGAATTGCCCACGAAATCAATAACCCAGTTAGTTTTATTTTCGGCAATCTTACCTATACGCAAGAATACACCGGAAACCTGATGAAACTGCTGCAAATGTATCGAGATCAATACCCGGAACCGACCGCAGCTATTCAGGAGGAAATAGAGGCTTTAGAACTAGATTTTTTGCTAGATGACTTGCCGAAAATGCTGTCTTCGATGCAGGTGGGAGCCACTCGCATCCGCGATATCGTGAGGAGTTTGCGGAATTTCTCTCGTCTCGATGAATCGGACATGAAAAATGTTAATATTCACGAAGGCATCGATAGCACGTTGATGATTTTAGAACACCGTCTGAAAGCTCAGCCAGATCGCCCCGCAATTCAAGTCATCAAAGAGTACGGACAATTACCGCTGGTGGAGTGCTACGCCGGACTGTTGAATCAGGTGTTTATGAATATTATCGCTAATGCTATTGACGCTTTACAAGAACCGCTCGAAAATCTGGGAATTATCGGCATTCGTACAAAGGTAGAAGGTAATTTTGCTACGATCGTAATTGCTGATAATGGTGCAGGTATCACCGATCAAGTCAAGCAGCGGATATTTGACCCATTTTATACTACAAAACCGATTGGTTCGGGAACAGGGATGGGTTTGGCTATTTCCCATTCAATTATTGTCGAAAAACATAAAGGTGAAATCAAGTGTTTATCGGTGGTGGGAAAAGGCACTGAATTTATCCTCAAAGTTCCGATTCAAAGAAGATAAAATTAAATTGGTTTGTAGTGAGGACTTTAGTAGGATGAATTTGATATGATATTAACACTCTAAAATCTAAAAGCCCCAATCTAAAATCTAAAATGGCATTACCTCCAGGCAGTTTCGGTTTGCCGTTAATTGGCGATACACTCAACTTTTTACAAGATTCCCAATTCGCCAAAAAACGCCACCAGCAGTACGGGCAAATTTTCAAAACCAGCATCTTCGGACAGCCTACCGTGTTTGTGTGCGGCCAAGAGGCGAATTTGTTTGTTTTAAGCAACGAAAACCAGTATTTTGTTGTGAGTTGGCCTCCCAGCACAAAAGCGCTTTTAGGGCCGCTTTCCTTGGCGCTACAAACTGGTTCCGAACACCAAAATCGGCGCAAGCTGCTATATCAAGCATTTCAACCGCGAGCTTTGGCCGGCTACATCGGCGGGATGGAAACTATCACTCAGCGCTACTTGCAAAGGTGGACCCAAATGAGCGAGTTCGCGTGGTATCCTGAACTGAGAAATTATACTTTTGATGTGGCTGCTAAGTTGTTAGTGGGGATTGATGCTGGTGCGGAAACGGCGCTGGGACATTATTTTGAAAGTTGGTGCAATGGTTTATTTTCGATTCCTTTAGATGTGCCTTGGAGTCAGTTTGGCAAGGCGAAAAAGTGCCGAAAGTTGCTGTTGTCAGAACTGGAAAAGATTATTCGCGATCGCCAGCAAGGAACTCCAGGCGACAATGATGCTTTGAGTTTGCTGATTTCGGCTCGCGATGATGACGGAAACTGTTTGAGTTTGGAGGAGTTGAAAGACCAAGTGCTGTTGCTGTTGTTTGCGGGACACGAAACTCTGACTTCGGCGATCGCCTCTTTTTGTCTTCTCCTAGCTCAAAATCCCGATGTGATGGCAAAAGTGCGCGCCGAACAGCAGCAGTTCCCCGAAACTGAAAAGCTAACATTGGAACAGCTCAAACAAATGACTTATTTAGAGCAGGTTATGCGAGAAGTGCTGCGGTTGGTTCCGCCGGTGGGTGGCGGTTTTCGGCAGGTAATTAAGGCGTGCTCGTTCGGCGGCTACGAAATTCCCCAGGGTTGGAGCGTGCTTTATGAAATCAATCAGACTCATCTGGATAGCGCAGTTTATCCCGAACCCGATCGCTTCGATCCCGATCGATTTAACCAAGAGCGATCGACAAATGCTAAACCTTTCAGTTACGTCCCCTTTGGCGGCGGTTTGCGCGAATGTTTGGGCAAAGAATTCGCCCGATTGGAGATGAAACTGTTTGCGGCAAAGATTGTTAGGGAATTTGACTGGGATTTGTTACCGGATCAAGATTTGAATTTGATCCGAGTCCCGACTCCGCATCCGCGCGACGGTTTGCGAGTGCATTTTCGGCGGCTAAAAATTGCAAGTAACGGAGGACACGGCAATGCCGTTTCCCTACCCTAAAATAATCGTAGCACGGGCTGCAAGTTCCCAGCCATCATGCTCCCGAGCCTGTTATATCAAATTCGGTACTATCGGAATTAATATTACCCACAGTCAGGAAACGGCAGTGCCGTTTCCCTACAATTAATCGGGTGATAGTTAGATCTTTGGTAATCAGGATTAATGATTATCTTGGGGTAGGGACACGGCACTGCCGTGTCCTCCGTAAGATCAATTCCGGTATAACCGGAATTGATCTTACGGCTTGATTGAATCGGGCCCCAAATACTTGGTTAGATAAGGCGAAAACACTTCATAAATCAGCGTTAGCGGCTTCCCACGATGCCAAAATAAATAATGGCGCCCCCAAAAAGGGCCCGATTCTTGAAAAGCTGACTCCAATACCGCAGAATCACCGCAATAAATCCCTTGCACGTCCCGATACAATTCTGTCCGCAGTCGCGCTAAACTTGCCCAAATTGGCAAAGATTTATTTTGCAAATATTCGTCTACGTGACTCGCTTCCCACCAAGAAGTCGCGTAGGCGAGGCGCTGTCCCGAAGCTGTCCGCAGCCACACTTGGCGGCGCAGGCGCGGCCCGGGAACGGCGACAATTTGCTCTGGTGCGCCGTCTGCGTCTTCACCGACTAAGGACATATCGATTACGTCTACTTCTGTGGGTTCCCCTGTCAGCAGTTGCAGGTGACGGGTGGGGGAACCGTCCCCCAGGAGCAGTATTTGCCATGCCGGTGCTAGCTTGCTGTGGGGTAAACCCTTCTGTATTGCGTCTTCTGCTCCTTGCCACAGGGGGTTGAGAGCGTGCCAAGTTTGGCTGTTTTTGGGTGTGAATGTTGCAGTCAAGGGTCTTTACAAAACTTAACTTTTTCCCGATCGTAACGCTTATTCGATTTTTGATTCAAGAATTGCAACCGTTAAGAGACTGCGGCTAAGCCCGATCGAATTTCCGTATCCGTATACTGAGGCGTCCAGCCGTTTGTGGTGGTAAAATAGCGCACCGCTTTGATTTTCCGGGCTGCTGTCAAATAAAACCAGTGTTCTGTATTCGCCGGTACGTTGATAAATTCTTCCGGCTGTACCGTCACTTCTACTTGGCTGCCATCGGGGCGCACGAAGCCGAAAATCCCCTCTCCTGCTACGATGTAGCGGACTTCATCGTCAGCGTGGATGTGGCACTTGTCGAATTTCGAGAGCAGGGTGTCGAGGTTGGGAATGCCTGGGTGCAGTACAATTAAGTCGCGGGACTGATAGCCTGCGGTTTCCGAAAGTTGTTGAAAGTAGCCATCGAGGCTTTGCAAGACTTGCTCTTTTTGATTGTCGTCTAGAGCATCTTTGGCTAGCAATTCGCCTATTTCTGGGTTGTCACCCACGGGCCAGCGGTTGAGTTGAATGTTTAAAGGCGCGAGTTCGCGCCCAATGTCGATTAGTTGAGTGTAGGTTGTACCGTTTTCGAGTCGCAGGATAGCCATTTTTGTACGTTTTCTTGGGTGAGGCGAAAAACAGACAGGGTGAAGGATGTTTGTCGATCGCGCCTGTAGCAGAAAAACCATTTTAACGCTAATTTGAGCAGGCATCTTGCCTGTTCCACAATTTGAGCAGGCAAGATGCCTGTTCCAAAAGAGATAATATTGATAAGTCAGGTGCCAGCTAGCACCCGCTGCGATCGGCAACACTGACACCATAAATGTAACTTTTGCAACAACTATGCCTACTTATACTGGAATTTCTAGCGAAGCTTTTCAGCATCCGCTCGATCGGCAAGCCGAGACAGCATTGCGGAGCGTACCTGGATTTGACTTAATTGCCAGCAAATTTGTAGAATTTATCTACGAACGACCGCAATTCGTTTACCTAATGGGAAATAGCATACAAGTCGGGCCGCGCCAATATGCCAGCATATATCATATATTTCGGGAGTGCGTGCAGGCTTTAGATGTTTTTCCAGAACCTGGTTTGTTTGTGTCTCAAAATCCCTCAGTTAACAGCTATGCTTTGGGGAAAAACCAGCCTTATATAGTGTTAAATACGGGTCTTTTGGACTTGTTGGACGAGTCGGAAATTAAGGTAGTATTGGCTCACGAGTTGGGACACATTAAATGCGGTCATCCAACTTTAAATCAAATGGCGATGTGGGCGATGAGCGTTGCTTCGACGATCGGCGAGATGACTTTCGGTTTGGGAAATATGGTCGGCAGCGGTTTAATTTACGCTTTTTATGAGTGGCGGCGCAAGGCGGAATTATCGGCGGATCGGGCCGCGTTGTTGGTGACGGATGATTTGAACAGCGTGATGATTTCGATGATGAAACTGGCGGGAGTTAGCAGTAAATATGCTAGTGAATGCAGTTTGCAAGAATTTATCCGCCAATCTGACAACTATCAAGAGCTCGATCGGGACAACCTCAACCAAGTGTATAAATTTTTACTCTACAACGGCGGTCAAGGCGCGATGCTGAGTCACCCTTTCCCGGTGGAACGCCTGCGGTATTTGCGAGACTGGGCGAGTTCCGAGGAATACCGCCAAATCAAGCTGGGGAACTACAAGCGGGCTGTATCTGAGGGTGCGGTTGATGTCAAGTCCCAAGCGCCTAACAGCGAGACGGAGGCTTTGCGGCGTCAGATTGAAGAGTTGCAGCGGGAGATCGATCGGCAAAAATCGCGGTAAGATCCTCGTTCCCAGGCTCTGCCTGGGGATGCCGATCCAGAGGCTCTGCCTCTTCTTGGTGCGGATCGGCGAGGCAGAGCCTCTGGATCTCGGTTCCCAGGCAGAGCCTGGGAACCAGTTAATTCTAGAAATTTACCGGATTTGCCGCAGGAAGGAAAGTAAAAGGAAGGCAGGCAAGTTAGAGACTTACTCGCAACCAGCCTCCAATCGAAAAACTGTCATCTCCTTTCTGAAATCTGTTTCTGAGGACGTGTAGTTTAAATCAAGAGAAGATTATAACTCAACCGGGCTAAGAAAAAAATGATTATTGATAAACCAATGAATACTAACAAGCCAACCTCTAATTTTTTCGGCAACGTGGGAAAAGTGGCGCTCGCCCTGACTGTCCTAGCAGCCGGCATGGCATTCACAAATCCTGCGAGAGACAAATACCTAACTTATGCTTCCGGCACACTGGAAAAGGAACTGGAAACCAGTGTGTGCAAGGATTCTCGCGTACCCCAAGCTTTGAGCGGCGTTGCAGAGACTTTGATCGGCAGTTGCAAGAATTTGCTGACTTCGCAGCGGAGTACGATCGAACGCTTGCTCGACAATACAACGCAGCGTCAGAACTTAGGCGTTGTCAGCATTTATACAACTGAACTAGGCAAAAAAAGCTATCAAACCGTTGGAGCTTTTGGGAGTTTTGTAACCCTGCCACCTAGTTCTGAAAATGCTCAAAAGTAGGGTAAAATTAATTCAGATTCTAGAAACCGGGTTGTATAGCAAGCCCGGTTTTTGATTTGATAATTATACACAGCTAAAACTCAATAAGTAATGGAATTAACTAAGGGTGAGAGATTTAATATCTCTCAAAAAGCACCGGATTTAAAAAAAATGGCGATCGCCCTCGGTTGGCAAGTGACAGAAGCTGGACAAAGCTACGATATTGATGTCTCTGCATTTATGCTAGGTGCTGACGGCAAAATACCTAACGATCAATATTTTATTTTTTACAATAACCTGCAATCCTTTGACGGTTCGGTACTGCAATCGATTCCTGAAAACCCAACCGGAGATCGAGAACATAAGACTATTTATGGGGTGATTTTAGATAGGGTAAATCCTGAAATTCAGGAAATGACTTTTGTGGTGACTATTCATGAAGCACAGAAAATTAATGCAAATTTCAGTAAAATCAAAAATGCTTTTATCAAAATTTCCAATCTGGATACGGGAAGCCAACTTGTTCGGTATGAATTAAAAGAGAATTTTTCCCTAGAGACTGCTATAGAATTTGGTCGTTTATACAGGAAGAATGGAGAGTGGAGATTTCAGGCGGTAGGACAAGGATATCAGGCTGGATTGCAGAGTTTTGTTGATAAGTATTGCACCTAAAATAGCAAATAATTTAGAAACCGGGTTTTGTAGAAGACCCGGTTTTTACTTACGTAATTATATCTAAGTAAATCTGAATAAATTCAGATATAGGCAGCACCTATTTTTAATCAAGCCCGCTATAAAAAACAAAATATTAACTTTTATTAAATAGGAAAAGTTATTGTGCCACTTAATATTAATATGAGAGTTATAAATTTTTATGTTTGACAAATAAGCAGATGGCAATGCAATTAAGTAAGGGTGAGAGATTTAATTTATCTAAAGCAGCGCCGGATTTAAAAAAAATGGCGATCGCCCTCGGTTGGCAGGTGACAGAGGCCGGACAAAGCTACGAGATTGATGTCTCTGCGTTTATGCTGGGTGCTGACGGCAAAGTACCTAACGATAAATATTTGATCTTTTACAATAATCTGCAATCCTGTGACAGTTCGGTACTGCAATCGATTCCTGAAAAAAACAACCCAAGTCAAGAGAATAATACTATTTACGGCGTTATTTTAGATAAAATTAATCCTGAAATTACCGAAATAACTTTTGCTGTCACTATTCACGAAGCAGATAAAATTGATGCAGGTTTTAGCAATATCAAAAATGCGTTTATCAAAATTTCCAATTTGGATACGGGAAGCGAACTTGTTCGGTATCAATTAAAAGAGAATTTTTCGCGAGAAACTGCTGTAGAATTTGGTCGTTTGTATAGAAAAAATGGAGAGTGGAGATTTCAGGCGGTAGGACAAGGATATCAGGCCCGATTGCAGAGTTTTGTTGATAAGTACCGCAGCGGAAATAGCAATAATGTTGCTCCAATTAGTAGCGAGTTGGCAGCGGAAACAGCAGCAGATGATTTGCACTTGCCGGCTTGGGAGTTAGAAGTGGAGTCAGAACCGGAACCTTCCGGCGAGATGAACTCGGTGCGATCGCAAATTAACAATCAAGTTAATTCCAGAAGCCGCAAAATACCCGCAGTTGTATTAGCAAGTTTAGGGGTTTTGGTGTTGGGGACAGGTGCAGGTGCGATCGCCTTTATACGATCGGCAAATGAAACGCACAAGCAAGCGAAAATACTGGGATTTGAAACGCAAAACGCAGCACAAACTACAGATGTAAATCTGCTTAGAAGTTTCGACAAACGCCTGAAAGAAACGATCGCCAATTTAGAGAAAATTCCTAACTTACCCGGCTTTGGGTATCAACAGGCGAGAGCAGATTTGCTGAAACTGCGCCCTAGTTTGGTTCCTGCAGGGCAAAATTTACAGGCGGCAGAAAGTCTAGAAGCAGCTCAAAAATTGGCGGTGGAAGCTGCTACGATCGTGCAAAAGCCGCCTCATCCGATGGAAGTTTGGCATCAGTCGCAAAGTAAATGGCAACAGGCGATCGCCCTTTTAGAAGCGATCCGGCAAGGTACACCTGTCTACAATTTAGCTCAAAATAAGTTATCTAATTACCGCGTCAATCGCGCTATTATAAGTCAAAGACTGGCGAGCGCTCAAAAAGCGGCAAATTTCAGTAACCAAGGTTCTTTGAAAGTTCAGAAGGGAGATATTCCGGGGGCGATAGCCAATTTTACTCAGGCTTTAGCGCTGAATCCCAACATACCTCAAGCTTACCTCGGATTGGGAATTGCTACTGCCAAACAGGGAAACAAGCAGCAGGCAATTTACAATTACGATCGAGCGCTGCAATTTAATCCTAACTTGGCAGAAGCTTATTTTGGTCGCGGTCAAGCATACTATGAATTGGGAAACAAGCAAAAGGCGATCGGGGATTACGAACAAGCTATTCGCGTTAATCCTGATTATGGTTTGGCTTATTTAGAACGAGGTGCTATTCGCTGTATGCTAGGAACTAAATCGCAAGCAGTAGCAGACTTTCACCAAGCAGGAGAACTTTTCTCAAAGCAGGGAGACAGCAATAATTACCAATTAGCAAAAAGCTTTATTAATGAGTGTCAAGAACCGACGGCACAGGCTGTAATCTGCGATTATCGAAGGAATATAGACTCCTTGGGGCGGCCCTGCGGTCGCTCTTTTAATGCTCCGATTATCATTAGAAGAAAATCGGCGACTACTACCTCAAACTCTGACTCTACTGATGTTCAAAGCAGTAGCAGCGATCGAAAAATATCGCCTGAAAATTCTGATAGCAGCACCAGAACTCGCAGCAGGAGAAGAAGTAAAAGGTAAACGGCTGTCGCATTAGTTAATAGATGACAAAATGTGCTGGTAAGCATCGATGGTTTGTTGGGCGATCGCCTCCCAGTTATAATGCTTTTGAGCATACTCTTTACCATTTAAGCCCCGCCGCTGGCGCTCCTCTGGATGGAGGAGTGCTGATTTGATGGAATTGGCCATCGCCCTTACTTCCAAAGGCGTTACCCAACCCGCTTCTGCTTGCTGTATGTCTTCCGCAATATGGACGCGATCGGAAATAGCCACAGCTACACCAGCAGCCATCGCTTCCGCCACAGCAATGCCAAAGTTTTCGTAGTAGGAAGGCAATACAAACAAGTCGGCGTTTGTCAAGAGTTCATTTTTGCGATCGCCGCTAACAAAACCAGTTATTGTTGTATATTTGGCTAAGCTGGAATTCTGTAGTTTTAATTGAATTCGTGTTTCATAATCGGCATCTTGAGGATTTGAACCAGCTAAAATAAAGTGAAACTCTATTCCCGATGCCAAAATAATTTCTAATGCTGGAATTAGCAAATCAAGCCCTTTTTTAGGTTCGATCCGCGACATAAATAATATTATTGGCACTTGAGATTCTCGCAATCTCTTAGGAAAAAAACCTGCTGTCACACCCAAAGGAATCACCAAATCCCGTTGCACAGACATCTTGCCTGTGCTATCCAAACCAAATCTTTCTGAGATTTTAGCTTCTTGTTTGCTAGTGAAATGAATTGCGGCCGCCCCTGCTAAATTAGGACGTTCTAAAAGTGCCGCATAAATCTGTTTTAAGCGCTGTTTTTTCTGCAAGTCGGCGGGATCAAGCATACCGCAGGGACGCATAATATACGGCAACTTATGCCCTCTCGCAATTGTGGCGGCGAGGGTAGTTACTGGTGAGAAAAGAGCATGAATATGAGCGATGTCAAATTGCTTGGCATTTGCATTCAACCACTGTAATAACGAAAGTGAAAACTTATATCTGCGGAAGGGATAACAGCGGAAATAAATAATCTGATAACCGTTTTGTTTTATTGGTTGATTTAGAGTCACATCTAAGGGAAGTTGACCGATATCTCCGTTGGAATCTGTGGTAATAATCGTCACATCAATGTTTTTGGCAGCAAGGGCGGCAGAAAGTCCGAGTACCATTTGACTCGGCCCGCCGTAGACGAGGGAAATTGAGGGAATAATTTGGAGAATTCGCATGGTTAGCACTTGGTGTTAGCTGAGGTAGTTGGTTGTGTTATCATAGAAAGAATTGCAAAATTTGCACGTTATACTAATTTAGGCGATCGGAGGCACGTTATGCTGATTGGATTCAGCGTCGGCAACTACAAATCTTTTAAAGAAATTGTCACCTTTAGTATGATAGCTTCGCCAATTATGGAGGAAGACACAAATCTTGATGCAAATAATTTATTCCCAATTAATGATAAATTAAGCTTGCTCAAAAGTGCTGCTATTTATGGAGCTAACGCCAGTGGCAAGAGCAATCTGGTTGCAGCTATTAACTTTATGAAGTGGTTTGTCCTTAATTCATCCAAAGAAACTCAGGTTTCAGACTGGATTGATGTTGAAGTTTTCAGGCTAAGTACAGAGACAGAAAAAGAGCCGTCTTTTTTTGAAATAGTTTTCATTCTGGAAGGTCACATCATTAAGTATGGTTTTGAAGTGGATAGGCAACAAGTTGTTTCTGAGTGGTTGTTCCAAACTGATAACAATGAAGAGAAAATGCTTTTTGAACGGGATTTTGACAACTTTACAGTAGGAGATTTTTCGGAGGGAAAAGACCTTAGCGATAAAACCAGAAGCAATGCTTTATTTCTGTCTGTTGTCGCACAATTTAACGGTACAATTTCTGGAAAGATACTGCTGTGGTTCCTGAAGAATTTGAATGGAATCTCAGGACTTCAAGACGGACAGTACCGTAATAAAACTTTAGAGTGTTTTGAGGGCGATCGGCACAAAAATGATATTATTAAATTCCTGAAAAAATTAGACTTAGGTATTGCTGATATCCAAATCCAAAATACACCTGTATTTGTAATTTCAGATAATTCCACAAAATACGGTGGTTCATATGGTAATTTATATCCTCATCGTGAAGTTAAAAATGAGGTGAAAACAGTTCACCGCAAATACGATGCCGATGGCAAGCAGACTGCTTTAGAATTATTCGATATGGAAAAGCATGAATCAGATGGCACAAACAAACTGTTTTCTTTGGCAGGTATACTCCTAGATACTTTAAGGACAGGAAAGATTTTATTAATAGATGAATTTGATGCCAGACTTCATCCACTAATTACTCGCGAATTGATAACTTTGTTCAATTCTAACGAGATTAATCCACGTAATGCACAGCTTATATTCACTACACATGACACCAACTTGCTCAGCAGCAAGATTTTTCGCCGAGATCAAATATGGTTTACCGAAAAGGACAGCAAGGGTGCTACTGACTTGTATTCTTTGGTGGAATACAAAGTAGGAAAAGATGCGTCATTTGAAAGCGATTATATTATCGGCAAGTATGGAGCAATTCCTTTTCTTGGTAGTTTTAAAGAACTAATAGGTGAATTTCATGAGTAGAAAAAGTTCATTCAAGGATAAAAAGAATTCATTTAAGAGTAAAGAAAAAATTGAGAACTATCGAAGAGATAAAAGTAGAAGATGGTTTTTAATCGTATGCGAAGGTGAGAAAACAGAACCAAACTATTTTAGAAGTTTTCCGGTAGATAAAAAGTTAATCAGACTTGACATCAAAGGAGAAGGGAAAAATACGAAGAGTTTAGTAGAAAAAGCTATTGAGTTAAAAAATGGCTCAGAATACGATGAAAACGATCGATTTTGGTGTGTGTTCGATCGCGATAAAAACCCTAAAAATCCTAACGACTCGCAAAATTTTAATTCAGCCATAACTTTTGCAAGAAATAACGGCATTGACGTAGCTTATTCAAATGATGCTTTTGAATTGTGGTATTTGCTGCACTTTAATTTTTATAATACGGGAATTTCTCGCCAGGATTATCAAAATATGCTGACTAAGTTATTGGGATACGAATATCAGAAAAACAGCGAGACGATTTATGAGGAATTGAAAAGCAAACAGCAGGATGCGATTAAACACGCAAAACGACTTTTAATTGAATACGATCGCTCTAATCCTGAAAGTGATAATCCTTCAACAACAGTACATTTGCTGGTGGAAGAACTTAACAAGTTTATTCCTAAAGATTAAGACAACAATTCTTTATAAAACTCCAACAACTGCTTAGCTAAAGCTTGATTTGTATAATTATTCATAACTCGATGATAACCCCGATCGCCCAAATCTGCCACCAACTCCGGCCGCTCCATCAATTTCTGCAAACAACCTCGCAATTTATCTGCATTTCCTTCAGGGAATACTAACCCTGCATCGCCGATGACGTGGGGAATTTCCCCGCAGTCGGAACCGACAACCGGAATTTTACAGGCCATCGCTTCGATTAAAACGTGACCGAATTGTTCTTTCCAACCCACAGTAGTTAAAGTTTTGAATTTATAGCTGGTTTGCGAGGGCAATACCAAACAGTTCATCAAGTTAATGTAGGGGGGGATTTGTTCGTGAGAAACGCTTTCTACCCAGATTATTCGGTCGCTGATACCCCATTGTATACATTTTTCGGCAATTTGCGCCTGCAATTTTCCTTGTCCTACTAACAGCCACTTCCAAGAGCGTTGGTTCAGCCCTGCCAAAGCTTCAGCTAAAGTTAGCAGTCCTTTTTCTTCTACAAATCTGCCTACAAATCCTACCACAAAATCGGTCGGTTCAATGCCGAACCTGCGCGATAAATCTGCATTTTTACCAGTACGGTAAAACAAGGTTTCATCTACTCCGAGTTGCGGCATTACTTTTACTGCGCCTTGATAGCCTCGCTGGCGCAAAATTTTAGCTCCGTCTAAGTTTCCAGCAATAATTCCGTCTGTGTGATGAAGATTGCAGTTTTCTAACGCAGAAACAGGCCATTTTAATTGATAAGGCAGATTCCACCAGGTGAAAAATAGATTTTTTGCTTTGAGTTTGAGCAATTTGTTTAGTAAAATTAACTGGGCATAGGCTAGGGATTTTGAACCCTGTTCGACTTGGATAATTTGCGGCTTGAATTCATACAATAGTTGAATTATATCTGTGCCAAATGTTAGCAATCCTTGATTGTTTTGGCTGTAATTGGATATAGGAACTACTTTAAATGAACCTTCTTCCGAAAATTGCGTTTCTATAATTTTATTTTGTACGCCTCCGGGTTTCCAACGTCGCGGCACTACAACGATTACTTCTATATTGGGTTCTAAGTTGGCTAAAATCTTGAATTTTTCTCGATTGATGTCTACAATATAGGTGTGGCTGGCAACCAGGATTCTCATTTATCAGAATTGGAAATTGGGGATTATTTAGGGTTAATGTTATCTTGATTGGTGTAAATTTGTCCGTCATTCCAGAGCGATTTGATGAGTGTCATCAGGGCGCTGAGAAAACCGAGGATATAAAAAATAAATCTAGTGATAATCTTAATGGGCGATCGGCTTTTGTAACAAGGCGGATTTCCCAAAACGTGGCAATCAAAGAGTTTGGCGAAAAATCGCAGGCATTCAAAGGCGGTTAAGTTTTTCAATCCCATCAGGAAGTGGTTGTGATAAAATGTGATTTGATATTCGATCGATCGCGTGCTGACATCGTGACATCCGCCGCTCTCTTCCCCCAAGTGAACTAAACAGGCACTGGGATCGTACCAAATTTTCATGCCAGTCGATCGCAATCTCAAACAAAAATCCGACTCCTCCCGCACCGCACTCCCTGCAAACCGCTCGTCAAACTTCAGCCCGCATTCGGCAAAAACAGAGGAGCGAAACGACATATTGCAGCCTCTAGCCGAGAGCACCTGCTGCGGTTTGACTGTGTGCACCAAATCGATAAAATACCACGCAATGCCCGCATCCATCGCTTCAGAGGGCAAATAGTCGATCGTCAAATCGCCTCCCGAATCGCCCAATTTCATCCTGTCAAAAACCCTACCCGCCACACATCCCACATCCGGTTTTTCTAAATAATTGCCAGCGTGAGCCGCCAAAAAACCATCTGGCAATTGTACATCATCATCAATAAATAAAATAATCTCTCCAACTGCGCGCCGCACGGCATAATTTCGAGCTGCCGGCAAACTCGCCCAATCTACCCGAAACCACTTAATTTTACTCGCATTTGCCAATTCTTCTAAATAAACTTCAGTTTCCGAGTCATGGGTGCGAGTTTGATCGATTACCAGCACTTCAAAATTAGGGTAATTTTGCCGAATCGCGTCAGCCAATGTCTCTCGCAGGGGTTTCTCGCGGTTGTAGGTGGGTATCACAACAGAAATCATCATTTGCAGTTGCCGTTTTAATTATTTCTCTACACGCCAAAGCCAGACATCGCCCCGTTTGTAAATAGGTGTGATTTTATATTTTTGCACTTTTTCTAGTTCAAACTGCAATAGCTCGGTGCTTCGATAAATAAATACGTCGCTAAAACCATCAGGAATTTGGACTTGCTCTGGTTTAACTGCTAGCAAAAGCTGTACTTCTGGCTTGAGCAAATAGCTGAAAGACAGTATTTTGCCTGTGAGATTATTGCCTCCGTGACTGATTACTAAAGGTTTTTTTGCTTGATTGACAATCGCGGCTACTGCGGGATTGTATTTAGTGCTAGAAGGATATTTGTTCCACCAAAGCTGCGACTGCGAGCTGACGGCACAAGAAACTATTTCACTCGATATTAGCGCGATTAAAGCCAACTGCCACAGCTTTTGTTGTCGATTTGTGGCGGCTGCAATTTTAACGGTAAACAGGTAGGCAACAGCTAGCTGGATTGCTAAAATATAGGGAACTAGATAGCGATCGGCAACGCCTCCCACTGCTGTCAATACTATGGCTGTAATTCCGATCTCTGTCAAGACAAATAACCAAACTCGTTTGGGAGTTGAGCGGTAGAGCAAGTATGTTGAATGTGCGATCGCCAAAAGCAATAGGACGGCTACAATCAGTCTGATTAAACAAGTAGCCACACCGCTCGAACCCAATTTGATAATTCCGCCCGCCCAATGCGTGTCGATAAACATTCGGCAGGTGATGAGAATTAAAGGTTTAAGTGAAGACATCCAAGATAGGGAAAGGCGGGGTAAGCCTACTGTTGCCTCGATTTTGGGTGAGTTATCAATTAATACTAAAATCCAAGGGGCAAAAATAATTATTGCTGCCGCTGAAGCTAGTAAGTAAGCAATTAATGTTTGGCTAAAACGCCATTTTTCAGTTATAATCACATAGATGCCGTGGGCAAATATTACTAAAAAAAATAATAAACTAGAATACAGTCCTAAACTCAGGACGATCGCATAAATGAACCAAACAGCCTTGCTCAACTTAGATGCAGATTTAAATGCGGCGGGAGAGTTTTGTAGGGCGTTAGCGCAGCCCTTGGAGAGGATCGCCCGCAGCAGAGTTGCATTCGACAGCAAGACGAGGACTGCAAACATCATGTACGGTCTTGCTTCTTGCGCGTACAAGACCTGAAAAGGGGAAACAGCGGCGATCGCAACAGCGATCCATCCCGCAGGTGCAGAGCGAAATAACTCCCAGCACAGCCAGTAAATGCTGGGGAAAACTAACAAACTCATCCAAGCTGAAAGACTTCTGACAGTTGCCGGTTGCGGGCCGAACAACTGCACCCAAAATCGGGCTAAAATAAAATACAGCGGCGGTAGTTGAGGCTCTTCTGTCGCCAAACCTTTAACAGTATCCAACCAACTTTTTTCAGGATTTATTTGCTGGTATTTCCGCTGCAAATCTGCGACGCTAATTGTTTTGCCTTGAAAATCTTGCTGCACCATTTCCGTCCAGGTGTAGCCAGAAATTCGCAGGGAGGTGATAGATTCGTCGAACGAGTAGACTTTGCGATCGAGGTTTGTAAACCGAAAAAATATCCCCATTATTAATATAAGGACAATTAAAAATTTTAACGAAGTTCGATGCACCCGCCCATTTTGAATTGATTTGCTGTTCATAAAATCGGAAATGGGGAAATGAAGAAAGAAGGATTTGGCGCTCTAGTATAGAGGCAATAAGTATGAAGAAATTGGTTGCAACATCTCCTATATTTCTCGCTGAGGATTCTTGATTTTTCCTTCTTGCTTGTGGCTTCTTCCTTCAGATTAATTCCCCATTTCCATCAGATAGCTATGTGTTCCTGAACGGCTAAAACTAAATTTTCAGTCCAGAAATTAGCCAATTCGGCGCTCGCAGCTTCTACCATAACTCGGATTAGCGGTTCAGTGCCGGAAGCGCGAACCAAAATCCGTCCCTGTTCTCCCATTGCAGTTTTAGCACGATCGATCGCCTTTTGCATGGCTTCGCACTCGTGCCATTTTAGGCGTTTTTCGCGATCGTCCACCCGCACGTTTCGCAGCAACTGCGGATAAGTTTGGAAACTGTCGCTTACCAATTGTGCTAAAGATTCCCCGGACTCGCGCACCAGCGAAGCCATATGCAAAGCTGTCAGCAAACCATCGCCACTGATCCCAAAATGCGGACAAAGAATGTGTCCCGACTGTTCGCCGCCCAACATCGCACCAGTACGCTGCATTTCAGCGTGAACGTGCTGATCTCCGACGTTTGTTCGAGTTAGTTTTCCCCCCAATTCTTCCCAAGCTCGCTCGAAGCCGAGGTTAGCCATTACAGTAGAAATAATTAAATTTGACGGTAACTGTTCGGAGTCGCGCAACTGCCGCCCCCACAGATACAGAATATAATCGCCGTCAATCGATCGACCTTTGTTGTCAACGCCCAAAACTCGATCGGCATCGCCGTCAAAAGCAAATCCCAAATCGGCATTGTGTTCCAAAACCGCCGCCTGCAAACTGTCGAGATGAGTAGAACCGCAGTTAACATTAATCCGAGATCCATCGGGAGAGTTGTGCAAACAGATAACATCCGCCCCCATTTGCTCGAATACCTGCGGCGCCAAACCCGCCGCCGCCCCCCAAGCCAAATCCAAAACCACCCGCATTCCGCGCAAATTTAGCTGTTGCAGCGAATCGGAGAGTGAAGTGGCATAATCTTTAACCAACTCAGCTCGATGGTAGTGGTGTCCCCAACCCAAGCTAGCCATCGGAACCTTTGCCCCCCGGATTCCGGCTTCGATTTGTTCCTGCAACTGTTGCGACAGTTTCGAGCCGTTTGAGCCGAAAAACTTAATTCCGTTGTCTTCAGGGGGATTGTGGCTAGCCGAAATCATCACTCCGCCGACCGACTCCGAAATGCTGGCCAGATAAGCAACGCAGGGAGTGGGACACAATCCCAAATTCCATACTTCCAAACCGGCGGCTGTCAAACCTGCTGACAGTGCCATTGCCAGCATATCGCTAGAATTTCTGCTGTCTTGACCCAAAATAACTGGGCCCTGGTTGGGGGAATTTTGGCGCAAAACTTGCCCAGCCCAGAAGCCAACTTGCAGGGCTAGGGGTGCAGTCAACAATTCTCCAACTTTCCCGCGAATCCCGTCTGTGCCGAAGAGCTTTGTATTTGGGAGGGAAAGGCTATTTCCCACCAGAATAGTATCGCGTTTGGCTGCTTGTACCGAGTTAGCAACCGAAAACTCGCTGCCACGATGGCGCGAAGGTGTCTGAACCATATTCACTCCTTTAGGAATATTCACACTCACACTTTGCAGTTTATGTTACAACTGAAAGTCTTTATTTTCAGCGTAAACTCTATTTATTTCATCGATCGCTAGGGAAACTCGCTCTAACAACCTGTGCACAAAGCTTAACTTCCTAGGAAAAATTTGTATTGTACCCAAGAGACAAACTTTTAATCCCGGACGATCATCGTACGATCGGTATGATTCGGATCTAATATCAATTCCGGTTGCACTCAGACATGATAGAGGAGACGGCAGTGCCGTGTCCCTACCCATGAATTGTACGGACACGGCACTGCCGTCTCCTAATTTTGCTGTCAGCAACTGCGAGTATAAAAGGTTAATGCTGTATTGCCATATACTTTGTGGCGGCAAATTTCTAGGCCGGGAATCGGTTGTGCCGATCGCTCCGGGCTGTGTTCGATCGCGATTTCGCCGTTTGGTGCTAGCATTTCTTGACTGGCGATCGCGTTCAACACAGGTTCGTACAAGTCGCTGGCGTAGGGCGGATCGAAATAAATGCGATCGAACTGCTGTGGTGCTAGTGCCGCCAATTTCGCCGTCGCGTTTCCCCGCAGTATTTGGAATGTTTGGGACTCGTCTGCTACTTTCTCCCAGTTTTCGCGGATAATTGCACAAGCTTTCGCCGACTGTTCGATGCCGATGACACTGGCGGCTTGGCGGCACAAAGCCTCTGCACCCATCGAACCGCTGCCGGTACAAATGTCAAGCCATCTGCAATCTGCGATCGTCCCTTGCCAAATATTAAATAAAGCTTCTCTGACTCGCGAAGGTGTAGGGCGAGTTGCGAGTCCCGGCAGAGTTTTGATTTGGCGGTTGCCGCAGATTCTCAGACTCATTTACAATCCCGATTTTACAGTATTTTCTAGTTGATTGCAGTCAGATGCCGGTGTCTGGCTCTGTTTTACACATAGTACAGCATTGCTGACTACAAGTGATACTAACAGCACTTTAACCGGAAACGACACAGGAGGAGTATTCATAAATTTGTAATTTGTATTTGTAGGGGTAAGGTGTGCAGTGCACACCTTACAGAAGCGAGTATTTTCGTCCAAGAATAATGCGCGATTAAAAGTTGTTGATAATCACCGGCTGGGTTTGCCGCGCGGGAGGATATGTAGGTGCTCCGGCAGGAGAAGGTTGCTGATAAACTGGATATCCCGGTGCGGGCGGATAAGTTGGCTGTTGATAAGTTGGCTGTTGCGGCAAACTATTAGGTTGTCCGGGATATTGAGGTGCAGCATTCGGAGGAAAAGTTTCAGGATAACCAACGGCTCCTTGGGGAAATTGCTGTTGATTTCCTAGTTGATTTTGAGGGTTAGATGGAATTCCCAATATCCCTTCGACAGCACGGCGGAAAATTGGTATGAGGGGAATTGCCAAGCTCATTTCGGCCGTTAAGCCGATCGCCATCACAGACAGCGCTCCCACAATCGCTACTTTCCCGAATCCTTTTTGCAGTTGGTGTTGAGCAATCATATTTTTTGTTCCTTGTCAATAGTTAGGGTGAATATTTTTAAGAGTGAGAGTTGGGCGATCGCACGCCGGAGAAAAAGTACAATCGCGCAACTCTACCTAAACCGAGGATTTATGTCATCGCACCCAAAACGAGACATCGCGGCGGCCATTAATAGAAGTTCCAAACTGGGTAACATTGACATTGTTGCAGTTGAATTCCCCGAACAAGCCGCGACTTCCTTGGTTGCTACCTCGAACGGCGATCGTCCCGTTACCGTTAACTCTTTCTACTACTCCAATGTGTCCGTGAGTGCGATCGGCACCGGGGAATGAAGACTGCATAACAACGACTGCACCGGGTTGAGGGCCAACTTGACGGAAGCCGTTACGCTGCAACACTGAACCGTAATCTTTGGCACTCCAAACATAGGGAGGACGCAGTTGAAAGCGATTGTTTGTGTAATGTACGCACTGGCAAAATTGCGCGGCTACGGCTGGTTTGATGTTGGAGAAACTCGCAGTTACGACTGTGCTGGCGGCGGCGAAAGCAGTTAACAAAGCTAGAGAAATTTTGGAGGAAGAAGTAAATAATTTCATGGTTGATTCCTTGTTTGTTTGCGGTTGTTTTCTTGACTTGTTGCTACTTTCGCAGAATGGCAAGAAAACCGAAACGGAAGAAGCGGGAGTTAAACCACGAGTTAAGGATAGGTCAAAATATTTTTGTCAAGCCTTTGTTCGGAAAGGGTTTCAGGCGTTATAAAATTTAAGTAACGGAGTTTGTTAACTCCCTTAAGTGCTGAACCCTTGCGACGGACGGGCGGGACGCCCATCCCACAAGAGTTTTTGCACAGCACGGACACGCACTCTACATATAAAATCTAAAATTAAGCATCAAAATGACTTTACCCAAAGCAAGGCGCGATCGCGGCAGAATACTTACTGACAAAGGATGGAAGAGAATCTGGGACGCAATTTATCTCAAATTTACCGATCGCCCCGGTTTACAAAAAATCTCAGAACTTACCGATCCTGGACTTAATCCAAAATCTCCGTCTTTCGTCTCCACGGATACGGTGTCTAATATATTGAATCGGCGATCGCCCGCTGACACAGCCAAAATCGAGAGTTTGTTTGCCGCTTTTGGGCTGCGACTCGAAGCTGACGATCGAACTTCGGGAGATATTTCGGGGGAGCTCACACCCGCGACAACTCCTCAAACCCGCTCAAATTGCAGCGAATTGCCCGATATTTCGGGGTTTTTCGGCCGCCGGGAAGAATTGGGTTTGTTGAAAAACTGGATTTCGGGCGATCGTTGTCGCTTAGTTGCGATCTTCGGGATGGGCGGAATTGGCAAAACTGCACTGGCGGCGCAATTAGCCAAGCAAATTCAGCACGAGTTTGAATTCGTGATGTGGCGGAGTTTGTCGAATGCGCCACCTTGTGAAGATTTGGCGATTGACCTAATTAAATTTATCTGCGACAGTCAGGGCAAAAAACTGCCGGAAAACCTCAGTGACGGCATTTCCGTTCTGATCGATCATTTGCAAGCACACCGCTGTTTAATCGTGCTTGACGGCGTGGAAACGATTTTAGATACGGGCGGTTTGGCTGGCAAATATCGATCGGGCTATCAAGATTACGAAAGGCTGTTTAAACAAATAGGGGAATCCAACCATCAAAGCTGTTTGTTGCTTACCAGTGCCGAAAAGTCCAGAGACATTGCTTTGTTAGAAGGTCAAACTCGTCCCGTTCGCTCTTACAAACTCACAGGTTTAGAATCTATGGCAGCGCGGGAAATCCTGCAAGAAAGAGGCTTGGTTAAAGAAAGAGAATGGGATGAATTGATTGAATGTTACGCGGGTCATCCTTTGGCACTCAGGATTGTTTCGGCAATGATTTTAGAACTGTTTAACGGTAAAACTTCGGAATTTATCAGACAAAATACGGTATTTTTAGGTCAAATCAATCATATTTTATCCCAGCAATTTCAGCGGCTTTCGGCGTTAGAAACAGAAGTAATGAAGCAGTTGGCAACTGCGGGAGTGCCAATGGAACTCGCTCAATTGCGCGGGGGACTTTCTGCACCAGTTTCTAGCTCGAAGTTGATGGAAGCACTGGAATCTCTAGGATGGCGATCGCTAATTGAAAAAATCACAGTCAGCGGTAATGTCGCTTTCACGTTACAGCCTGTAGTTCGGAAATATGCGATCGACCGATAGTAATATTAATTCCGGTAACACTCCTTATGATATAAATGGAGGACACGGCAGTGCCGTTTACCAACCCCGATTAATGTTGGGAAACGGCACTGCCGTGGGCTGATTGGGGGGAAAATTAATAAACCAACTAAGCAACTAAATTTG
>JANPMV010000102.1:0-24310 GCA_031427135.1 Cyanobacteria bacterium VAR_87_metabat_62 | reverse complement strand
ACCCCCCCTTTTTATTTCTTAAAAAAAGTTTCCCCTTTTCCCTCTTATTTTACCCCAAAAATCTGGCGCCGGTTTGCCTTTCGCCCATAAATTTTTTTTGTGGCGTGTAAAACTGCCAACCCCCTCTCCTCTATAATTCCGGTGCAACCGGAATTGATACCATTAGTCATTAGTCATTAGTGCATCTTAACCTAAATGTAGGGTGCACCGAAAAGAACCTAACCCTATTTAAGTTTCATCAGACACGCGGAAGTAGACTAAAACCGGAATCAAAATAATTACCGTCAACAGCATAGAAAGCGCCGAACCAAAAGGCCAATCCCGAGCTTTCATAAACTGATTTTGAATCAAATTTCCCACCATCACTGTTTTAGAACCGCCCAATATATCCGGCGTAATAAAAGCGCCGACAGCGGGAACAAAAACCAGGATAGAACCTGCAACAATGCCGCGAGTTGTCAGCGGTAAAAACACGCGCCAAAAAGTCCGAATATCGTTTGCTCCTAAATCTTGAGCGGCTTCTACTAATGAAAAATTGAATCGTTCTATGCTAGAATATAAAGGCAAAACCATGAAGGGTAAATAACCGTAAATAAGACCGATCGCCACAGCGAAAGGCGTAAACAGTAAGTTTAAGGGTTCGGTAATAATTTGCAGGCTTTGCAGGGCTGTGTTAACTACTCCTTCGCTACGCAGCAAAATGATCCAGGCGTATGTTCTGACTAAAAAGTTAGTCCAAAATGGAATAATTACTAGCAACAGCAAGGCATTTCGCCAGCGGGGAGAACGGGTGGCGATGAAAAATGCTAGGGGATAGCCGACTAACAAGCAAGCCGCTGTTGTCAAAAAAGCCAAAAAGAGCGATCGACCAATTACTCCTAAGAAAACTTCACTGAACAAACGCTGGTAGTTGCTAAGAGTAAATATCCAAGTAACACCGCCGTAAGTACCGCGTTCTAAAAAACTGTACAAAAGTACAATTAGCACTGGCAAAATGAAGAAAACAATCAGCCATGCGGTGGCGGGAAATAATAGCAGCAACAGGTTAGTTTGCTGGCGGTTTTTGACACTCATTATTCACTCAAGCGAAATTTAGCACATAATGCAACACATTTTATATCAAATCCGCATTTTATGAATTATGTCATGATTAAGCAAGAATCAAGAGGTACGCAATGTCAGCAGAATCGCCAACCCCCAAAATAGTCGTCGTCGGTGCAGGATGGGCCGGTTTAGGCGCTACCTATCATCTAGCCCAGCAAGGCTATGACGTAACTTTGTTAGAAGCAGGCCCTCAGCCGGGAGGCTTAGTCGCGGGGTGGAAAACCAGCGGCGGGCGTTCCGTAGAAGCAGGCATTCATGGCTTCTGGTATCCTTACAAAAACATCTTTTCTTTAGTCAAACAATTAGGGCTAGATCCGTTCACGCCTTGGACTCGTTCTTGTCAGTATTCACCCGCCGGATTGGAAGTTGAATCGCCAATTTTTCAGGACGAGCCGCGACTACCCACACCGTTAGGAACTTTCCTTTATACCAAATTTAAAAGGCTGCCGTTAGTCGATCGGCTTTCAGCCCTACCCTTGCTCTACGCCGTCCTAGATTTCGACAATTCCGACGAAGCTTGGCGCAGGTACGATCGCGTCACGGCCCGCGAATTGTTCAAACAGTTTGGCGTTTCTGCAAGGCTGTACCGCGATGCTTTTGAACCCATGTTATTAGTAGGTTTATTCGCACCCGGGGAACAGTGTTCTGCCGCCGCCGCTTTGGGAATGCTTTATTATTTCATTCTAGCACACCAAGCAGATTTTGATGTAGTTTGGTGTCGCGGCACTGTCGGAGAAAAAATCTTTCGCCCGTGGGTCGATATCCTCGAAAAAATTGGTGCAAAAATATTGACAAAGCGGCGAGTTACTGATTTAATTGTTGACAGCAACAACCGAGCGACTGGCGTTGTCTGCGGCGAAGAAACCTTCGATGCAGACGCGGTGATTTTTGCAGTTGGTGTCACGGGAATGCAAAAAATCATCAGCAGCAGCCCAGCTTTGCAAAGCCGCCAAGAGTTTCGGGATGTGATGAATTTGGGTGCAGTTGACGTGTTAGCTGTTCGCCTGTGGTTTGACAAAAAAATTGACATTCCGCTGCCTTCTAATGCCTGTTTTGGATTTAGTTCGACTACCGGATGGACGTTTTTTGATTTGAATGCTTTGCACGATGAATTCCGCGACGAACCGGGAACAGTTGTGGAAGCTGATTTTTATCACGCCAATCAATTAATTCCTCTAAAAGATGAGGAAATTGTTTCCCTAGTTCAGCGGGATTTAGCGAGTTGCATTCCGGCTTTTCGGGATGCTAAGGTGATTGACAGCAGCGCGATTCGGCTGTCGCGGGCGGTGACGCATTTTGCACCGGGAAGTTATCAGTATTTGTTACCTGCGGTCACAAGTTATGATAATGTATTGATGAGCGGCGATTGGGTTGTTACCCGCCACGGTTCTTGGTCGCAGGAAAAGGCTTATGTCACGGGTTTGGAGGCGGCAAATTTGGTAATTTCGCGTTTCGGAATCGGCAACAAAGCAGCAATTATTCCCGTAGAGGCTGATGAACCGCATATTCAAATCGGGAGACAAATTAATCAGTTTGCTCGCAGTTTGACTAAAGCTTTTATTCCTGATTTTTGGCTGCCATAATTTTTAGCGATATGATAGGAATGGAGGACACGGCAATGCCGTTTCCCTACCGCCCGATGAATTGTAGGGACACGGCACTGCCGTGTCCTGACTTTGGGTAATATTAATTCCGATGCAACCCAATTGGATATGACTATCGCCAATAAGGCCGGCCCTTCCAAAAAACTCCGACGATAACTCCGATTAGTGCAGCTTGCGATAAACTTGCTAAAAAAGGAGGTACGGGCAGGAATGACTTTAACACCAAACCCAAGAGCACGCACAAAGCTAACACCCACAAATTAGTCCGATTGAGCAAAAATTGTTGTTGCCAATACTCCAAAAAGTACACTGCTAAAGCTCCCATTCCGACTGCTGTAGCGAAAGGTATCAATATCCCGAGGGGGGAGCCGTAGAGAAGCGTCAAGACGTTGCGGATTCCTCGCGATTGGGTGAAACCCCAGGCTAAAAATAGCTCCATTCCAATCACGATTGAGTTGACGAGGGCGGCAATTTGCAGCATTTCTCGCCAAGGTAAAAGTTTTAAGCGGCGCAGAAAGTTACTCACATCAGCACATTATGTAGGTTGCTTTAATTTTATAACAGTTTTGCGGAGGCGATCGACCTTTGGTACCAGTTTGTAAAGTAAAATCAAGAGAGAGGGCAGTCTCTTGACAAATTAACCCAGAGCATCTGCCTGCTAGTTGTTGGAACCGTCAAAGGAAAAGAGTTATGGTGGAGAACACTGTCGATTGTGCTGTAGCTTGCGTCAACGGCTGCGTTTTGGGCGACAAGTGCCCCAAGCGGGAATACGCAGCGGCAACGTCAAGTTTTATTGAAAATACTTCTCTCGACAAAATGCTAGAAATAGCAGAGGAAGCGGTGAGAAAGAAACGGAGGGAACCGCCCAAATGGGTAATTCCTGATTTCCCCGAATAGAATTACCGCTTCTTAAAAAACATCGCCCTTTTGAAAGGGCGATGTTTTTTGTATTCCTCATGAAAGAGCTGATAAAAATAAATATATTTCCTGGGATAGAAGCTGAAAACTTAAATAGCGGTTATTATGCGACTTAATTACATCAATTTATATCAAATCCGTTAGCCTCGAAATGATATAGACGGAGGACACGGCAGTGCCGTGTCCCTACAATTAATCGGGGTAGGGAAACGGCACTGCCGTGTCCTCTATATCATTCCGGCGCAGCCGGAATAGATATTACTGTTTAATCCAATTGAGTTAAAAAAACTCAGGAGTAAGTATCATGGTACTGCCAAAAAAAACATCTAAAAAAGCAATAGAAGAACGCGATAATTCCGGTGATTTGCCTCAAGAGATTACGGAATCCTACGGCACCGGCGTTATCACTGAACCGGGATTGAGCGAAGACGGAATCACAACTTTGGACGATCGCAGTTCTGAATACACTTCAAGCAATTCTCAGATTGTTGGCGGGGATGGCGATGTTGCTGCTGCGGAACAAGCAAGCGCCACTGGCGAGGAATTGGTGGGCGGAAGCGCTCCAACTCCTGACCAAGATATGGTTGATGAGCTCGGAGCCGCTGCGGGAATAGAAATGCCCGATGGAGCTATTTTGAATACAACAAATATGCTCGATCGCCGAGATGAAAATCGGTGGGAATTGGATCCGAATTCTGCGGAAGATACTCAGGATCAACCGGATTTATAGGTGTATTTATTAGTCCGCGAAGGCGGACTTTGTTTGTGTAGTCGCGGTTTCAACCGCCGTCTCCTAGTCTCCAGTTTTAGAACTTGAGAGTGCCATTTCTCGAACTTTCTGTCGAATTGGAAGTTCGATCGCAAATTCAGTACCTTGGCCCGGTATCGAACAGCACCGCAAACTGCCGCCGTGCTTTTCGATGACAATGTGCCAGCTAATTGACAAGCCGATTCCCGTACCTTTGCCGATCGGCTTTGTCGTAAAAAACGGGTCAAAAATGCGATCGCACAAATCCTGACTGATTCCCGGCCCGCTGTCATAAATTTTAATAATTGCCGTATTAGAGTTGCTGAGTTTCGTACAAATCCGAATCTGGGAGGGATTTTCGGCAATTTCCTCGAAAGTTTTTTCACTGCTGCATTCTTCGATCGCATCGATCGCATTAGCTAAAATATTCATAAATACTTGATTGATTTCGCCGCCGCAGCACTCTACATTTTTCAAATTGGTATCGTACTCTTTAATCACCTCAATCGCGGGACGATTTGCCTTAAATTTCAGGCGATTTTGCAAAATCATCAGCGTGCTGTCAATACCTTCATGAATATCAATCTGCTCCATTTCCCGCCCTTCCTGCCGCGAAAAATACCGCAGAGACAAAATTATCTCGCGAATGCGATCGCCGCCTACCCGCATCGAATTAAGCATTTTCGGCAAATCTTCCTGGATGAATTCAAGCTCCACCGCTTCTGCTGTTGATACTATCTCCGGTGTCGGATCGGAATACTGCTGCTGATAAAGATTTAGCACCTTGAGAATATCTTCAACATAATCGCGAACATAATTGAGATTGCCGCAAATAAAATTCACAGGATTGTTAATTTCGTGAGCAATCCCAGCCACCATTTGCCCCAAAGCAGACATTTTTTCGCTTTGAATTAACAGCGATTGAGCGTGCTGGAGATCGTGCAGGGACTTCTGCAAATTTTCCTGTATTTGCTGCCTCTGGTGAACCTCTTCCTTCAGCCTAGCGTTGGCTTGAGAAAGTTCCACAGTGCGCGACTCTACCCGTTTTTCCAACTCAGAAGCCAGTTGTTCCAGGTTAATTTGAGCTTGTTCGCGATCGGCAATTTCCTGCTGCATCTCAACATTTTGGTGCTGAAGTTTTTGATTCAGCTTGCGGATGCTAAGATGCGCTTTAGCGCGAGCTAAAACTTCTTCATTTTGAATCGGCTTAGTAACGTAATCCACCGCGCCCAAACTAAATCCCTTCACCTTATCTTCCGTCTCATCCAGCGCCGTCATAAAAATCACCGGGATGTCTTCTGTCAAATTAGAAGCCTTCAAACGTCGGCAAGTTTCAAAGCCGTCAATTCCCGGCATCAACACGTCCAGCAAAATCAAATCCGGCGGCGAGTATTCAGCTTTTGTAATAGCGCTCTCCCCCGTCCGCGCCACCAACACTTTAAACCCAGATTCCGTCAAAAAATCAAACAGCACTGCCAAATTATTCGGATTATCATCAACGATCAAGATAACGCTCTGTTCCAAAGGTAAAATGTTCATACTTTCACATATCCCTGTGTTGTTCTACGAATTCTAAAATCTTTGCTTCGTCAAAATTTTTAACTAATTGATTCAGATGGCGGGCGAAAGAGACATATTTAACATCCATTTTTTTAAATTTTTCTGCTTGTTTTTGAATTCCTCCTAAGTCACCCCTCATTGCTAATTCAAAAAGTACAGCCATCTCATCAGCGGGAGGAGCAATTATTTCTCCTTCCTGAATTTGAGATTGTTGGCGGCCAACTTCAGATTCAGCGTTTTCCTCCTGCAAATCCTGGTAAATCCATTCTAAGCCCAAATGAACTTGCAAGCAATCTAAAAGTTCCTCCACTCGGATCGGTTTGGGAATAAAAGCATTGCATCCTGCTGCTAAACTTTCCTGCTTTTCCACTTCCATAATGCTAGCCGAAGTGCCAATTGCCACCACATTTTGCAATTGAGGCAACTTGCGAATTTGCCGCATCGCTTCAAATCCGTCCATCACGGGCATCACCAGATCGATCAAGATACAATCCGGTTGAAATTCCAGGGCTTTATTCAAACAATCTTGACCGTCAACCGCCTCAATTATTTCAAAACCTAACGGTTGCAGGAGGTGAATTAAAACCGATCGATTTTCCCGCCGATCGTCTGCCACCAATATTTTTTTATTAGTACCATTGAAACCTTTGATAAATTTTTCGGAACACTTTTTATTTTTTTCGGGGCTGTCAACTGCTAGCAAATCCAACTCAAACCAGAAAATGCTACCTCTGCCTAAAGTGCTTTCTACTTTCAATTCAGCGCCCATAATCTCCACTAATTGACGGCTAATTGCCAATCCCAAGCCGGTGCCTTCAGTATGGCGGCGAGTATTGCCCACCTGTTCAAAAGGTGAAAATATTTTGGGTAATTCATCAGCAGCAATCCCAATTCCCGTATCTTCAACTTGAAACCGAATCTTAACTTTTGTAAGGTTCGTAGTAAGGACTTCAGTCCTCTCCTCTCTTAAAACCTTAAATGTTACCCCACCTTTTTCAGTAAACTTAACAGCATTGCCAATTAAATTAATCAAAATTTGCCGCAGTTTCTTTTCATCAGCCGAGATTGCATTGGGAAGAGAAGAAAGATATTCGCAATTAAAAGCTATGTTTTTTTGAGCAGCTCGGATACGACAAATGGCAGTTATGCCTTGAATAAAATCGGGCAAATTAAACTCTGTCGGCACGAGATCCATTCTCCTCGCTTCGATTTTAGAAAGGTCTAAAATATCTTCGATTAAAGCGAGCAAGTGTTCGCCGCAGCGGTAAATAACGCCAATTCCATCTTGTTGCTGCGGGGATAAATGTTGGTCGCGCTTAAAGATTTGAGCGTAGCCTAAAATGCCGTTGAGGGGAGTTCGCAATTCGTGGCTCATGTTAGCTAAAAATTCGCTTTTGGCGCGGCTGGCATCTCGGGCGGCGGCTTCTGCTTTTTGGCGTTCTTGAATTTCTTCGGAAAGCCGCGCATTTTTTTCGTGCAATTCTTGGGTGCGCTCTTTAACTTTTGCTTCTAGGGTAAAGTTGGATTCTTCTAGTTGTTGGTTTGCAGTTTCTAAGTTGGCGTAAAGGCGGGCATTTTCCAGGGCGATCGCAGCTTGGGAAGAAAGCAGCTTCAAAACTTCCAGACGATCGCCTGTAAAAGCACCGGTTGTCAAATTATTTTCCAAATACAGGATCGCGGTTAATTTGCCTTGATAGACGATCGGCGCACACAACACCGATTTTGGCTGGCGCTCGGCGATGTAGGGGTCTGTGTTGAAAATAGCCTCGCTGCGGGCGTCATTTAGCACGATATCTTGCTGAGTGCGATCGACAAAATTGACGATCGATCGCGGATACGCATAAGACAACCCCGCACCTGAGAGCACCCGCACTGCGCCGTCAACCTCTCCCGCAGCTTCTACGACAAACTCGCCGGATTTCGACGCGATCAGACAGCCGGTTTGAGCTCCGGCATTTTCCAGCAAAATTCTCATCAATTTTTCCAGCAAAGAATCGAGAACAATTTCGCCGGAAATAGCAAGAGATGCTTTCATAACTGTAGCGAAATCCAGAGATTTTAGAGTGCCAGTTGTAGCCGTAGAGATCATCGTAATTGTAGCGCGATCGCTACTGGTTAAACTTTCACTTTCCAGCATCCGCACAATTAACTGCGGATAACGTTCCTCCAAATCTGCAACTTTAGCATTCGCGCCCCAGCGGATATAGCCGTAATAAGCATCCGTCATGTAGGTTTTGGCAACTTTTTCTCGCCCAGTGGAAAGATAAAACTCGGCGGCTAATTCATTGGCTAAAGCTTCTTCCTGAATGTATCCCTGTTCGTGGGAATGTTGGATTGCGCGATCGTAATAATCCATCGCCCGATCTTTTTCCCCCAATACCCGAGCCTTTTCAGCTTCCACCAACTCGTATTTGTGCAGGTAATTCATCGGCGCGTGAAAAGCCCAATCCTGCATTTGTTTCTGATTTGCTTCCACCTGTCGCAAATATTCTTCCTGAGTATCAGTAGTTGGATATACAGCTAATAAAGCCAGTGAATAGTAAAAATTGTGAGAAGCAATACCCATCCACCCGCCAACAGATTGCAGGTATTGTGTAGCTAACGAAGCGCTATCAATAGCACTCTTGAAATCTTTAAATAAATATAGAATAATCAATTTAGCCAAATAAATGCTAAGCAGTAACCAACCATCATTAATCACCAGCAACTGCGGCAGCATAGTCTTTTCATCAAAACTCTCCCCCTTCAAACTAAACTTATCTGCCGACAAACCCCGTAAATTTAAATTTAGCTGTCTCCATATACTGAGATTAGAGACAATAGATTTATTTTCTACTTTATTAAAAAAATTAATATATCGCCCTTGCTTTTTTTCTAAACTATCCAGTTCCTCTCCCATAAAAAGCAAAGCATTAGAATGGTGCAAAGCGCAATATCCAGCATAAATTAGATTTCCAACTTCCACACCACTTTGAAAACCTTCCTGCAAATTATCCAGAGTTTCTCTCAGATGCTCTTTCCAATGTCTAATGAAACCATTAAATGCACTAAGAACTTGGCATTTAATTGAATCTACACCATACTTATCCAAAAGTTTCATAGACAGTTGCCCAGCGTGATATCCTTTTTGAATCCCTCCCATACCTCCACACAAAACCAGACCATATGAACTACATGAAAAAGCAGAAAGTGGTGAATAACCTTGCTTAGTGCAGAAATTGATTTGAGTCAATATAATCGGCAGTAAAAATTCTGGCTTATTCATCAAAGCTGTAGAAATAAGCGACACTAAAAATCGCATCAAAGCCAGTTGTTCCGGGTCGGTCATTTGTGGTAGGCTATCCACTTCTTTCAATTGTGGCAATTGTACTTCCAAACTCCCACATTCCAAAATGTATGAGCGAGAAATACCCATTATTTCTAATCCCTCTAAGCCAGCCTCTAAAGCTTTCAATCCCTGATTTTGAAGCAGATACATCTGAATTTTTAACTCGTATGCTTTCACTTTATCAAGCTGACTATCGGCTTGTTGCAAGATGATACCAATTAGTATTTCTGCACCCTCAAAGTTAGTATTTAGATACTCTGCTTCCGCTGTCTCTGTATGCAGATCAAGTGTCAGTTGGTACTGACTCTGCCAGCTATCCTCTGTCAGCAGCCCCATACCTATATTTAAATACTTGACTGCCGACTCATAAGCCATTGCCACCTTCGCTTTTTTACCTGCTATGAGATTGAGTTCAGCTAACTCGTATTTTTCAGGTTCAGATGTCAGTAAGGGCAATCCCCCTGTGGTTGCCCCAATCCCGAAATTCAGTTGATTTACCAGAGCAAAAATATTGTCTTTCCGCGCTTCGGGTGCAGTATTTTGCAACAGCAACTGACCGATTTTAAAGTGAGTTTCTTGTTTCAGCTCTTGAGGTATCAAAGAATAAGCCGCTTGCTGCACTCTGTCGTGCAAAAACTTATAATCCACCTTCACATCTTGCAGTCCAGCCGGCCCGGTTTCTGCTCCTTCAAAAACCAGCGGAATTTTGTAATCGTTGCTCAGCGGCAAAATCAAGCCTGCCTGAAGGGCATCCCAGAGGTTTAATGCTGTTTCCTTCTGAGATTTTTCGCTGACAACTGCCAGCACTTCTAAATTAAATTGGTTGCCAATACAAGCAGCTAATTTTAATGCTGACTGCGCCGCCTCGGGCAGTTTTCTGATATTTCGAGCGATTAAATCTACGACATTGCAGTCAGTAATCCCGATCGCTTGAATATGTTCGAGATCCCACTGCCACCCACCCGATTGAAAGTTGTAAACTAACAGATTTTCTTGATAAAGAGCTCGCAGCAACTGAGTTAAAAAGAAGGGATTTCCTTGGGTTTTGTTAAAAAGTAGCTCTGCCAGTAGCTCGATCTTTTCTGATATTTGACCATCCAAAGTATCCGCAATTAATTCTTTGACATGACTTAAATTTAAGGGTTCGAGAATGATATTGCTAACAACTGGCTGGGTTTCTACTTGTGTTTTGGCGATGTTTTCGATTGTGACAATCAGCGGATGGGTGGTGCTGACTTCGTTATCTCGATAAGCTCCAATTATCAGCAAATATTTGCTATCACAGTCTGTTACCAGCAGTTCGATTAATTTCAGCGATGCCGAATCAGCCCACTGCAAATCGTCGAGAAAAACTACTAGCGGGTGCGACTTGGCGGTAAACACGCCGATGAATTGTTTGAAGACTCGATTAAATCGATTTTGCGATTCTGTCGGCCCCAATTGCGGCAATTCCGGCTGTTTGCCGATAATTAATTCGATTTCGGGAATTACGTCTGCAACAACTTGTCCGTTACTTCCCAAAGCGGCTAGTATTTTTTGTTGCCAAATTCGGATCGATGCTTTGCTTTCTGTTAGTAACTGCCGGATTAATGACTGGAATGCTTGAATCAGGGAAGCGTAGGGAATGTTGCGTTTAAATTGGTCAAATTTGCCGCTGATAAAATAGCCGCGCTGCCGTACAATGGGTTTCTGTACTTCATTTACTAAGCAGGATTTGCCGATGCCGGAGTAACCGGAAACGAGAATTAATTCGACCCCCCCTGCCCCCCTTGCTAAGGGGGGTGAAGAAGGCCCAGAAAGTTCTAAAAGCCCCCCCTTAGCAAGCGGAATTTGCTCCGAAAGCCCCCCCTTACCAAGGGGGGGTTGGGGGGGTTCTATACCACTAACTCGCTCAAAAGCACTGAGTAAAGCGGCGACTTCGGTTTCTCTACCGTAGAGTTTTTGGGGAATCAGCAGTTGACCGGCTCGATCGGCATTTCCGACAGTAAAATCAGATATATTGCCCGACGCTTGCAGCATCGCCAGACAAGTTTCGAGATCAAACCTCAGCCCATCAGCACTTTGATACCTGTCTTCCGCAGTTTTGGCCAACAATTTCATCACAATTTCAGAAATTGCCTCGGGAATTTCCGGCTTCAAACTGCGAGGAGACGGTGCTATGCGCGCGATGTGACAGTGAACTAATTCTAGGGGGTCGATCGCACTAAATGGCAATTCACCAGTCAGCATCTCGTAAAAAGTGACACCCAACGAATAGAAATCGCTGCGATAGTCGATCGCCCGATTCATTCTACCAGTTTGTTCCGGCGATATGTAAGCTAACGTACCTTCGAGCAAACTAGGATAACTGGGAGTGGCGTTTTCTCGAACCAGGCGCGAAGAGATGCTGAAGTCAGTAATCTTAACGCGATAAGTTTCTGGATTGATGATGATATTGTCCGGCTTAATGTCTTTGTGAATTATCTGGTTTTGATGGATTTTACCCAAACTTTGGACAAGCTGAACGGCAATTTCTAGGAATTGGATTAAGTTAATTTTAGTCGCATCTAAAAATTTAGATAAAGCCAAGCCGCCAAAGTCTTCTAATGTCAGCGCCACACCATTTTGATGAGTTTCTATGCGGTAGCAATTGACAATATCTTCGAGATTTTTTAGACTTTTTCTAATTTTATATTCGTGTCTCAAGCGGGTAATCTCTTCCAGAGTTGGGTACTCGCTTCTCAGAGTTTTGACAATTACTGGCAGATTGTGCTTTTCCCAGATTCCCCGATAAATCACAGTATTGACACCGGAGTAAATTTTTTCAGTGATTTGATAGCCTGTTAGCAAAATCATATTTTAATGTTTGAATTTAAAGGGTTTGCAGGAGTTGTGCTGTATGCGGGAGTCGATCGCGTGTGTTAAAGGGGTGACGGGTAGGACGAAAGCTACTCAACCTTAGTACACAACTGACAGTTGTGTCATTGGCTATTTAGCTTATGTTCGATCGGCTTTGCGCTACGTAATATTACTGATTAGATTGTGTTTAATATAAGATTTGTTGCGCGGAGGGTTTTAACAGCCAACTAAGAGGGCGGGCACGGGGGCACCGCCCCTACAAACTGTTAACTATTCATTGCGAGTCAAACCCTGAAGGCTAACTTGCAAAATCGACAAACCCAAAATCAGCAAAAACAACACCAGCCCGATCGTACAAGCATAACCGATTTCCAAATCCTTAAAAGCCCGTTCGTAAAGATAATAAACAACAGTCTTAGAACTATTGCGAGGCCCGCCCTGAGTCATAATATAAACTTCTTCAAAAACCTTAGTAGCAGAAATTGCCGAAATCACCGCCACCAAAACCAAATAAGGCTTCATCAAAGGCACTGTAATATCCCAGTGTTTCCCCAAACCATCCGAACCATCAATCGCCGCCGCCTCGTAAAGTTCCCCCGGAATAGATTGCAGCCCCGCCAAATAAATTACCATATAATAACCCAAGCCTTTCCAGATAGTAACCGCCATCACGCTAAAGAGTGCCAACTTCGGATTAGCCAGCCAAGAAACAGGAGGCAAACCCAACAATTCCCCCAACTGATTCAGCAATCCAGTCTCAGCAAACAGCCACTTCCAAGCAATCCCCGCGACAACCATCGAAATCACCGCCGGCGTGTAGTATGCAGCGCGAAACCAATTCATCCCCCTCAGCTTTTGATTGCACAAAATCGCCATTCCCAACGGTAGAACAACCAATATAGGCACAACACAGACCAGATACAGCAGCGTATTGGTCATTGTTTGCCAAAAAGTGCGATCGCGCCACAACCGCTCAAAATTCTTCAACCCCACCCACTGCGGCGCTTGCGTCAAGTCATATTCATAACTCGTAAAACTCAAATAAAAAGCTTGCAAAGCCGGCCACAAAACAGTCAAACTCAAAACAAACAAAGCCGGAAACAAAAATAAATAAGGCGTTGAATAACGTCTAAAAAGATTAAAAAACATAAATTAGTTATTGGTTATTAGTTATTAGTGATTATTTTACTCATCATACCAAACCCAGTTGCATCGGAATGATTAAACCGCGAAGACGCGAAGAGCACGAAGGAAGAACTGCATCTTCTTCTTCCCCCCTTGGGGGGGGCAGGGGGGGGTTCTTCCTTCGCGTCCTTTGCGTCTTCGCGGTTCGTTTAATCTTATTCCATAATTGTTATTTAACCCCCGAAAACAAACCCTGCCAATCTCCGGGAGAATTACCATTTTCCCCCTCTTTTACCTCAAAAGTAACCTTACAAGCTTGCGGTTGTTCCAAAGCTTGCACGCACAACTCGGCAATATCTTCTCGACTAACTTTGCCCCGAATATTGTCTCCTTGCTCGAATATCAAAGCTTTGCCTCCCGGTTCTTCAGTCAAAGCGCAAGGTCTGACAACAGTATAAGGTATGCCGCTCGATCGCACGCAATCCTCCCCTTTCAACTTCCAAGTCAAAATTCCCCCCAACATATCATTCATCCTGACAGCCGGCGGTTCATCTTCCAAAATAAGTCCTGGGCGGCCCGGGCGAGTAACTCCAGCCGAACTCACCATCACAAATCGCGGTAAAATCTGCCCGCCATCAGCTTTAACAGATTCTAATTCCAGTTGAAAAACACCAGGTGTAAATTTAGGGTTTAGCGCGCCGTCGTATTCAAACTTGCTCAGCATTAACTGAAAAGAAAAAATACTGCTCGGATCGAACTTTGAGCCATCTTTGACAGTTTTGGCGCGGAATACTGGAATTAACTTATCAAAGGGAACGACGACAGTAATCCAGGTATTGTAAACAGTATCAAACGAATAGCAATAGCCAATGCCATCCCATTTCGCTTCGCTGCGGACAATTAATTTGTAGCGCTTACCATCCCCTTTGACGCGCAGTTGGAGGCCGCTAAATCCTACGAGATTCAGCGCAGGATCGAAGTTGCGAGTACGCACGGAAGCAAAGCCGCCGGAGTTGGCAGTAGAAACATTGCCTGTGAATATGGCTGTATTGTCTGTAAGTACGATCGAGCTTTCGCTAGTCCCGCCCATCACAACATCATCGAGAGCGCCCCAAGTTTCCTTTAAATCTTGGGTAGGTTTTGTAAAGTCAAAAATGACTTTTTCGCCTGCTTTAATGAGCTGGCTGCGAACAGCTTGCACTAAATTGTTGAGGCCTTTGTATTCGACTATTTCGGGAACATCCACAACTTCTGGCATATAAAACTTGATGCCTTGATAGTATTTTTCCCTGGTTGGGGTGTCTCCTTCTACTGGTTGAACTTTGGTTCCCGTGCAGCAGATAACTGCTTCTATGCCCTCGGTTACTAGCGATGTTAGCGTTTCGGCGAGAGTGATATCTCCCTCGACTAATTCGACATCTTTACCGAGAATTTCTGTTGCTCTTTTGGTGTCTCTGACGAGGGCTCGCACTCTAATTCCCCGCTGTTGTAGCCGCTTGACAACTCGTTTCCCGACGCCGCCAGTCGCACCGGCTACGAGTACCAATTTGGGCTGCTCTTTGTTACTTTTGCTGCTGCTTCCGAATAGTTGTTGCAGCCAGCTAATGCTACCAATGAAGGGAATCACGCCGAAATAAGCCAAGGTTTTGACAAATCTGCCGGCATCCCATTGGGCGGTATTTTTTTCAGTCACAGTCACTTCCTCAGAATTGGCTCAAATTTACTTATACCAATTTTTTATGAGGCTGCATAGAATTTCGATCCCCCCTAACCCCCCTTAATAAGGGGGGGACAAGGGGGGGTGAAAGTCCCCCTTCTTAAGGGGGATTTAGGGGGATCGAGATATGTGCAACTTCACATTAAATTGGTATTAGCTGCTTTTGTATTTTAATCTAATTTTCGATTTGTGCATTTGGGCGATGAGCGCACTTTTTTTCACTTGACAATCGGTTTGAGATGAGTTTGGCTTAAGGGAATCTCAATAATCAACTCCGTTCCCTTTCCGGGGGCTGAAATGCAGCTCAATTTGCCGCCGTGTTGTTCCACCACAATTTCGTGGCTAATTGCCAAACCTATTCCTGCACCTTTTCCCACGGGTTTTGTGGTAAAAAATGGCTCAAATATTTTCTGCCGAACTGTTTCTATCATGCCACAACCGTTGTCCTTGATCCGAACTGCTACGGCCTTTTTGTGCGGACAAACTTCAGTCACAATCCGAATTTGTCCCGAATAAACTGACTCTCCTTCGCACCCACATTGTGGCGATAAATTGTTGTTAACAAAGGCATCTTCTAGGGCATCAATTGCATTTGTCAGTACATTCATGAATACTTGGTTTATCTGAACTGCGTAACACTCAACCAAAGGTAGAGAGCCATATTCTTTGATGAGATGAATTGCAGGGCGATGGTACTGCGTACCTGCTACGCTAACGGGCTTTGGTTTGAGTCGGTTGCTCAAAATCAGCAAAGCGCTGTCTAATCCGTCGTGAATGTCAACTGGTTTAATTTCCGCTTCGTCAATTCTAGAGAAGTTTCGCAGCGACTGAACAATCTCGCGGATTCGGTTAGCTCCTACTTTCATTGAACCCAGCAACTTCGGTAAATCTTCAACTATAAACTCTAATTCTGCTATTTCTATTTCTGCTTGAATTTCTAGCGACGGCGACGGATAGTGATGCTCGTAAAGCTGCAATAAATAGATCAGTTTTTGGCTGTATTCGTTGGCATAGCTAAGATTTCCGTAAATGAAGTTAATCGGGTTAGTGACTTCATAAGCTACTGCGGCCACCAACTGTCCCAAACTTGACATTCTTTCGCTTTGCACCAATTGAGTTTGCGTACGCTGAAGCTCGGACATCGCTGTTTTTAAATGAGCCGCTTTTTCCCGTTCTCTGGCGACTGATGCTTGTAGTGCCGTATTTAATTTTTCGAGTTTTTCAGCTTGACGTAGCACTATATTAATCATTGCTTTTTTCAGTTCCAATGCAGCGTCTATTTCGCATTGTTTCCAAGGCAACGATTTGCACCTCACATTTTCTTTCCACAGCTCGAAGGATTTCCTAGGAGACATTCTCGGACTGCCATCTTCATCTATTTGAATTGTTTTCTTGGGGTTGCCCGCCCAATTTACCGTCTTAATTACTTCTGGGCGAAACCACAAAACATATATTTTTTGAGTGGGCGATATTGCTATCGCTAAACACCCGCTGGCTGTGTCTTTAAATTCCTCAGCTTCTTGATAGCATTTGGTCAGCGAGTCTGTATAAAATATTTCTTTTCTTAGGTTTGTTTGCACCCAATTAGTTAAGTATTTGAGCGCTTCTCCCTCTGGTGTTTGCCCGACTCGATAGCAATTATCTCCAAATACTATTGCGGCTCCCTGGGCGTTGACTGCTTCCAGCAAATTCTGCTGACATTTAACTAACACTTCCGACAAATTTTCGGAGGTGGATATGTCTTCAAAAATCTTGCTTTGAATAGATTTTAAGTGTAGTTTGTAGTCGTAGTCTTCGTTTGCTTCTTTTGATTGCAGTTCTAACGACATTACTTGCCCGATAAATTCGCAGGCGGCGCGCAATTCATAGTTAAGGTATTTTGGTGTATAGTTGTGGCAAGCAATCAATCCCCACAGTTTTTTGTCTTTGATTAACGAGATTGACATTGAAGCTGTAACGCCCATATTTTGCAGGTATTCTATGTGAATGGGAGAAACGCTTCTCAATACGCTGAAACTGAGGTCTAGCGGCTGGTTGGTAACAGAATTGTTTCCAGAAACTAGGGGGACTGGTTGATAATTAATATCTGGTATCAACCTCAGCCAATTTAACGAATACAGTTTTCTGGCTTGTTTGGGAATATCTGTGCTGGGGTAGTTCAATCCTAAGAAAGGACTCAGGTTTTCTGCTTTGTCTTCAGCGATGACAGCGCCGTTGCCTTCGGGGTCAAATTGATAGACCATAACCCGATCGAAGCCCGAGATTTTCCTGACTTCTTCTACAGTCTGTTGACATAATTCTCTGAGATTTTTGGCGCTCTGAATTTGGCTAACAGTGGATCTGACTGAATGATAAAAGCTAAAAACGGAAAGATTTTCTTGAGTAGTTGCCAATTCTAATTCGACGATCAAAACTCCTTCTCCTCGGTGGAGGATGCAGTCAAATTCTAAAGATTTGCCTGCTTTTTTGACAGATAGTTTAATCGGATTGACGGTTTTTAAGTTTTCTTTCTGCAAACAGGCTTTGAGTTTTTCTAGCTGAGTGCGATCTAGTAATAAGCTTAAATCTTGACCGATCGCACTTTTGGCATCGACGCCTAACAAATTCTGCGTATTTTCACTGACTTGCAGTATTTCTAATTGAGGTTCTTGTACCACAAGTAGCACCCCGTGTGGCTGAATATGACCTGATATGTGAATGGGTTCTCTATCGCAGTTTGTCAAGTCAACTTCTTCGAGGGGTGTGATTGTGATTTGTCTATCCATTTTCTCTGTTTTCCGCTGTAAAAGTTCTCTTTTGGTTCTATCGATTTTAGATTTGAGCGCGAATTGGCTTTTCAATAATCTCATATTGTTCGATCGCACAACTGCTCGCTTCATCGAGCGACGCTGACAATCAATCATCCAAAAATCTGCCTGCCGTCAAAAATGATTGAGTGAAAAATCAGACTGCCCTGGTGTTGCTGCTCTGCTGACGCCAGCCTTTTAGATATTTCTACGGACTTGGCTCTTCAATTGCGATCCATACCCCATCTTAATTATTGCAGCAATTGTTACCATTGTTCAAGAGGTTTCAATAAGTTTCCCTAAAATTAATGTTTGTGGTAAAACTTATCAAGCAGGAAAAGGCGAGAGAAATGCCTCTTCAGAGCGACCTGCTGACGAAAATATTAAGTTAAAGTAAGGGTGACAAGATTTCAAAGTCAAGTCGCGTTAAGCTCTTTAAGTAGATCCAACAGGCCCGACAATTACACCGATGCTCGACTTCAATACAGTTACTGAATTTTCTCATACCTACTGCATAGGTATCTGTGCATTTTTAGTTCCGGCAAACTTGCTGACTACTTTGCAGACAGCGATCTTGACAGGACTAAACCGACCTCGAATTCAAGTTTGGGCCTCTGTGGCTGTGGCCAGCCTTTGGGCTACAGCAATGATATTTCACGTTTTTACCTGGTTCGCGATCGGGGTAGTAATGCCTCCGACATACATCTTGCTAGCTATGGGAATCACTTGTCTAGCTATCAATATCTGGGCGGTGGGGCATCCGGCGACCATGCTGCAATTAATTCGAGTTGTGGTATCAGCTTTTAGGGGACGTTTTACAAACAAGAAAGATTTAGTTCTCTAGAAATCAAAAAAGAATTGGGCAGAGGACAATGGGAAAAATATCAAGGAAAATATTGGTTTTAGAAGCAAGTTTTCCCTGGTTCCAAATATTAGTTCGCAGTCCTGATTTTACAATGCTGATTCCGGTTCTCGATCGCGACAATCTTCTGCTTCCGGGCCCTGGGGATGGATCGTGCAGTTGAGCAGATGCCCCCCGTCGCTTCTGCCGTAATAGTAGCGGCAGCCGATGCAAATTGCGGGAGGTTCGATCGCCCTTTGATAAACCGGATAATCCGCAGCCAGCAGTGAAAAGTCGCGCTGCGTCTGAACAGTCCCGATCGTAGCGCCTGAGAGTTCGACAGCTTGGCGGATGTTTTCGATCCTGCTGTAAGGTGGCAGGTAAATGTCAATATAAAGACGAATGCCCTCGCCTTCTTGCTCTTGGCGGATAATAGTACCTCCGAGCAAACCGACGCGCGACGCAATGGCGGAGGCAAATTCCCCCAGGGAGGTGCAGTAACCCGAAAAAACGTGAATGTGTTCGTCGGTAGTAGCCCTCACAGTCAGGCGAGTGGGAATCAGCACTCTCAGGTAAGCGTCAAGTTCGTCAAAAACCGGTTCGGCGAGGGACAGCATTTGGTTTGCGTCTTCGGCGTTGAGCCCAAAACCCTTAGAAACCTTGTACACCAAGGCTGACAAAATATTAAAAACTTCCGTTAACAGCGATTGTAGCCTGGTATCAACGGCGATCGGGCATTCTCTGAGCAGCTTAAAATAATCCTCCAAGCGGTGGGCTATGCGCTGAATGCTGCTAAATCCGAGCATAGCTGCTCCCCCTTTAATCGAGTGCGAGGCTCGGATGAGCTGATGTATCCTTTGGGGAGCTTGCACGGTGAATTGAGGGCCCTGCAAGCCTTGTTCGATGATTTGGATGTGTTCTGCGGCTTCTTCGAGAAAGTAGCCGATAATGCGCTGTAGTTGTTCTGGCAGCATAATTTTAGTCTCCGAAAGGCACCCGAGGATTAGTTGACAGTTGACAGTTGACAGTTGACAGTTGACAGTTGACTGCTGACAGTTGACTGCTGACAGTTGCAATTAATTAGACATTTGATCGTTTGGAGCCGATATTCAACTGACGAGTTATTTTTGTCTTTAAGCCCTAATCTGTTCTATCCTGACTCACGGCAACTGCGGTGGCAATGTTGAAAACTCTTAACTGTTAACTGTTGACTGTGATTTTTGGGCTCCGAGGGTAGCGGTTGCTACTCCGAACAGCAGCACCGCAGCACCTGCTAGTACCGCCGGCGCGGGCACTTCCCCAAACAGCAAATAACCCAAAAAACTCGCCCCAACGGGTTCAAACAAGATAGCAAGAGTTACCAGAGTTGGGGAAATCTTTACTACAGCCCAGTTTAAAATAGTGTGACCGACTAATTGAGGCAAGGCGGCCGTTAACAAAATATAAAAATATACAATGTGCGGATAGCCAGTATAACTGACGCCGAAGACGATCGGCAGAGGCAACAGGACGATCGCAGCAACAGTATAGGCGATCGCAATATAGCCACCAATTCCGAGTCCCCGCCGCTGAGCTTCCCGCCCCAGCAGCAAATACAAACTGACAGCCCAAGAACCAGTCAGAGCAAGGAAATTGCCCAGCAGTTGCTGACTGCCGACATTGGCTGCGCCTGCACTCCCAACCGCGATCGCGATTCCCCCAGCCAGAGCTATAGTAATGCCAGCGATCGACATTTTGCTCAGTTTTTCGCCGAACCAGAAGCGCGACAACAGCGCTACCCAGACGGGATTTGTGGTGACTAGGGCAGTCGAGGCGGCGATCGATGTATAAGAAAGTGAGGTAATCCAGAGAGCAAAGTGCAGGGCGAGACACAAACCCGCAGCAGCAGCATAGCGCCGAGCTCCTGATTGCAGGGCATTCCACTGAATTTTGGGCCAAGCCGGAAGCAGAATTAAAGCAGATAAAGTCAGGCGAGAAGCGGCGAGTACCAGACTGAAACCAAAGCCGCCCGCGCCTGCTTTCAAGTTTGCCAGCCGAATTAAAATTGAGGCAGTTGAGACGGCTAAAACACCGATAATTAACACAAGGGCGATCGACCAATTCGGCGTTTTTTTTGGAAGATTCATTTTTTTTGGGAATTGGGAATTGGAAATTGGGAATTGGGAATTGGGAAAATTAACAGAGTAATTTTCGCACAAATTCTCAACACTTTCTCCACTCTTCCTTCGTGTCCTTAGCGTCTTCGCGGTTCGTTTAAAAAGCCCGATCGCCATTCTTGAAAAATTCCCATATCCCAGAAATATTACTCTAGAGCGCGCCTAAAATTAGATAACCTCTGTTATAGTTTCAATTACCGCAGCAAACCATTTCCCCACTTAAAATTTATAATAATCTATGGCTCCTACAGTTTTGATTACAGGCGCTTCTCAAGGAAGCGGCAAAGCAACAGCACTGTTATTTGCCAGTAAAGGCTACGATGTAGTGATGGTGGCCCGCCAGCCGGAGAGATTGGCAGCAGCAGCGGCTCAAGTGCAGCGCGAAGGCACTTCGGCTGTGGCTATTGCGGGGGATGTTGGCGACCTTCAACAAGTGCGCGCGATCGTCCAAAAAGCCCTAGATATCTGCGGGAACATTGATGTTTTGGTTAACAATGCTGGTATTTGTGTCACGGGGGCGATCGAGCAAACTACCTCCGAAGACTGGCAGCAATTAATGAATACCAATTTTTGGGGCTGTGTTAACACAATTCAAGAAATTTTGCCACATTTTTTGGAACGAAAAACTGGGACAATAGTCAATGTTGGTTCCATTGGCGGCAAAATGCCCTTGCCTCAAATGACAGCTTATTGTGCCAGCAAATATGCAGTAACGGGTTTAACAGAAACCTTGCGATTGGAATTAGCGCCCCAAGGCATTCACGTTTGTGCCGTGCATCCGGGCTTGATTAACAGCGATTTTTTGGAAAGAGCTCAATTTCGCGATCGAGACGAACCCGCAGTCGAATTGCGTCGCCAGCAAATGACCGAAATGCTAAAATCTTCAGCAGCAAGTCAGCCAGAAGATATTGCTAAAGCTATCTGGGATGCTGTCAAAAATCAGCGTGCAGAAGTTATAGTCGGCCCTGCTTTTTTGGCATCGGAAGCTTATCGATTATTCCCCAGTTTGATGCAGTGGGCAATGGCAAAGGGCAAGTTGTAATTAGTCAGTAGTCATTAGTCATCAGTCATTAGCAAATTCGGACACGGCACTGCCGTTTCCCTACCCATAATAATCACCATCGCTCGCGGCGAGAAATGCAACTATCGCCCGATTAATTGTAGGGAAACGGCACTGCCGTGTCCTGATTTCTAATAGCAGATAATATCAATTACAGCTGCGCCGAAATGATATAGAGGACACGGCAGTGCCGTTTCCCTACCGCTATAAATTGTAGGGAAACGGCACTGCCGTGTCCTCCGTTTATATCATTCCGATGAATAGCAAATTTGATATTAGTTGTGCATCATTAGCAAGGTGCTTACGGCGCACCCTACGAATTAAAGCAGAGAACTAGCATTGATAAAACGACCAGTTAAATCGGCCGGCGTCACATTCAACACAGTACCCAACAAAGCATTAGTAACACCGAATCTAATATTAGTAGCTTCCACGCGGCCATTACCATCGGGATCGAGAGTTCTCTGTGAAATGCCACCCTTAGCCAACAAACTCGTTCCGCCTGATATAGTTGCAGGATCGAGCAGCAGCAGTCTCGGATCGTTTAAGCTATAACTTACCTGTTCAAACGAGATATTGTTGCTAGTAAATGGTACACTAATCCCAATCGAATCGCTTGACTTATCAAAATCCACAATTACCGCGTCAGGAACTTCAATACCAGCTACTTTGATTCCCGCTTGATCGACTCGGAAAACAAACACATCACTCCCCGCACCTCCTTTGTAAATATCCACATCTTTGTCACCAATTAAAGTATCGTTACCGTCACCACCAACTAACAAATCAACACCTTGTCCGCCGCGCAGCAAATCATTTCCGGCACCACCATCCAGGAAATCGCTATTTCTATCCCCTGTCAAGAAATCGTCGCCAGTTTCTCCCAAAATATCGTCATCATCTTTGCCGCCGTAAAGAGAATCATTACCGGCGCCACCTAACAGACTGTCTTTACCATCGTTGCCAAAAATTCGTTCTGCATCTGACGAGCCCCTGACAGTATCATTACCGCCCAGCATCCAAACTCCTCCAGAAAAACTAGCAAGTTGTCCCGGTGTAAGTGTAATATTTTCAGGAGAATTGTCTCCTACCAAACGAGGGATGCCTGAAAGATTTGGGGTGAGTACCATAGTTGTAAGTTTTGTGCGGTGCGATCGTGGATATCTTACATTCATTCTACAGCTTAGTAGCGTGCGCCAGAACACAGTTACTTATGATATAGAGGAGACGGCAGTGCCGTGTCCCTACCGCCGGGGATAAAAATCTCCTGCGTTTCGTTACGTTTTTGGTATTCGGCACTGGCTAATTCTTCGTAGCGCGCAATACGTGATTTGCTTTTGGCTTGGCGCGCTTTTGGGTTTTGGCGCACCCATTCCAGCTCGGTATTTAAGGCTTTGCGGCGTGATGATTCTTGCGTTTCTTCTAAAGCCAAACGTGCTTGTTTTTGGTCTAGCCAGCTAGAGTAATTGCCTTTCCAAGGGATACCATGACCGCGATCTAGCTCTAAAATCCACTCGGCGGCATTATCTAAAAAGTATCGATCGTGCGTGACGGCAACCACCGTGCCTGGAAAGCGCACCAGATATTGCTCTAGCCATTCCACCGATTCTGCATCTAAATGGTTGGTTGGTTCGTCTAACAGCAACATATCGGGTTTTGATAATAGCAATTTGCACAAAGCCACACGGCGCTTTTCACCACCTGATAACGGGCCAATTTTCGCATCCCATGGCGGTAATCTTAATGCATCGGCCGCAATTTCTAGTTGTGTGCTTAAGTCTGAGCCACTAGCCGCAATTATGTTTTCCCACTTGGCTTGCTCTTCTGCCAGCTTGTCAAAATCGGCATCGGGCTCGGCATAAGCCGCGTAAACGGCTTCTAACATGGCTTGCGCTTGCATCACTTCGCCCATGCCGCTTTCTACTTCTTCGCGCACGGTTTTGTTTGGGTCTAGCTGTGGCTCTTGCGGCAAATAGCCAATCGTCATGTTGGGCTGCCACTGCACTTCGCCCTCAAACTCTTTATCCGCACCCGCCATAATCCGCAACACGGTAGATTTGCCCGAGCCATTCAAGCCCAGCAAACCAATTTTGGCACCAGGGAAAAACGATAAGGAAATATCTTTAATAATGGTTTTTTTAGGCGGGACGATTTTGCTGACGCGCAGCATAGACATTACATATTGAGCCATGATGATGCTTTAGAAATTTTAAAGATGAAAGCTTAACAGAAACTAGCTCTGGCTTGTATAAACTGGCCTTGTTAAGTCGGTATAATGTGATCTCATTAAAAAGGCTAGTCGCATGGCAACTACATTTGGAACGCGCGATGGCGCTTAAATCAACAATCTACAAAATTGACCTGAACATCGCCGATATGGACAGGCAGTATTACGCGCAACACAGCTTAACGTTGGCCAAACATCCATCAGAAACCGATGAGCGCGTGATGGTGCGGCTGATTGGCTTTGCGCTATACGCCACCGAAACGCTTATTTTCGGCAAAGGCTTATCTGACGACGAAGA
>JANPMV010000101.1:0-89911 GCA_031427135.1 Cyanobacteria bacterium VAR_87_metabat_62 | reverse complement strand
ATCTATTGGTTCTTCTTACATCTCCCAATTGAGTTTTTTCTAATTCTTGTCTTACCCATTGATTGATCATTTTAACCTCATTACTGGGCGAGCGCCCGATTGCTTAACAGCACAGATGTTGATTTTTGTCAACTTTTTTGTCAAGAAAGATGTTTATAAAGCATAGCTTAAGAAGGGGGGGAAAGGGGGGGTCAAAGTCCCCCTTCTTAAGGGGGATTTAGGGGGATCTGGACTGGGGTAAAAACGGGATTTATCAAGGCTTTCAGGCTAGTTGTTGACACTAATGGACACTGCCGTTTCCCTACCCCAAAATAATCGAGCGCGCTCTTCCTTTGATTTAACTATCGCCCGATTAATTGTAAGGAAACGGCACGTGCAGTGTCCTGACTGTGGGTAATATTAATTCCGATCCTACCGGATTTTATCCAATAATAATTGATATTATGTCCTTACTACGACCATAAAATTGGTTCGTAAAACTTTGGATTAATCGAACAGCATTCAATTTTAACATTCGCAATTTACACGTCATGCAAACTAGCGAAAACACCGTCAAAATTGCCCTCGCGCCAGGGAACTTGCGCCGCGTTCACCACATCGCTTTAAACGTGCGCGATATGAACGCTTCCCGCCACTTTTACGGTGCAATTCTCGGGTTGCGGGAACTAACAGGTGCAGAAATTCCCGCAAGTTTAACAGAAATGGTAGCTGTGGGTAAAGTCGCTAATTTCATAACTCCCGACGGTACTGTGATTGACTTATTTTGGCAGCCAGATTTGGAACCGCCCAACCCTGACCGGGAGAAAGCTTTTACTCGCGCCAACCACTTAGCGTTCGATATCGATCGCGATTTGTTCGATCGCGCGCTGGAAGTGCTAAAGTCAAATCAAATTGCGATCGACAGCGGCCCCGTCACTCGCGCTACAGGACGCGGCATTTATTTTTACGATCCCGACGGATTTATCATCGAAATCCGTTGTGATGCAGTTTAAACAGTCGCGATCGGGCTTTCGGTGCACGATGTACTTAGTGTGGGTAGTTTACTTTCCCTATTTGCTAATAGGTTGCTTGGGCCAAGTAAACCGAAAAGTTGCTCCCTCACCTTCAGCAGATTCCAGCAAAATACTGCCGCCTTGACCTTCGACAATTTTCTTCACCAGCGACAAACCAATCCCAGTATTTTCTACTTTATCGCGAGCTTCCAAGGTCTGAAAAATCACAAAAACTTTATCGTGATATTGAGGCGCAATCCCCGGCCCGTCATCCGCTACAGAAAACTCGTAAAAATCATCTAACTCTTTAACCGATATTTTTACGTAACCGGATTCAGCTCGATTGTGCTTGATTGCGTTGCTAATTAAATTAGCAAATACTTGCTGCAACGACAATCTTTCGGTCACAAAAGTTGGCATTCCCGGTTCAACTTTTACCTCAAATCCAGATGGCGGCGCCAAGGAATCAATAATTTCTGTCAATAACTTCTCAACTTTTACCGTTTCTGAAGCCACTTGAATGCGTCCGACGCGGGAATATTGCAGCAGTCCCTCAATCAAACCTTCCATCCTGTGAACTCGGCCGCGCAGCAGGTTCATTTGGTGCAGAGTATCCTCTGTCATCGAGTCGCTGAGATCTTCTTCTATCCAACTGCTGAGATTGGCGATCGCCCTCAGTGGCGCTTTAAGATCGTGAGAAACTACATAAGCAAACTGGTCTAATTCTAGATTCCGCTTTCTCAAAACATTCGTCGTTTTAGCCAGCGTCTGCGCCGTCCAACTCAATTCTACAGCGCGCAACCGCAGTGATTCCTCAGCTTGTTTGCGTTTCCTGATATCTTCTACCACACCCATCAGAAATTGATTGCCATTTTGTTCTCGAAGTAGCGAAACCGTCAAGTTGCCCCAAACCAACTCTCCATCTTTGCGGATGTAGCGCTTTTCTACATGGTAATTTTGAATTTCTCCTGCTAACAATTGGCTCAATAATTCCAGTTCGCTTCCCAAATCTTCGGGAAAAGTAATCTCCTGAAATTTTTTCTCGATCAATTCTTGGCGGCTGTAGCCCAAAATTTCGCAAAGTTTTTGATTGACTAACAGCAACTTGCCATCCAAACTCGCTTGAGCCATGCCGACTGCGGCTTGTTCAAAGGTATCTCGAAACCGCTGTGCGCTTTCGGCTAAAGCAATTTCTGAGGCTTTGCGATCGCTAATATCATTGCTGATTTCCAAAATAGCCAGCGGTTGATCTTGCTCGTCGCGCTGCAAAGTCCACCGACTCGCCACCGTTATTTTTGTGCCGTCTTCCTTGGTGCGTATTAGTTCCCCTTGCCAAGATCCCTGCTCGAAAAATACTTTTTGAATTGCCTCCAAAGGTGGCGTCCATTCTGTTTGCAAAAGCTCGTGAATATTTTTTCCTATTGCTTCCGACTTCCGCCAGCCGTAGAGCCACTTCGCCCCCAGATTCCAATAAGAGATCGTCCAGTTCAAGTCTAGTACGGCGATCGTATCGTTTGCCAAATCCAGCATTTGCGCTTGCTTGCGTAGAGTTTCCTCAGCTTGTTTACGTCCTCTCACATCGCGGCAAATCGCAATAAACAAGCGTTGATTTGCCAGACGCATTTCGCTAATCGCCAACTCCATCGGAAACTTGGTTCCGTCGCTGCAAACTCCCACTGTTTCTTGCTGGTAAGTCTTCAGCTTAGCATCGGGATTTAACACAAAATATTCGATCGCATAATCCCCCGCGCTGCTGTGCGGCGGCGGTTGAGCTATCAGCCGCCGCAGGTTCGAGCCGATCGCGCGATCGGCCTTTTCACCAAAAATCCGTTCTGCTGCCGCATTAAAAGACTCAATATTTCCCCTTTCGTCCAGAGTAATAATCCCGTCAGCCGCATTATCTACCACAGCTTGAATGCGAGTTTTACTTTCTTCCAAGCCAGCTTCCCGCTTCCTCAATTCCTGCTCTAAACTATCAAATAAATACCAAGAAGCCCCTGCACCCAAACAGCCGACAAGCAAACCAGCAACTTGTACGACATTAGTGAAATCTCTCAAATCCCGTATTTCCTGCTCTAAAGCCTTCTGGTAGGCTTGGCTGGTATCAGTAAACGCATCTATTTTTTCGCGCAGCCGATCCATCTTCAATTTGCCTTGAGCGAACACCTGAATTGTTGCTGGCGACTGCACTATTGTTGCCGAACTGTCGAGCTTATTCAAAGTGTTTTGCAAGAAATTTATTTGCTGTTCGCTACTTTTTTTGATTTCTTCAAATTCCTGACCTTGCAGTTGATTGTCTTGCACCATAACCTTGAGTTTAGCCAGCAGCGGAGGCAAACTCTTCTTTGCTTCTAGGTATGGTTCTAGAAAATCGCGGCGCTTAGTCAACCCGTAACCCCGAATGCCAGTTTCCGCATCCACCACCGTTTTTAACAAGCGGTTAGTTTCCTGAAGTATTGCCTTATTAGTATCTATTCGCCTTCTTACCTGTAGGGTAGTATCCCGGAGTCCTGCAATTGCGATCAGCGAAGCAAACAGACAAATCGCGGGGATAGCAACGATTACTGTTCCCCGCTGGCGAATTGGTCGGTCTGTCCAGAGAAATTGGACTGCGCGATCGAGCAAATACTTCACGGATCTTGAAGAAGAAAGTTTGGTGTTAGCCTATCACATTTTGGCAATTTATGCTAAAGATAATTTCTTTTTTTTGTTGGGCGATCGCAGGGGACTAACCGTGGATACTCTTATTAGGCCCCTGCAATAGCTACCTGCTAAGAGTGACAGCAGATTTTCTAGTAAGCATTTTAAGTGGAAGTAAGGAGAAGGAAAGGCGTTTTTTCGGCAGTGAGACAGCAGGCGAAGCAGAAAGACTGGTTTCTACTTTACCTTCGTTTTCGCCTTCGGCTTTCGCTTTCAAACTAGAGTCTGTTTCGCCATACTGAACTGTTGGAACTACAGTCCACCTCCCTGTCGCGGGATCGCGATAAGAAGTGAAAGGATTTATTTTTAGCGGTTGATTGCATGGTTTAATCATGGTAGATGCACTCCTTTGATTCTGAGAAATTGCGCCCTGATGAAGGCAGCATTGCTATCTCGGCAGTAGAGGCAGCAGTTTGAAGGCCCTTCATGATTCGGCAAAAGGCAGCCCGTCAGGTTTCTGCGGCCTTAGACCTTTGATAATTCCTGATTTCCTGTTAACTTTTGCCTTCTACTGGTGCGCGACCCTAGCATTACTTTTACCAAATTGCCTTTGTACAAGCAATCCCCCACCCCCCCTTAATCAGGTTGAGGTGCGACTTTTGAATGCAGCGAGGCGCTATATCTTCTTACTTGCGGCACAAGTTTTGGATAATACAGGTCATTCTAGGCTGGGAAAAAATCCTATTTTGTGATGAGCAACAAGGTCGATCGCGATCGGTGTCACAATTAAAACGGGCATTGGGAATCGGGAATCGGGAATCGGGAATCGGGAATGGGGAATCAGGAATTGGGAATTGGGAATTATTCCATCTTCCACCCATCCCTTAAATACGTTGCAAAATCCGTGGGCTTCTTCCTTCTTCCTTCTTCCTTCTTCCTTCTTCCTTCTTCCTTCTAAGTATCAACTTTTGCCTTTAATTTAACAATAAAAGTAGAGCCAACACCCAACTCGCTCTCAAGAGTGATATCGCCGCCCATCATCTGACAAAACAAGCGGCTAATCGCCAATCCCAAACCGGTGCCGCCGTACTTGCGAGTAGTCGAAGCATCTCCTTGTATAAAAGGTTGAAACAAACCCTGCTGCTGTTCTGCTGACATTCCAATCCCTGTATCAGATACCTGCAAATAAATCCAATCACTGCCGCCCGATGCTTCGCCGCGAGTCGCACTCAGGAGCACGGTTCCACTTTCGGTAAACTTCAGGGCATTCGAGAGCAAATTGAACAAAATTTGCCGGACTTTTGTCAAATCTGCATACATCACTCCCAAATTTGCAGAGCAAGAAACTTGCAATTGATTGTGATTTTTTTCGACTAAAGGGTGCAAAGTGGCGACGACTTCTTCTATTAAATTGCCCAGGTCAAATTTTTCTAAGTAAAGCTCCATCCGACCGGCTTCTATCTTAGAAAGGTCGAGAATATCGTTAATTAAAGTCAGCAAGTGTTTGCCGGCGTTACGAATTTTTTGGGTATCGGGAATGATGTCTTCGAGTCCCGATTCCAGTGCTTCTTCTTCTAGCATTTCGCTGTAACCGATAATCGCGTTGAGCGGTGTCCGCAGCTCGTGGCTCATATTCGCTAAAAAAGTGCTTTTAGCTCTGGAAGCTGCTTCAGCTTTGTGTAAGGCTTCTTGCAAAGCTATTTCGGCTCTTTTGCGCTCGCCAATTTCGATGCGGAGCAGTTTATTGGCGGCGGTGAGTTGAACGGTGCGCTGATCGACGGTCATTTCTAGCTGCGCTTTGGCTTTGGAGAGTGCTTCCTGAGCCCGCTGGCGTTCAAATCCTTCGATCGCCAGTGCTACTAAATTGGCCAAAGAATCGGCGAAGGTGCGCTCCTCCAGAGCCCATTGGCGGGGCGCGCCGATATGTTCGAGAGAGAGGATGCCGACGATCTGGCCACCGAGCCTAATTGCTACATTTAAAATCGATGAATTTGGCTTGCTGGTATTCGGTAGCACAGCGGAATGTTCCGCTATCGATGATAAGTGGCACGAATTTGTTTTTAGAGAGTTTGGAGTGTTTGGTGCAGGTTCTGGATCGTTGTCCGATCGCCAGTTGTCGCCCGGTGTGTCGTCTTCGAGATCTAAAATTGAGCATTTTAAATCCCTTTCCGATATGGACTCGTGGCTCAAATGATTTTCGCAAGTGCGATCGTACAAGTCGAGACAAACTAATTTGAGGTTGGGGATTTTAAACTTAGAATGATTCACTCGATCGTGTTGCCCAGAAAGGGCTGCCGCCTCTGTATCGAGTGCCTCTGTTTCGTTGTAGGCGATCAATTTATTCGTAAAATTGAGCTGGGGTTCGATCGGGTAACGAGTTCCAAATCTGAAATGGTTGTAAAGCCAGACGCTGACTTTTTCCACCTCCAAAGTCCGGGCCGCCGCCTCGGTAATTTCGCGAATTCCCACATTCAGCGCACCATTGTTGAGAGTCCTCTGCCGCCCTAGCTGCAACAAAGCCAGACTCTGGCGGCGGAGTCGCTTTTCGCTTTCTTGGAGAGTTTGTTCTGCTTGTTTGCGCTGGGTGAGGTCGTACAAGGCGCACAAGGCCGTCGGCTGACCGTGGAACAGCAACGGCTGAACCGAAATCATTGCCCAGAAAGGGGTGCCGTCTGACTTTTTGCAGTGGAGTTCGTAGTCTTGGAGATATCCGTCTTTGGCGAGGGCGTCGAGTATATGCGGACGATCGCCCGGATTCAAGTAAAAGTCTGGGGTGTGGTGGCCAATCAATTCTTCTAGGGGTATGTTCAGCAGAGAAGCCGATTGAGCGTTCGCATACAGAATTAAGCCGTCCGAAAGACGAGAAACCAATACCGGAACCGGAGTTGCCGAGGCGATCGCCCGAAACTGCTGTTCGCTTTCGCGGACTGCCAGCTCAGCTTTGACAAGCAGGTGAGCTTCCATCGTATCCGAATGTTCGGTGTTAGTCTCCAGCAAAATTTCTAGATCAGCCTTTTCGCGCTTCAAGTTTTCAAGTTCCGCACTCAGCCGCTGAACGTCCAAAAGTAGCTGTTCTCTCGATGGTTCTTCCTGCATAGCAATTGACTATTGGTAATGTTTAATCGGTTCAGAAGTTTTTTACGGTTTGGTGCTAGCTTAACTATGACTTATTCGCATTAACTTCCCTCTCCCCTCATCCCGGCGATCGGACGCGGGTCTGGGATTCCCCTTTACCTTTTTCGATGTGACTATTCCAATTCTAAATGCAAGGAAGGCATCAGCCGCTGCAAGTTCTTCAGCGATTTTCCCTGCCAGGGGATTTGTTTAGAGCCTTTGACGGCGATTTGAATATTCTTTTGCTGGCGCACTTTAATCACAAATTTTGAGACAATGTTAATTCCCGAACTATTTAAGAATTCTAGCTTTCGCAAGTCTAGAGTAATTGTATTTGGCGAGGAGTCGGTCACTGCGTTGAGCAGCTCAACGATGGGCGCGTATTCTTCCATCTGGCTGAGCCGGAACGAGCCGCAGCAGGTGACTGTTTGCGTAGCGCGATCGTACTCGATGGTGTAATCTTTGGTCTGAATCTCCATACTTTTGTCAATTGTCGGTGGTGAGCGGTCAAGGGGTTTTGGCTGCGAGATCGAGGATTTAGTGTCAGGCTAGCACGATCAAAATTCGGCTGTTTACCCAAATTTTGTGTAGTTTGCACTACATAAATATAATGCCAACTGTACCATTCCCGCAGGGCAGTTATGAGTTATTTGAAGATTTATGCAGTTGCGATACCCGGAAAGAAAAAAAGAATGCAACTGTTGACTAGCTCTCAACCCTAGTAGTCATCAGTCATTGCCCATCTAAAATCTTAAATCTCAAATCTAAAATTGTATGAGTTGTCGAGGTTGAGGAGATCAGCTTTTGCTGAAGTTCCTCCTCGATAAATTCGGTTTTTTTCTCAACTTTCTATTGACAAAATTACCAAAATGTGAGACATATTTCATATCTTGCACCGCAGTGAGTTGGAGAATATTTAATGGCAATTTCAGAAATTACAGAAAAGCTTCTGGCTGCTAAAAAAGCTCAGGGAATTAGTTTTGCAGATTTAGAAAAAGTTTTGGATCGCGACGAAGTTTGGATTGCTGCGGTTATTTATCGTCAAGCTACCGCATCGGTCGATGAAGCCCAGAAAATTGGCTCGGCTTTGGGATTGGATAGCGAGACGGTGGCTATTCTGTGCGAACCTGCGTTAAAAGGTTCCTTGGATGCTTCTGTTCCAGTTGACCCTCTGATTTATCGGTTCTATGAAATTATGCAGGTTTACGGGATGCCGCTCAAAGCAGTGATACAGGAAAAATTTGGTGACGGGATTATGAGCGCGATCGACTTTACCTTGGATGTGGAAAAAGAAGCAGATCCAAAAGGCGATCGAGTGAAAATAATTATGTCGGGGAAGTTTTTAGCCTACAAAAAATGGTAAGCCAGTATCGTTTTAATCAAGGATGAAAATTAATTTTTTTAATTTGCTCGAATGACTAATCACTAATCACTAAAGCCTCAAAAGTGCTAACTTAGAAATAGGTATCGCGAAGCTTGACTGGCTTGGGTGTCCGATCGGGAAACCTTTCTAGGGCTGAATACTCGATCGATCCCGCGGCAACTTCCCCAGTCAAAACAAGCAACCGCAACGTAAAGTAAGAGGCAAATATGTCAAAATATGACTCCCATCTCAGATGCTCCTTTTGCGGCAAGTCGCAGGAGTACGTCCGCAAGTTAATAGCTGGGCCCGGCGTCTACATTTGCGATGAATGCGTGGAACTGTGCAATGAAATTTTAGAAGAGGAGTTCTTTGACTCCAGCAAAACAATTGGTCAACAGGTTCCCCAGTCAGAGGTGCGAGAGTCTCAGGGACAAGGAACGCGACGGCCAGGTCGATCCTCTCCGAGGGCTGCGCTAACGAGCAAATCGAAAATCGTTTTAGCTCAAATTCCCAAACCTACAGACATTAAACAGCATTTAGACAACCACGTCATCGGTCAACACTCAGCAAAAAAAGTTCTTTCTGTAGCAGTTTATAACCACTACAAACGCTTGAGTGTTGACCAAGCCAAAGACAGCGGCAAATCTTCCCCTGACAGCGATGTCGAACTGCAAAAATCCAACATCATGCTAGTCGGGCCGACAGGTTGCGGCAAAACTTTGTTAGCCCAAAGTTTAGCAGAAATGCTCGAAGTCCCATTTGCGGTAGCCGATGCGACGACGCTGACAGAAGCTGGCTATGTCGGTGACGATGTAGAAAATATCTTGCTGCGACTGTTGCAAATGTGCGATTTCGATGTCGAATCAGCGCAGCGCGGGATTATTTATATTGACGAAATTGACAAGATTGCTCGCAAAAGCGAAAACACTTCGATCACCAGGGATGTATCTGGAGAAGGAGTGCAGCAAGCGCTGTTAAAAATGTTGGAAGGAACGGTGGTTAACGTGCCTCCCCAAGGCGGCCGCAAACATCCTTACCAAGATTTTATTCAAGTTGACACGAGCAAAATTCTATTCATTTGCGGCGGTGCTTTTGTCGGCTTAGAAAAAATAGTTGAACAGCGTTTGGGTAAAAAATCCTTGGGCTTTATTCAGCCCACAGTAAGCGACAGCAACTCGACTTTGCCGGCGAAAGATAAGCGGGCGGCTGATATTTTGCAGCAGGTACAACCCGATGATTTAGTCAAGTTTGGTTTAATTCCTGAATTTGTCGGGCGGATTCCGGTAGTCACAGTGATTTCGCCGCTGGATGAAGCAGCTTTGATGCAGATTTTGACCGAGCCCCGGAATGCCCTGGTGAAGCAGTATCAAAAGCTGTTGAAGATGGATAGTGTGGAGTTGGAATTCGAGCCAGATGCGCTACGGGCGATCGCCCAGGAAGCCTATCGACGCAAAACCGGCGCGCGAGCTCTCCGCAGCATTTTAGAGGAGTTAATGCTCGATGTGATGTACGAGTTGCCTTCTCGCAAGGATGTGGCTAACTGTATGATTACGGCGGAAATGGTCGAGAAGCGATCGACTGCGGAATTGCTGTGGCACCCCGCATGGCACAAACAGCACGAAACAGCTTAATTTGTAATCTGTAGGGTGCTGAGGGCGTACCCTACAGGTCGTATTTGTAGTTATTCGTAAGGCGCGCACGCCGCACCCAGCCCGCTGGCCCAGTGGTGAAGAAGGCTCGAAGGCTGCGATCGTTACTTAAAGTCTAGTGCGTCAGATACATTTATTGAAGCTACCAACCAACAATCTGAAAGCTGACGCACGCCTGCAACAAATGGTGTCCCGGAACCATACTTTCTGTGGGAATTGAGAATCTCAAACCTGACGCACCCTACCACAATGCTGACTAGCATGGATGCTACAATCAGAGATTGAGATGTGAAAACAAAGAGGTATTTGAAGATGTTAAGGAGCGCTCGCCCCGTGCTCGGCATGAATATTTGTGTGGTAACAGGCATCACAGAGACTCACAAAGCAACGTTGAAAATTTTGGGAGCGGTCGATCGGGTTACACTGAAATAAAATGAGTTCTAATGAATCAGGTGTCGATGAGCCAGTAAGTAATCAGTCAGCGTTAGCCAAACTACTTTGTGGAAATGTAGTTCTTGATGGAGGTGGTATTGATGAGGTTCTAAGTCATTTATCCGTGTCAATTGATAATGTTGTTAAAGAGCTAGTAACACTCCAATCCCTCAGTGATAACCAAATTTCATTATTTGCCCCATTTTTAGGGAGAAGTATACTGGAATTGGGATGTACCGCACTAATTGCGAGGCTCGATCCTTTTAGAGTCCTCCTGCTTAGGGAATGTCAAAAGCAGCCCAATTATCGAATAGATAAGGCTAATAAGTCCTCTATACGTTGGCAAGGTGATGTTTTCGCGGACAAGGTTACGGATCTTTGGGCTGATAAGTCACTGCAAAACCCTACTAGAGCTTTGCTTGGAGATTATTATAAGACACTAATATGGTCTGCTAACTTTGATAAGCTGTTGGATGCAATCAGAGATGTCAGCGGGGATGAATGGATAGTCAATCTTAGAACAAAAGATTTTGAAAGATTCTATAATGAAACTTCAAATGATTTTTCAAGTCTCTACTCTGAACTTTCAAAAGGAATACATCACGAACTGGTGATTCCTTTAATTTCAGCCTTGGATCGAGAAACAACTCAACGACTGATAGAGAAAACTGTTCGTAATATCGCTACCCTTGGGCTAATTGTTTCTGTAGTCAGTCATGCACTGAATAAACTCGATATTCAAGTAGCGATCGCTGCTTATAAAGAAATTCAACAAATGGGAGTTTTCTAATGGTTAATGCTATTTCTGAAAATCCATCGCTGATCTTAGCAGCAGAAGATTGTTCGCCTGAAGAGTTTGAGCAACTGCATTATTTCTCAAAACAAGAGCAGCGTTTTATTTCTAATTTGATTGCTCACGGCCCAGTGTTATTAAAAGGGGCACGTGGTAGTGGAAAAAGTGCGCTTATGATAGAAGCATCGAGAAGAATGTATCCTGAAAAAAATCTCAGCTCTGCATTTGGCATATACATCAGTCTTCGTCATCTTGAATTACTCAGAAGTGAAGGTAAGAAGTATGAAATAATGTTATGCCACCTAATAATTGATGCCGTAAAAAACACAATTACTAAAGCAGGTAATCTTTTTGAGTTTGAAGCTTTGCCAAACATCACATCACTTCAGAGAGAATTATCTAGTTTATCGAGTGCATCTGGGAAAAGGATAGTTATTTTATTTGATGACGCGGCTCACATTGGTCGGGAAGCTCCGCTGCATGAATTTTTCGATATATTTCGGACTTTATCGAGCAGTACAATATCATGTAAAGCTGCTATTTACCCGGGAGTTACTAATTTTGGAACAAGGTTTGATGTATATAATGATGCTACGGTGATCGATGTTTCAAGAAATGATGAACTAAAAGACTATAATATCAACTTTGCCGAGATAATTAGAAAAAGGTCTGATCCGCGACTTCCTGAAGAGTCTTTCTCTGGTCAATTGACTTTAGAAAATGTTGCGGGGTTTATGGGACGGGCTGTACTTGGAAACATGAGGGGATTTATATTTGCATGGAATAGTCTGTCGGAAAACTGTGGAGAAAACAAGATTAGTTTAGCCCATATAACCAAGACACTGATAGACCTTGCCAGTAATTACTATTGGCCCTTGATTGAAGAGCTTAAGCCCAAACTTGGCATATATGCACCAATGCTCGCTCCTGCAACGGAGATTGCAGAATCAATATTTCAGCAGGCTGGTGAGCAAAATAAGCAGAATGTACTTATTTTAAGAGAAATTGCACAACGTCTATCAAAGCCGTTAGAACTACTTGAATATACTGGATTTATTTCAATTCGAGATGTTTCACGGGCAATGAAATCGAGAGGACGAGGAACAAGATATAGCTTGAATCTATGCACATTGTTGGAAAAAACTACGGGAGCTCGGGTTACTAATGAAATTTATACTAGGTGGTTAAATGAGCAAAATGAGAGAAATGAGCCTTTAGAATTACACAAAACAAGTGAATTGTTTAAAATTCAATTGCCTGAATTACCTGAGCATGGCGAAATGCTAATCTTAAATGAAGATATTAGCAAACTAAAAAAATCTCAGGCCTATCCTTATGGACTCACCCAGGATAAAATTGATATACTAAAAGATGCTGAGTACGTCACTGTGTCAAAATTAGCAGAAGCCAGTGACGAGTCTTTGTTAAACCTTAGAGGCATAGGTTCGGAAAGCTTAAAGCGAATCCGCAGTACAGTTGCTCAAGCTATCTGGATGTAACCAAAAGCTAATACCAGTTCCCTAAAAAGGACTTTAGTGCTTACTACGAAAGTTTATTTTATACTGCTACATATTAAAAATCGCTCTTAACAACATAACTTTTTTCCAAAATGGCGGCAAGTGCGGTATGATGTGAAGTTGCGATCGGTTCTAGCGGGGAGCAGCCGCTAGAGGAAACGGGGAAAGTTCGGTGCAAGTCCGGCGCTGTCCCGCAACTGTAATGAAACATTTGTTGTTTCTAAAGTCAGAATGCCCGCCGATATCTAACTCACTTTTGAACGCATCTGCGAGGTACGGATGATGGATGGAATTAATGCGGCTGTGCGTACAAAGCACAGTCTGTTTGTTTGCACTGCTTGCGCGAGTGTTTGGAAAAACGGCAAGCGAGAAGGCAAAAGCGGCGGTCAACAATTCATGGAAGATTTGTCGCAACTTGCTAAAGATTGGGAATTTTCCGATGAATTTGATATTCAAGAAGTTGAGTGCATGAGTGCTTGCAGTCACTCTTGCGCTGTGTCTTTTGCTGCTGCTGGAAAGTACACTTATCTGTTTGGTGATTTGCCTGTAAATGAATCGGAAAGTATCGAGGCTGTGCTTGAATGTGCAGGTCAATACTATGCTAAACCAGACGGTTTGTTACCTTGGTCTGAACGTCCTCAAGCTCTGAAAAAAGGCATTTTGGCTAAAATTCCGCCGTTACCAAATTAGATGGTTCCTCGTTCTCAGGCTCTGCCTGGGAACGCATACCCAGAGGCTCTGCCTCGTCTTAAAAGCGCGAGTTGTTGCAGCGAGGCAGAGCCTCTAGATCATCATTCTCAGGCAGAGCCTAAGAACGAGACATTTCACTTTACAAACAACAAGATTATCAATGCATAAAATTCCTGTTACAGTCATTACTGGTTTTCTTGGTAGTGGCAAGACTACTCTAATTCGACACTTATTGCAGAACAATCAAGGTCGCCGCATTGCTGTTTTAGTTAATGAATTCGGCGAAATTGGTATCGACGGAGAACTGCTGCGCGATTGCCAAGTTTGCGATGATGGAGAAGAAGTCACGAGCAATATTGTAGAACTTACAAATGGCTGTCTTTGCTGCACTGTTCAAGAAGAATTCTTGCCGACTATGCAGGAATTGTTGAAGCGCCGAGACCAAATTGATTGTATCTTAATCGAGACTTCTGGCCTCGCACTTCCTAAGCCTTTGATTCAAGCTTTTCGCTGGCCAGAAATTCGCACGGGTGCTACTGTAGACGGTGTGGTTGCTGTTGTCGATTGCGAAGCTATTGCTAGCGGTAATTTTGTCGGCGATATCGATGCTTTGATGGCGCAGCGTCAGGCTGATGATAGTTTGGATCATGAGACACCCATTGAAGAATTGTTTGAAGACCAGTTGGGCTGTGCTGATATGGTACTGTTGACGAAGGTCGATCGCGTAAATTCAGAAACTCACCAGAAAGTGCAAAGCTGGTTGCAGCAAGAGTTACGTCCGAGTGTGAAAATTCTGCCTTGTAAGGGTGGCGAAATTAACCCCGATGTGCTGTTGGGATTTAATGCGGCGGTTGAGGATGATTTGGATTCTCGTCCGAGTCACCACGACACGGAAGAGGAACACGAACATGATGATGATATTAACTCTACTTTCTTTATTGCCGATCGCCAATTTGAACCTGATGAGTTGGTCAAAAAGTTGCAATCTTTGATGGAAAGTCAAGAAATCTATCGGATTAAAGGGTTTGTGGCGGTTCCCCAGAAACCGATGAGGATGGTTTTGCAGGGTGTAGGCGATCGGATAGAATATTTTTACGATCGACCTTGGCAACCTTCGGAACTTCGGCAAACCAAACTGGTGTTTATTGGTCGAGAACTCGATCGCGATCGAATTGCAGCTATGATTGGCCAATAATTGTCATTAGTAACGCACGCCTCAGAAACCCGGTTTCTTCCTAGATTTCTCGTCACTCATCCCAAAACTCGTAGAAACCGGGTTTCTCGCCACCACCTGCACAATCCGGCAGGCTCTCGCGAACAATTTATTAACATTATTTAATATTGTGGCTACTGCCAGCCTGTATGGTATAAAGTACCGATAATGGTTATCATTTCAAAATAGAGGTCAAGTATGGTGACTGCTAGAGCGATCGAATCAGTGCCCGTAACAGTTCTCACAGGCTATCTGGGTGCAGGCAAAACTACGCTACTGAACCACATCTTAACACAAGAGCACGGCAAAAAAGTTGCAGTGATTGTCAACGAATTCGGCGAAGTAGGCATCGACAACCAACTGATAATTGATGCCGACGAAGAAATTTTCGAGATGAACAACGGCTGCATTTGCTGTACAGTGCGAGGCGACTTAATTCGGATTATCAACAACTTAATGAAGCGGCGCGATAAATTTGACCACATAGTCATCGAAACCACGGGTTTAGCAGACCCCGCCCCGGTAATCCAGACATTTTTTGTAGACGAAGATATGCGGGATAAAATGCTGCTGGATGCAGTTGTCACCGTAGTCGATGCCAAGCACGTTTGGCAGCACTGGGACGCAGAAGAAGTTCAAGAACAAATTGCCTTTGCTGATGTCGTTTTGCTCAACAAAACAGATTTAGTAACTGCGGAAGAATTGGCAGAATTAGAAAAACGAATTCGTGCCATGAATGCAATGGCAAAAATTCACTGCACTCGCAATGCTGAATTAGAAATAGATGCTTTGTTAGGCGTCAGAGCATTTGATTTGAACCGGGCATTAGAAATTGAACCTGACTTTTTGGGCGTACACGTTCACGAACACGATCCAAGTGTAAAATCAATAGCAATAGTAGAAGCTGGTGCTATTGATGGGGATAAATTTAGCGATTGGATCGGCGAATTGTTGCGAACTCAAGGCACAGATATCTTTCGGACAAAAGGCATCTTGAATATGGCAGGAGAAAACAAGCGATTTGTTTTTCAAGGAGTGCATATGTTGTTCGACGGTAGACTGGATAGACCTTGGAAAGCCACGGAAACTCCGAAAAATGAACTCGTGTTTATTGGTCGCAACTTAAACGAAACTCAATTAACAGAAGATTTTCGGAACTGTCTAGTTTAATCTAAATTGAAAGTGGGATGAAAATTATTCATCCCTTTCTTCTCTTCCTCTGTGTTCTCTGCGGTCTCTGCGGTTAAATTATTCCAAATTCATGACAAAAACAAAAATGAACTAATGCTGGAACTTCATGGCAAAAAAAATCTATCTGATTATATAACTGCTATTACTTGGTCGCCCGATCGCAAAAATTTTGCAGTCTGTTCCGCCGCCGGAGAAGTGATGCTAGGAAATATCGCAGCTATCAATAAATTGTCCTTACAACCGCTGCAAATAGCTACAGGTAATTCAGTAAATTGTTTAGCTTTTTCTTCCGATAGTCAATTCCTAGCTGCGGGCGGACAAGACGGAAAAGTGCAAATTTGGCGCGCTGATTCGGGCGAATTAATTGCTAATTTGGATAACCAGCGCGTCTGGGTTGACAAGTTAGCTTGGAGTCCCAACTGCAATCAGTTAGCTTTCAGTATTGGCCGCTGCGTTCAAGTCTGGAATGCTGATGATGATGTTGTGGAAGTAACGCTGAATTTCGATTCATCATCTATCCTCGATTTAGCATGGCATCCTATTGTTAAATCTCTGGCTGTTAGTGGCTATCAAGGGGTTAAAGTTTGGAACGGCGAAGATTGGGACGAAGACCCCCACGTGTTGTCAGTACCGTCTGCAACAGGTGCAATTGCTTGGTCGCCGTCAGGGCAATATTTAGCTTGCGGGAATATAGACAATACTCTAATTGTTAATGAATGGGGCAGTTCTCAACCGTGGGTAATGCAGGGTTTTCCGGGGAAAGTTCGGGAGTTAGCTTGGTCGGATAAAACCAATGCTTTGGGTGCACCTTTGTTAGCTGCTTCGAGTTCTCAAGGCATTTCTGTTTGGGAAAGAGACGCTGATGAAAGTGTCGGTTGGGAAGGTTGGGCTTTAGAAGTGCATGAAAATGTGGTAAATTCGATCGCCTTTCAACCTACCACATTTTTATTAGCTTCCGCCGCCGCAGACGGTCAAGTTTGTTTGTGGGATGAAGCAGAACAATTGCTGCAAATTCTCGAAGGTGCGGAGGGCGGTTTTTCCTGTCTCGCATGGCATCCCGATGGTCAATTTCTCGCGGGCGGTGGCTGCGGCGGCGAATTGCTTGTTTGGTCGAAATCTATGCGCGGCAAAGGATTCGGTCGATCGCGCTAGGGAACCAAAAACGTAAACAACTGAAAACTTGGTCTTGACAAAAAGCTAGATTAATATAACATTTTAGTGGCTGCACTATCCTCAAGGGCGATCGACAATTATGACCGAACAGCAATTTCTCGAACAACTCAACAGCATTCTCGACCAAAACCATCTGCTGAAACACCCGTTCTACCAAATGTGGAACGAAGGCAAACTCGACCTCGCAATGCTGCAAGAGTACGCACAAGAATACTACCTGCAAGTCCACAACTTCCCCACCTACGTCAGCGCTACGCACGCCGCCTGTGACGACATCAAAATTCGTCAAATGCTCCTCGAAAACCTGATAGAAGAAGAGCGAGGCGCTGCAAATCACCCCGAATTGTGGCTGCGCTTTGCCGAAGGTTTGGGTTTAGACAGAAACGCAGTGCTCGATCGCGAACACTTAGAAAAAACCAGCGAATCCGTCCGCATTCTCAAAGACTTAGCGCGCAGCGAATCTCCCGCCAAAGGTTTAGCCGCCCTTTACGCTTACGAAGCGCAAATCCCCGAAGTTTCCACAACCAAAATCGCTGGTTTGAAGGAATTTTACGGCATCGATTCAGAAGCAGCTTTGTGCTTTTTTAAGGTTCACGAAAAAGCCGACGAATTGCACTCGCAAGCAACCCGCGAAGCGCTGTTAGAGCTTTGCCAAACTGAAGAAGCAAAACAAGAAGCGCTGTTAGCCGCTGAAAAAGCAACTTTTGCTCTTAATTTACTGCTTGATGGCGTTTATGAAACCTATTGTCAAGCGAAGTAAGCAGAACCTATATATGTAGACCTTGTAGGGACACGGCACCGTGCCCATAGGTGTCAACTTAAGCCTAAAGCCTTGATAAATCTCGTTTTTACCTGAGTCTAGATCCCCCTAAATCCCCCTTAAGAAGGGGGACTTTGAGAAGACTCCTGTCCCCCCCTTCTTAAGGGGGGTTAGGGGGTATCTAGACTTTGATACAAACAAGAGAGACGGTCGGTTTAACGTTAAGTTGACACCAATGAGCAATGCCGTGTCCCTACGGGCATCTTATCCTCTCTTCCTCGTCAAAATTCCTTGGCTGGGACTGAACAACAAAGCTATTAAAAACAACCCAAAAACAACTAACACAATTGCCGCACCAGACGGCATATTAAAATAATAGCTGAGATACATCCCAGTCACGCTCGCCACAATCCCAATAATTGCTCCCAATCCCATCATTAAATGCAGCTCTTTTACCAATAAATACGCCGTAATTCCCGGCCCGATTAACAGCGAAATTACTAACAGCGCCCCCACAGTTTGCAAACTTGCCACAATCGTCAGCGTAATCGCCGAAATCATCCCCAAATAAATCCAGTTTACAGGTAAACCGCTAGCCTGCGCTCCCAGCGGGTCAAAAGTATAGAATAGCAGTTCTTTGTAAAAGACTTTAACCGCCACCAAAATAATCAAACTTATGACAAAAGTCTGCTGCACGTCAGCGGGTGCAACTGACAGGATATTGCCGAACAAAAACCCGTCTAAGTCTAATTTGGTAGTCCGCAACAGGCTAATTAGGGTGATGCTAATTGCTAGAAATGTAGACAAAATTAATGCCATAACTGCATCAATTTTCAGGCGCGATTGCGATTGAATCCACGCCATAATCAGCGCGCTGATAATTCCCGAGATAAACGCGCCGATCGAAATATTGAAACCTAAAGAAAATGCAACGGGCAATCCTGCTAATACTGAATGGGCAATCATGTCTACCATCATTCCCATTTGCTGTACAATTAAATAGGAGCCGACAACGGCGCAGATAATTCCTAGCAAAATGCCGATCGCGATCGCATTTCGCATGAACTCAAATTTTAGTGGCTCAATTAGCAAGTTTAACATTTAATTACTTACCTCAATAATCTTATTACTGGTTCCCAGGCTCTGCCTGGGAAACCAGACCCAGAGGCTCTGCCTCGCCGGGTTCTATCGAGGCAGAGCCTCTAGATATGCGTTACCAGGCAGAGCCTAGTAACGAGTAAAATCCGGTAGGGACACGGCACTGCCGTGTCCTCGGTTGCTGCACACCTAAAAATTAAAATAATCCCATTTTGCTCACGCCGAAACTAAACTTAAATCGTATCCATAGGCTTTTTGAATATTAGCAGCAGTCAGGACTTCCCTGCAGGAACCAGTCGCAATTAACTGCTTATTTAGCAACAATAAGTTATCATACTGTTTTAAAGTTTCGCCTAAATCGTGGCTGATTACTAGCAAGGTTTTATTTTCGGCTTTGAGTTCGGCAAAAATATCGAAAATAATCTCTTCAGTGGCTTTGTCGATCGCGTTAAAAGGCTCGTCGAAGAAGAATAAATCGGCTTGTTGGGCGATCGACCTTGCTAAGAAAATCCGCTGCTGCTGGCCGCCGGAAAGTTCGCCAATTTGCCGATCGCGCAAATCCCACATTCCCACCCGCAACAACGCCGCTTTCACCAATTCCCGCGACTGCTTCGAGGGGCTGCGAAACCAACCGGTTTGCACGGTTCGCGCCATCATCACCGCATTCCACACAGTAATCGGATAATCCCAGTCAATTTGCGATCGCTGCGGCACGTAAGCCACCCGCGATAACTGTTCCTTCAACAACCGCCCTTGATATTTTACCAAACCGCGACAGGCTGGAATCAATCCCAGCATCGCCTTCACCATCGTACTTTTTCCCGCCCCATTTGGGCCAAATACCCCGGTTAATTGTCCGGGATCTAACTGAAAATTCACGCCCGAAAGGGCCGAAATTCCTCGATAATTGACAGCCAAATCTTGCACTTCTAACATAATTTAAGCTTTTGAGAACGATTCTTGTTTGCAGCCACTACAATAGGATAACTCGAAAAACCAATAACGATTATCGTTTCTAAAATAAAATGTTCAAGAAATTGACAGGAAAAACTCGCAGATTGGGCAGTGTGGCTGTTTTGGCGATCGGTTTGGGACTGGTTGGATGCAGTGGAGGACAAAACGCCAGCAATCCGGCGCCAGAGAGTCCCGCCGCGACTCAAACTCAAGCCAGCCCTGCGGCCAACTTGCCGAAAGTCGTCGCCACGACTGGTGTTATCTGCGACATTACTAAAGAAATTGCCCAAAGCTCGATCAACACCACCTGCCTAATCAAGCCCGGAGAAGACCCCCACGCCTATCAAACCAAGCCTGAAGACCGCAAAGCGATTGAAACGGCAAATCTGATTTTATACGCCGGCTACGACCACGAACCCAGCATCATTAAATTAATTAAATCTAGTACCAATTCCGCGCCGAAAATTGCCGTCCACGAACTCGCCGTTCCCAAACCGCTGATGGGCGAACACGAACATGGCCCAGAAGAAAAAGCGGGAAATAAACCCCATGCAGAAGGCGAAAAAGTTGCCGATCCTCACGTTTGGCACAATGCTCAAAATGGCATCCGCATGGTAGAAACTATTCGCGATGAATTAAAAAAAGTTGCTCCCAACAATGCCGAACTTTATACCACCAATGCCGCTAAATTAACAGGGGACTTGCAAAAAATAGATACTTGGATTAAGGCTCAAGTCGCGACAATTCCAGCGGATAAACGCAAGTTAGTCACCACTCACGATGCTCTGAGTTACTATGCCGATGCTTATGGTTTGGAGGTAGCTGGAGCTTTGCAGGGCGTGACCACAGAGGAACAACCAACAGCAGCAAGAATAGCCGAATTGTCATCAGAAATTAAGACCGCAGGAGTGCCGACAATTTTTGCGGAAACCACGACTAATCCGAAGTTAATGGAGACTGTGGCGAGGGAGGCTAATGTCAAAATTTCGGACAAGGAACTTTACAGCGATGAGTTGGGCGGTGCCGGTACAGGAGCTGATACCTATGAAGGGATGCTGAAAACCAATACTTGCGCGATTGCTTCTGGCCTCGGCGGCAATTGTACTCCGTTTGCAGGAGAAACTGTACCAACTCCTAAACCATAGACTTGCTGGGTGCACATTTTATATCAATTCCGGTTGCACTCAGACATGATAGAGGAGACGGCAGTGCCCATAGGTGTCAACTTAAGCCTAAAACCTTTGATAAATATGGGTTTTACGCTCCCGTCTAGATCCCCCTAAATCCCCCTTAAGAAGGGGGACTTTGAGAAGACTCCTGTCCCCCCCTTCTTAAGGGGGGCGCCAGGGAGATCTGGCCTTAATAGTCAAACAGCAATCTCTGACTGGATTTGAGCTTAAGTTGACACTAATGGGCAGTGCCGTTTCCCTACAATGTTATTTTGGGTAGGGACAAAGGCCAAGCCGTCTCCTAATTTCTTTAAGGTGGATTGTCCTCATCGGTACTGGGGGGTTTCTGGCCAATTCCCAATTGCTTTTTAGAGGATTTTAAGTCTTTCCAAAGCGCCTTAATATCTTTATAGGCTTTCTCAGCAGTAATTTTGCCGCCAGTTTCCAGCGAGCAAATATATGTTATTTTTTGAGCAAACTCCTGCAAATTAGCGTTAAATGCCAAATTTTCTGGCGTGAAATCACCGTAGTAGCGATGGCGAGGATGTAAAAAATCTTCTCGTTCTCTCATTGCCCCTTCCTAATTAAACTTTTGGTGTTCAACTTTTAGTTGTGTCTCTGCTGTTAATAGCACTATTTGTACTTTGTATCGCGACGCTAACTTGCTTTTATTGTATTACGCAATTAGTAATTGTGCTTTTTCGCTCTCTACTTAGCCTAATACAACTTTAACCTAAAGTTACCTAGATTTTAACTTTTCTTTAACCTAAATGCAAAAAATTGGGAGATACGCTGTTCGCATCTCCCTTTAGGTATATTTTACGGTTGTTTCTTAACCTTTTCTGAAGCCGAATATTTATTTGTGGCACTCGCAGCCGGTGTGGCCGCAGCCGCTGCCATTGGGGTGGCCGGTGGCGCAAGCAGTCGAACAGTATTGTTGACCATTTTTTTGGATGGCTTCAGTGAGGCTGACAGCGCACAAGCATGAGGGACAGGCACATTTTGTTTGGGTTGCAGTAGTCATTTGGCATTCTCCTGATGGGTTTATGTTTCTATACATACATCTGAACATATATTCAGATGTATGTCAAGGGAATGTAAAAAAACTGTAACAAAAGGTTGGCAAATAGCGCTAAAATGACAATGAGAATTAAAACCAGCCTGAAAAAGATGTCACCGAAGTTTGCTGTTAACGGAGCGATAAGTCAGCCTCACCAACAGAACGATACACCAACGTGCGATCGACCGCACCTAGTTGACAGTTCGCGAGCCGGCGACATCCAAACACAAGTTCTCAACACCGCAAAAGCCCAGCGGATGGCAGAGTTTTTCAGTCTTTTGGGAGATGCGAATCGGCTGCGGCTGATATCTGTATTGGCAACACAAGAATTGTGCGTGTGCGATTTAGCCGCCGCTTTGAGTATGAGTGAATCGGCAGTATCGCACCAGTTGCGGGCATTGCGGGCGATGCGGTTGGTAAGTTACCGCAAGGTTGGGAGACAGGTTTTTTATAGTTTACTCGATCGCCACGTTTTGGAACTTTACCGAGCTGTCGCCGAACACTTGGACGAAGAACAATAATTAAAATCCGTCTGGCGCTGGACTCGGAAATTGATAATTCCGATGCCAGCAAAAACGAAATAAGTCCTCAACTAATTATTGTTGAGCTTTATGCTTCGAGGACTGTGTGGCCGGAAGCAACCACAGCCTGTTTAATTGACTCTTCCGAGGCTTTTGCTTCCACAGTCACAGTCTTGGCTGCTAAATCTACATCGATTTTAGCTTCGGGTTCAACAGTTTGAATGGCTTGGGTAATTGTATCACCGCAGCCGGAACAGACGATCGAGGGAACATGAAGTTTGAGTGCCATAATTAAGGGGGGATTTTGTAGATGACTGTATTGATCCTGTTTTTATTTTAGCTAAATCTCCCTTGATATTTGAGATTTTTCCTCCAGTTCTTGAATCTGATACCATTATTTCAAAGCGCCGGAGGATACGAAAATCAAGAGGACACGGCAGTGCCGTTTCCCTACAGATGAGGACACGGCATTGGAGGACACGGCAGTGCCGTTTCCCTACAGATGAGGACACGGCATTGGAGGACACGGCAGTGCCGTTTCCCTACAGATGAGGACACGGCATTGGAGGACACGGCAGTGCCGTTTCCCTACAAATATCAGGTTAAAATTACTACTTTTGACTGCACATTAATATCAGCAACGCACCGCCCGACGGCCGCGGCTACAGGCCGCAAACTCGCAACTAAATCAACCATATCAGGCAAAGAAAGAGCTTGTCGCGCGTCTGAAACAGATTTTTCGGGTTGCGGGTGACACTCAATAATCAATCCGTCTGCGCCGCAAGCAACGGCTGCTTTTGCTAGTGGTGCGACTAATTCTCGCTTGCCGACTGCGTGAGAAGGGTCTACAATTACTGGCAAATGAGTTAACTGTTTCAGTGCGACAACTGCACCCAAATCTAAGACGTTTCGCGTATAATTGTCGAAGCTGCGGATGCCTCTTTCGCACATCACTACGTTAGGATTTCCGTGGCTGAGAATGTATTCGGCGGCCATCACAAATTCTTCGATGGTGGCTGATAGACCGCGTTTTAGCAAAACTGGTTTTCCGGCTTGACCGATCGCCTTTAACAACTCGAAGTTTTGCATATTGCGACTACCTACTTGCAGCATATCAGCATAGGTGACAACTAATGTGATTTGGGCGATCGACATTACCTCTGTCACCACCGGCAAACCGTAGCGCCTGCTGACCGAAGCTAAAATTTCGAGTCCCTCAATTCCCATCCCTTGGAAAGCATAGGGAGAAGTGCGGGGTTTGTAGACTCCCCCGCGCAAAGCTTGTACCGGTGCGGCCCTGAGTTCGCTAGCCACTGTTTCCATTTGTTCTGAACTCTCTACGGTACAGGGCCCGCCGATGATTAATAATTCTGTGCCGCCGACTGAGACTGTTTCTGATAATTTGACTATTGTCTGGTGTTCTGGATGAGATTTGGTGACGAGTTTGGCATCTAACATGGGGGATTTGTCCTGGGAAATTAGGTGGGTGGTTGACAACAAAAAACCCGGAACTTTTAAGAGTTCCGGGTTGGTGCGAAAAGACAGCGCGACAATTTACCCGGAGCTCTCGTGAGGCCAGAAATAAAAGCCGTAGTACCAGTTAGCGGATAATGTCATTGCTGTTTTCGCCTGTAGTTGATTTGTTGTTGGGAAAAGAACTAGAAAAAACAAAACCGCAGGTGTTAGTCTGCGGTTCGCCCGGATGTTCACAGTGAATTATCCATTCACTCCGGGCGAACTTGGGGATGCCAATAATAAAAATAGCTGTTGATTGTGGACATGAGTAGACCGCTGGGTTTTGTGGATTAAACACAATACTGATCTCGAAGCTAGCACAGACAAGCTGGAATGTCAAGGGGCGGACACGGCAGTGCCCAAGGAGTGTCAACTTAAGGTCAAACCCTGTCAGAGACTGTTGTTTGACGCTTAAACTTAGATCCCCCCTAGCCCCCCTTAAGAAGGGGGGGACAAGAGTCTTCTCAAAGTCCCCCTTCTTAAGGGGGATTTAGGGGGATCTAGACTATGGTAAAAACGAGATTTATCAAGGCTTTCAGGCGATTGTTGACACCTATGGGCAGTGCCGTTTCCCTACGGATGTCGGTGGGGTTTGCCATGATTCCGGGGGCGGAGACGGCAGTGCCGTTTCCCTACGGATGTTGTGGGGTTTGCCATGATTCCGGGGGCGGAGACGGCAGTGCCGTTTCGTGATTTTAATCCCAGGCGAAGTCTCGATCGCACATTTGAGCTAGTCTCTGATTGTGCGATCGATAATATGCCGTTAATTGCTCGTATATTGTCTTGTTGATGGGGGGATATTGGTTGGAGTTGTATTTTTCGTAGGTTTCTAGTTGGTGCGGCGGCAAGTCTAGAAATTCTAACACGCTGTTGTACGTGTCGCAGGGATTGATGTACAAGTCTTCGCTTTTGAGGATTAAAAGTTGTGATTTGGGGAATAGCTGCATCCAGGCTGGGAGTTGGTCGGCGTAAATGCCGCGTGTTAGATAGGTGTGATGTTGGTGTTCGTAACTGTAGTAGTTTGGGTTGGCTTGGAGTTTTTCGATTTCGCCTTTTAGTCTTTGGGGTTCGGAGCCGATCGCACTTTCGAGAGATCGTGATTCGTATCCGATTTTTATATAGTAATGATAGTGGGAAATTGCGCGTTCTACTGGGTTTCTGAGTAGGGCGATTATTTTAATTTTGGGATTGAAATCGTGGATGCGTCGAGGGACGTGGGGATGAAAAATATAGTAGGGGCTGGCTTCTCCGGTTAGCTGGAATTCGCCGCTTTCTGGTTGGGGAAATTGGGAATAATACCAGTCGGGGGTTTGGTGGAAGTTAAGGTCGAAGTAATGGATTTCTTTTTGGGCGGCGGGGGCGATTTGGGGATGTTGAATTAGGTAGTTGTACAGGGATGTTGTACCGCCTTTTTGGACGCCGATGATGATGAAATCTGGGGGTTTGGGGGGTTGTTTCATGGGTTGGTGATGATATTTGGCGCTTGGTTAGTGTCGGTTTGGCCGTCGAACTGTTGATAAATATAGCTTACAGTCGAGTTACGATCGCGCGATCGTCCAATTAACTTGGTGGGGTTGTGGTTTTTTAGCTGATGGTGCTAGTATTACGTTTAACGCGATTGCGCGCAATACGTAGCGATTCGTTTTTAATTATCTAAACTTCTGGTTCAAGGTTTCCGAAAATCAATTAAACAGTATGGTAAAATAGAGTAATACTACAGGTAGAATAACCGCCGATACACATGAGACACCGAGCTCAAACGACTGGTCGGAAAATAATAATGGTTAGTGGGTAGCGAACACCACGAAAAACATAGCTAGGGTAACTAACGTAACCCAGACCAGAAAACTAAAATCTTGAATATTAAACGTACCGTGGGGCACACGGGAACAAGAGAATAAACTCTCTATCGCTTGGGGAGATAAGCCCTCTGGGATTGTTTAAGTTAGGCTCGAAACTTAGTTCTATTGAACGGGTTTTTGGTTTAAGTAATGCCGAAAGGATAGGCAATTTAAAGGTGTATCAGTGAACCAAGAATCCCCGCGCATTCATGCCGGGGAGTGTCAAACTTGTGATGAGAAAAGAGGGAAAAACTCATGACTGAATATCGATTAACACCCGCAAAGTACCGCCACGTTCAGGTAGTGGTTTGTCTCAACCGCGTTCGATTAGACGGCTACGCTAACTCTGATGAGGCTTTGGCAAAGCTGAGCGAACTTGGTTACAGTCCCCAATTGCGTTATCAATGGAATCCAGAGCGAGATGAATTTGATTTGTATGCCCTGATTCATGATTTGCCGCTGGATGAGTCGCTAATGACTGACGAAAAGTGTCAGGAGTTTTTTAAACATTTTAGGCACAGTCAGATATATTCGATCGGCTGCGGACACGCTGACCCCGATTGGTTATTTGCTTGGGGCTTTAATGACCCGCGCCGTCACGCTAAGCCGGAAGAAATCGAGCCTCTGCAAGCAAATGCTACGGCTGCTGCTTGATATTTGAGGAGACAAATAATGATGACTAACTCGAATTACCGACTGCTACCTCCGAAAGATGAGTACGTTCAAGTGTCTATCTATCTGAATCGGGTGCACTTGGATGGATGTACGCCCGATCGCGCGATCGCACAATTGATCGAAATGGGTTATGCTCCTAGTTTGCAATACCAGTGGAATCCAAAACGCAACGAGTTTGATTTGTTTGCTGTGATTCACGATCGCCCGTTAGCGAAGCCCTCGAAGAGGATCGCAGATTCACTGATGGATAAACAGGCTTGCGATGCTCTCTGGGCTGCATTTAACGAATCTTCGCTTTACGTGATTGGTTGCGAGGCGGCCCAAAATCCTAATTGGCTGGCTGCGGGCAGTTTTAAAGACCCGCGCCGTCACGCTACGCCGGAGGAAATCGAGCTTCTGCAAGCAAATGCTACGGCTGCTGCTTGATATTTGTGGGCGGTCGATCGCACTTTGGGACACAATGCAAATTCGTTAGCGCAGCCCGCACCTACGGGGGCTACGCCAACGAAGAGGATCGACCATTTTCGATGGTAGATTCCTGCGGTTGAAAGAGACTGTTGGCGAATTCACACAAGGTCTCACGCCTCACCTCGGTCGGGCAATTCATGAATTGCCCCTACATTGAATCCTACCGATGGGTTTAAATCGGTAAGGTTGGAAACCATTCGGTAGGGGCAATTCATGAATTGCCCGTACTTTTTTAATTCGCCAACAGTGTCTTGAAACCGCGTCTACACAGACAAAGCCCGCCTCCGCGGGCTGGGAGATATGGCGGACTTTTTGGTCGATCGCACGCGCGAGATCAATTCCGGTTGCATCGTCAGGATAAGCGAGGAGACGGCAGTGCCGTCTCCCTACCCAAAATTGTAGGGACACGGCACTGCCGTCTCCTCTATATTTCTCGATCGATCGCACGCGCAACAATCTCAATATCCGGTGCAACCGGATTTGATGTGATTTGGTGACTGGGCACTGACATCTCGATCGAACTAGACTAGAGTGGAGTTCCCGAGCCCAAATCCTTGCGGGGCAAATCTTTCGGGGGAAAATATATCGGCGGTGAGCTTGGTTGCGGGTTTGTCGGTTTTATTTTTGGGCGAAATTACACATTTTGTGAATTTGTGCAAGGGCTGATATGGATGTTGGGAAAAATGGGAACTATAAAGATGGGATCGTACTGTTCAGCAGTATCTACCTGCAATACCATCTCTGAAACTATTCAGGAAGGCGTCAATGTTTAAGAGCAAATTATCCAAGGTTATCGTATCGCTGCTGCGGCGGATTGCTGGTGTTACCAGATCCGGGGCGAAGCGGCTGATGAGAGCAATGCTGCAAGCGCTGATGGCGATGGGCCGTCGGGCGAGATTGCCGGTGGCGGGTTTTGTGCTCCCGACGGTGACGATGGTGTTGCTGGTGGTGATATTACTGACTGTGGCGATCGTGTTGCGATCGTTCGATCGGGCTAATATTGCTCGCAACGTGCGCGTGAATCAGCAGGTGCTGGCGGCCGCAACTCCCGCGCTCGATCGGGCGAAAGCGAAAATTGAATATATGCTGCGGGAAGACCCGCAAAGACCGACAGCGACTCCATCAGATGCAGAAATGTATCGCATTATGTCGTTTTATGATACAAACAATGACTTTTATACGTTCGCGGGTGAGGAACGCCTGGTACTCAAAGCGGATCTCAGCAATCCTCCAAATAATGTCAACCCTAATGACGACCCAAAAGGCCCGCTGATTGGTGCTGGCAATGTAGAAAATGAAGCGCTAAATACTGCGTGGAGATATCCCGTCGATACCAATAACGACGGCTTTCCAGACACTTTTACTCTTTACGGAATATACTTTCGTACCCCAAAACCCCCAGTAGGAACAACAAGAGCGAGAAAGTCACTTGATGCCAGAACACCGCCAATGCGAACAGGAACCACCAACCCAGCCTGTTCTCAAGGAGAGGGTACGGTTGCAAGTTTGGTAGGGGACTCGGGTTGGGAAAGAATAAGTGGCAGATTCCAGAAAAGTTTCTTTGTTTACACGGTTAACGTACCGATTACACAAGAAGAAGCTAACGCATTGGGTGGGAATTATCGAGCTTTCCAAGGAACTCCCAGCATATCGGCCCTCGAATACCAGCAAGACCAAAGTCGCATTCCCCTCAGCAACAATGCGGTGGTATATGAAGACGACTTAGATATATCTCCGGGACCTCCGCTGAACCTCAACGGGCGGATACTTACAAATAGCAACTTATTGGTATCGGGTTTGGGCGGGGCTAGAAATATTAAACTATTTCAAGTCAGCAGCAAGCAATCTTGTTTTTACGATCAAGAAAATAGCAGAATTATTGTAGCCGGTAATGTTGTTAACGGATGGTCGGGCAGCAATGGGCCGACAAATGCCGTGGAAGTACATCTTTTCAAAAGCCTAGCCGACACAACAACCCAACCCGATACAAATGCGCCAGCAATTAACCCCACAAATCAATCTGTCGCGGAAAATAGCCTTCAGGTACTGTACAACAACAACGCTTACTCCGAGCGGTTAGATGCTGTGGTACAGGGTCAAATACTAGCAAACCCAACACCTACAGTTACTAATCTTAACGACCCGGTTTCTGTTCAGCAAGCAACGCAAGCCCCCAAGAATCAGAGTCGCCAGCAAGCATTAGAAGATTATTTTAAAGAACGGCTGCGGAAAGTTACTTTTGCAGAAGCACCCCTCGCCAGCGCGATAAACGGAAAGTATTTAGATCCGAATGTAGCGAAAACTGATTACATTCAAGGAAGCGGTAAGGAACTCAGACCAATAAATGCCTGGAGCCTTCCTAATGGAACTGCGACAGTAGGCAGTGTCGCCCGCACGTACGGACTCACTATTCGTCCCAATCAGCTACAAGCCAAACAGACAGTAGAACCTACTGACAGCGAAGAGTTTTTGGGCAATCGAGTCGCAGTGGGCAACAACTTGCCAGCACAGAGGTGGGACGGCACAACATTTACTAACGAGGAGCAGCAAGTAGATGGAACCACTCAATGGGAAGGTGGCGGCGAAACTCGCACCCGCACACCCCAAGTCACCAAACTTGCTGACGCGGGAGCAACAGACCGCGGCAACGGTTTAGGTGAAGCACCCAACACTCCAAACTCTTTCAGAGATGGTTTTTGGGAAAGAAGCGCTGCTGAAATACCGAGAACTCCCCTTGATGGTATTGGTGGTCTGCGGGTAATTACCAGTGCAGGAGTGTACGATCGCACTAATTCCTTCCTACCGCCACCTACCTGGATACAGCCTCCTTCAGCGCCCGGTGGTGCATTTACATTGAAAAGCGGCCCCGCATCGATCGATCCCGATCCCAGAAATACTCTTACTCCCAACAATACTTACGACGACCCGGAAACTGTCGCTGTGGAACAGTACCGCGTCGTGTGGCCGGACTCCATGCCGATGTCTCCATTGGGGCAGGGCTCTCAAGTATGGAACAACGGTACTGCACAGGCGGGTACTCCACTGGTTGCTCCTGGAAATTGGGTAAACTGGAACAACGCTTGGTCACCTGGACCCCCCGCAGCTCTGCCAGACGCCACAGTCCTACCCGCAGCAGACACAAATCCTAATTTTGTTGTTGAGCAAGCAGCCACAGCCCGCAAATTTGCAAAAGGCGACTTGCGGATGCGGGCAACGGCAGTTTATCACTACGCAAACGCAGGCTTCGACCCAGTAGCACTAGCAGCAGCACCAGCAGGAACCCAACCAACTCAAGCCCCCTTGGCCTGCGTCAGCAGCTACTACGACCCCAGCAACGCTTCCACAGCGAGAAACATCTCGCCACCGACGGGCCCCCTGCCCGATGTTAGCGGACAGGGAGCGGGAGCACCAGAGCTAACAACACCCGCACCGGGACTGGGAAGACAGCAGGCATTTATCGGCTCTAACAACGGCCTCACCTACGGCCCCCCGACAAGACCGCTACCCACTGCTTCAAACCTGAACATTGCTACAGGCTTGCTAAACGGTGGAGACGCAATTTTGGAGGCTCAGGCAAACATGGTTTTTCCAGACGGTAGGTTTGCCAACGGGCCGTTGAGAACCGCCCTCCAAGTCCCTTCAAACGAGCGCACACTAGCACAACAAGCAGCTATTGACTCAACTAATTGTGCCCTACAAATATTGGACGGGTCGATCGCTCGTGCTCCTGGACTGTTTCCTGACGGAGCAATTCAAGAAGTAGCATTTTTGAACGGCAGAGAAGTCAAGGCGATTGATCGCGACTTCGTGGGTGACGGAGCAAACCCGCCTACCACCGTCAACGAAGCCTTTACCCTCAGCAGTCCCCTCCCTCAGCCAGCCCCAGCCCTCCAAGCAGCACGATTAACAGGCAATTACGACCAACCTCTAGAAGAGCGGGAACCACTAGAAATTCGTGCCACTCAGATAGATATCGCTCAGTTGCGCGGAACAAACATTGCAGGACCAAACACTACGGTGATTGAGTGGTTGCTGCCGAACAGCGGAATTATTTATGCTAGCCGAGACGATGCGCTGCCCGATCGCAGCTCTCGATCAACAATTCCAGCAACGGACAAAACAGTCAGTCCAACAGACAACCGACTCGATCCCACCCGCAAGCCTAATGGCATTGTCTTGATTAACGGTCAACAGCTATTTCGCGGTGGTGCCAACCCCACACCACCAGCGAACCTTAATGCTCTAGTCAGAGAAAAAGGGCTGACCTTGGTATCGAATTTGCCAGCTTACATCAAAGGAAACTTTAACCTTCACGGCAACCAACCGCCTGCCACTCCGGCGAATCCTACACCCGCTTTTCAACAAGTGGAAGAGTTTATACAGCCTGTGACTGTGCCAAGTTGGTCAGATTTTTACACTCGCACTGTTCTTAACCCCAACTTTGCCTGCCGCGCAGGCGATCCGAGGCTCCCGAACTGTGGGGGAGACTTTTGGAGACCAGCAACTGTGCTGGCAGATGCAGTCACCCTCATATCGCAAAATTACCGTTTTGGCTTCCGCAACGAGGGAGATTTTGACCTGAGAAACAATGCGGGCGCTGCTGCTGTATGGCCCCGCAGAGAGCAAGGATTCTTCAACAACAACTTTGTTACTAACGGACTTTCGAGTGGCGCGTTTGCGATCGACGGCAATTTATTGAATAGTGGTATCCCCGGTGCTAGCGTTATACCGGTGACAGACGCTAACTACGTGAATCCACTGACTGCTCCCCCGCCTGCCCTGGGCCTGCGATCGAATTCTTCCTACTTCAACAACTTTGTCACCCCCGTGCAGCGGCGGGGGAATTTCCTAGAGTATGTAATGGAAGTTTGCATAAAAATCCCGGTAGCTGCGTGTACCGATGCTGACTGGTTTGTCGATCCGCTAGCAACAGCGCCAGCGCCACGGACGGCAGCCGAGGCGATCACAGCGAGCCCAAATTATGCGTCACTCGTTACTACTCCTGCTACCCCTTTTAAAGCCGGATCGACAGTCGATCCCCCAGTGCCAGCATTGCAGCGATTCCCCCGTCGCGTAGCTTTTGAGAGAGACCCCGCTAATCCCACCCAGTTGCGAAACGCCACCTCCCCCGCCACTCCACAACCTTTAGGGATTTCAGGAGGAGATGGAGGCCCTATTGCGCCCAATGTTGCTACCCGCAGAGATCGCTCTCTGTGGTTTGCAGCAACTAATGCCGGTGCCGTTAGCTTCGATGACACCAATCTCCCATATCTAGTAAACAACCCTGCTGCCACCGCAGACGGTGCAAATGTACCGTTACCAACTTTAGCTGCATCAGCATCCCCAACTTCGGCAATAGGATCGGTACCAAATCCACCACTGCTCACTCCACTACCAGCACCACCCTATAATGGGTCACAGCCGCTATTGCTCCCAGTCCCACAGATCCAAATTGTGTCAGCAGCCATCGCTCCAGGCGGGAATACAATGCCAAGAGGTATAAGTACTGCCACAGCAACAGGATGGATACCCCAAGCTCTAAATACCACCTTCAATCTGATCGTTGGAGCTGGCGACACTCCTTCACGATCACTCGACCCTGCTAGTGGAGACTTTAACGGTGGCTTGCAAAATTTGCCCCGATTCTTGGAAAGCTGGAATAATGGCGGATTTGCTACTAACATCCGAGGCTCTTTCATTCAGCAAAATCGCAGCGCTTTTGGCACAGCACCCTACCAGCCAATTCTGCCAGCCGCTTACCAGCTAACTCTTCCGGCTCTAAATCGCTTAGTAAGCCTGTTTCAACTTCCGGGAGTACCTCCGGCCCTAACTATCGTAAACACATACAACACACCTACTGGCAGTGCGTTGATTCCCTACTTCAGCCCGCCAACCCGGAACTGGGGTTTTGACGTGGGCTTGCTATCTCAGCCACCTGACTTGTTTACTCAAAGGTTCACTACTCCTTCGACTAAGACTAAGCCTGCTGAGTATTTCCGAGAAGTGGCTCGTAATGACGAGTGGGTAACAACTCTGATGTGCGGCCGTGTAGCTCCCGATCAAACGCCGAACGGGGGTCAGAACGCGACTAAAAATCGCCCCGCTAACTGCCCCACTTAACGCTCTAACTTTCCGCCGCGCAATTCCTGGAGTCCTATTTATGACTAAGCGACAACAACAGCAAAATTTATCCCAGTCCCGAGACGGCGGCTACACAATTATCGAGTCATTGGTAGCGATGATTGTAGTTTCGGTGCTGATGATTGCGATCGCCCCTGTGATGGCTTTCTCAGTAGCGACTCGCGTGCAAGCGCGGCGGATTGAATTGGCCACACAGGCGGCGAGAACTTACATAGACGCTCTCAGGACGGGGGCGCTCAGGTCAAAAATCATCGATCCAAATGGCCCAGAAGGTTTTCCTGTCGCAAATACTACTAATGTTCCTGCTGCTGCTCCCACAAGCTCCGCTGCTTTGTACTGTTTTAACTTAGACAAAACCCCAGGTTGTGCTGGCAGCCAAGAGTTTTTTGTTCAAGGTGCTTGGCGAAATCCAGCTAATACGACCAACAATCCGACAACAACAGGCTACGAACTCACTGTGCGGGTTTACCGCGCGGATGGGTTTACGGGAGCTACCATGACAACTGTGCAGCAATCAGTGGCTAATTCCGCTCTTGGCAATCCTCAAGCGCCTTTGGTAGTAATGAAAACACAAATTCCCCCTACTACACAAGGAAGTGCTTCCGCCCGTCAATCATTATGTTCTCAGCTTAACCCTACTGGAGCTAACACCTCTGTCTGCCGGTAATCAAAGCCGTGTTATCAAATCATCATCTCTCCCACCATTTGGCATAGAAAAAAGTCAAAATGAAAACTTTACTCAGGTTGCTTCTAAAAAATCACCACCAGCAAAACCGCTCTAAGCCAGCTCAAACAGAAAAGGGCATGACTCTAGTCGAGCTATTAGTCGGAGCGATTATGGCATTTTTAATCATTACGCCGATGCTCGGTTTTGTAGTCGATATGCTCAATACCGACAGAAGGGAACAAGTCAAGACCAACACCGAGCAAGACGTTCAGGCGGCACTTGATTTTATCGCCCAAGATTTGAGTCAAGCCATTTATATTTACGATAACGCTGGAATTACTACTATTAGAAACAATAATTTTCTGCCTAGCGCTCCAAATGAAACTCCGATTCTGGTATTTTGGAAGCGGAAGCAGATTAAAAATGCTGTTGATCCCAACCAAGCAGCACCAAGAACGCCACGCGTGTGTGATTCAGATACTCCGCAAAATGGTCAAAATGTTTGTAACGATACCTATGTACGTTCTTTGGTTGCTTATTATTTGGTTGCACAAAATACTCCTAATAATACTTGGTGTCAGCCGTCAGGAAACGACTGCCCATCCCGCATTGCGCGCTATGAAATTAGCGAGGGCGTGAAAGACTCCCGTATACCCCCGGTGAACACAAATGGTTACTTCAGCAACGCTGAGGTAAAGGATAGTCAAAGACACAGCCCAGCTTTTAATTCAACAAATTTTGACTGGAAAACACCAACGGTTAATGTGACAACTCCAGCGGGTTTGGCGGGGTTAGGCTCTGAAGTGCTAGTTAATTATATAGACCACAGTCCATTAATACCACCACCTCCAATCGACGAGTGCCAAAGAGCTCTAGGCAATCCCACAGCCCCAGTACCAGGGACAACAGAAACAGCCGCAGTCCCAGAAACAACGCTAAGAATACCCGCCGCGCCGCCGGACACCGTAAATAGCTTCTACGCTTGTGTAGATACAGCGAGAAACTTAGCCAGAGTTACGATCAGAGGAAACAGCCTCCGACGCCTTCAACCCAATGATACTGCTTACAACCCCGACAATCCTGCATATTTCCCAAGAGCAAGCGTACAAGTACAAGGTCTAGGCGCGCGAGGGAACTAACTGATGCCCAAAACACACTTCCGAATCGCCCGACTAGCAGATAAAACAGGAGAGTAAAATGAAAACCGCAATATTATTAAAACTTTTGCAGAGTTGTGACAACACAGCAACTCCCAATTTCCCAAACACTAGATACAGAAAGAGCGATAAAGGGTTCACCCTTCTAGAATTGATCGTAATAGTTTTGATATTAGGTATATTAGCTTCGATCGCCGCTCCCGGCTGGCTGGGATTCATCAACAGACAAAGAGTCCGCACTGTCAACGATCGAGTTTTCCAATCATTGCGACTCGCACAAAGCGAAGCAAAGCGAACTAAGAGCGCAGTCACAATTACATTCAATTACGATCCTAATGCTAATCCGCCCGTTAAGCCAACATTTACGCTCAATGCTAATACTCCACAAAATTTGGATGCTGGAGGCGAAATAAAGCCCGGACAGGTCAAGCTTTTTGCTCAAGCTAATGGAGATTCCACAATCAAATCAATTACCTTTGATTACCAAGGCACCATCACAAGCCCACCACTACAGAGTACAACGCCGCGACAACTAACTGACGGTTTTACAGTGACAATTTATCCACCCAATTCTCCACCTAACACCGCTGCTAAGCAATGTGCGATCGTCGAAACTCTCATAGGAGGAATGAGAACTGCTGAAGGAAATGATTGCCCGCCGCCTGTACCCTAGCTTTCTATAAATTTAATCTTAATCCATAACAGCAATTCTGCATAAGTTCTGAATTGCTAAAATATATTAACATAAATTATTTTATATTTCAAATCGAATTAAAACAGACAAACTATGCTACTAGAACTAAAACAAATAATCATCCAGCCAGGAAATCAACTATTACTAAAAGACATAACCTGGCCGATGTTTGAAACCCTACTAACAGAATTGGAAGAAAGTCGCGCATCCCGACTTTCATACAGCAAAGGAACATTAGAAATCATGGTTCCGCTACTCGAACACGAAGTGGGCGAAGTCCTGATTAGCGACTTAGTAAAAATTCTCCTAGAAGAATTAGACATCGAATTTTGGCCTCTGGGTTCCACGACATTCAAAAATGAAAACATCGCTCAAGGAGTACAACCTGACGCGTGTTTCTATATCCAAAACGAAGCCGCAGTCAGAGGCAAAAACCGCATCAACTTAGAAACAGACCCACTCCCGATTTAGCCATAGAAATAGACCTCACATCTCGCACTCAGCTCAACAACTACGAAGCATTAGGAGTGCCCGAACTGTGGCGCTACAACGGCCGCAAACTGGAAATCAGCGTATTGCAAGATGGCAAATATGTCAAGGGCGAGATAAGTCTCCAGTTTCCCAATTTCCCGATCGCCCATCTAATCCCCCAATATTTAGAACAAAGCAAAACAGCCGGCAGAAACGTCGCCATGAAAGCCTTTCGAGCTTGGGTGCGATCCTCTTCGAGGGCTTCGCTAACGCAAATTTAGCGATCGGGCTCACCACTCTCATCCACACCGTGCGATCGAATCAATATCGGCGATTTATCCGATCGATCAACAAATTTGTGCGATCGGACGCCCGGCGTCTCCTTACCCGCAGCTTTATTAAATAAATATAATTTTTCCGTAAATACCGATCTATACAAACCAAATTCAGTAGTTAAAATAAACCTAATCGAAAACAGCTACAACAACCTTTTTTAAACCCAAACATTTAGGAGTGCATCCGAATGTCAATCAATAGAGTTCCCAGAAGCCGATCGACTGCATCGGCTGCCGGCTTTACATTCCTTGAAATTTTAATACTCGTCACACTCATCGGCATATTCAGCGCGATCGCCGCCCCAAGCTGGCTAATGTTCATCAACAACCACCGTTTAAAGCAATCGCTCGATCGGGCTTATTGGGCAATGGAACTCGCTCAAAGCAACGCCAAACGCGACAAAATAGCATGGCAAGCCAGCTTCAAGGAAGTCGGAAACACTGTACAAGTAGCAATCCACAAATCCGACATTTCCCCAGCCAAAGTACCAGCCAACCAATGGAAAAGCCTAGAATATCAAATTCGGATAAATAGAAATGACACAACATTGCGAAAGGTCAATGAGAATACAAACGAAGTAAAAGAAAATGGAACAGTCTGGCGAGCCATGTTCAATTACCGAGGTTGCCCAGTGTATAACCAAACCGACGAGTGCGGTCTAACAAGCATTCTAGCAAAAGGAAACCTCACACTATCTCATCCAAATCTCAAAAATGGCGATCGGTGCGTCATAATCTCTACACTTTTAGGACATACACGCACCTCCCAAAGACAAAGCAAACCCAATCCAGACAATGACAAAAATCGATACTGTTACTGAATTCAAATTACCCACAGTCAGGAGACGGCAATGCCGTGTCCCTACAAATGGGGCGATCGATCGTTTTGGGGTAGGGAGACGGCACTGCCGTGTCCTCCATCGCCCACCGGGCGATCGTTACATCCGATCGGGCGATCGATTTTACCCATTACCCAAAATTAGGAGACGGCAGTGCCGTCTCCCTACGAATTGGGTGATGGTGAATAAGACCCACCCCTAGCCCCTCCCAGGAGGGGAACCGGATCTAGCTTCCCTCTCTGGGGGTGTGTCGGATCTAGCTCCCCTCTAGAGAGGGGCTGGGGGTGTGTCGGATCTAGCTCCCCTCTAGAGAGGGGCTGGGGGTGTGTCGGATCTAGCTCCCCTCTAGAGAGGGGCTGGGGCGTGTCGGATCTAGCTCCCCTCTAGAGAGGGGCTGGGGCGTGTCGGATCTAGCTCCCCTCTAGAGAGGGGCTGGGGGTGTGTCGGATCTAGCTCCCCTCTAGAGAGGAGGGTAGGGACACGGCAGTGCCGTTTCCCTACAAATTGGGCAATTTCAACATTCTATTTCTGACTCGGCGCAATCTTCTCAATATTAATCAGCGCCTCCATCACCGACTCCACAATCGGCGCCGCCACAGTTCCCCCCGAACCACCTTTGGGCTCATCAATCACCGCCAGCACCACATACCGAGGCGCTTCCACAGGCATAATCCCCACAAAGCTAGTAATAATCGCCTTCTTAGAATAACCCCCACCAGCACTAGCCTTTTGAGCCGTCCCCGTTTTCCCAGCAATCCGATAGCCCGGAATTTGTGCAGCTTTCCCCGTACCACCATCAACCACAGTTTCCATCATTTCTAAAACTTGCTTAGTAGTAGAGGGCGAAAAAACCTGCTTCGGAACAGCCCTCGGAAGCTTCCAAAAAGCTTGACCATCCCGATCAAAAAGCCCCCGCACCACATGAGGAGTTACCAACTTGCCACCGTTAGCCAAAGCCCCATTAAGCTGCACCAACTGCATCGGAGTAATCGAAAAACCCTGCCCGAAAGCAGTAGTAGCAACTTCCACCGGAGAATTAATAAATTGCTCTCGATTTTTAAGCTGACTGGTTACTTCAAAAGGCAAATCAGTACCCGCAGTTTGTCCAAGTCCCAGTTTTTCCAAAGCTTGATAGTAAAGAGAAGATTTCATGCTTCTCATTACGTGCACCATGCCCACATTACTAGAATGTTTCAAAATATCGGTAACAGTAGAAGGGCCGCGCGCCCCTGCTTGTTGATAATCAGAATTTTGGATAGTCCAAACATCCATGTAAATCCGACCTTCATCATTAAACACAGTATTAGGTTTGACCGCACCAGCTTCAAGGGCGATCGCCACATTAATCGCTTTAAAAGTCGAACCAGGCTCATAAACATCCGTCACAGCCCAATTTTTATAACGCGACAAATCGAAATTAAAATATTGATTCGGGTCATAAGAAGGTTCCGCCACCACCGACAATAATTCCCCGTTACGGGCATCCATCACAATCACCGTGCCACGCTTCGCCCCGTGTTGCTTCATTTTGTCCTTCAGAGCAATCCGGGCCGCCCGCTGCAAGCGACTGTCGATCGTCAATTGCAATTTCAAATCATCAAGCTGCACAAAACCAGCCGTCAGCCGATCGGGAAGCCAATTCCCACTGATCGATCGGCTAAATTGAATCGACGGCATCGATCGTTCCAGCAAATTCTGCTGGCTGTATTCCACCCCAGCCTGTCCCTTGCGTTCCCCATCCACATAACCGAGGATATCCGCCGCCAACTCCTGCTGCGGGTAAAAACGCTGCTGCTGTCGCACCAACTCCAGCCCATCCACTGGACTATTTTTAATTTGCATCCGCCCCACGCGATCGGCAACCTCTTGAGCCAGAGAATCCGCAATCGTAATACCACTTTCAGCAAGATTAAACCGGCGCAGCAATTCCGTTTCCGCCGTATTACCCGGACTCAGTTCGATCGGCAGCATCGGAGCCAATAAAGCCGCAATATCACCCTTCGAGTGCTTGAACAACTTCGGGTGAGCATAGAGCGTGTACACCTGTCGGTCGATCGCCAAAACATTTCCTGTGCGGTCAACGATCGAGCGTCTCGGCACAAACGGCTTAGACTTGAGAGTTTGCTGCTGCTGTGCCTGTTTTCGCAGCGCCGGAGCCCGCGTCACCTGCAAATAAAACAAATTCACAGCCAGCCCCAGCCCCCCCAGCATCAACACCGCCCACACAGCCCACAAGCGAAACTTGCTGCGTTTTAAGCGCTCCAACGGTGGCCGAGGTTGCCTGTTAGCCGTAGCAGAAACTCCCTGTTTAGCTTGTTTACCCCACAAAGCGCGATCGGCCGACGGTTTAGGTTTAAAATTCGGCGATCTGTAGCGGTCAAAGCGGGGGTCATAGCTCATAAAATTAGATCATTTGAGATTTTAGACTTGAGATTTTAAATTTGAGATTTTATAGCAACCGCGCCCGACGTTTAGGAAGTTATTAATTGCCCCAAACATCAGCGATCGATTCCTTCTTCCTTCGGACTTAGGCATCAGCACCCAGAAACCCGGTTTTTTACAAAAAGAGCTGTTGCAGCCGACAGACGGGCGTAAAAAACCCGGTTATGAAGGTTGGAGTCCGATCGCCAACTGTGCCTTCTGCCTTCTACCATACCCTCAAATTCTCGGGCCCTCGGACACTCTCCCCCGAAAGGCCCTCTCCGCGCTGACTCCTCACTCAATAACCCAGCGGCGTTTCCACACCAGCTCGATGCTGGAGAGCGGGTTCTTCTGAGTTTGGTGACACCACAACGGGCGATCGACTATCCGGGGCCGGCGACAAGAAAATCGTGTCCGCAGGCTTCTGGGGAGCCAAACCAGTTTCTGGATTTTGGGCTTCTTTAGCAAGTTGGTGTTTCAATACTTCACTAGCAGCACTCAACTGCTGTTCCCGGAGGCGCAGAGTTTCCAGCTTTTGATACTCTTGACTCCAACGCTGCTCGCTGTACACAGTCAAACCGTAGAGAGTCAGAGCACCGCCCAAGAGCAGCACCACAGCCGCACAGGAGGCGCGCTCCACCCGCAGGAGCGATCGCAACCACATCGGCTGCCACTGTCGATCGGGCATCACTTTCAGCACCGATGCTTCCCCAGGCCGGGCCTGTTCGGCCGTCTCGTAGTTGGGCAATTCTGGCCCAGTCTTCGCCCGCCTAGCTCGGGCAATAGAAGTAACTTTGCTGTTGGCACGGCCTGCAGGCTTGCGGGTCGATCGGGAGCGCGGAGAATCCGGGGATCTGATAGCAGCGGTCATAGAGTTCACCAATACGTAAAGTGGGGCAGCTTCAGCTTGATTGAGGTTACGAGTTTTGTAGGAGTGCCGATCGCCAATTATTGCCAAGTCAGGGAATCTGCGATCGATCGATTATCCTTACCAAACATACCTCACAAACCAACCAACCCATCCTACCACTGGTCACTTTGACTTCAGGATTAGCAAAAAAAAATGAAATCTTTGCCGGTTCGCCAGAATCTATGTGAAATTTATTAATAAATGCAGTATTGTAATCAACGAGCGAATCGTCGATCTATTCGTGCCAGCATTATTTCTCAAGTACACTATTCCCTTCCTTGCGATGGGTTTTCAATGTTAAGGAGTGTTTATGAACAAGGGATTAATTCGTTTGACTTTGGTACTCGGCTTGGCAGCAGCCCTCGGAGCCTGCGGCGGTGATGCCGGCAGTGGCGGCGGTGGCGCTAGCCCCTCTCCCGGCGGTGCTGGCAGCAGCACTACCACTCCTCCTCCTGTTTCTTCCCCAGCACCGAAGGAATCTCCAAAGAGCTCTCCTGGGGCTGAAAAGTCTCCGGCTGGTGGAGCTGCTTCCCCTTCTCCTAAAAAGACTCCCTAACTAGGGCTATTCCTGAGTCTGTGCCCAACGAGCCTAGCCTGCGAGTGAAAAATGGTTCGCTCGTCGTCGCCTTTTTTCATCTCATCGGTCTAGGCTTCAAGTTGGGTGTTAGTTGTTCTCTGATGCTTTTACTAAAGTTCAGTACGTCCCCTTACTGCCGCTTGCGTCCGCTTAGGGCTAGGTTAGAAGGGCATCCCGTTTCAAGTTGAAAATTTGACTCCCGGGCTGCACGTTTGGAAACTCACGCCTCTGACGGGGGGTTTGAGCACAGTGCCGGTACTGCTGCCTCAACTCGAAGGTCAACAAAAGTGCGATCGCAGACTCGACGCAAATTTTGCACTCGATCGAGTCTTGCTTTCCTTCCCCGCCGCTGTTGCCCGCAGACCAAAGGCAGGCAAGCAGAGGCTTGGACGATCAAAGAGTGGCCCAGATCAAAGCATCGGCATTGTGACTCGATTTGTTTACTACGAGTTTCGCGCCCGTGCCCACAAGCAAATCGATCGGTCTGTTTTGATCCAGAAGAGTGATTCAATTAGCCCGCCGCCACTTCGGCATTAACCGGGCTTCAGGAAAACCTGCCGAGTTCGGTCTGATGGCTGCTTTAGATTTGTTGCACGGTCGCTCTCGGGATGCTGCTACGAAGGTAGGCGACTCCTTAATCGTGGCAAATATTGCTCCCACGTTATTGAGTTTTTGAGCTTTGATTCGCTCAATACTGCATTAACTATCCTTAGCTGTTCTCGCGTATTACTCAAATTTACCGAGTTTGCCCAGAAACCCTGCCTCGCAGGGTAGCAAAGTCTACCCGTCGGGCGATGGGCAATCCCTGAAAATTCCAGCTATTAATCAAAATTAAGTTCTTACCAAAACTCAGGCTCGTTGACGCCCCAAGGTTGGCGAATCGACAACAGCTTAAAAAAACTTCAATATCACATAGTTTAAAAAAGTCAAAAATATTTAGAGAAAAATATAAATTATTCAATTTTTTTTAACTGGACAGACCGGAATTCCCCCGCTATAGGTGTACTCACTATCTTCGGCGGGATGGGCGGCTCGTGAGGAGACGATTGCACCGCCGACCAATTCGACTCTTCGTAGCTCTCGACTTTCTGAGGCGGTGTATAAGGAAACGAGCAAATTCCTTGTTTGATCATTGGCTTGTCCTGTGTGATCATTGAAATAATTAGTGATAAATGTAGATGTATCAGTCTGTCAAAGCCCGAATCTATCCCACGGACGCTCAATCCGAAAAGCTTTCCCAGTTTTTCGGATGTGCTCGTTGGTGGTGGAATCGCGCTCTGCACGAGACTACTACTACCTATGCCCAAACGGGGAAAGGATTGTCGAGAGAAGGACTCAACGCACTACTGCCAGCACTCAAGAAAGAGTTTGCTTGGTTGGGTGAGTGTCATTCTCAAGTCTTGCAATCTGTCACCCTCAACCTCAGTAAATCCTTTATTAACTTCTTTGAAAAAAGAGCTAAATTTCCTAACTTCAAATCGAAGCATGGAAAACAGTCTATTCAATACCCCCAAGGAACTAAGTTCGTTGATAACTTGATTTATCTCCCTAAGTTGGGATGGGTCAAAATCAGCTTGCATCGTCCTCTTGAGGGTGATGTCAAGACTGTTACTATATCCAAAAATCCTAGCGGTCAATATTTCGCTGCTATTTTGACCGATAAAGAAGGTGAATATCCCCTTCCAAGTAGCGAAGGAAATGCAATCGGTATCGATTTGGGTGTCACGGACTTTGCTATTACTAGCACTGGCTCTAAATACCCTAATCCTCGACATATCAAGAAGCATGAATCTAACCTCAAACGTAAACAACGTAAACTATCTAGAAAAGTAAAGGGTTCTAAAGGTCGGAATAGAGCCAGAAAATTAGTTGCAAGAGTCCATCAAAAAATCAGCAATTCAAGACAAGATTTTTTGCATAAACTCTCTCACAAACTGGTGAACGAAAACCAAGTCATCGTTGTGGAAGATCTAGCAGTCAAGAACATGGTGAAAAATCATTGTTTAGCTAAAGCTATTAGCGATTGTGGCTGGTCTAGTTTCGTGGGAATGCTTAACTATAAGTGTGAGCGTTCTGGCAAAATATTGGTCAAGGTGGATCGATTTTTTCCTTCATCGAAAACCTGTAGTAATTGCGATCGCCGAGTTTCTTCCTTGCCTTTAGATGTGCGTCATTGGACTTGTTCTAATTGTGGAACTAACCACGATCGAGACATCAATGCTGCTGTCAACATCAAAACTGAAGGGTTGAGACTTCTCGCGTTAGGAGCTAGCGCGACTGCTGGTGGAGGAGATGTCAGACCAACTTTCTTGTCGAAAGACAGCAACCTTGGCGATCTCCCGCGAAGCCAGAAGCCCCCTGCCCGCGCGAGTAAGCGCGCGGGCAGGTGGTAGTTCACTATTTCTATACTTAGATGTTAGCCGTTAGCAGCAAAACCGCAGCTCTACCCCGGGCAAGGCAATCCGATTACCTGCTATGTGGGCAAGAAGGGTACGCGAGTCGAGCCGTGGCAGGCAAAATTATCCTAATCAATGTAGGATTAACAATTAAAAATGTATCTAAATGTAAAGTGCAGCGCCGCTTTAGGTTTTGAAAGCCCTTTAGTTAAAAAATTGAGGTAAGTAGTTTTATGCCCGCGACCGTCCCCTTTGAACAGATTGACCGGATTGTTGGGAATCAGCACCACGATCCCTTTGAAGTGCTTGGCCCCCACGCGATCGAAGAAAATGGCAAAAAAGTCTGGGCCGTCCGAGCTTATCTGCCCAATGCGGATGCGGTATCGGTAGTTTTGCCCGAGGCGAGGGCCGAATACCCGATGAAATCAGGGCATCACCCTCACTTTTTTGAATGTACGATCGAAACCCCAGAACTAGCAAACTATCAACTGCGGGTCAAAGAAGGAGAACACGAGCGCTTCATCTACGATCCCTACGCCTTTCGATCGCCAAAACTCACAGAATTTGACCTACACCTATTCTCAGAAGGCAACCACCACCGGATTTACGAAAAACTGGGGGCGCACTTCACCGAACTAGACGGGATCGCAGGAGTATATTTTGCAGTTTGGGCCCCCAATGCCCGGAACGTTTCAGTTTTAGGAGATTTCAACTATTGGGACGGCCGCAAACATCAGATGCGGAAATCGCAAAACGGGATCTGGGAATTATTTATTCCGGGACTACTCGTGGGAACTCACTACAAATACGAAGTGAAAAACCAAGACGGACATCCCTACGAAAAGTCCGATCCTTACGGTTTCCAGCAAGAAGTACGGCCGAAAACAGCCTCAATTGTCACTGACTTAAATACCTACACGTGGCACGACAGCGCTTGGGTAGAACAGCGGCGGAACACAGACCAACTAACGCAGCCAGTTTCGGTTTATGAATGCCACATCGGTTCTTGGCTGCACGCCGGTACTGACGAACCCGCCGTGCTACCAGATGGGGAAATAGAACCCGCAGTGCAAGTTTCAGAACTGAAACCAGGGGCGCGGTTTCTGACTTATCGGGAATTGGCCGCGAGGCTGATTCCCTACGTCAAAGACTTGGGATTCACTCACATCGAAATGCTACCAATCGCCGAACATCCTTTCGACGGTTCTTGGGGCTATCAAGTAACCGGCTATTTCGCCCCAACTTCCCGCTACGGCACACCAGAAGATTTCATGTATTTTGTTGACCAGTGCCACGCAGCAGGCATTGGCGTACTGGTGGACTGGGTGCCCGGGCATTTCCCCAAAGACGGCCACGGTTTGGCTTTCTTTGACGGAACTCACTTGTACGAACACGCCGACCCCCGCAAGGGCGAACACAAAGAGTGGGGAACCCTCGTATTTAACTACGGCCGCAACGAAGTGCGGAATTTCCTAGTATCAAACGCTCTGTTCTGGTTTGACAAGTATCACATCGACGGCATTCGCGTCGATGCCGTAGCCTCGATGCTTTATTTGGATTACTGCCGCGAACCTGGAGAATGGCTGACCAACCAGTACGGCGGCCGCGAAAATATCGAGGCGGCTGATTTTCTACGTCAGACGAATCACGTCATTTTTAGCTATTTCCCAGGATCGCTGTCGATCGCCGAAGAATCTACCTCTTGGCCGATGGTATCTTGGCCGACCTATGTAGGCGGTTTGGGCTTCAACCTGAAGTGGAACATGGGTTGGATGCACGATATGCTCGACTATTACCACATGGACCCGTGGTTCCGCCAGTTCCACCAAAACAACATAACTTTCAGTATGTGGTACAACCACAGCGAGAATTTCATGCTGGCTTTGTCCCACGATGAGGTAGTCCACGGCAAGGCCCACATCATCGGCAAAATGCCGGGGGACGAATGGCAAAAGTTTGCAAACGTGCGGTGTTTGTTTACTTTTATGTTTACTCATCCCGGCAAGAAAACGATGTTTATGGGGATGGAGTTCGGCCAGTGGCAAGAGTGGAATGTTTGGGGGGATTTGCAGTGGGATTTGCTGCAATTTGAGCCTCACCAAAAGTTGAAGCTGTTTTTTAAGGATTTAAACAATTTGTACCGCAGCCAAACGGCACTTTACAGCCAAGATTTTGCTGAGGATGGGTTTGAGTGGATTGATTGCACCGATAATCGGCACAGCGTGGTAGCCTTTGTGCGCCGTGAGAAGGATGGTAACGAATTTGTGGTGACGGTTTGTAACTTTACGCCACAGCCGCATTCTCACTATCGCGTAGGAGTGCCGGAACCGGGTTTCTATACGGAGTTGTTTAACAGCGACGCACGGGAGTACGGTGGCAGCAATATGGGGAATTTGGGAGGTAAGTGGACTGATGAGTGGTGGTTCCACAACAGTCCTTATTCGATCGACTTGTGTTTGCCGCCTTTGGGTGTGTTGATTCTAAAGATCGATCGGGAAAAAACTGCCCTGCGTAATTCTCAATAGTTTTGAGTTGTCATTTCACTGGTTGCACCGTCAGGTAATTGTTGACTGTTTGAACAATACCGATGCAACCGGAAATCATGTCAGTGGTGAGAGTTTTGAGTAAAAATCAAAACTAGATAAAACCTAAAACTTTCAAAATATAAAAAACCCCGGTTTCTTAAAAAAACCGGGGTTTTTTATATTTTGTTGTTGTGGGGAAAGAGAGAAAAAGGAAGAATCAGGAAGAAGCAATCGACCGTATGGGGAAAGTGCAATTAATACCAATTCCCAATTACCAATTACCAATTACCAATTACCAAGTTTTAATTTCGAGTATCGGAAGCGCCAAGATTATAAGAAACTTTAGACTGCTCAACTGTTACTACTTCCGAAATAGACTGTTCCGACCCTGCATCTAAATTGGGTAGCGGCATATGCTTCATTTCCCAAACTTTCAGCAAAATTAGATATTCATAAAAAGCTTGCAGCGTGCACCAAGCCAATCCCGCTTGACCGTCAAGAAATCCGCCGAGTAAAATATACATATAGAAGAAGCGGACGACAGGCCGCAAAGGCAAGCGCAAAGAAAAATCTTTTAAAGCGCGGCGTCTTTCCACCTCCGACGCGCCAAACAATAAATCCCACCAATTTACTTGACCCGCTTCTAATTGGCGGAGAGTTTCAGCCGCCTCGTCAGTTGAGTAGCGATTGTGCTTTTCAATCCAGCGAGAAAGACCTTTGCTGCAAGTATAGTGAGGGTAGGTTTCTTTTAAAAAGTGAGTGGGCCCATTGCAGACTTCCCGTTCAGTATGACCGTAGTCACTAAACCAAACTTGCTCTTTGCGAAATAGGCGCATTTGATAGCGGGGATATTGAGTGCTGCGGCGAATCCAGCGATCCATAAATATTACTTGTTCAGCGACGTAATAGCCGATATATTCTTGACTTTCGATCGCCTTTAAGCATTCAGCAAACAGTGCAGGCGTCATCCGTTCGTCAGCTTCGAGGATGTAAACCCATTCGTACTTGCACGGGACTTCTTGAAGCATCCAAGTCCGCTGCCGTCCGTGAGTTTCAAAGCGGTGCTGCACTGTTTGCACGGGATAGTTCTGAACAATCTCAAGGGTGCGATCGCTGCTGAAAGAATCAACTACAATGATATCGTCACAAAGCAGTGCCGATTCAATGCAAGCGGCGATATCAATCTCTTCGTTGTAAGTCAGAATATAAATTGAGAACATTCCCAGCTTTCAGTAAGGGCAAACTATAGCAGAAGGCAGAAGGCAGAAGGCAGAAGGCAGAAGGCAGAAAATCAATGGCTTTAGCCATTAATAACGTCCTAACTGCCAGGTGCGGTTGCTACGTTCAGCAGATTAAGTATTTCTGGCAAGATGTCTTGACTTGCGCGCTCCAGGGACTGGGGTAGGTCAACTTTTGTGGCGGCCGAACCGCAGAATTCCCATACTTCTCAATCCAGTCCAACCAACAGTAATGTAGCCGATAGCCAACAACAAACTGCTGATTCCCGTCTGCAAACTCGAATTTCTTGATCGAGTTCTCAACTCTTTCTCTTTTTGTTGCTTGCGAGTGCGAATCTCGTTGCGAGCTTGATTGGGCAGTTCTTGGGCTTGCTGTTCGAGGAACTTGTCGAGGGCTTTCGGGTCCTTTTTCGATTCCTCAAGCACAGCTTTTAATTCCTTGGGAACATCTGGACTCTTGAGTGCTTCTTGTAGCTTCCCGTCGTCTTGCAGCAGCGCGCCTATCTGGCTGCGACGCTGGCTTTTGAGCTGTTCTACTTGAGCTTTAAACTGCTCGCTTTTAATTTGCCCCTCTAGTTGGACTTCGGCTTGTCCCGCCTCTTTATCGACTTGAGCCAGAGTGTCCTTGAGTTCCAAACGAGTATTGTTGAGGTGAACTGGAACCAGCAACAGGTAAATTAGCCCTAACAAGCTGGAAATCAACAGCGCCCAGAATCGCAAGTCAACCCAAACATTGCGGCGCTCAATAGAGACTCCGCTGCTGCTGTCCACCCAAAAGCCAGTCATCAGCAGGGCGATACCCATCAAAGGAATGATGCCCCGGTCAACTATCTGAGTTGCTGCGGCCAACTGCCAACCTCGATTAACTATGTCGGAGGTTTCTCCCGGTAGCGACAGAACAATGCAGTCAAGCAAAGCAGAGAGAATCAAGATAATCCCGACTACTTTGAGAGTTCGAGCAGCTACTGATGAAAATTGACGGCTGTTAGTTGCTTTCATAATTCCTGTGAGATGATTCTACACCTTTAAATTCAACGAAATTTTGCTTAATGAGTTTACTGGTGGGAGCGCTTGCATTGCCCTTCCTCGATGGTTGCTTCGCTTGGTTGCTGCCCTCGAGGAAGGGCTGCTGGCGTCCACCATCCCAGAGGTTCAGTCCCGAATCCGTGGAAACAGGAATCCTGAAGTTGAAAACTGCCCTTAAGACGGAAAAATCCCTAGACGAATCAAACCTTCCCCATTTTATGAGTTTGGAAGCCCCAACAAGACGCTGGCACAGGTTGGGTACTTCTGGTTATTTTCTAAAATAGCTCGATCAGGTACTCGCCTCGACTTTCCGTTCCGTAATATCTACTGAAACCTACTCAAGTCTAAGCAAAGCTCGACAAAAGTAGGAGGGCTGCTTACTTCCTGCTTCACACTAGCTTCGATCCGACGACGGAAGGGTTTGTCTACTCCAAAAGCTGACGGGAGTGGAACTCACCGCCAAATCCTAACTCTCTGGAATATATATTCCTTCAGACCAACATTCCCGATTTCGAGCCACGTTTAAATTCCTGTCTCGGGTGTAGCCGCATTCAGGAAACCATAAACGCGGTTCTTTAAAGGCATTTTATGCCGATGGTTTCAGCAATTTGAACAACTCTGCGAGTTTGGGTTTAACCCCCGGTAGACTTCCACTAGCCGATCGCCTGTCAGTGACAGCGACACAAAATCCCCTGTCTTAAGCCGTTGCACATTTAAACTGCGAACTAAAATTTGATCGAGTTTCTGTGAGGCGGATTCTCGCAGCCCGCACAAAAAATACGATTTAGATACACAATAGCTTATAGTAATTGAGCTCATAGTGAGCTGGAATAAATAATTATTTTTCAACTTTTACAAGCTCCAATTACGAATAAGACGACAGAGCTTTCACAGATACATGAGGAGCTGTTTGTTGCTTTTTCCGGCTGTGAAACTCAACTTCGTCGGTGGTGGGGATTTTTGTTTGTTTATTTTGGTGTGAGAGCGACCAATTACTAATTGTAAATTAGGAATTGGCAACCCCTAATTATTGGCAGATTGAGTGATTTATTTTTGAATGGCGAAGGTGCTCTTGTCTCACATTTTTTGGTAGGATAATTCATCGCTGTGCAAATTTGTTGGTAGTGACTGCAATGATTTCTGGTGTTTACACGTTGAGACAACTTGAAGAAGCGATCGCATCCGATCCGGACAACTGGCGTCCGATCGTGTTTACTAACGGCTGCTTCGATATCCTGCACGCTGGCCACGTCCGCTATTTGCAGGCGGCAAAAACTTTGGGGCGATCGCTCGTGGTGGGCTTGAATAGCGACGCCAGCGTGCAAGCTATCAAACCGCAGCAGCCGGGATTGCCGCCCCGCCCGATCGTACCGGAAAATCAGCGAGCCGAAGTATTAGCCGCCCTCAAACCGGTAGACGCCGTAGTAATTTTTTCCGAGATTACAGCAACTAAAGTGATAAGTATCCTGAAGCCTGATATATACGTTAAAGGAGGCGACTATCAACTCGAAACTCTGCCAGAAGCACCCGCGGTTATCGCCGGAGGTGGCAAGATTTCCTTAATTGAAATAGAAGTTCCTAGTTCCACCAGTGCGATCGTCAAACGCATTTTGCAGTTAGGCGGCGGGCCCCCGATCGCAAACAGCCAACAGTGAGTTAAAATCCGAAAGCAATCTCAAAACCCTTAGTTTATTAATCATTCTCAATTCTTAAATCTAAAATGGTATGACTTTCATTTCCCTTCAATATGCCCTGTTTCTATTAGTTTTGTTCGCGGCTTACTGGTTGGTTCCGCTGCGGTGGTGGCGGCTGTTCATTATGCTGGTAGGAAGTCTGATTTTTTACGCTTCGCTGCAAATTTGGTACATTCCTCTGCTGTTAGTCGGTGTTTTGTTTAATTACTGCTTGGCGATGGCGATCGGGGAACCTCTGGATTGGCGGATTGCTAATGAATCTTGGAACCGCCGCCGTTTGTTGCTGCTGTGGATAGGAATTGGGCTGAATGTGTTGCTGCTTCTGGGTTTTAAGTATGTGCCTTTTTTCTTGAGTTCGATCGGCACTTTGTTGAATTTGCCCTTGGCTTTAGACGGTGCTAACTGGGTGAAAACTCACGTAGTTGCACCCCTAGGATTGAGTTTCTTTTGCTTTGAGTGCATTGCTTATTTGATAGATGTGTACCGAGGCGCGCCGGCTGCGACTTCGCTGCTGCACTTTGCTGCTTACAAGTTGTTTTTTCCAAAACTGATTTCCGGGCCGATTACTCGATATCACAACTTGATCAATCAACTGAAATCACAGAAATTTCCAACGCCAGATCGCCTTTCTGAGGCACTTTGGACGATCGCCTTCGGTGCAGTAAAAAAAGGTCTTTTCGCTGACAACTTGGGAATTTATGTCGATTTAAGCTTTACCAACTTGCAGCGGGCGGGTAGCGAGGATTTGTGGCTGGCGATTTTTGCTTACGGGCTGCAACTTTATCTCGATTTTAGTGGCTATGTTGACATGGCGCGCGGTACTGCTTTGCTGCTGGGTTGGTATTTGCCACCAAATTTTGATTTCCCTTATTTTAGTGCCAGCATAGCTGATTTTTGGCGGCGCTGGCACATGACTTTGGGGGATTGGCTACGCAATTATTTGTATTTTCCTTTGGGGGGTTCGCGAGTTGGTTTGTGGCGCACTTGTCTGAATTTGTCGATCGTCATGTTAATTGCGGGAATTTGGCACGGGGCGGCTTGGGGATTTATTGTGTGGGGGGCTTTGCACGGTTTGGCTTTGGCGGTTCACCGGGTAACAGATGTGGTTTTTAAGCAGTTGCGGCTGGGGTTTTTGTGGGAAAATCCGATCGGCATTGCGATCGGTTGGCTGTTGACTCAGGCGATGGTTTTTGGTAGTTGGATATTTTTCCGCCTTCCCGATTTGAAGGATTCGGGATGGGCGATTTCACATTTATGGGGACACACTGCTGACGTACAGTTTGCTAATAAGGTTTATGCGGAAGCTTTGGGTTTGGAAAGAGTTCAATTGAGTTGGATGTTAGCAGCTTTGGCTGTGGCGATGCTGGGAAATTATGCGTTGAGTCGGGGTTTGAAATTGGAGTTAAATTGGCCGGTGAAATTGGTGTTAGTACCGCTTTGTTTGTATGCGGTTTGGGTGTTAGCTCCCGAGGGCGGTTTGCCTTATATTTATTTTGATTTTTAGGGTATTATTTGATTGCTCCCACTTGACACTCCCCGCCGTAAACGGCTAGGATTCTTCGTTCACAGGGAGATGCCTTGTAAAAGCAGTGCCTTTACTCGGTCTTACTCTCCCTCCTGAAGCAGTAACGGTATGCCCTACCGCCAAAATTCGTAAACCTTCATCCCGAATATTCTTAGCGGCATTAATATCTCTATCGTGGTTTTCTCCACATTTAGGACATTGCCAACTACGAATATCCAAACTCAAGCTATCCACGCGATTTAAACAGTTATTACAAGTCTTAGAACTGGGATAGAACCTATCTACTTCGATGTAGGTTTTTCCTGCCCACTCAGACTTGTACTTCAACATAGTGCAGAATTGTCCCCAACCAGCATCACTAATTGATTTAGCTAGTTTGTGGTTTTTCACCATGTTTCTAATTGCTAGATTCTCGACAACTATAACTTGATTTTTGTCAACTAATTTACGACTTAGTTTATGTAGAAAATCTTCGCGACATCGGACAATTTTAGCGTGAACCTTGGCAACTTTAATCCGAGCTTTATGACGGTTATTAGAACCTTTAAGCTTACGGCTTAGTTGCTTTTGTCTCTTAGCTAACTTCTTTTCATATTTTCGATAATATTTAGGATTCCCATGCTTGGTTCCATCGGATGTAATAGCGTAATGGGTTAAACCAACGTCTATCCCAATCGCCTTTCCTTTTGATGATTTTTCAGGTAAATCTTTACCATCATCATAGAGGCAGGCCGCCAAATATTCCCCCGATGGATTAACTGAAACTGTAACAGATTTTAGAGTACCCTCTGGTTGTCGTGAGACTTTACAATCAACATCACCAATCTTAGGCAGTTTCAATGTATCATCTTTTAATTTACAACCTTGAGGAAATCTAATAGACTGTCTATTTTGTTTCTTTTTGAAGTTGGGATATTTAGCCCTACCCTCGAAGAAGTTAAGAAAAGCACTAGAAAGATTTAAAGCAGCTTGCTGCAGGACTTGTGACGGTGCTTCAGTTAACCAGTCATACTCTTTCTTCAGGGAGGGTAGAAGTTTGATTATTTCATTTCTACTTAATCCTTTCCCTGTTTGCTTATAGGTTTCAGATGTGAGATTGAGCGCGTAGTTGTAAAACCATCTTGCACAGCCAAACGACAACGAGGAGCAAAATGGATTGCTCACTGGTCGGATATATTCTGTACTTGAAGGCTTTTAGCATCTCGCTTACCAAACTACTAATACTATGGTAGTATAGAAAAAGATTAAATGCAAAGCCGTCTTAAAAGACGGGGTTTTAAACCCATTCTTCTGATAAGCCACTAGACAAGGAATCTCACCCTCCCCATGTAATATCAATTCCGATCGTACCAGAGAGATGATACTGCGATCGACAACAGGGCAAGGGAAGACACGACGCCGTGCCGTTTCCCTACCCCAAAATAACCAATCGCCCCCTTTCGAGATGCAACTATCGCCAGATTAATTGTAAGGAAACGGCACTGCCGTCTCGAAAGCTGTGGGTAATATTAATTCCGGTGCCACCGGATTTGAAATGATGTTTATTTCTACCTACTTAGTCATAAATGGCAGTTTTTTCCCATCCATAAATAGACGACTTTAGTCCTCATTACAAACGAGCTTTATTACGGGAAACTAACCGCACATCGGCATTACTGACAACGCCAGTTTTTTCACTCTGTTCTTTCAATGATGATGGTCATGTGAGCGACTAATGCACCGATCGCACCCACTGCTGCAATCACTGGAAACAAAGTCGCACTGATGACTCCGCCAACTACTCCCACCGTCAGAGGAACTTCTACCAAGATCCGTCCCTCTTCATTTTTGATAATCAGGCGGCGGATACTCCCTTCGTGAATTAGTTCTTTAACTTTAGCAACCAAATCGTTGCCGTTAATCTTCAACTCCTCGACGCTAACTTTTTCCTGAGTATAAACAGGGGTTTCTAGAGGAATCGATTCAAAGTTAACCTGAGTAACTTTTTCGGCAGAAACTTTTCCCGATACAGGTATTGATTCGAGTTCTCTTGCCCCGACAGGTTCTTGCAGGCGATCTGTAGGTGTGTCCATTTTTGTCTCTCCTTTTAGGTAAAAGTATTTTTGTATAGAATTATATAGAAACATAACACGCAACTTTTTGTCGATCAATCATTCTTTTGGGTGATATTAAGGCATTTATGCTGAGGTACCTTGATGACCTCAGAAACTGGGTTTCTACGAAGATTTCTGGTAACTCAACGAAAAAAATCGTAGAAACCCGGTTTCTCGCCCCCCATGTATAACCTCAGAACCTCAGAAACCGGGTTTCTGCGAAGATTTCTGGTAACTCAACGAAAAAATTCGTAGAAACCCGGTTTCTCGCCCCCCATGTGTCTAAGACGAAACTCTCCCCCTTGTGCCACTTGGCTAACTGTCTACCTTTAGCCCTCGCACCGCCCCACCATTCAAAAACGTCCGATCCAGACAGCCAAAGGATTAGAGGGAGATTCACACTCTCAAAGACTCAGACTCAGCGGATGTACAACTTGAGATAGTGACATTTTACTGAAAGTACGATCGCCCCGCCGTTTATACAGTTAACACATCTAGTTCGGCAAACCGCACATGGAAACAGTCGCTTACTTTCCTCAAATGTCATTTCAATTTAGCTCAGTGCGATCGCCAAACAAAACCAGACCTCCCAAGGTTCCTGCACTCAACATCTTAGAGTTTTTAATGAGAATTGCCTAAAATAAAGGGGAAACAGAAGTAATTATGATCGACATCTTATCGCAACAAAACCAACTTCGTAAAATTGAAGTTGAGAGTGAGGAAAAGTCGGGTAAAATAGAATTCTTTCTTTCTGCTTCCCCTTTATTGCCAGTGTCCGATTTACCAGCGACAGAATTTGAATATCAAGTTGGCGGCAGTTTGCCGGCCAATGCTCCTACTTACGTCACCAGAGCGGCCGATGGCGAACTTTACGACTCATTAAAAGCAGGCGAATTTTGCTACGTTCTCACCGGGCGACAAATGGGAAAATCGAGTCTGCGGGTGCAAACAGCCCGCCGATTGCAAGCAGAAAACACCGCCTGCGGGATTGTTGACATCACAGGAATTGGCACGGCCGAAATAACTCCCGTGCAATGGTATGCCGGCTTTACAGCCACTCTCGCCAACAGCTTTAAAATTAAAATCAATGTCAGGAATTGGTGGCGCGATCGAGAACACTTGCCGCCCGTCGTCCGATTAAATGAATTTATCGAACAGGTATTGCTCCCTTCCACCGATCGCAATATCGTGATTTTTATCGACGAAATCGACAGCCTTCTCTCCCTCAACTTCTCCAGCGACGACTTTTTCGCCATGCTGCGCGGCTGCTACAACAAACGCGCCGAAAATCCCGAATACAACCGCCTGACTTTTGCCTTGTTTGGAGTCGCAACTCCTCAAGATTTAATTGCTGACAAAACCAGAACTCCGTTTAATATCGGCCGCGCCATTGAACTCAAAAGATTTGATATTGCCGAAGCCACACCTTTAGCTCATGGATGGACGGAAAAAATAGACAATTCCCGAGAAATTCTCCAAGAAATATTAGCATGGACGGGAGGACAGCCATTTCTCACTCACAAGATTTGTCAATTAACTGCTCAGAAGTTAGCAGCACAAACTAGCAACGACTGCAATAGCACAGCCAACTGTCAATTATTCATTGCTGAATTAGTGCAGTCTAGCGCCCTCGAAAACTGGGAATTTCAAGACGAACCGGAACACCTAAAAACAATTCGCGATCGCCTCCTGAGAAATCCGCAGCGCACCGGCCGTTTGCTGGGACTTTACCAACAAATTTTAGCCGCCGATGCGACTCTCCCGAACCAGACAAAAAAACCAGCAGGAGATTTAAGTTCTCTTACTACCCCAGTCGGCGGGTTAGCTGAAGAAGCTGAAGACAGTTCCGAAAAAAGGGAACTTTTACTATCAGGTTTAATCGTCAAAGACCAAGGAAAACTGAGAGTTTACAACCCAATTTACGCCTCTGTTTTTAACCGAGAATGGATACAGCAAGAATTAGCAAAGCAAAGGCCTTACTCGGAGTCAATCGGCGCTTGGTTCGCATCCAACCATACCGATAATTCCCGCTTGCTGCAAGGCGGATCTCTAGCTGAAGCGTTAACCTGGGCGGCAGACAAAAGTTTGAGCGATCGCGATTATCAATTCCTATCAGCTAGTCAAGAACTCGAAAATCTGGAAGTTCAAAGAGCTTTGGAACTTGAAAAAGCAGCCTCGCAAATATTAGCAGAGGCAAATTTAGTATTGACTCAAGCTCAGCAAAAAGCCAAGCGAACAGTCCAATTCAGTTTCTTTGCACTCGCTGCTATTTCCGCAATCTCTGCCAGCGTCGTAGTGCACGCGCAGCGAGTTGCCGTGAGGGCACAAAATCAAAAAAAACAAGCAATAATTACCCAAATTGAAGCCTTAAACTCCACCGCCGATATTTCCCTAAGCTACGACCAGCTAGGAGCTTTAATCGCAGTAGTCAGCGCGGGGAAAAAATTGCGAGAAATAGGAGTTTCCCCAGCGCTAAAAGCACAGACTGTAAATATACTGCACCAAACTTTAAATTCAGTCCGAGAACGCAATCGTTTCCCTAACGGACACACGGCAAATTTTAGCCCGGATGGTAAGTTAATTGTCAGTGCGGGTGACGATTTTATTGTGAAAGTTTTTCATCCCAACGGCAATTTAATTTTGAGTTTACCGGGACACACCGAGTCCATTACTGAGGTTATTTTTAGTCCAGACAGTCAGTTAATTGCTTCTACAAGTTTTGACAAAACTATCAGAATTTGGCGCCGCGACGGAACTTTGCAGAAAATTTTGAAAGGACATCAAGATTTAGTTTGGAGCGCAAGTTTTAGCCCCAATTCCGAACTAATTGCTACTGCTAGTTCCGATCGCACTATTAAGATTTGGAGTGCAGGCGGCGTTTTGCTGCACACTTTACAAGGACATACTAGACCAGTTACATCAGTCAGGTTCAGTCCCGACGGCAATCTGTTAGCTTCTACCAGTCAGGATCGTACTGTCAAACTTTGGAAACGCAGCGGAAAAACACAGTTTCGACTTGAGAAAACTCTTTTAGGACACGGAGATGAAGTGTGGGGCAGCAATTTCTCGCCAGACGGTGAGATGATTGCCTCGGCGAGTCACGATTGGACTGTGAAACTTTGGAACGCTCGCGGCAAGTTGCTCAAAACTCTAGACGATTCTACAGTAGGTTTGGGCAGCGTCAATTGGAGCAGCGATGGCCGGACGGTTGCAGGGGGCAGCACTGACGGTAATGTGAGACTTTGGCGCCCTGACGGTACTTTGCTGCAAACTTTTAGGGCGCATCAAGCGGATGTCTGGAGTGTGAGTTTTAGTCCCGATCGCACAACTTTAGCATCTGCCGGCAAAGATTCGTCGGTGAAGCTTTGGAGTCTCGATGCTGCTAAAGTGGAAGCTACCGAACTTGACAAATTGCTCGCAGTAGGCTGTCGCTGGCTCGGAGACTACGTGCAATACAATCCGCGTGTTGAGAGCGATCGGCATTTGTGCGAAAAAACTGACAATTGACATTTCTTGGCAATTCCCCGAAGCCGGAATTGATCAGAATTCTCAAAGGAGGGCGATCGGCTCCCGATTTGTCGCTAGTCTTGTCTGATTGTCCTATAATTTTATGCAAGGGTAATCGCAAATGTAGTGGCCGAGGTCGCGGATGTCTATCAATCTGAACCAAATTAATGTCATCAAACATTAAAGGTAGTTATAAATCAATACGCTTGGGTTAACACTGTTAATTCCCCGGAGATCCCCCTAAATCCCTCTTAAGAAGGGGGACTTCGCAGCACCTTCTTGTTCCCCCCTTTTTAAGGGGGGCTAGGGGGGATCGGTCTTATCTGAACCGTATTGAGTTATAAATGCTATGTTCGGATTAGTAGAGTTTTGGAGAGATAAAATTTAGTAAATAGTCAGGTTTCAAAGGGGTGTCTGCTGTTAAATTAATCTAACCTGCAATATCGTTTCGGGTAACATCAGCAAGATTTAAGGCAATAAAAAATCCTGCTGAATTAACTGAATTCGATAGAGTGGAGTTGATTGCCAAGCTATAAAAGTCGAAAATCCAGTGCAAATATTACGCACGCAATACTCCAGCAGCCAACCGCAACTGCCAATTACCAAAGGAGGGAGCAGTGTATGAAACTGACGGGTTGAGTCCCCAGAAATCGCCGCTTGGTTTGCGATCGACTCTACAGGAATTAACCTTGTACGACTTTCTCCTAGAGTCTGATTGTCCGGGGGACGAAGTTGCTAAAATTTTTCAAGAAAACCCTTTACTTCCAGGCATCATTATCACTCAGCAAAGAAAGTTTATTGGGATGATTTCGCGCAGGCGTTTTTTTGAACACATGAGCCGTCCCTACAGTTTGGAGTTATTTTCTCAACAGCCTTTGTTGATACTCTACCGCTTTACTAAAACTGATATCTTGGTTCTCGAGCGCAAAACCTCAATTATGACTGCTGTGCGGCAGTCTTTGGAGCGATCGCCCGAACTAATCCACGAACCAATTGTAGTGCAGGTAGAGCCGGACAATTACAAACTTTTAGACGTGCACCAACTGCTGCTTTCTCAGTTGCAGATTCACGAGTTAGCAACCGTGGCGATGCGGGAATCGCAAGCACAATTGAGGCATCAAGCCCAACAGCTCGAACTGGCCCTGCTCGAACTTCAGCGGACTCAAACCCAACTAATTCAAACAGAGAAAATGTCTTCTTTGGGGCAGTTAGTAGCAGGAGTAGCTCACGAAATTAACAACCCTATCGGCTTTATCTACAGCAATTTGCACCACGCTAAAGAGTACACGCAAGGTTTAATGCGGATGCTCAACCTCTACCGGGAGCACTGTCCCGAATCCATCGCAGCAATTGAAGCAGAAGCAGAAAAAATCGAACTCGATTATTTAGTTGAAGACTTGCCGAAAGTGTTAAATTCCATGCAGCAAGGTGCAGAAAGGGTGCGCGATATTGTTTTGTCGCTGCGGAATTTTTGTAGGTTAGACGAAGCTCAAATGAAGCGGGTCAACATTCACGACGGTATCAACAACACGATTATGCTTTTGCAAAGCCAGCTTAAAGGGAAACCCGGTCAGGATGCGATCGCCATTCATAAAGAATACAGCGAATTGCCGCTGGTGCAGTGCTATCCCGGACAGCTAAATCAGGTATTTATGAATATTTTAGTTAATGCCATCTACGCTATTATTGAGTGGAATAAGCACGAAAATATTGAGGGAAAAAGTATCAAAAAATCGCAGCTATGCGATCTAAAAGATTCGCATACCAATACTCAATCCTCAATTTATCACTCGACAAGCTCGATTCCTGCGATTCGGATTTGCACGGAGTTAATCGAGGGAAAAAAGGTAATAATTAGGATTTATGACAACGGCCCAGGGATGACAGAAGATGTTCGGAAACGGTTGTTTGACCCTTTCTTTACTACTAAGCCTGTCGGCAAAGGAACCGGTTTGGGACTGTCGATTAGCTATGAAATTGTTGTCAACCAACACGGCGGCGAATTGAAGTGCTTTTCGGAACCGGGAAAAGGAACAGAATTTGCGATCGAGATTCCACTTCAACAGTCTTCTCTAACCCAGATTTTGCCTCGCTTTGCGTGATAAAAGAGAAGGAAGATTAGCAACGGATTCGCTCCACGGATGTAACGGATGTCAGGAAGAAGATTGATGTAAAGAAGCAATAAAAGTTAGGGAATTGGCGGTTGAAACTGCTTAAAAGTCTAACTTTAGTCTCTCTCGCTTGAGACTAAAGAATCAAGCCCGATCGCTATTGCGAACCTTTGCAAACCCACTTCCACAAAGGATGACTCGGCCCCTGTTGGCGAATCCGGCGCACTTGTTGTTCTAAACCCTGTTTTTCCCGCAGGGGCAATCCTTCCAGCATATTGCGACTTTGCCATGGGAATACTACTAAAGTTATCGCTAAGCACAAAACCAAACCGAAAGTCGGCCAACGGTGAAAATACAAACCGTAGCGTACCGCCGCCCAAGTGAAGTTTTCTAACCACAAAGCGATTTCGCCGCGCAAACCCCAAATACTCAAAGAACCGACGCTAATCCACAGCAATATCACAGTTAACCGGCGGCCGTAAACTGTTAGTTTGTGAAGCCTTTGGACTTCTATTTGCAAATTTTGGTCATTAGTCATTAGTTATGAGTCATTCGTCATTAGTCAACAGTCAGTAGTCATTAGTTAAAGGTTAACGGTTAACTGTCAACTGTCAACTGTCAACTGTCAACTGTTAACTAAACTTCCTCTGAGGAGTTGATGACTTCTGCGGGGACGGCGATCGAGTTGCCCGTGCGATTGCGCCACCAAGCTAGCAGCGTGCTGGCAATGAAAATACTCGAATACGCACCGGCAACAAAACCGACTATCAATGCTAAAGCAAAGTATTTGAGGGTTTCGCCGCCAAACAAAAAGATTGAAACCAACGTCAGCAGAGTAGCAAAGGTCGTGTTAATTGACCTTCCCAGGGTCTGCATGACAGCATCATCGATAATTTGGTCGATCGACATACCGGGATTTAGTTTGATTATTTCTCGGACGCGATCGTAAATTACCACTGTATCGTTAACAGAAAAACCGATGATTGTCAAGAGCGCTACTACAAATAAACTGTCAACTTCGACTCCTTGAACTAAACCCAAAAATGAGAAAACGCCAACCGTAATCAATACGTCGTGAAACAGAGCAACAAAAGCAAAAAAAGCGTAATCTAACTGAAATCGGAAGGTTAGATAAAGAGTAATGCCAGCAAAAGAAAGGAACAAAGCCAGCAAACCTGAAGAAAACAACTGTTTGCCCAGGGTAGGCCCAACCGTATCAATTTGAATAGATTGAGGAGCAAAAGCGCCTATTTTCTGGGTCAAAGCTGTTTGCAATTTAGTCCGCTTTTCCACATCCAAAGTTTTGGTTCGCAGCGATATACCCCGCTGTTCTTTGCCGATAACTTGAATGCTGCTACCGGCCAAACCTTGGCTGTCCAGGACTTCGCGGACAGCCGCAAGATCGATCGGCTTGCAATTTTCCGGTTTCGTGCAGTCTAGTTCAAATTGCAGCCGAGTGCCGCCAATAAAGTCCAAACTCGGCCGCAGCGGTGCGCGGATGTCGGGACGAGTCCAAGAAATCGCCATCGATACTATACCTGCGAGGATGATCGCGGCGGAAATACTCCACCAGATCGATCGCTGTTTGATCACACTGAATTGCATAATTTTGAAGGAAGAAGTTAACAGTTGACAGTTGACAGTTGACAGTTGACTGTTAACAGTTAACAGTTGACAGTTGACAGTTGACTGTCAGCAGTTAACTATTAGCAGTTTTCGACAAATTGGGACAGAACCACTGAGGTTTCCGCAGTGCTGGGAAGCCCAACACTACCAAAAGTAGAGTGCGGCTGCAAGTAACAGCAGTAAACATACTCACTACTACGCCCAAGCCAAGGGTTACAGCAAAGCCTTTAACTAAACCTGCGCCCAACCAGAACAGCGCAATACAAGCAATAACTGTGGTGACGTTGCCGTCTAAAATGCTGGAAAAAGCGCGGTAAAAACCCGATTCGACCGATCGGTAAAGCGTCTTCCCCGCCCGCAACTCTTCCCGCGTGCGCTCAAAAATCAGCACGTTAGCATCCACAGCCATCCCGATGCTGAGGATAAAACCAGCAATTCCCGGCAGGGTTAAAGTTACTCCCAACAGCACGAAAGAAGCCCAAGTTAACAGAGCATAAATTAACAGAGCAATATTGGCAATTACGCCTGGGAGTCGATAGTAGACAACCATGAAAATCAAGACTAAAACTAAGCCGCCGATACCTGCATTAATACTGCTTTGAATGCTGTCTCGTCCCAAGCTTGCACCGATGGTGCGGTTCTCAATAATTTCGACAGGCACCGGCAAAGCGCCGCCGCGCAATTGAACGGCTAAATCATTAGCTTCTTGTGTTGTAAAACGACCTTGAATTACGGCATTGCCACCAGTAATTCCGGTTTGGGCAAATTCCACACCAACTACAGGAGAACTGATCATTTTTTCATCTAAAAATACTCCGAGAGTCCGTCCCGTGCCTGCTAAGTTTTTAGTGAGTTCGGCAAATAGTTCGCCTCCTTTAGTGTCGAAACGGAGTGCGACATTCCAGTCGTTACCACCAGTGGGTTGAGCTTGAGCATCTTTGAGGTTTTCGCCGCCGAGTCCGCTGCTTTTGTAGAGTTTGGCGATCGCCTCATTGCTTCTTTTCAAAGCAGCCTGATTTTCTTTGATTGCGGCCTCATTTTTGCTGGTTTTCAATTCAGTTTGTTTGGCCAGCAATTCCTGCTGCAACTGCCTCTCAATGGCTAGTTGCGTTTCTGTTCCCGGCAGTTGTTCCCGAAAGTCTAGCTTGGCGGTTCCGCCCAAAACCCGTTCTGCTTGCTGCGGGTCATTTACTCCTGGCAACTGTACTAGAATTTGGTCTTCTCCTACTGTTTGCACTAATGCTTCGGAAACGCCCAAACCGTTAACGCGGTTTTCGACAATCCGCCGCACTCCTTCTAACATTCCCGGGTCAATTTTGGGAATTGTCGGGGTAGTTTTTACCTGAATTGTGAGTTGCGACCCTCCTTGCAAGTCTAATCCCAGCCGCGTCGGAATTGTTACTATTACAGTAATGGCGGCGATGATTAAAACAAAAATTAGGGCTAATACTGAACGTTGTTTTTGCATATTTAATTATTGGTTATTGGTTATTGGTTATTGGTTATTGGTTATTGGTTATTGGTTATTGGTTATTGGTTACAGGGAAGAAATAATCAATCTGTGCATCTGTGTTTTAGTATCAATGCCCTGCTGCAAGAGATCGTTAGTCTTCGCGAACAACCAAACACTAATAACGAATAACGAATAACCAACAACAAATAACCAATAACTATTTACACTCGCAAAGCTACCATTTTTTGGACGGCTTCGACAATTTGGTTGGGCTGGACAATTGTCAGTCTTTCCAAATTGCCGTTGTAAGGTGTGGGAATATCTTGTGAAGACATCCGCAAAACCGGTGCGTCGAGTTCGTCAAAAAATCGATCGCTAATCGAAGCAATTAATTCGGCACCAATGCCTCCTGTTTTCATGCACTCCTCTACAATAATTACTTTGTGAGTTTTGCGAATCGATTCGCCAATGGTCTCCATATCCAGGGGTTTGAGAGAAATTAGGTCGATGACTTCTGGATCGTAGCCTTCTTTTACCAATGCGGGCACGGCTTGCAAGACGTGGTGCCGCATCCGAGAATAGGTCAGGATGGTGACATCTTTGCCCGATCGTACTATTTCAGCTTTGTCCAGCGGCACTAAATATTCTGTTTCTGGCAAGTTTTCCTTGAGGTTGTAAAGAAGGACGTGCTCGAAAAACAGCACCGGGTTATCGTCGCGGATGGCTGATTTTAAGAGTCCTTTGGCGTTGTAGGGAGTCGAACAGGCGACTATTTTCAAACCCGGTACTGCTTGGAAATACGCTTCTAACCGCTGGGAGTGTTCGGCGCCGAGTTGTCGGCCCACTCCGCCGGGGCCGCGAATTACCATCGGCATTTTGAAGTTGCCGCCGGATGTGTAGCGCAGCATTCCGGCGTTGTTGGAAATTTGGTTGAAGGCCAGCAACAAAAAGCCCATGTTCATGCCTTCGATGATCGGGCGCAATCCCGTCATTGCTGCGCCTACTGCCATGCCTGTAAAGCTATTTTCGGCGATCGGGGTGTCGAGGACTCTGAGTTCGCCGTATTTGTTGTAGAGGTCTTTGGTGACTTTGTAGGAACCGCCGTATTGACCTACGTCTTCGCCGAGTACGAATACGGCGGAGTCGCGGGCCATTTCTTCGTCTAACGCCTCGCGGAGGGCGTTGAACAATAAGGTTTCTGCCATAGGAGGTGAATGATTGCAGGAGGGTTAGATTAGAATCTTAACCTTTTGCGGTTGTGGATTTGAATGCGATCGAACATTTGACAGTTAAAACTTGAGATTTTGGCGACACAGCATATAATTTGTATTATGTCAATCAATATTTAAGCTAGAATTAGATTAATTTGCGCTGCTCTTCGCAGAAAAGTACCATGTTCCAGACCAAAACTCAACTCACTCTAGAAGAGTTTTTCGCTTTACCGGAAGGGGAAGGCGATATTACCTACGAACTGATTGATGGTCAAGCATTACCAAAAATGTCACCTAAAAAATTTCATTCTCGCCTTACCAGAAGCCTAATAAAAATTCTCGAACAGTGGGGTGATGAACGGGGAGAAATTGGTGTAGAATGGGCGGTCAAATTAACTCGCAAGCGGCGAGACTGGGTGCCGGTACCCGATCTTTTATATGTTTCTTACGAACGCTTATCTCCCGACTGGAATGAGGACGAAGCTTGTCCTGTAATCCCAGAATTAGTCATAGAAATTATTTCACCGGAACAAACTTTCGGTCAGTTGGCTGCTAAAGCGAGAGATTATTTAGATGCGAAGGTATTGCGGGTTTGGGTAGTTGATAGCAAGGCTAAAAGTATTACAGTTTTTTACCCGGATGCAGCACCGCAGACTTATATGGGAGATCTGCTATTAACAGATCCACTTTTTGATGGATTAGAGTTGACTGCGGAACAGGTATTTAAGATGGCAAAAATACCGTAAACTTTTATGATTCACTCGCCGAGTGAATCCCTGAAATTTAGAGTAGGGGCAATTCATGAATTGCCCCTACTCTAAATCTCGGAGGCAAATCATACTCCAAATCAGTAACGCCACATCTATTATATTTGTTTTTATCAAGCTACTGCATTTAGATTTCAGCAAAATGCTTTTGCAACAAATTGTGGATAAATCGGTAGCGCCGATCGCCCGTTTTTTGCAGCAGCAGGCGATCGGCAGCAGCATCCAGAAAACGCCTGTAATCCCAAGGAATATAGCCGCTAGACCACAGTACGACGCGCAATACAAAACTTTCAATCGCCGGAATTCCAGGCAACAAAGCACTAATTACCGCAGCAACCGCACCCGCAACCAATCCCCAAATCGACCCGGAGATTAGGGTAGTAATTAATCCAAAAATCACCCAAATCAGCCCGCCAATTAGCTTAACTCCAAACTGATACTTGCGCCGTTCCTCGGATGTTTGCAGCCAACTAGACGGTATGCGATCGAGGTAAAATTCTTGAGTTGCTTGCTGTTCCATCTTTTTCGCCAACCATCCCAGCCAGTGGCGAATTTGTGCCGATCGCAGTTCCTTATTTCTGGGATACTGCTTAACTTGCCCAGTCATTTGTCGGCGGATATAGGCAGTTAGCAGATATTTTCGCTGTTCTTCTGCGGAAGTTATACGCTTCCAAGATTCGATTAAAATATCCTCATAGGCCAGAGCCATCATACTCAAAAGCAAGGGAACTTTTGCTAATTTCAACAACTCCGGTTCCTTCTCTATACTGTACCAAAGTTCGCGGCTTCTGGCTTCTAGCAAATAATTTTGAATTTGAGTTTCTGTCAGAGGTTTCAACAAAACTGCTGCTTGCAATTTAAATCTAGTTTGGCAGTTTTTGTAAACTTCAAAACTGCTGCAAGCGACTAAATGTTTCGGTTTAAATTCACTTTCAATAAACTGATTAATTGCTTGAATGCAGCTATTTTGGCGGTGGGTTTCAACTTCGTCCAAACCGTCGAGGAGAGGCAGCAATTTTTGTTCGGCGAGCCATTTTTTGCCGATCGCCGGAGAGATACCGTATTTATACTGAAGTTGAGCAATTAACCAATAGCCGATCGCCCCCGATTGTTCTTTCCAAGTACCGAGTTCAAACAGCACCGGTACTGGCAAACTAGCATCTTTTTGGGCACGGGAAACTAACACCAGAGCTAATTCTAGCAACGTCGTGGTTTTGCCTGCACCCGTCGCGCCCAAAATCACTAATTTGCCGCCGGTGCGATCGAACACCTGATCCATGCTGGCTTTGGGAGGAAGCCGAAAACTCGGACGATTCCCGGCTTTCACCTCCACATCCCAACAGCGACTAACATCGGGAGACGACGACTGTTGGCTGAGGTTAGCCTGCACAGCAGCGTGCAAAGACTGCGATTTGCCTGCTTCGACTTCGCGCTGCACCTCCGAAAGCAGTAAATCGCGAGGCGGTTGTAATTTCAGAGGAATCAATCTTGACATTTTATCTACTCGGTTCAACCTCGCCCTGGATGCTTACTTTGCCAGACTTGCCTACAATTGGCTCACAGCAACAGTAACATTACTACAGGGGTTTAGTACATATGGACTGAATTATTGTGGCAATTGTCGATCAAAGATTTTCAGGAAAAAATCCTGAATAATCAGTTTAGACTCAGTATTTTCACTATAAATTAAATAGCCACAGCAACTGGGCAACAGAAATCATCAGTATATATACATAGGAGTTAGTTATGCCGTTTACTTCTACTCAAATCATCGTAGTGGGCTTAGCAGGGTTAGCAACGGCTGTCGGAGTGGCTAGTGCAACCATACAATCGCGATCGCCCCAATCGCCCAATTCCCCGGTTGCAGAATCGGTAGCATCTTCCATAAGCCCGATCGCACTGATACCGACAAACAATGGCGAATCGGAACAACCAGAAGCTATACAAGCAACAATCTCGCCCGCTGCGTCTGAGGAATCTGCACCAGAACCCACAAAAACGAGTGTTGTTGAAGCCCCGCTATTTGCAGGAGTGCCGAAGTCAAAAAATGAGCCCGTGGTTGTCACGCCTCCAAATTCGGGCTGTAGAATCAGCATGGCTGTAGTCAACGATCCGAATCCACCGCTGAATGTGCGATCGATCCCACAGGTAAATGGCAGCAAAATAGTAGGAAAACTTAAAAATAATACCTTTGTTTCTGTCGCCCAAGAACAAAACGGTTGGCTGCGAATTACCGAACCTCCCGGTTGGATTGCGAAAAACCGCACCGAAAGCAGTTGTCCCAAAGTCAAACAGCAGATTAATTTCTTGCCAGGGGGAGATGAGGCGATCGTCAAAGGTCGAATTATCGGAGGTGGCAGTCACTCTTACAGAATTCGTGCTGCTAAAAATCAAACAATGACTGTTAAAAATCGGAAAGGTGTTTTTCCACTAATTCTGACTCAGAATGGTAAATCTTTGACTGGAGATAACTATACAGGCAATGAAACTGAGTGGACTGGAAAAATGCCTGTTACTGGCAATTACACATTTGAACTAGACTCAAATTTCCGAGGATTTGAATATGAGTTTTTGGTCAAGTTGCGATAATTTTCCTGACATCTGTAGGGACACGGCAGTGCCGTGTCCCTACCTTTTAATAAATAGTATAATTAAGGAATCGCCCCAAGTGACACATCAAGAATCGCGAATTTCTGCCAATCTTCCGAATCAAAGTGCCACCATTCTGTTGTGATACCAATAAAGCCCTGTTTTTTCATCGCATCTTCCAGAATCTGACGATTTTTCCGAGACTGGGCGGTTCCTCCTGCGTAATCCCTGTGCGCTTTTTTGGTAAAATCATCAAAGGGCGTGGGCATTTCTAATTCTTTGCCAGTGCGATCGACTAAAGTCAAATCAATAGCAGCACCGCGATTGTGTCGCGAGCCCCTAGCCGGATTAGCAACATAGTTCGGATCTGGCAAAACTTCCCACATTTGCTCAGTCACAGAAAAAGGCCTGTAGCAATCGTAAACTTTCAAACCCAATCCATTTTTTTCCAAATCAGTTTGAACTAGCGCTAATTTTTGAGCAACCGAACTTCTTAAAGCACATTTGGCTGTGGAGTAAAGTTTTCGTTTCAAGAAATTGTTAGCTGTGGCGTAGCGAATATCGAGACGAATGTTGCGATTGACGGTGCGGATATCAACAAGTCGCGCCCAACTCGGAAGTTGACTCATGAAGATGCTTTCAGGTTCTATCTGAGTTGTTTCTGGTTGAGTAATTTGCACTTGTGGCGGCTCCGCTGCACGGACAAATGTTGAATGATGTAGACCGATCGCACATAGCAACATTATCATAAATGCGATCGGGTATTTTCCAAAACGATTAAATTTCATAGCTGTTATATAAGATCGGGATCAATACCCTGCGATCGCAAATAAGCCGCCAATCGTTCTTTTTGTTGCTGTTCGCGATCGGCTCTTTGGCTTTCAGCTTCAGCTCTTTGGCTTTCAGCTTCAGCTCTTTCGCGTTCTTGTTCGGTATGAAGGCGTTCTAGTCTGGCTTGTTCGCTCCCGATTAGCAACAAATTACCCTGGTTATCCCACCAGCGCAACCATCGCTGTGCCTGATTTTGATAATTGCCTTCCCATAGGCCCAACTCTACTCCCATTAGTTCGATCGAGTAGTGTCCGCGATCGTTTGGTTCCAAGCGAATATAACGAGTATTCACCCAATTATAGACTTCCAGTTCACCAGTTTTAATGATGTAGATAGCGTAGTAGGGAATCCGAATAATCTGCTCGTATACCCAGAACTTTCCGGGTTTTTGAGTGACACCTTCTGGGGTGCGAGATAGAGGAGTTTTGTCACGTTCTTCCGAACCATTTCCACTAGCAAGCTCGATCGCAATTAGTGGCACCATATACTCGCGCCACAACACATAAGAGCGACGAATTTCTCCATCCACGAGGGGTGGAACATTGGGGACATAGAACCAGTCAGGAGCTTCGGCTCCGCGTTCTGGAGGCTCGGTTTCACGCCAGTAGATGCCACTATCTTGCCCGATCGCATACATTCCGTCCGGGTGTAGGGTTTGCAGCGTGGTTTCCAGGGAGTCGGTGAGCAGAATACACTGAGGATGTTCTTGGAAGTTTTTCACAAACGTGCCGTCGGATTCAGGTAGTTGCGTGTGATCGGGGAAGGCGCGGACTGAGGTTATAGGACTAAGGCTTTGGGTCATGACGGGTACGCGATCGATTGACGATCGGGACTGATGCTCTCTTACAGCATAGCGATTGCTGTTGCCATTGTGTGCTGTTAATCTGTAGGGTGCGTCAGCACCCAAACCCTCGATAATTACTCTATAAATTCCTCTGACGCACCCTACAAATTGATAGTCATGTAACACTTGCCAAATGTTATGTTTTTAAATTCCCAAGCGTTGATACACTAAATCTAAGTGCCTCAATTGATACTGCGGATCGAAACAATCATCAATTTCCTTGCTCGTCATTTTAGCAGTAACGCGATCGTCCTTAGCAATCAAATTGTAGAAATTGCCTTCAGATTTGTTCCAAGCTTCGTGAGCACAAGATTGCACAATTGTGTATGCGTCTTCGCGACTCGTGCCTTTTTCTACTAAGGCTAACATCACGCGCTGGCTGAAGATAACTCCGCCGTAAAGATTCATGTTTCGCTTCATGTTTTCGGGATAGATTAGCAGGTGTTTTACTAAGTCTGTGGTTTCTACTAACATGAAGTGGGTGACAGTGGAACTGTCGGGCAAAATCATCCGTTCTACGGAACTGTGAGAAATGTCTCTTTCGTGCCAAAGCGCCACGTTTTCTAAGGCTGCGACGGCGTTGGCGCGGACAATTCTTGCCATTCCGGTGAGTCTTTCCGATCGAATCGGGTTGCGTTTGTGGGGCATGGCGGATGAGCCTTTTTGCCCTTTGGAAAAGAACTCTTCGACTTCGAGAACGTCGGTGCGTTGCAGGTTGCGAATTTCGACTGCAAAACGTTCGATCGATGCGGCTAACAGTGCTAAGGTTTGGACGTATTCGGCGTGTCGATCGCGCGAAATGACTTGAGTCGATGCACAATCGGGTTCGAGTCCGAGGTTCTGACAGGCGATCGCTTCTATTCGCGGATCGATATTAGCATAGGTTCCGACTGCGCCGGAGATTTTGCCGACAGCAATGGACGATCGTAAATTCACCAATCGGGCGCGGTTGCGAAGGACTTCAGCCAGCCATCCTGCTAGTTTAAAGCCAAAGGTGATGGGTTCGGCGTGTATTCCGTGCGATCGGCCTACCATCACAGTATTGCGGTGTTGTTGGGCCTGATAGCGAATAGCTTGGCTCAAATCTTCGACACGTTCTAGCAAGATATTGACGCTGGCGACTAATTGCAGCGCCAAAGCGGTATCGAGCACATCGGAACTGGTTAAGCCGAGGTGAATGTAGCGGCCAGCATCGCCTACATATTCGTTGACATTTGTCAAGAAAGCAATCATGTCATGGCGGACTTCCGCCTCAATTTCGAGGACTCGTTTCGGGTCAAAATTAGCCTTAGCTTTAATTTCTTCGACTGCGGCGGCGGGGATGTAGCCGAGTTCGGCTTGAGCTTCGCAGACAGCAATTTCTACTTGTAGCCAGCTTTTGAGCTTGGCGGTTTCAGTCCAGATGTTGCCCATTTCGGGCAGAGTGTAGCGGTCAATCACGGTGGTCGTTAGGGAATGCGATCTCACCATTGTACATCTGTGTGGGGATGCAAGAGCCAAGAAGTCGAGAAACCGACTTTAATATAGATTGAGGGTGGTACGATGTGTTTTAACTGGTTGGGCTGCGGTATTTCCGATTTATGACCGATGAATTTCCGATCTTTCTGGTGACGCAGGACGCTTATGAAGCTTCCTCGAATGAAACGTTAGGAAGCAAATACAAGTTTTGGTTCGATCGAGAACAACTCGGTCGCTATCTTTACAAACAAAACCGACACGATCTGGGAGAAGATTGGGCGGAAAAAATTGCATCGGAATTATGCGAACTCTTGGGACTCCCCCATGCTATTTACGAATTGGCTTCAACTTGGGAAGGCGATCGCGGCATCGTCTCTCTCAACTTTGTACCACAAGGAGGAATACTCGTTCACGGGAACGAGCTTCTTTCCTCAATTGTGCGGAATTATCCGACATTTGGAACCTATGGCATCTCGCAACATACAATAGATGTAGTGTTGAGGGTCATTGAAGACGAGTCTGTCAATTTACCAATTGGTTGGACACCGCCTTCTGGTATCCAAAGAGCAGTCGATGTGTTTGTTGGCTATCTTCTGCTCGATGTGTGGATCGGAAACGGCGATCGCCACCATGAAAACTGGGGGGTTATCCGAATGAAAACAGCATCGACTTCAGAAGGAAAAAAATATCTAGCACCGACTTACGACCATGCTTCAAGTTTGGGACGCGACCTCTCTGACTCTCAAAGACAGAAACGTTCGGCGGAAGCTTATGCAAACAAATGTTTTTCGGCGTTTTATAGTAGTGTTGAAGATCGAAAGACGCTTAAAACTTTTGATGCGTTCTGGCTTGTGGCTCATCGCTATCCCGAAGCCGCTCGCCTGTGGTTGGTGCAGCTTGAAAATATCTCACCAGCCGATATTTTAAATATTTTTAATCGCATCAATCCCTCGCGCATCTCCCCCGAAGCTAGCAATTTTGCTCGGGCAATTCTTGAAATCAACAAACATCGGTTACTTACTTTGAGAGAAGCACTACTTTGAAAACACCAAAAACGCTATTCTTAGCTTGGAAAGATCCCATTAGTCCTAATTGGTTTACGATCGGTCGATTAACCTTTGATAGGAATATCTATCAATTTGTTTATACCCAAGGTGTAAAAGAAGCCGAAGAGAAATGTGCTTTTACACCGTTGCTTTCGTTTCCACGCTTAGATGAAGTTTATACGTCAACTTATTTGTTTCCAGTATTTGCGAATCGGGTTATGTCGCGATCGCGTCCCGATTATTCCCGTTTTATTGAACAGCTCGACCTTCTCAATGACGACCCTAGCCCAATGGCAATTTTAGCCCGCAGTGGTGGGGAACGAGTCACAGATACGTTTGCCGTTTTTCCCGATCCGGAAGTTGACGAAGAAGGACAGTACAATCTTTACTTTTTTTCGCAGGGTTTGCGAAATTTGTCCAGTAGTGCGATCGATCGGATCGATCGGTTTGAGGCGGGGGAAACGTTATGGTTAGCTCGCGAATTTCACAATCCTTACGAAGATCGTGCTCTCATTTCCAACACTGGCGATCGCTATATTGTCGGTTATTGTCCGCGATATTTGCTAGCAGAAGTTTTTGAGTTACTTCCACACGATGTAAACTTAAAGGTGCGGGTAGAGCGTGTCAATAAACCTACAACACCGTTTCAGTTTCGCCTGTTATGTAAACTGAGTATCCATGCTCTTGATGATTTTCGTCCCTTCTCAAGTCGTCAATATCAGCCCCTGATTGCAGAGATTGCGGTAAAATCTGCATAAAGTAGTAGGTTTGGTGCGATCGGGGGATAGAGCGATCGTATTTGATGGCTCATCCTTGGACTTCCTGGAGGCTAAACTTCAGCAAGCGTTACAGTTACCTGAAAAAATTATACTTTCAGGTAATAATGGCGATGATGCACCAAATTATTATGAAAAAAGAGTAATTTCCGATTTGCAGAAGCTGAAGGAGATAGAAGAATGAATAGCCATTATAGTCTCATCATCGAGTGGTCAGAAGAAGATCGACTTTTTGTTGTCAGTTGGCCTGAGTTTACCGATGTCATGCAGCCTTGTACTCACGGACACACTTACGAAGAAGCGGCAAAACACGGACAAGAATTGTTAGAAACATTGATTGAGCTTTATCAAGAAGATGGCAAATCTCTACCAGAACCTCAGACGTTGGGGAAACGATTACAGATAGCATAAAACGAAACAATTGAGCGTTCGGGCAAATCGATGCAGAGGAGACAGAACTATGAAATATACAGTTGTTATTCAATGGTCAGAAGGCGATCGGTGCTTTGTCGTGTTTTTGCCTGAATTTGAGGATGTAATGCAGCCGGTAACTCACGGAGATTCTTATGAAGAAGCTATCTACAATGCGCGAGAGGTGCTAGAGTTGCTAATCGAAAGCTGTCAAGCAGAAGGTAAACCATTGCCAGCAACTAAGAAGCTAGAACGATTATTTCAGGCAGCCTAAAATTGTTGTTTTATTGATGAGGTGGTTAAGAAATGTAAAAAATTATGAGTACCGCAGTATATAATGATACACTCTTGATATGTAGTGAATGTTAGCGATCGCAACCCTAGTCCAGAATGTCTAGACGCGAAAGATTGCTAGTAAAAGCTTGAGAAGCTAAGATAGATGATAGGGGTAGCTCATTTATATGGGTTAATGAATTAGGAAATTAAAATTATTATAGAATGGTAAAGAATTATGGGAACAGTAGAAAGTGGTCAAATTAACCAACAACAAGTGCCAAAGTATTTCCCTACGCCTGTAGATGACTTAAGATGCTTGATGGAGCATTTTATAAAAAAAGATGATACAAAATATCAATATTGGGAGGCTTTAACAAGTAATATTTGCTACAATCTGCAACATTTGGAATATCTTGATTTTCTGGTTAGCGATAAAAATCAATACTTGAGGCTAACAAATGTTTTACAAAGACAGACAATTAAAAGTATTGTTGTTATTACTGTAGGAATAATTGAGGGAATATTATACTATTTAATATTGACTCGTGGTAAACCAGCAACTACTCAGTGGAAATCAGTTATGAAGATAGAAAATACTAAAAAAGAGTATAAGATTGAAAATGAAATTTTTGAAAGAATTAACAATGATGAAACAGATACTATTGAGTGGAAATCAGTTATGGGTGTAATATCTGGCACCAAAAAACATTCTAATGGAAAACACTATAAGATTGAAAGTGAGGTATTTGTCAAGCTGGAAAATGCCATCAATACCGATATGAGTTTAGACCAAATGATTAAAAAAGTAAGAAACAAAAATCTTTTAGGTGAAGATGGAGAAATTTATGATGATATAGACAAATTAAGAAAAAGTCGAAATAAAGTGCATATTCGTATAATAGAAGAACGATCAGATACTGATTGGAAATCTTTTGATGAAAAACGTTTAATTTTGAGTAAAAAAGTATTGAGTAATGTTTTGAAAGAAGTAGGGATATTTACCGATGACCAATTATCTCAACAAGCATTTTCCTATTTGGTTAATTAATTAACGAATGGCGATTGAAACAAATAAAGAGCGCCAAATAACTCACCGAACACAAAACAAACACCAACTAAAAACCCTATGACTTCTCAAGCCTCCAACCCCAATGTCCAAGACCTGCAAAGACAGGTGATTGCCCTGTTACAAGAAGTTAGCACTCTGATGGGTCGCGCTAGCAAAGAACTTAAGTCTGAGGATAGCTCAGAAAACAAGTACCAGATATATCAACAGGAAATTGAAAAGGAGATTGGTACAGTCACAGACCTAAAACTCAGAATGGCTATTGCCGCACCGATGAATGCTGGCAAATCCAAAATTATTAATGCCATTATTGGTCAAGAACTCCTGCCAAGTTCTGCTACAGCGATGACCACACTGCCAACAGAGATTGTATTGAAAGAAAATGCAGCAGAGGCAATTTTAAAACTGAGTCCTAGAATTTGTGAAGCATTTAAGAAAGCATTGGATGCTATCAGGCTGAAAATTGAGCAGAAAGGGATGGAAGAAGTTCTTAAGCATACTGGTGAATATCCGCATTTAGCAAGTTTACTCCAAGAAATCCACAGTGATACAGATTTTGGGATTTCCGAAGAAATCTCTGGCAGTAAGAATATCAACAAGATCCTGACAGAGTTGAATCATATTATTCGTCTTTGCAACATTCTGGCAGTATCCCAAGATCAAGATCCTCTCCAGTTGCTCAATGACAATGACATTCCATCTATCGAAACTCCTTTTTTCAGAACACAGCAAAATCAACAACTAGAGAAGCTAGGTAATCTTGTAATCGTTGATACGCCTGGGCCAAGTGAAGCTGGAGTCAGCGAAAAACTAGAAATTGTAGTTTCCAAGCAACTTAAGCGTAGCCAACTTGTGCTGCTTGTCCTGAATTTCACTGAATTGAGGGCTGAAGCAGCCGAAAAGATTAAAGCAGAAGTTCACAAAGTTATTAGAACAAGCAGTCAAGAAAATTTATATGTTTTAGTTAATAAAATCGATGAGCGTCGTCGAGGTGACATAGATACCGAAATGGTAAAACAATTTGTTGCTAATAACCTCGAACTGGCCAACACAGACCGCGTATTTGAAGTTTCTGCTAGGCAAGCATTCTGCGCTAAGGATTTTCTCCGTCAATCATCTCTCAGTAGTCAAGATATTAAAGATCCTGAAGCTGCCCAAGCGTTAGCTAGAGAAGTATGGACTGTTGATTGGGAAGATGAACTGAAGGATGCAACTGTAGAGAAATTACAAAACAAAGCGGTAAAGCTTTGGGAAGCATCAAAGTTTGCATCTTTTCTGGAAGAAGCAATTAATGTAATTTTGCTACAAGTTGCCCCCCGCTGCATGGAGTTTGCATTGAATCGTTGTCTTATTAATCTAGATGATTTATGTAATAATGCAAAAAATGACCTGACTTACATTAACAGTAATGCTGAAAAGCTCCAGCAAGCAATTGAGGATCTTAAAAAAGAGCTTTCTAGTCTAGCTGATTGCCGTCGGAATCTAGATAAAGAGGTTGCCCAAACAAAAAAGCAAATAAAGGAAACCGTAAACGCCAACCTAGAAAACCTCAAAAAAGACGTAAAAAACGAACTTGATACACTATTGAAAAAATATGTTTTAGATTCTGCTATAAAAGTATTTTCCAATTTGTGGGGCGACATATCCAACATCTTTAATAGAGATAAGGATGAATTTGAATTTGATAGTAAGCAAGATGCCAAGCTATTCGCTGAGCAAATAGCAGCTTCGGCGAAGCAAATTATTGAACGTCAATTGGATGTCGCTTGTAAAGAGACGGATAAACAGACTGAAGGCAGGATTCAAAAATTATCCGAGTTACTAGATAATAAAACTAAGCCTATTATTGAACGCGCTCAAGATCGGTTAAAGAGAGATTTTGATGTTATTTTTAAGCCAGATATACACAAGCTAGTTGATATTCACATAGAAGTGAATACCCCGGATCTTGAATTCAGAGGATATGGGTTATCTGATTTACTCGCAGCATTGTTAGAAGGAGCATTTGATGGTTTGTTGGTGCAGTTTGCTGCTCGTATAGTGGCAATGGTAGCTAACAATCCAATACTGAGCAGAATTTATGGTGCAGTTAGCGCCGTTGTTGGTTGGTTCCGTGTGGACTTAGACAAACTTGTATATAAAGAAAGATATACAGTTAACATAATCCTTTTCAAGGGTGAAATAGTTAAATTCTTTGACAATAAAGTCGAAGAAATTCAAGAACAATCTAACCGATTGATTGAGCAATCATTGGATCAACAAATTAAAAGGTACTTTGAGGATCTAGACTCTATTCTAGGTGATTATAGGAAGGATTTGCAGCAATCACTAAAAGCTCAAGCTTTACCTTTAGAAACACTGGAAGAATTAAAGCAAGCGCTTGAATCATTTTCAGTAGGTAATGATAAATTACAGGTGGACAAGTTGAAAGAGAAGGCTAATGAACTTCTGAATCAGACGAAACTATTAATAGCAAGATGAGATGCGTTTGTGTTTCTTGATATGACTGAGGAAGCTGGCTTATACGAGGAATAGGATTAATTCACTTTTTAATATGGCTAAACTTGCTGTTGTACTTAATGCTTGTCTTCTGTTTTCCATGTATTTGCTTGATATTCTGCATAATCACCAACTGACGACACAGCAAGCTGCCGATATCCTGAATGTATCGCGACCATTTCTTGTTAAGTTGCTAGATGAAGGGGCAATTCCTTATATCAAAGTAGGTTCCCATCGGCGGATTCAATTTAAGGATTTAATCATTTATCAAGAACAGCGAAAAGTGATGCGTCGCCAAGGACTCAATGAATTAACTCAATTTCTTCAAGAGGAAGGATTTTACGAATCAGGAATACACGATATAGCTCAAAATTAAGGATGATGAACCATGAAAGACGATCGCATAAATATTTTTTACAGCAACGAAGATGAAGGCTACATTGCCGATATTCCCGACTTAAAATACTGTTCCGCTTTTGGCGAAACCCCAGAATTAGCTTTGCAGGAAGTACAGATTGCTAAAACAGCATGGCTGGAAGCTGCAACAACTGCGGTAAAACTCATTCCAAATATCGATCGGCAATATAGTGAGTAATTCTTGTAGGGGCTCTTCCCCCCGTGGTTGCCCGATCGATCCGAGTGGTTGCCCGATCGATCGAAGGAGGGCGGGCACGGGGGCACCGCCCCTACTGCATCCGATCGATCGTCCGATACTGCACCGCCTCCCCCACATGATTCGTTTTCAAGCTTTCATCCCCCGACAAATCCGCAATAGTTCTCGCCACCTTCAAAATACGATCGCTAGCCCTAGCCGAAAGCCCCAACTTCCGAATCGCCATCTCCAATAAATTCCGAGAAGCATCATCCAACTGACACCATTGGTTAATATGGCTGCTTTGCATCTCCGCATTACACCTCAAGCTAGTTTCCGACTTAAAACGGTTAGTTGCGATCGCCCTTGCGCGCTGAACCCTCACCCGCACAGGTTCTGACTCCTCACCCGTCGGCTGTCGCGTAATTTCCTCGGGTTTCAAACGATTCACCGCCACTTGCAAATCGATCCGATCCATCAAAGGCCCCGAAAGTTTTGCCCAATATTGTTCCCTCTTCTGTGGCGAACAAGTACACTGTTGAATTGAATCTCCGTAATAACCGCAAGCACAAGGATTTGTACTCGCAACTAAAGTAAATTGAGCCGGAAACATCACCGATTGTCTAGTTCGAGAAATCGTCACATAACCATCTTCCAGCGGTTGCCGCAAAAACTCTAAAACATCTCTTTTAAACTCAGTTAATTCATCCAGGAAAAGGATGCCGCGATGTGCTAAAGAAATTTCACCCGGACGCGGAAAACTGCCGCCGCCGACCAGAGAAGGGCCGGATGCTGAATGGTGAGGACTGCGAAAAGGCCGATCGCCCACCAAGCTACCTCGATCCTTTAACAACCCCGCCACCGAATGAATTTGAGTCACATCCAAAGCTTCCTCAAAAGTCAGCGGCGGCAAAATACCAGGCAAACGTCTCGCCAGCATAGTCTTACCGCTCCCTGGCGGCCCGACAAAAATCAAATTGTGTCCCCCCGCCGCCGCAATTTCCAAAGCCCGCCGCGCGTGAATTTGCCCCTTGACATCCTTTAAATCTAAACCAGGAAACCGCGTTTTTTTTAACTCTTCTCGACCGTTTACTTCTACAGGCGAATAAGCTTTAGGATTGTTTAAAAAATCAGTAACTGCAAAAATATTCTCAAAACCATAAACAGATATGCCGTGTACCAAAGCCGCTTCTTGCGCGTTACCAGCGGGTACGATCAATCCTGAAATACCCATTTTGGCAGCAGCAGCGGCGATCGGCAAAACCCCAGCCACAGCCCGCAAAGTCCCATCTAAGGACAGTTCCCCCAAAAACAAATGATCTCCCAAAAGTTCAGGGCTGACCTGTTCCGATGCTGCTAAGATGCCAATGGCGATCGGCAAATCGAAACTCGGCCCTTCCTTCCGCAAATCCGCCGGAGTCAAATTAATCACAATACTCCGCATCGGAAAAGAGTATCCCGCATTTTTCAGAGTCGCCCTAACCCTTTCCTTAGCTTCTTGCACCGCAGAATCGGGCAATCCCACAACCACAATTTTGGGTAGCCCTCCCGATACATCAGCCTCAACACCAACCTTTACCGCGTCAACTCCAACTATCGATGCACTCCAAACCCTAGCAAGCATTATTTTTTATCCTTAATTTGCTTGTGCTTGATTCACAATCTATTATGATTAAAAATGACTAATGAATATCGGAAGAGGCCAGAAAAACTTTTCGTTGCCTCTTCCTTTTCTCCTCTTCCTTGTCTCCTGCTGGGTATTCCCTCTTCCCGACATCCGTTACATCCGTTACAGAATCCGTTGCCGAACTTCATTAACACCTATGACAATTCAAGAAACGCTTTTCAGCAAAATCATCCGCAAAGAGATTGCGGCAGACATCGTTTATGAGGACGACTTGGCCCTCGCGTTCCGAGATATCCATCCGCAAGCACCTATCCACATCCTGGTTATTCCTAAACAGCCTATCCCTAAATTAGCCGATGTTGAGTCGGAAGACCAGGCTCTCATGGGACACCTGCTGCTGACTGTAAAGCGGGTAGCAGAACAACTCGGACTCAGCAATGGCTATCGTGTCGTCATTAATAGTGGCAACGACGGAGGCCAAACAGTAGACCATCTACACCTTCATATTCTCGGCGGTAGGCACATGAACTGGCCTCCGGGCTAAAGGCTAATTTTTACGCAGGATTTAGGGACTCATTCTCAGAAACCCGGTTTGTTTCTATTGCCAAGGGTTTCTGAAACTGGTCTTTTTTTCGTTTATAAACCCAGTTGATCGCACAAGATTGAGAATGCAGCCCGATCGCACTAGAAACCCAGTTTACAGTATTCTCCCGATAATAAATTACGTTCGCCGAATCCACCGACGATATGTAAATAAATATTAAAAATCATCTCTTCAAGACCTAATTAAGAGATATTTAAATAGAAAGGCGATCGACCTGAACAACAAAAGTTCAATTGAACTGCTGAACCAATCTACAGACAATAGATTCAGCTCTTGTGTTTGCTATATTTAACCCTGTTTTCTCCGTAAGATTACTTGATAAATAACTACAAATATTTACTAACAATCAAGCTTTTGTAAATGTTTGTAAAAAGTTAAAAATGTCAGCACTCAGGTCTTGGCAAACTTTAGTGAATGGTGTTACTAATAGAAGCGTGGGGCATCCCCACAATGAACATTGAAAATTTAACTAAGCAATCATAAAAACATGACAACAACCGTACAGCGTCGCGAAAGCAGCAACGTTTGGGAACGTTACTGCGAGTGGGTAACTAGCACTGACAACCGCATTTATGTAGGTTGGTTCGGGACTCTGATGATTCCTACTTTGCTAAGCGCTACCGTCTGCTACATTATTGCCTTCGTCGCTGCTCCTCCTGTGGACATCGACGGCATCCGCGAACCAGTTGCTGGTTCCTTGATGTACGGCAACAACATCATTACTGGTGCTGTTGTTCCTTCTTCAAATGCGATCGGGCTTCACTTTTATCCGATTTGGGAAGCAGCTTCCCTCGATGAGTGGTTGTACAACGGCGGCCCTTACCAATTGGTAATTTTCCACTTCCTCATCGGCATTTTTTGCTACATGGGTCGTCAGTGGGAACTGAGCTACCGCTTGGGAATGCGTCCTTGGATCTGCGTAGCCTACTCTGCACCTGTGGCATCTGCTACTGCCGTATTCTTGATTTACCCGATCGGGCAAGGCAGCTTTTCTGATGGTATGCCCCTGGGTATCAGCGGCACATTCAACTTCATGATCGTGTTCCAAGCCGAACACAACATCCTGATGCACCCCTTCCATATGTTGGGAGTAGCGGGCGTATTCGGCGGTGCTTTGTTCTCTGCCATGCACGGTTCTTTGGTAACATCTTCTTTGGTTCGCGAGACAAGCGAAACTGAATCGATGAACTACGGTTATAAATTCGGTCAAGAAGAAGAAACCTACAACATCGTTGCAGCCCACGGCTACTTCGGTCGTCTAATCTTTCAATATGCAAGTTTTAACAACAGCCGTTCCCTACACTTCTTGTTAGGTGCGTGGCCAGTTGTCGGCATCTGGTTTACCGCTTTAGGTATTTCCACGATGGCTTTCAACCTCAACGGTTTCAACTTCAACCAATCAATTATCGACTCTCAAGGTCGCGTCATCAATACTTGGGCTGATGTCATCAACCGCGCTAACTTGGGTATGGAAGTCATGCACGAGCGCAACGCTCACAACTTCCCCCTCGATTTAGCCTCCGGTACTGTCACCCCAGTAGCAATGATTGCTCCTTCCATCAACGGTTAAATTTAGCTGTTGATTCACAAAAAGCGCTCTCTCCAAAAGAGGGCGCTTTTTGTTTTGGCAAGTATAATTTAAGAAATTTTATTCCGTTAAATCTGTTAAATCTGTTAAATTCTGTAGACAGCTAGTTTCCGAACTTCCCGATCGATCTGATATCAATTCCGGTAGCATCAGAATTATTAATATTACCGAAATCAGGACACGGCTGTGCCTTTTCCATACAAATAATCAGGCGTTGGGAAACGGCACTGCCGTATCCTCTATATTCTTCCGATGCTACCGGATTGGATATGATATATTGATTGAGAATTATTATTTTTGGCAATTATCAAAGTGGCGATATTTAACAGGCACAAATTTGAAAAACTCGCGGTTGACAAATCTCAAATATTAGGTTGGGCGATCGCACTTTTTAGCGGAATTTCAATGGGATTGACAACAGCACCAGTCAATGCTTGGCCGCTGGCTTGGGTGGCATTAGCTCCCTTGTGGGTTTTGGTTGTTAGTTATCAAAAGCCAAAAATAGAAGAACAAAAACAAAAACAAAAACAAAAATTTCTCTTTCTTCCTGATTTCCTCAACATCCATCCGTTGCCGAACTTGATTCTTCCTGCACTCTGGGGAATTGGCTATCACGGATTAGCTTTATCTTGGATTATGGGAATTCACCCGATGACTTGGTTGGGAGTCCCTTGGTGGCCGAGTTTGGCGATCGCACTTTTTTGCTGGACATTCATCACTCTTTGGGGAGCCGGATTAGTAACCGTTTGGGCGTGGCTGTTTGTAATTCTCAACTCCGTCACTTTACCACGCAAAAATCCTCTTCTTATTCTTAACTCCCCCCCTTTACCACGCAAAAATCCTCTTCTTATTCTTGACTCCCCCCCTTTACAAGGGGGGGCTGGGGGGGGTAGCTCTAAATTCTCAGCGTTAACCCGCGTTTTAATTGGTACAGCTTTGTGGTGCGCCTTAGAAGGTATTTGGAGTACAGGCTCGCTGTGGTGGACATCCCTATCTTATACGCAAAGCCCGCACAATTTAGCAATATTGCACCTCGGACAACTCTCCGGGCCCAGCGCTGTAACCGCCGCTATTGTAGCAGTAAATGGTTTAATTGCCGGAGCTTTTCTAGAAGGAAGAAGGAAGAAGGAAGAAGTCAACCCCCCCCTACCCCCCCCAAGGGGGGAAAGTCGGAAGAATTGGATTCCTTATATTTTGCCTGCGAGTTTGTGTTTAGTTTTGCATATTGCAGGCTGGAGCTTATACAACCGCCCCTTAATTCAAGACGCAGAAACATCATTAAAAATTGGGATTATTCAAGGCAATATTCCTAACGAGATTAAGTTTGACTCCGGGGGTTGGCGGCGCGCTTTGGAAGGTTACACGGCTGGATACCAACAGTTAGCAGACAGGAAAGTCGATGCTGTGTTACTTCCAGAGACGGCTTTGCCTTTTATCTGGACAAACGAGTATCAGCGTTCTACTCTTTCTTTTTATCAAGCGATTCTCGAACGTGGTGTTCTGGCTTGGGTTGGAGGATTCGGACAGGAAGGAGATAGCACGACTAATAGCTTATTGGCGATCGACAAAACAGGAGAAATTGTCGATCGCTACGATAAACTAAAGCTAGTACCTTTAGCCGAATATATCCCTTTTTCTGAAATCTTAGGCGGGATTATCGATCGGCTTTCTCCCTTAGATGCTCATTTAGTACCAGGCAATTCTAAACAATTGTTTGATACGCCATTTGGTCGCGCCATTGTCGGAATTTGTTATGATTCGGCGTTTGCGGAAATTTTTCGATATCAGGCGGCAAATGGAGGCGAATTTATGCTCACAGCTTCCAACAATGCCCATTACAAACCGCCGATGCTGGCTCAACATCACGCTCTTGATGTGATGCGGGCAATTGAAACTGATCGATGGGCAGTTATCGCAACTAATACGGGTTATTCCGCCTTTGTCAATCCTCGCGGCGAGACGGTGTGGAAGTCGGGAATTAATACCTATGAAGTCCAAGATGCTACTATTTATCGGCGGCAAACTAAGACTTTGTACGTGCGCTGGGGCGATCGGCTGACGCCTTTATTGTTAGTATTGGCTGGGTTAATGCGGTTGATTGTTAGAAATTAACGTTAGTAAAGAGTTTTCTGGTGGGGCCGGGGCGGGTTTATTGAATTTGTTTGCACTGTGAGGATTATTCGTGAGCCCGCCCCTACAGTTCACTAATGACTAATGCCTTTACTTATCTTTCACGCGATCGTGCACGCTAGGAGATAAAGTAATTAAATCATCAATATTGCGCTGCATGGCAGCACAAATATTGTTCAAAGGCAAATCATTGGCATCGTGCCCGAAGGGATTTTCTATTTCAATGCCGATTTCTTCGATACCGAACAAAGTAAAACTAATTAAAGCCACCACTGGGCCTGTTCCCCAAGTCAAATCGCTTACCATTTGAAATGGCAGTGCCAAACAGTAAAGCAATAATAATTGTTTCAGGTGAATCGCATAAGCCAAAGGGATAGGCGTTTTCAAAATCCGCTCGCAGCCACCTAATGTATCAATCATAGAGTTAAGCAACTGATTCATAGCAGTTAACTGATAGACATCGAGGCAGTTGCGCTCGTACTGCTCGTGCAAATAATCCTCAATCCAAAAGGCAATTTCTAGGGGCGGATGGTTCATCGGCTTGAGCTTTTCATACTGCGACGGAGACATTAACGGCTCTAGTTCAGAATTTACTGATTCTTGGCGCAAGTGCAGTTTCATTGCCACTGCAAAGGCAGGTAACAGGCGTAGGGCTGATTTTTTAAGTGCGATATCCTGCGGGTCTTTTTCCTCAATTGCTACCCAGATTTGGCGCGCCAAATTGCGGACGTTGTTGACTAAAGTTCCCCACAATTTCCGACCTTCCCAAAATCGCTCGTAGGCTGTATTTGTCCGAAAAACTAAGAGTAAACCGAGAACAATACTGGGTACAATGCTCGACAGAATGGGTAAGGAAACAGGCAACTTGAAAAAGTGCAGCAGGCTGATAAAAACTCCAAAGCCGCCGCAGAGTAAAACGCGGGGCAAAATTGAGAGAATGACAGACCCCCGAACCTGCAATGCAATTTTAAACCAAGACGGTCGATCGGCACTCATGCAAGTCTCCTCATAAAATTGAATTAGCCTTCTCGCCTTAAGTAAGTCGCAAAAGTCCTGCTACACTTGGTTTCTGGGTTCAAACCAATCGATTTGAAATTTAAAATTTGAGATTAACTTCAGACATACAGCAGATTGCAGATTGAGGGAGAACGGGTACGGGGCATGGCTGCTACAGAGATATCCGTATTTGCATACGGTGAGAGCTGCCGAAAAAACCTTTCCTACAAACAACCTTCGGATTTTACCGAAAAAACTCATCTTTAGGATCTAAAATCTAAAATCTAAAATTGATTGACTGAGGCACTTAATTCGGTAAGATTAACCATGTATCTTTAAACCTCAGCTTCCGTGCAAGAGCTACCCACATCTGTGCCTCCGAATTCTCACCGATTGCCGAACCAACGGTGGCAAATTTATGCGCCTCAACCACAGCAAGCCGAACAGTTTGCCGCTGAAATTGGTTTGTCGTCCTTGCTGGCCCAGGTATTGATTAATCGCGGCATCGATTCTGTTGAAGAAGTGCAAGGGTTTATCGAACCGGAATCTCTGGTTTTGCCCGCACCAATGGATGAGTTTCCCGATTTGGCTGCGAGTGTCAAATTGTTGCGGGAGGCGATTTCGGGAGGGCAAAAAATTGCGATTTGCGGCGACTACGATGCTGACGGGATGACGAGCACGGCTTTGTTGCTGCGAGCTCTCAGGGCTCTGGGGGCGAATGTGGATTATGCTATTCCGAGCCGGATGCGGGAAGGTTATGGGATTAACGATCGCATTGTAGAAGAATTTCACTCCGAAGGTGTAGCCCTCATTCTCACGGTTGACAACGGAATTGCAGCTTACGGCCCGGTGGCGAGAGCCCGAGAACTCGGTGTCAAAGTTATTATTACAGACCACCACGACTTGCCGCCAAAACTGCCGCCGGCCGATGCGATTCTTAACCCAAAATTAATTGCAGAATCTTCACCTTATCGCGGTTTGGCTGGGGTAGGCGTTGCTTATGTGTTGGCGATTAGTTTGGCTCAAGATATGCAGAAAGTGGGCGGGTTGGTGAATCCGCTGCTGGAGTTATTTACGTTGGGAACTATTGCGGATTTAGCGCCTTTGACTGGAGTTAACCGCCGCTGGGTAAAGCGGGGTTTGCGGCTTTTACCTCACTCACAATTGGCGGGTGTTCAGGCTTTGATCCAGGTGGCGGGAGTGCAGGCGGAAAGTTCTTCAATTCTGAACTCGCAAAATAAAACTAACAGTTCGTTAAAGCCTGAAGATATTGGTTTTCGACTGGGGCCTCGGATTAATGCTGTGGGGCGACTTGCTGACCCTCAAATTGTGATAGAGTTGCTGACAACGGACGATCGCGAATTGGCACTGAAAAACGCGATGCAGTGCGAACAAATCAATCAGCGCAGGCAGGAATTGTGCCAGGAAATTGAGCAGGAAGCTATCGCTTGGTGTGAGAAAAGCGATCTCGATTTGCAGCAAGAACGGGTTTTAGTTGTCGTACAGCCCGGTTGGCATCATGGAGTGATCGGGATTGTAGCATCTCGGTTGGTGGAACGCTACGGCGTACCCGTGTTTATCGGTACTTTTGAGGATGATGAGGCCGACGGGGCGACTGCGCCTAAAATTGTGCGGGGTTCGGCGAGGGGAATTCCTGAGTTTAATGTATTTGACGGGCTGAATTTTTGCGCTGATTTATTAACTAAATTTGGCGGACACAAAGCGGCGGGAGGCTTTTCTATGCCGGCCCAGAATGTTGAACAATTTCGCAATCAGTTGTCAATTTTTGCCAATCAATGTTTGCAGCCGGAACACCTAAAACCGCTGGTTTCAGTAGACGTACAAGCGAATTTGGCTGAGATCAATCTCGACCTTTACCGACAAATTGATGCTCTGGAACCTTGCGGGATTGAAAATAAGTCTCCTGTATTTTGGACGGCTGATGTTTGTATAACTGAACAAAAAATTGTTGGCAAAGGAGGTCATGTTAAATTAACTGCAACTCAAGATGGAGAAGTATCGGCTAGTGTGAAGGGGATTGCTTGGCGTTGGGGGGAATATTTTCCTTTGCCTCGGCGGGTTGATATTGCTTACCGATTGCGGGAAAATAGTTTTAATGGCAAGACATCGGTTGAGTTAGAGTTGTTGGGGGTTCGGCTGCCGGCAAGTGCTGCTAGTTCGAGGCCGCCGATGTTTGGAAAAGTTGAGTTTGATTATTGCGATCGCGCTTATTCTTGTAGTCTATCTCCCGCAGGGTCGATCGAGGAATTGAGAATTCGCAACTCTCAAGGCCAAGTTTTGGTTGTTGCGCCCGGACAAAACATCGGTTTGTTAGGCAATTCCCGCAAGGATGCTAGAGAAGTCGATGTATCTCTACCTTTTTTTGAGAATTTGATTCAAACTGCTAAACACGCCCTCGGTATTTGAAAAAGTAACTGGCGCAGCAGAGAATTTGGGGGAAATTGGCGATCGAGCGTTGTGAATTTTGGATAATTTAAAACTCAAAACTGCCAACTCTCGATCGCCACTTAGCGTGCTATAATTACAAGTCGCCGCCTTTAGCTGCCAGCAGAAAAATTACGATCGGGCCCGAAAGCACGACTGCTGCGAGTAAACCTACCTGAACAATGAGTTGGTAGTTTACACCGCTCAGGCCGCTGAAAAGATCGGTTATAAAGTCCATGTGTCCTCCTGTATTGATTAAGTCTAGATTGTTGAATTAGAAAATCCGCTTCTGATTTTACCGGGCGATCGACCCTATTTTTTAAGGAAGTTTACAAAATTCAACAAAAGTTAAAGAACGATCGAGCTCCCAGTCACAGGAAACCGAGGACTTGAGGCCTCTTTCGGGAGAGTGTTACGAATCTCAAATCTCAAATCTCACATCGAACAAATTATGGCGAATTGGCTTTGCGTAAAACAGTGCGGTGCTTGTTGTTACCTTGACCCAACAGAGCGTCCCGACTTAGACGAGTATTTATCAGAAGAAGAATTAGCGGTCTACTTGAGCCTAGTAGGAGATGACGGTTGGTGTATCAATTTTGACAAAGAAAAGCGAGAATGCGGAATTTATGCCGATCGACCGCGCTTTTGTCGGGTAGATTCAGAGGTATTTCAGCAAATGTACGGCATTGAGCCGGCTGAATTGAACGATTTTGCGATCGACTGCTGCATAGAACACATTGAAGACTTGTATGGCGATCGATCTTTGGAGATGATCCGCTTCAACCAAGAAGTAGGCATTCTCGCTCATCCGGGCAATTGATTAAGGATCAAGATGGCTCCGTTTCTTTCAGTGATTGACCGGAGACAACCATTTGCAGATCAGTTTTCCATTTTCATTAACCCAAGTAGCTTCTAGGCGAGGCTTTTTAGCAGTCTGCGGAGTTGCATCGGTACTAACGATCGCATTTTCCTTTCTCGGTGTTGTAATCATGTCAATTACTCCTTTAAGCGATGCTCTCAAAAAAACGATAATTAAGCTGGAGATATTCCCAAAAAAGCTTGTAGACTAGAGGAAAACTGAAGTTTTCACGAGCAATTTATGAGGACTAAATTCCTCGCTACAAAACTGTGAAAAGTGATTAAAAATCCTGAACAGAGATAATACTACTTTGAACATCAGCCACTCTTGTCTGTGCCACAAAGCCTACTATGTCACCGGAATTCCTAACTTTAATTAGAGTGCCTTGACTCTGTACAGGTGGAAAATTTAATGCACTTGGCGGGACAAATTGTTTAACAGCTTCTGGTGTCTCAAACCCAAGCAAGACTGTCACGTTTGTCACGTATTGCAAGTCTAAATCGCTAGGAGTCAAACCGCCTGCCAATCCAATTCGATCGGTACCAGGTCTGAAAAATACAATAACATCGGCATTATTGAAATCCGTAACTCCGGGTTCGGCTTGGAGGACGTACAAGTTGCTACCCCCGATTTTGAGGGAACTATTATTGTCATCCAAACCTGCTAAAAAGTCGCGACCCAAACCTCCCACCAGAGTGTCATTTCCGTTACCGCTGAATAAGGCATCATTGCCTCTCCCCCCCCCCAAGAGAACATCGTCTCCCGCACCACCCATAAGCCAATCTGCATCTTGACCACCGCTGAGAAAGTCATTTCCCTGATCTCCAGCCAGGAAGTCTTTAATTTTTCCTCCGAATAAAGAATCGTTGCCCAAATCCCCGTTGATAATATCTTCCCCATCATTGCCATAAACCAAATCATTAACTGTTGATCCGATGACTTGATCGTCACCTCCGAGCATCCAAATTCCCAAAGGAAAATTAGTTGTATCTGCGATCGACAAAGTAACAACTTCGGATGTATTGTTGCCAATTAATCGCCGAGGTTCTAACGAATCTGGTTGTAAAGCCATAACAAAATCCTCGCAAAATCGGTTGATTAATATTAGGAAATACCGCAATACTTAAGCAGCATGAGTTTAATTTTCTAATTTGTTGAAATCTAACGCTGTATCTGATGTACCAACGTTATCCTGACCGATCTAAAACGTCCAGGACAGTTTGCCACTTAAGTTGGTCAGTTAAGCGATGCTCTAAAAATAACTGAGGATAAAGCTGAAAAGCTTTGCTCGATAAAGCTTTTAGATTTTATACAAAGAGATATACTCAGCAATTCGGTCAGTTATGCTGCGGGAGTGACAAAAATATATAGCCTTTTGAGTTGCTCCCAAAATTGCCAACTTAAAGATCGGTATGTTTTCCTCGGACTGGGCTAAGTGTTCCTAGATATTTGCCGCTTCTAACCAATTGTCCCAAGCTGTTTCAAAGCACATACTACAGCTTCCGCACGAGTTTGTACTTGCAGTTTTGAGTAAATGTGTTCTAAATACTTCCTGACAGTACCGATGCTAATGCTTAGTGTAGTGGCAATTTCCGGATTAGTTTTACCTTGCGTCACCTCAAATAACACTTCTGCTTCACGTTTAGTTAATCTTAGTAATTCCAAAGCTCCAGGTGATAAAGTCAAAAACTGCTGTTCTTCAAGCAACAATAGATATTGTTCCCGTGGTTGCTCAGTTACAAAAGGCACGACTAATTGTTTGCCTTCCTGTTCTAATTTCAGTGGTAAACGGGGTGGAGGAATATCATCACTTCGTCTTAAAAGCGACAACTGGTATTTCACCCATCGCTGTAAATTTTCTGGCAAGCATCGTGTTGAGCATTTGTCTTGAAAATACTGGTTGAGCAACTGGCAAGCTCGTTTGCTCATGAATTGAACTTGCCCATCTCCGTCGATCGCAATAATTGCCAATGCCTGTAGAGTATTGCGCTGTTGCAACCAGTCTTGTTGTATATTGGCAAACTGATTCATGTTTTGCTGTGCTTGCAACAGATGAGGGTGCAATAAGTTGAATAAGAAGCGATCGCGCTCAGTAAAAATCTCGTCTCCCATCAGCGTGATGGCAATAATATCATCTTGTCCAGAGCACAGCTTGCTAGCGGAGGTATTTGACAGAGAAATTGGTAATGAAACTGCAATCAAATCTCTGATTCCTCTAGGCTGCATCAGCTTTCCATACAATCCTTCCAAACGATGCAGTTGCTGCTCATTTAAAAAGTCGGAAACCTTATGCGCTCGATGGTCACGAGTTCGTAGATAATTGCCAACTAGAGGATTCTCATAAAAATGTTTATGAGCAATTTTTTCAAAATTCGCTGTATCAAGGGGCTCAAACCCAGGGGCTGGTTGATAGTCGATCGTGGTAGCCTTGTGGTTTCCGAAGGAGAGTGTGGTGTATGTGTAATCTACTGCGGGAATAACCTTCGAGATAATTGCCAGAATATGGGATGAGAAATCTTCAAAGCTACAAGTTTTGTAGAGTTCCTGTAGGCATTCAGAAAAGTTTTCAAAATCATTATGAGTTAAGTGTTGCATTTTTTTTGTACAGCGAGCGCTCAACACGGGTTTCTAGGAGAATAAGCGTTATTTATATTGGCTTTGTATCTATTTGTTAAGAATTGACTACGGCAAATGACGGGTTGAATCTCGATTTAGGATATGACAAACTTTGAATAAAAAACAAATCGGGGATTTGAGCAGAGAAATTAATCGTCATCTACTTAGTTCGAGTTGGAATATCAAGGTATGAATAAACTGCCGAAAAAGCGCAAGCGCCGAGGCGTGATTCTTTCAGATTGGGGTTTGCAGCGTTTCCAGGATACCCAAGAGCAATTAGCCATTGCTGAAAATGGCGGCTCTGCTTACACCTTAGGGACTTCCAGAAAATAAATAGTTCCGATAGAGTAAGATAGATTAAGAATCTATACAGCAAGAAGATACTAGCAATGTTAGAACTCACAGACGGACTCAAAGCATTATTAAAAGAGACAGCCGAGCGGTTA